>CAZJJN010000027.1:0-50752 GCA_964546335.1 uncultured Phycisphaeraceae bacterium
TCGGGCCTTCGACGGTGGCGCTGATGGTGACCTGCCGCGTGGCGACGACTTCGCCGGTCAGTTCGGCCAGCTTCTTCATGGGCCGGGTCGTCACGGTCAACGTTCGCACGGATGCGACCTTCTTGCTTTGCGGTTTGTCGGTTGCCGGCTCGTTGCCACAACCGGCCACCACAACCATCGCGAACAACAGGCAGGCATAGTTGATCCAACGGGTCATGGCATCTCTCCCATCGCCAGCTTGAGTTGGGCCAGGGCGATGCGCCGATCGGCCAACGCCCGGTAGTAGGTGGTCTGGGCTTCAAGCAACGCAGACTGAGCATCGAGCACATCGGTGATCGTGCCCTTGCCCTGGTCGTATTTTTCCCGTTCGATCCGCAGGCCTTCCTCAGCCTGCTTCACGGCGGCGGCGGTCGCGTCGATGCGCTCGGTCGCCGACTGGATGTTCAGCCACGCACTTTCGAGTTCCAGATCGATTCGCAATTCCAGTTCGCGCAGTCGCTGACGCTGGCCTGACAGGGCGAAACGTTGCCGCAGCACGTCGGCTGCAATCTCGCCGCCATCGAAAAGTGGAATCGTTCCGTACACACCCACCATGGCAATATCTTCCAGTTCATCAGCACCAGCCGGTCCGTTGGCATCGATCCCGAATCGCCCACCATACGAGGCACGGGCGCTGATCTGAGGCCATCGCGCCCCCTTAACCGCTTCGAGTCGACGTCGTTCGGCTTCGACACCCGCACCCGCCGCCAGATAGTCCTGACGCTGACTCATGACCGACGCCGTGGCCGGACGCGTCGCCGGTACGCTTGATTCGGTTTCCAGTTCGCCGGCAATCTCGATCGGCTTCTCACCCACCCCCAGCAGCGTGCCGAGTGTGCGTCGCTGGATCGCCAGCCGGTTACGTTCAGCGATCAACTGCTGATCGATATTGGCCAGACGCACCTCGGTGCGCAGCAGATCGACATTGGCCGCCTTTTGAGCATCGATCAGTTGACGGATGCGATCACGCTGCTGCTCGATGGCGCGGCGAGAGAACTCCGCCGACTCGATGAAACGCTGTTGGGCCAGCATGCTGTAGAAAAGACTGGTTACGTTAAACGCCAGTTCGTGACGACTGCGTGAAAGCCGGTGAGCCGCCGCCGCCTCAAGCAGTTGGGCTGCCTTGATGCGGTTGGTGATCTGCCCGCCGGTGAACAGCGGCATGGTCAGGACCAGATCCGCCGAAGCAAAGTCGCTGGCGAACACGCCCGGTTCACCGTCACGCCTTGCCGGGACGAGGCGCTGATCGTCCAGCGTGTGCGTGTAGCCAGCAACAGCGTCGAGTTTCGGCCAGGCGCTGGATTTTGCTAGGTCGGCTTCCGCCCCGGCTCGGCCCGCATCATCACTGGTCGCCTTGAGTCCAGGATTGTTGGCCAGAGCCAGATCGAGACAATTGCTCAAGGTCAAAGGCCCCTCGGGAACGACCGGCTTGGACGGTTGCGAAGGAACTGAAGGAACCGCCACGCGCGGATACGCCTGTGGAAGACCCAGTGGCCCGCTGACCGGCCCATCCAACGGTCCCGCGCAGCCGACCACCCAGGTCGCACAAGTGACCAGCAACGCCACCGTCAGTGAGGTTTGGCAGCGATCATCATTGTACGCTTGCAGGATTTTCATCAGAACCATGCTCCATAAGCCCAGCCGGTCAGCGTGCTCATCACAACAACCAGCGACACGAATACGACAGTCTTCTGCGTGCCAAGCACGGTGCGGATCACGAGCATGTTGGGTAGCGACAGCGCAGGACCGGCCAGCAACAATGCCAGCGCCGGGCCCTTGCCCATGCCGCTGCCGATCAGGCCTTGGAGGATCGGCACCTCGGTCAGTGTCGCGAAGTACATGAACGCGCCGACCACTGAGGCAAACAGGTTGGCCAGCAGTGAGTTGCCACCGACCAATGACGCAATCCATGCATTTGGGATCATGCCTTCCTCGCCGGGCCGACCCAGCAGGAAGCCCGCGATCAGCACGCCGAACAACAGCAGCGGTGTGATCTGCTTCGTGAAGCCCCACGTCTGATCAAACCACTCGTTGGCTTCGTCGGGCCGCTTGCCTACAGAGAGCACCACCGACAGACCAATCGTCGCCACGGTGAAGGGAATCATCGCCGCGTACGGCAGACCGTGGTCATAACCGGGCAAGTGTGCCCCCCATGTCGGTACGATCCAATAGGCGCTCAGCGCCCATGCGATTGCCGTCGCCAACCCGACCAGCGCCATCTTCCACCATCGGATGCCAAACCAGACGACGAGGATGACCGCCAGTGCCGCGCCGAAGCCCGAGGTGATGATCCACTTGCTTGAGAAGATCAGATGCCACACGCCAGCGTCTTCCTGGGGCTTGCCCCAGTTGGCGAAGACGAGGATGCCAACCATCGCCGCGAAGTAGATAGCCGTCTTCCACAGCGGCCGACCTTCGTCATCACCCTCGAACGCGGCGGCGTTGGCGGCCCGCTGCGATTCTTCCTTGCGGTAGATCAAGTGCATCGCCAAACCGATGATGATGCTGAAACTAATCGCGCCGATCGCCCGCGCCGCGCCCAACTCCGGCCCCAGCACCGCCGCCGTCAACACGATGGCCAGCACGTTGATCGCCGGCCCTGAATATAGGAACGCCGTGGCCGGTCCAAGACCCGCGCCCATCCGCCAGATGCCCGCGAACAGCGGCAGCACCGTGCAGGAACAAACCGCGAGGATCGTACCGCTGACCGACGCCACGCCGTAGGCCACGGGTTTGGGTGCGTTCGGGCCGAGGTATTTCATCACCGCGTTCTGGCTGATGAATACGGCGATTGCCCCGGCGATGAAGAACGCCGGCACCAGGCACAGCAGCACGTGCTCTTGGGCGTACCACTTGGTCAGCGCCAGCGCCTCATAGATCGACTGATCGAACCGCTGCCAGCCGAGCGGCAAAGCGAAGAAGACGCCGAAGACGATCAAGCCCAGCAGAAGTGTTTTCCGCTCCTTGCGCAGCAGAGATGGTTCCCGCTGCTGGGCAGAGCATGACGCGGTTGCCACCCGCGTCGGGTCATCCGTTGAAGTTGAACTCGTTGTAGTGCTACTCATGGTGATTCCGTGATGAAATACTCACGTATTGAATTAAAAAAAGATGCACCGGCATTTATGCCGACGCCATCGCCTTGGTCTGTTCCTTTATGTTCTGCTGGATCGCACGAGTGGCGCAGTTGAGGAAGTTCAGCACGCATGGCGTCCGCAGCGAGTAAAACACCTGCAGGCCATCCTTGCGCGTCTTCAAGACCCCGGCTTTGAGCATGATTGCCAGGTGGCGGGATGTGTTCGACCGCTCGGCCCCGATGTGCTCAGCGATTTCGCAGACGCACACCTCGCCATCCTTGAGCAGATCCGCAATCGCCACGCGAATCGGGTGCGCCAGGGCCGTGATGACCTGTGCCTGCATCTCGTACCGCTGCCATGTTGCGTCATTGCTCATTGGGTGACTCCACAGATTGGTGACTATATCATCACATATCGTCTAAGTCAATGCTCTCCTGAAATCCTCGCTGAGCTCCAATCCTCTACGCGAGGCAACGGCGGCTGGGACGCAATTGTCGTCGCGAGGAAGACAACGCAACCCACGCAGCCCCCACATTCCCGCACCCATGGGTCCACCGAGTGGTTGAGCAGGAACACAACTCTAGCCCCGCACGATAGATGGATTCTGTTAGGGTGCCCTTGCCAACGTGAATGTCGTGCGTTCGAATCTCATCACCCGCTTTCCCCCAGAATAACGCCACCATGGGACAACCGTGCCCCGGTGGCTTTTTTTGATGTTCTAGCCCGTGCCGTATCTGTCGCCCACCACGAAGTTTGTGAAACTCCGGCGCGTTGTCCGTCCCGTGCCCTCACTTGGACAGACATACCCAGTACATGACTAGCTTCCGGCACTGGCGATCTTCGTGGACCTGACCGTCATCGTCTTGGGGCGAACGCGCTGAGCCTCACCTTCCTGAATCACATGCCACAAATCCGACGAACGATTCATATCACCCTCGGCTTTGAAGCTATCGAAGCTGTTTTCGAAATGTAACAGCATGACCAAACCGGTTTTCAAGGCCAAATCCGTCAGCGCGATCGCAGTAACCCGAAATCACCAGTAAAAAAAGTATCGCATTTCCCAAATCACGGGATAAAGGCACCCAGAAAAACCCAGGCTTTTGCCGCATGGAACACAGGGTAAACGCGTTTCAATGCGTAGTGTTGCGGAATGGGGGCGGCAGGATTCGAACCCGCGACCGAGCGATTATGAGTCGCACGGTTGAAACCTGTAACGCTGGCGAACGCATCGACTTACCAAAACCTGAAAAGGGCGGCGCAGCGCATAGCGCAGCAACGGGAATTAAAAAGGCGAAGCAACCAGACCCCGCAAAGGGGCAGGATCAGACCCGGCAGCAGGCAGGCCCAGGACAGCAGGACAGGCCCGAGGCAGCAGCCGACCCCGAGCAAGGCGGACAACTCGCGGCGGCTCTGGCGATGATTGACCGGCTGCCCTTGAGCGATCAGGAAAAGGCTCAGGCGATCCGCCGATTACTGGCCGGTGAGTGAGGAAACAACCCGTAGGGACTTTATACGAATGACGCTTCGCCTATGGGCATCTAGAAGTCACAAGGGCGGTTACTGACTTCCGTGAACTCAACTTCGCATATTGCCTATATGCAACAATTCGGATAATTAGACCTGATTAGAAGGTGCGCAACCCAAACCGCCCTGAGAGGCCAGAATCGGGAAGGTGCGCAACATGCCAAGGTAGCGACCGCTTGCGCACCTTGGAAAAGGGGAATCGAGAAAATACCCCGAATTAAATATCCCGGGTGAGGCCCCGTAGGGACTTTATGCGAACGACACTTCGCCTATGGGCATCTTGAAGTGGCAGGATTGGCAAGTGACTTTACACGAACAACTTTTCGTATGATGTCTGCCCGCTTTCGCGGACATTATGCGACAATGTGGGCATGATCCAGCAGCAACCCCAGGCCCAGACCGTGACGCTACAAACCTTTATTCGACAATGGCACTCGCTGCCCGACGACGTGGCCCAGGCTTTGACCGACGGCATGGACTGGCGGCCCGGGATGCTGGAGCACTTGGAAACAGAGGCCGTCATCGCGGGAGCGATGCGCAAGGTGGAGCTTGATTCGCGATCCTTCAGGATGGCGGGCGACATTCTGCGAGAAATTGCCATCGGCGATCTTGGCCCCGATGAACTCGACCCTTGGCAACGGCAGGCAGTGGCCCAGGGCCGTACCGACCTACGGGAATTGTCCGACCGATGGGCGCGGCTCTTATTCGATCAACAGGCCCGGGACGAACCCCGCGCGATCGTGGCTGAGGCAATCGAGCAAAATGCGCGCGGGCGGGTATTGGCGACCCTTCAAGCGAGCGGCGAACCCCTGACCGGCAGGCAATTGGCCGAGCGGCTCGGATTGTCCGAGCGAACAATCAGAGAGGCTTGCAATCAACTCGCGAAGGCCCGGATCATTGAAAAAATAGGTTCACGCAAAACACGAACATATCGCGCGGTTTAATCGACATATCACGCTGTTTAATGTCGATTGCGGCATGGCGGTTAAATGCTGACATTCGCCAGCATGAAAGATCAATCCACAACTCTATCGGGCAGCGGCGAACTTATGACGGTTCGCGAAGCTGCGGAACGGCTGAAATTATCGCGCGATCATGTCCGGCGGCTTATCCGGCAAGGCACGATCAAGGCCCGGCGGATCGGCGAATCGGGGAATCTGAGAATCCCGGCGGCTGAGCTTCACAGGCTGGCGAGATAACCCATTAAAAAAAACCGCTCAGGGGCGCGAGCGGCTTTGTAAAGGATCGGTGCAACATGATTGTAAATCAACATGACAAGGATGTCATGCCCTTGGCCCTTGACCGCAAACAGGCGGCTCAGGCTTTGGGGATCAGTGTACGAAAGTTGGATCAGCTTCACGCGGGGCGACAACTGCCCTACGTCCGGATCGGCTCGCGCGTGGTCTATCCGCTTGACGGCTTGCGGGCGTGGCTCGCGGCTCGGGTGGAAGGTGGTGAAGCATGATCGCCCTTGCTGAATCAGTGAACCGGCTCGACTGCCCTTTCGGAAACTGGCCAGAACCGCCAAAGCCTGACCGCGAGCAAGCCTATCGTCGCGGCTTTGTCCAGTCGGCGCGAGGCATCGAAGCACAGGCCCGAGCGATGACCGACGCGCGCGACTTTTTTTATTGGTTGCGGCGAGCTTGCCGGGCTTCGAGTCTGGCCCGGCATCGGCTGCGGACTTCGAGCGACAATCCCGACCCGGTGAAGCTGGCGAAGCTGCGCGGTACGGATCAGGCCCGGCAACTCTTTTATGTGCTCATTCAATACGAGCGCGACCTTTTAACAATTGACCTTCGGCAAACGGCGACGGCTTGGCTGCGGAACGTTGAGATATGGAAAGATTCAGATATGACGAAACGAATCGAACCGCCCCGGCCCGAGGCGATACAACGGATGGGCAACCTTGAGAGGCTCGCCCAGGGGCAGGCCCGGCAGGACGCGCCGGCGCGTGACTATCGGCCCGACCCGGTATTGATCCGAGCGAGCGACCTAAAGCCCGAGCGTATTTCATGGCTATGGCGTAATCACTTTGCAGCGGGAAAGCTGAATTTAATTTGCGGCGATCCGGGCAACGGTAAGAGCTTAATCACGCTAGATATTGCTTCGAGGATAACAACCGGCGCAGACTGGCCCGACAATGAACCAGGCGGCAAGCCCGGCGATGTCATTCTCATCGGCTGCGAAGATGGGGCATCGGACACCGTAATCCCGCGATTGATCGCAGCAGGGGCAGACCTTTCCCGCGTGGCAATTCTTGACGGGGCGACGACTCACGACGGCAAACCCGCGAGCGTAAACCTTGACGACTTGGCCCCGATTGAAAAGGCATTACAGCAGGCCCGAGATTGTCGGCTCATCGTGATTGACCCGCTTAGCGCGTTTTGGGGCCAGGCTGACAGCTATAAAAACAGCGACGTGCGGGCAGCCTTGCAACCGCTTGCAAAACTTGCGGAGCGGTCAGGGGCGGCGGTGCTGATGGTTGAGCACCTATCTAAGAGCAGCAGGCGAGCGGTATATGCTTCGCAAGGCAGCATCGGCATCATCGGGGCGGCTCGCGCTGGCTGGCTTGTGGGGCATGACGAGGATGACAAACGCAGCAAGTTTCTGCTGCCCACGAAAATGAATCTCGCGAAAGACCTGAGCGGTTGGGCGTATGCCATCGACTCGAAAAGCATGGCGATTGACGGCGAAACCGATGACGTGCCTTTTATCGTCTGGGGCGAGCAAACCAGCAAAACGGCGGACTCGCTCACGATGGGCGATGACCGACCAGGCGAAAGCCACAAGCCCGAGCGAGACTCGGCGGCGAACTGGCTGATTGAGGCCCTGCGCGATGGCCCATTGCCAGCAAAAACGGTGCAACAGCAGGCCAGAGTAAATGCGATCAGCGTTGGAACACTCAGACGGGCGGCGACTGAGATTGGCGTGCTCAAAAGCAAACAAAGCGACGGCTCATGGCTCTGGACGTTGCCCGGTGCGAGCTTGAGGCCGAGCGGTTAATTCGGTTTCATTATTTTCAAGGTGCGCAAAGGGGGTGGCCTTCCGTGAGCTTGCGCACCTTGCGCACCTTCCCCCGTAACGGCTCAATAATCGGGGTGGCTTGCGCACCTTGCCCGGTGAATCGAGAATCGGTAGTTTTGCATATACGGAAAATGCAGGTTAGGATTAAGATATGACATTTCACGACATTCTACGACAGGCAATCGAGGAAAGCGGATTGAGCTTGAACGAAATATCCAAGCGATCAGGCGTAGCTTGCTCGACTCTGAGCCGTTTTATGTGGGCGGAAAGCGACCTGACGATCAGCAAGGCCCAGGCGGTGGCTCAGGCGATCAACTGGAAATTGGAACTCACACGAAAGCGAGGCCGACCTTATGGCTCGACGAAAGAATAAGCAGGCGAACGGCTCAGGCAGCCTTTTCAAACGCGGTGGCGTGGGCAAGTGGATCGCCAGCTATCGCGACGAAACAGGCAAGCGAAAGACCAGGACGACCGGGACGACAGACAAACAGACGGCAAACCGCATACTTGCCAAGTGGACAGCCGACGTAGCCCTGCGAAAGTCTGGCGTGATTGATACAGCAGCAGAGCGGGTATCGCTGGAAGGCAGGCGACCGCTTGCCGAGCATATCGACGACTTCGAAGCACACTTGCAGGCGAAGGGGAACGGCCCGAAATACATCGCCAAAACTCGACGGCAAGTCGAAAGCATGACTCAGGGTATGGGGCAACTGGCCGACCTGACCCCGGCCCGGATATCCGCAGTAATCAACAGCATGGCAACGGCGGGGCGAGGTATCCGCAGCCGCAACGAATACCTCATTGCGGTGAAGGGATTCGCTCGATGGGCTTGGCATGGTGGCAGGCTCAACAGCGACCCGCTCGCCAGCATGAAGCGGCTGAACCAGGACAGTGACCGCCGACGGGTAAGGCGACCCTTGACCGCCGCTGAACTGGCTTACTTACTTCGAGCGGTAGAAGCTGCCCCACAATGGCGAACCTTCGAGGCTCACGATAGGGCAATGCTTTATCGAGTTGCAGCAGGTACAGGATTCAGAGCAAGTGAACTTCGCAGCCTTCGGGTTTCAGACTTCGACCTAGAGGCCCCAGCGGTGACGGTACGGGCGGCATACAGCAAGCGACGACGCGATGACCGCCAGCCGATCCGGCGCGACTTGGCCGACAGGCTCCGCGAATACTTGGCAGGCAAGCGGGGCAGCGATTCGGCTTTGCATGTTCACGACCGGACAGCCGAGGCGTTACGCTTCGACCTGCGGCTGGCTCGCATTGCATGGCGACGTGAGGCCGGGACGTGGGCAGAGCGGCGACAGCGGGCAGCGAGCGGATTCCTGCGACACACTGACAGCGAAGGGCGACAGGTGGACTTTCACGCCCTGCGGGCGACGTATGTCACGCTATTGGTCAAGAGCGGCGCGACCGTGAAGCAAGCCCAAACGCTGGCCCGGCACAGTGATCCGAAACTAACGCTCAACACTTATACAACGCTCGGGATCAGTGACGTAACGTCGGCCCTTGACGCAATGCCCAGCCTTGAGCAACAGCAGCAGGTGGACGCGGTAGCAATGGCAACGGGTACGGATGACAGCAACGCGGTTGCTGCGCGCAGCGCATATAACAGCAACGGCAACGCAAAACATAGCAACCGTGTGCAATCATTGGCAGCAAACGTAGAGAATAAACCGCAACCGTGGCAACTCAGAATAAGCGATAAAACAAAGGAAAAACGCAACGATATGCAGGGTAATGCAGACCGTTGCGCTAATGGGGGCGGCAGGATTCGAACCCGCGACCGAGCGATTATGAGTCGCCTGCTCTAACCACTGAGCTACGCCCCCCGAAGCAAGCCAAAGTATAACGGCATCAGTCGCTGCGAGGCTAAATCTCCGGCAACTCGAAGTCATCACCAACCGCCTTCAACCGGGCAGCCAATCTTTCCTGCAAGGCTTGGCGTTCCTTCACATATCGCTGATTGAAAGCCATGTTGTATTGCTCGTAAGGGTCTTCGTTCAGGTTGAACATCATCAGTGGCGCATTCTTCTGCACGACATATTTCCAGCGATCACGTGTGACGATGCCGCGCCATTCCCGGTCGATGCCATCCTTATGCAGCTTGCGCACGCAGTGTTGCATCAAAGCTTCCTCTGGCTCATCGTCCAATCTGCCAGTGACACGTCCCGTGCGATAGCGCGAATAGTCATAGCCAGACATCCAGTCGGGCACGTCGATGCCACACAACCCCAGCGTGGTTGGCGCGATGTCCACATGGTTGATCGGCGCGTCGCATTCGCCGTTGGTTAAGCCATACTCGGTCGGCCCGCCGGAAATGGTGAAGGGTATGCGCACCGATTCTTCCCAAGGCGAACTTTTCTCGAAGTAGCCATGCGAGCCGTGGCAGTCGCCGTGATCGCTGAAGAAAATGACATGGGTCGTATCGCGCAGATCAAGTTCATCCAACGTCTGCATCACTCTACCCACGTTCATGTCCAGGTTTTCGATCAACGCGTAATAGCCTGCGAGGTTGCGACGAGCGCGGGTTGGTACATCGCCCACCTCCGGCACATTGGGGCGAAGCTGAATCTGGCCAGGCGTGTGTTTGGCCATTGATTCGGGCGTTGACGTATACGGGCCATGCGGCGGTTGGACGCTGAGCACCGCGAAGAAAGGCCGATCATCCGTGCCTTCACTCATCTCGCGCGCGCGGCCTTTCAAGTATTCCACTGTCAGGTCCGTGAGCGCATCCGTCTCAAATTTGGGCAGTCGATACAGGTCAACTTCCTCACCCTTGCGGTCGTGGCCATGCACCCAGCAATCAAACTGCGCATTGTTGTTTTCGTAGCCGATCCAACTCTGGAATCTGCCGCGACGTTCCTTAGGCACGACATGCAACCCACTGCGCACCTTGGCTTCGCTCTTGCCATCGAGATGCCATTTGCCGAAGTAGGCTGTCTCATAACCCGCTTCGTTGAAGGTGTCCGCGATGGTGGGGAAATGCGGGTCCATGCGCTGAGGCGTTTGGATGACGCAGTTGTTCGGATATCGACTGGTCAGCAGTGAGCCACGGAAAGGCGTACACCACGGGCAACCTGATACCGCATTGCCGAAGCTCATGCCCTGTCGGTACATGAGATCAATGTTGGGGGTGTGCAGGTGCGGATCGCCGTTGTAACCCAAGGCCTGGGCGCGGTGCTGGTCGCCGAAAATCCAGATAATGTTGGGACGTTTTTTTGTGTCAGTGGTCATACGTGCAGGATAGCAAGCAATGGCTCATTCAACAGCTTGGTTTACGGATATCGTCATTACCAAGAGTGAATCATCATCAAATTGAGTTTCGCAATGATGTCATCGGGGGCGGTGACAGAGAACATGTGCGTTCCGGGACGGCAATACAAAGCTCTCATTGTTGCGCATCGTCATCGACCAGCATGAACTTCACCTCAGCCTCGGCTGCAAGTTCTTCGCCGACATAAGCCCGGCAGTTCATATGGGCGATGCGTGCCCGCAATTTCACCGTCTCTGCTTCGAGCACCAGTTGGTCGCCGGGTGTCACGGGCTTACGCAGTTTCACGCCATCCAGTGACAGCAGCACGGCAAGTTTGCCCATGTTGTCGATCTTCTGGCCGATGAGGACACCGCTGAGTTGGGCCATGGCTTCGACGATCAACACACCGGGCATGATCGGCGTGCCGGGATAGTGTCCCTGGAAGAAAGGCTCGTTCATGGTGACATTCTTGATGCCGATCGCGCGCTTCTCGCCCACAATTTCAACCACGCGATCCACCAGCAGCATGGGGTAGCGGTGAGGCATCATGCGCATCAGGCCACGGATATCGATCACAGCTTTGTTCAGGCCAGTGCGCCTGCGCCGGGTCCATCGGGTGATGATCTCGCGCACCAGGGCATGGTTCAGAGAATGGCCAGACCGATGGGCGATGACACGCCCCTGAATTTGCGCGCCCAGAAGGTAAAGGTCGCCAATCAAGTCGAGCACTTTGTGACGCACAGGTTCATCGGCAAAGCGAAGTTCGTTATTGCCCAGTGGGCCATTTTCACCAATGACCAGCACGGTGTCTTCGGTCAGGTGCGAGCCGATGCCTGCTTGCCGCGCCAGTTGCGCTTCTTCCTCAAGCAGGAAAGTACGGGCTGGGGCGATCAACTGGCCATAGTCTTCCTGATGAAGATGGAATCGGCTGACCTGGTTGCCGATGGCATCACATTGGCTGTAACGCAGGTCGTACACCACTTCCATGCCCGGCTCATCGCTTGGCAGGATGGAGATCATCGCGCTGTCGTGCTTGAGCGTGATCGGCTCCTTGACGACAAACACTTCGCGTTCAGCTTCCTGCTCGACCAGACCTGCCTTCTGAATCAGGTCGTAGTAAGGTTTGGCTGAGCCATCCACCATGGGCAGTTCAGGCCCGGTGATTTCGATGATGGCATTGTCCAGACCCGCAGCAGCGATGGCAGACA
The DNA here is from genome assembly GCA_964546335.1 of uncultured Phycisphaeraceae bacterium. Classification (GTDB taxonomy): domain Bacteria; phylum Planctomycetota; class Phycisphaerae; order Phycisphaerales; family Phycisphaeraceae; genus CAZJJN01. Next base: position 12,129 of record CAZJJN010000027.1, read on the forward strand.
GGCAATGTTCGCAGGTGTCGATGGAAACCTCGCCGACCTGCAGGCTGGTGCGACGATCGCGCTTCACGACATTGGCGACCACCGCAGGAATTTCTGTGTTGTTCTGATCGGTGCGGACGAAGACGATGCCTCGGTCGATGTCCGCCGGGCGCAGGGTGACCGTCGCCTCAGCCGGGCTGAACAGGCCTGGGCCTTCAAGTGAAACCGTCTTGGCAAGCGTCTGCTGCTTGGGCATCCGAAGTTTCCAGTGGTTGCGTTATGCCTTCTAGGCATCTTTACCCGTATTGCGGGCCTTACGCTGCTTATCGAACTGAGTCATCATCTTCTTCATGGTCAAGTGCTCGTGGATGGCTTTTTTCAGTTCCATCGCAGGTTCACCCCCCCACGTTTCCCCAGCCGGGACATTGTCCATCACTCCGCTACGGGCAGCCAGTTTCGCACCGGCCCCGATATCGATGTGATCCTTCAGGCCAACCTGGGCACCGATCATCACACCATCGCCGATGTTGGTACTGCCTGCCACGCCGGACTGGCCAGCGATGATGACACTGCGTCCAAGTCGGCAGTTGTGGGCTACCTGTACCAGGTTGTCGATCTTGCAGCCGTCACCGACGATGGTGTCGCTGAACGTGCCGCGATCCAGGCAGGTCCCGGCCCCGATTTCGACATAATTGCCAATCACCACGCGCCCGATCTGAGGCACCTTGACCAGGCCGGTGTTCCCTTCTCCCTTGCCATCAGGTGCAGGTCGGTAGCCGAAGCCATCCGTCCCGACGACGACATTGGAGTGCAGCACGGTGTGTTGGCCGATGATGCAGCGTTCGCGCACCACGACGCCGGGGTAAAGCACACAGTCGTTGCCGATGATCGTGTCATGTTGGATGGAAACACGTTCGTGGAGGATGCAGTTGTCGCCCAGTTCGACGTTGGCCCCGATGCAGCAATATGGGCCGATGGAAACGTTGCTGCCGATCTTCGCACTGGGGTCGATCCTTGCCGATGCATCAACACCCGGCCTGGCATCCATAGCAGGGGGAGCGAAAAGATTGAGCAAGGTAACCAAGGCTGTGGTGGTGTTTTCCACAATGAGCAGGGGCTTGCCTGCTTTGTTGTCCAGGTTGATGCCCTTGGCGACCAGTGCTGCAGAGGCCTGCGAGAATTCGAAGTTCGCTGCATTGGCCTGGTCGAAGATCAGGGTCAGTTGCCCTTCACAGGCGCGGTCGGGTATCTCCAGACCTGTGATGGCTGGGTCAGCATCACCGACCTGTTCCGCACCGATTTTGGCAGCAAGTTCACTTAACGCATGACTCATCAGGCTGAGCCTTTCCATTAAAAGCAGCCGCGTCGGTCAGGATGCGACTGCGTCATGTTTAACTGATCCACTTCAGCGTGGGGAGTGTGACCAAAGTCGCGATCATCAGTTTCGGTTGAACTCGCGGTTCATCTTCTGTACGACGCCTGAGGTAATGTCAATATCGTCTGAGGCGTAAAGCACCTTGCGCACCTGGATTAATGCAGCTAACTGTTGTGGCTCCACGTTAGGCGGAAAATTGGGGATCTGCTCCTTGAAGAGCACTACGTCATAGCCTTCGGCCTTGGCAACTTTTTCAATCTCACCCAACAGTTTCTTGTACAAACCTTCAGTTGCACGCACACGGTCGCGGTTCAACTTGGTGGTGGTGAACTGAATCCATGCCTGGGCATTGATTACAGCCTTCTGCAGTTCCTCCATTTTGCGATCGTGGTCAGGCGTTCCCGTTGGAATCACGTCAATGTCGCCTTTCAAAGCATCGATCTCTTTCTGCCTGCGGTCCTGCTCGATCTTGATCTGCGTCGCACGGGCCTGGAAATCCGCTTCGATCTTGGCTTTTTCATGCAAGCTGTCGAACGCGGCTTTGATGTCCACGACTGCCACACGCGTCGGCTGCTTGGCGCCGCCACCTTGACCGATGGCATGCATACTCACGCCAGCCACCACTGCCACGGCAACCAGCAACGAAAGAATCTTCATGAAATTGTTCATCGTCATGACTCCTGATTCGATATCTCTAAATCCTTCGCCAGACGGCGAGTCCGTCTCGCCATCTGTCGCTACTAAGGTGTAGCCTACCCGGAATTAAGGTCAAGCGTTGCATTTTCCCAGAATCAGAACGGCAGATCAATGTCAAAACTGATCAACTGCTCTTCGTCGCCATCCTCCTTGAGGATTGGAAAACCAAAGTCGATGGCAATCGGTGCTTCGATAAACACAGGCAGCACGATGCGCATGCCTGTACCCACCGATACGCGGTATTGATCAAAGCCGAAATCATCCTGCACGGTGCCTGAATCCACAAACACCACGCCACGCAACACGCGATCCACCAGTGGGAAGTTGTATTCCGCGCCCAGCAGGAACAGGAAGTCGCCACCAACCGGATCACTGCCGACGGCCCCGGTGTCCGCACGAATCCCTCGCGGGCCAACCCCGCGATACTCAAAGCCTCGGAAAGAGCGATGGCCACCCGCATACAGCCTGCCGTAGGTCGGCGCTTCATCTTCAGGCAGAAGGTAGGCCATCTCGGTGCTGATCTTGAAGACACTCTTACGGCCGAGGAAATCTTCATCCACCGTCCAGTACTTGGTGAAGCTGCCTCCCACGCGTGTGTACTCGAAGTCACCCAAGCCAAAGCCGTGCTGCTGCACCCCGAGGCTCAACATGCTGCCGCGTGTGGGGAACAATACTGAATCAATGGTGCTGCGGTTGATACTGATGCCGACGGCAGTGTCCAGATTCCCCCCAGCCACGGCAAAGACATCCACCGGGGCAGATGCCTCAATCGAACTGACATCAATATAGGCAATCGACACATTCACCCGTCCGGACCAGACATCGCCAAAGCGTCTGCCGATGCCGAAGCTCGTTCCCATGCGCGATTCCTCGTTCGCTTCACGCTCGCGAGCAAGATAAAACGCGCTGAAGCTGCCCGAGTAATCCGACTCGAACAGGTATGGCTCCGTAATGCTCACCTGGTAATTGCTGTTGCTCGTGCCCGGCTGAAGTTGCAGGTTGAACTGCTGGCCGGCCCCGCGGAAAGCCTGCCCGGTGAACAACTCGCTGATGGATTCAGGCGTATCTGTGATATCAAAGTTCTGCTGTTTCAGGTTGATCGCACCCAGCACACCCAGGTCGGAACTGACGCCCACCCCAAAGCTGATGTTGCCTGTCTGTTGTTCCTCGACTTCGACCAGCAGGTCAATGACGTCGGCCTCATTGACATTGTCGATCAAGGTCATCCGCGTCTCGCCAAAGATACGCGAAGCCTGAATCCGCCGACGTGATTTTTCCACGCCCGTGCCATCGAACACTTCGCCAGGTTCAAGGTCGCGCGTCTCGCGCAAGACCACTTTTTCCTTGGTTCGTGTGTTGCCCACCACAGAAATCGAACCCAGCCGATACTGCTGCCCCTCCGTAATCTCGACCAAGACCTGCACGGTGTTGGCCCCTTCATCAAAGATATGCTGAATCTTCACATTGCAACGGACGTAGCCGATCTTGAAGTAAATATTCTGCACACCTTCAAGGCTACCCTGCACGGATTCGTCGCTGTAAATGCCGCCCGGTCGTAAAGGCATTGCTTCGGCGATCTGCTCTGTCGTGAAAATCTCATTGCCTCGAATATCGAGCTTCGAGACGGTGTAACGCGGGCCTTCCTCAATCAGGAAGACGATCACGGCTTCCTTCTGGTTGTCGGACAAGTCCAGACGCCTGCCGATTTTCACATCGAGGAATCCCTCATCGGTATAGAACTTGCGGATGATCGTGGTGTCGAAATCCAGCACCTCGCGGTTCAGGTCACCTTTGCGGAAGATGAACATCTGCGTTTTGGTCTTGATGCGTTTTTGAATGGTCTGAGAATCGAATGATTCGTTGCCTTCAAACTTGATTTCCTTCACTTTCACGCGAGGCCCTTCACGCACCTTGAAGAGCAACACGCCTGACTCTTTGAGCAGTTTCTCGTCGTAGTCGATCGAGCTGAAGAAATAGCCCTTGGCTTCATACTCGCGGGTCATCTCCTGCTCAGCCCGGGTGATCAAGGTCGGACTGGCTGGATCGCCGGCACGCAGCAACGCTGCCCGAAGCAGCACCACGTCGGAGATTTCCTTATTCCCCACCACGCGCACGTCGGCCAATAGTTGTTCCTCAACCAGCACATACGTCACCACCAGCGAGCCATCCTCCAACTGCTTCACACGGGCGGAGACGTTGGCGAATCGGTTCAGGTGCGTCATGCGCACAATGTCCGACTCAACCACCGACTCGCTATAAGCGTCCCCTGCCTGCAGGCGAATGCTGTTGCGCACCAGCTTCTCGGGGACCTGATTCAGCCCGACAATTTCAACGGCTTTGACCGGACGATTGTTCAGATCGATGGCATCTGCCGATAGCGGTGCCGAGGCCGCGGCCAAAAGCATGACGCCCAGCAAACTCATCCAAAAGTGTTTGATATGCAACAAAGATCGTGTCCTCATCGACTTAGACTTTGCCAGCCAATTGTTCGGCGGAGTGTACTGAGGGCATCGGATGGTGTCGAATCGCTCAAGCCTGCCAACCCGTCCGCACAAACCCTGGCTGACTGTAATTTCAGCAGTTACTGCACATGTTCAAGCAGCAAAAGGTACACACTGGATGTCCACGTGTAAGCGGTGTCGCGCAACGGTTCGCCGGTCAAAGCATCGAAATTTTCAGCCATGCCTGACCGGGCACACATTCGGCAGAATCGACCGGCAATGTCACGCGCCAAAGCCAACTTCTCCGTATCCGTCTTACCCAGATCAAGCAGGCCTGACACGATCAGCATGGTCGAAGGAGCCCAGATCGGCCCGCGCCAGTAGCCGTCGGCTGAGTACTTGGGGCTGTCAGGCATCTCCGTCGCCGGGCCATGCTCCGTGAGTAGTCGCTTGAGTCGTGCGCAAAGCGCCTCAGTCACCTCAGCAGGCAGGCGTCTGCCCAAGGCCAGGGGAATGCAGGGGATCAGGCTGTCGCAGTGCACCTCCAGATTCCCTTCGCAGCGACGGGCGATGAAATGATCACCGCGCCATAGCTCACTGAGTAATGCCTCCAGCAGTTGCCGGGACTGAGCCTGGTGGGCTTCCGCTTCGTCGCCTCGCCCTAAGGTCTCCGCTAATTCGCCCAGCACTTCAAATTGCAGGACCAACGCGGTTGCCAGGTCGGGAGCGACCAAAGGCGCACCTTCATCAAACATGGTGCTGTTGTCCCAGCCGGAGTCATTGCCATGCAGGTAATAAGCCAGCGTGTCGCCGGGCATCCGCCGATGCTTCAACCACCACTGGCTCCACCGCACCAAAGGCTCGTAAATCGCTTCCAGTTTGTCCACACTGAACCAGTCGTCGCGCTGCTGCATCATGCATCGCAATGCCCAGCCCAGCACCGGAGGCTTGGAGAAGTTGTAATGCTTGAACATCGGATTGAGCGCATCGGGGAAAGCCCCCCACACATCCTGATGGTCGATCATCACCCAAAGCTGATCCCAGGCCAACTCAGGCATCTGCTCGACCAGGGCCATCGCATTGAAGCAGTTGTCCCAACTCCAGACCTGATCCATCACAACCTTGCTCATCATCATGGCCGGCCTGTGATAAAACCCCTCAGGCCTGACCGTCGATGCCCAGCAGATGTAACCTGCCAATTCCCTGCCGGTCTTCAGTAAATCATCATGAACAACGCTGCCCGGCAACTTGGCGACGAAAGCTTCGTAATCTTGCTGTGAAGTCTCGCGTGCCTGTTCGTAATTGCTTCGCTCACGCGGCTCGTACGTGCTTTGATACACCTCGATAGCCAAATCCCATTGGCCTGAGTCGTCAGGCTCGATCTGCACCACCACACCTTCGCTGCGATCCACCTGCCAGTTCGCGCTGGTGACAAGCCTGCCCCGCAAAGGCTCAAACAGCAGTCGGCATAAACCGCCACGCAGGTTCAGGCTGTACCGCCCTTCCCCCAACGGTTGCAGCACTTTGATGTTGCCTGTCAAAGGCTCAAACCGCAGTGCAGATTGGCCTCGCAAGCGCAACGATTCCGTGCCATCGAAACACATATGAATCGGTCCGGCAGGTTCAGCGATGGATAATTCACTGGCCGACGCACTGACCCGGTCGGCAGGTATCGCGCTGCCATCGGCAAGCGACAGACGCAACAGTTCGCGACTCCCCACCCCACGCGCCCGATGCGACCGCAGACAAAGTGAATCCAACTTGCTGGTGTCCAGTGAACGTGCTGTTGGATCGAAGCCGGGCGGGTACATCAATGACAGATAAGAGCCAAAGCGGCTGAACGGGACTTGGGTCAGGTCGAGTTGCATCAGGTTACCTCCATGAATCAAAGCCTAGCGAATCCACCGAGGAGTCCCAACTGACTGGCTGACAGAATCGGCTTACCATGTAGCTATGCCTTCAACCGTAAAGGAAAGTAGGGTGGGTCAGGCGAGTCTTCGAGCCTTAACCCATCACCGGCGTATAATTGGCCAAGGGCTTCATTTAGGCTTCATTGATGAGTGACGCTCCGCCAAAAGGCTTCGCTAACCCATCCTACCTCCGATGCTCTGCGTGAATTTGCTCCTGAATCCCGTAAATGCGTTCGCCTTGTAATTGAGCATTGTATATTAGCATTTCGAGACTTAAGCAGATAGCATAGAGGTATGACTACAGACCAGCTAAAAAATGTGATGCATGCGTCGCCATTTCGTCCATTTACGATTCACATGGCTGATGGTTGTGTCTTTTTTGTTAAGCATCGTGATTTTTTGTCACGTTCACCGTCCGGTCGCACCATCGTTGTGCATAGTAGTGATGACACTTTCAGCGTGCTTGACATGCTTCTTGTCACCGAATTGGAAATACATGCGACAGATTCGGAGACAGAGTTAGCGTAGTAAGCGTAAATCTCTTTCGAACTGAATAGTTTAACCCTTGTTTAATCGGACAGCCATCATGCTTACTCAACCTCATCGTTGAGGAACTCAATGGCGGGGTCAAAATTGCCATGTCTTACAAGCGTCCAACAGTAAAAGAAAAGCCATCTGCCCAGAAGCGGAAGAAGCTACTTTCCGCTTATATGGAGCATTATTCTAAGATTGCATTGGAAGACAGAGCCAAACTTAATCAGAAGATACCTCGTGAGACCTTTGCTCACGTTCTTGATGAAATTGGTGAGATGTTAATTATCCAAGCTGAAAAGATGGCAAAGCAAGATGAGGTAGTCCGAGAGTTCCTTAAGGATAATAGCCTGCCTGCTGAACTTTCAGAGTGGCTTTCGGATGATTTTCGAACATTCTGTTTAATTCTTAACGCACTCAAACAGTGGGTATCTGCAGAGCAGTCCGCAACCGATCGGTATTTTCTGACTGCAAATGTCCGTAAAGAGCTGCGCGAGTTGGCGGACAAGTGTATGGTGACGGGTGAATCGCTCTCGCGGGATGATATTGATTTACACCATCCTGTTCGTGATGGGCGGCCACCTATCCCGCTTTCGAAACAAGGGCACGCGATCATCGAGGGGCAGAAAAAAAGAAACGATCAGCATCAATAGGAATACCCACATTTCATACTCTGACGAACCAACTCTCCTACCATGCTCTCATGGCCGAACGAAGCACCAAGTCCGCAAAGAAGAAAGCTGCGAGCACTAAGCAAACCCCTCCTGCCCCGACCAGTGATACTCAGGTCAAACACGCTCGAGCTGTCTTTCGCAAGCTAAAAACTCTCTATCCCGATGCGACCTGTGAGTTGGAGCATGACTCGCCTTTCCAACTTCTGATCGCGACGATTCTTTCCGCGCAGTGCACGGATGTGATGGTGAACAAGGTCACACCTGTGTTGTTCGAGCAGTACCCGGATGCCAAAGCACTGGCCAAGGCCAAGCAGACCGACGTCGAAACGCTCGTCAAAAGCACTGGCTTCTACCGCAACAAAGCGAAAAACATCATTGGTGCTGCCCAAGCGATTGAAGAAGACTTTGCAGGCCAAGTACCCGACACGATGGAAAAGTTACTCACGCTGCCCGGCGTGGCCCGCAAGACCGCCAACGTGGTGCTGGGCGATGCGTTCGCCAAGCCTCAAGGCATCGTGGTCGATACGCACGTGAAAAGGCTAAGCCAACGGCTGGGGCTGACCGTACAACAGGACCCGGTTAAAATCGAGCGCGAATTGATGCCTTTGTTTCCCAAAAATAATTGGCCTTTGCTGTCACACGTGCTGATCTGGCATGGCAGGCGACGCTGCCCGGCTCGCAAGCCTGACTGCGAAAACTGCAAACTCGAAAAAATCTGCCCGAAAGTCGGCGTCGAAGCATAAACACCCAAATCTGTGCGCACCACGTTCGACGAACAGGCCAAGTCAGGCGAGAATAATCACATGACCCACACGAGAACCATTCAAACTGTGCTGGCACTGCTGTGTCTGCTATTCATCAGCCGACCTGCGCTGGCTGATGCGGACATGAAACCAGCCTTAACTGAGCTATTGAAGAAATCACAAGAGTTGATCGAGCAGGTTCCGGAAGATGGGCCGATCACCGCACGGGTGGTTGCGATTCGGCTGGAGGCTTTCACGGAATTGTCTGTCAGTTACAGCCAACTCGGGGACAAACAGAATGCAGCCACGAATCTTGAGAAGGCCCAAGCTCTGCTTGAGCGTTTGCGAGATGAACCCAAGCTGGATGCGGACTGTCGGCATCGGCTGGTGCAGGCTTATCTTGCAGTCAACGATGTCACGAGCGCAACCACCCTTGTTCAGACCATCACGGAAGGAGAGCCAGCCACGCTGGCTTATGGCGAACTGGCCATCGATGCCCACCAACGGGGTGACATAGAAAAAGCCAACGTGTTGCTTACCCAGGCATTGACCAAGGCCGAGACCTTGCAGCAGCGCCCCTTGCCTTGGACAGCAGGCCCGGATCAGGCCAAGGCTGAGTTGGCGATCATGCTGGCCGAGGCAGGTCTGGCTGAGAAAGCCAGCGACCTGGCTGCCAATATCGAATCGGCATTGGAAAGAGCCCACGCCTTTGCTGGCATCGCGCTGGCCGAATCCAGGCAGGGACGCGATGAGCAAGCCAGCCGCATGCTGCAACTTTCCGACAAGGCCTGGCAGTTGACCGTTCAGGAAACAACCCGCTGGCGCTCGCCTTACCTTCCCGCTGTGTATGCCCGACTCGGCGAAACTGAACAGGCTGAAGCAACCGTAAAAATCATCAACCAGACCTGGGCCTGGCTATTGCTTGCTGAAGCCCAAGCAGACATGGGAAAGCAGGCCGAAGCCAAGACAACCCTCGAACGAGCAGAGACAACTTTCACCAATTTTCGCGACGACATCGCCAGGCGCGTCGCCTTCGCACGGGAGAATAAAAGGCTGGCTGCCGCTGACACGATCGCTGACGATCCTTACCGCTTCTGCTCCGACTGGTACGACTTCGGCAAAGCCAAAGCAGCCACGCAAGGCTTAACAGGGAGAACAAAAGAATGGCTTCAAGCCATCGATAAACCTGCTGACCGAGCCTTTGCTCAGCTTGGAGCTGTCCGTCAAGTGCTGCACCAACTTGACGAAAAGAAATCAACGGAAAACACCAGGGCGAACGAAACCGCAGAAGCTGGTGATAAAGCTGTGCACACACCAGCCACGCCCGTTGATTCTCAGAAGTAAACATCAAGCCAGCCAGGGATTAACATAGGCGAAACAAGCAGACGACAGGGAATAATCACATGAGTCATGTTTTGATTGTTGGTGCAGGTGGCGTAGGCAATGTGGTGGTGCATAAATGTGCGCAGCAGGCAGCCACGTTCGACAAAATCTCTTTAGCTTCGCGCACCAGATCCAAGTGCGATGCCATCGCTCAATCTGTCCGTGAACGCACCGGCGTCGATGTCGCGACTTATGCCTTGGACGCAGATAACGTGGCAGAAACCGTAGCCTTGATCCGTAAGATCAAACCTGACCTGCTGCTCAATGTGGCTTTGCCCTACCAGGATTTGGCTTTGATGGATGCATGTCTGGAGACAGGTATCGACTATCTCGACACCGCCAACTACGAACCGCCTGACGAAGCGAAGTTCGAATACAAATGGCAGTGGGCATATCGCGATCAATTCGAGAAAGCCAACATCATGGCCCTGCTTGGCAGCGGGTTTGACCCAGGCGTGACCAATGTCTTCTGTGCCTATGCACAGAAACACTTTTTCGACGAGATTCACACGATTGACATCGTGGATTGCAATGCGGGTGACCACGGCCACGCCTTCGCGACCAACTTCAACCCCGAGATTAACCTTCGTGAAGTTTCCGCCAACGGTCGATACTGGCAGGATGGCCAATGGATTGAGACAAAACCGCTCGAATTCAGCCAGTCTTTCGACTTCCCTCAGGTCGGCCCACGCAAAATGTATCTGCTTTATCACGAAGAACTGGAAAGCCTTTGCCAGCACATCAACGGTCTGAAGCGTATCCGCTTCTGGATGACGTTCGGCGAGGAATACATCAAGCACATGACCGTGCTGCAGAACGTGGGCATGCTGCGTATCGACGAAGTGGATTATGAAGGCACGAAGGTGATCCCCATCCAGTTCCTCAAGAAGCTGCTGCCTGACCCAGCCTCATTGGCTGCCAACTACAAGGGCAAGACCTGCATCGGCTGCGTGTTTGAAGGTGTCAAAGATGGCAAGCCTGTGCGCAAGTTCATCTACAACGTCTGTGACCATGCCGAGACATACAAGGAAGTCGGCTCACAGGCGGTCAGTTACACCACGGGCGTCCCCGCGATGATCGGCGCGAAAATGATCGCCACCGGCCAATGGAAAAAGCCCGGCGTCTGGCACATGGAACAACTCGACCCCGACCCGTTTATGGAAGAGCTCAATCAAAACGGCCTGCCCTGGCATGTGACGGATTGGGACGCGACGGTGGAATAATTCGTCTATAAAATCCAAACAATTGGGATCAATAAATCAGAAAACGATACTCTGCGTCCGTTGAGAACTCTGTGCTTGGTATTCCTACCCCATTTTGCTTTGCGCAGGTTATCATGGCCCACTCTTTACCTTGATGCCTGAGATTTGAATTTCCCTCCTGTCAGCAACCTAAGTCATGCGAAGCAAAGATGAAAAAACCCCGCTGCCTGCAAGAGGTCAACGGGGCGGAGGGGAGAAAGCTCTTTTTTCAGTCGATCAGCGTGTTTTCGCCGACATGCAAATAATTTCGCCAATCCATTCAATATTTAGCCAATTTTTCCTATCTTCACAAGGGGTAAACTTGATTTCAAGCGCGTTTTTACTTTGTTAGGCCTGTTTCAGCCGGTCGCGTGCCAACGCTGCGGCACCGACGATGCCTGCATCATCCCCCAATGCGCTTAACTCGATCTGGCAGCTTTTTAATTCCGCCGGGAACACATATTGCGAAAAAGCCTTGCGTACCCACCCCACATACGTCTCGCCCAAAGCTTCCGCCACACCGCCACCGACCACCACCAGAGGCAGACTCAACATGGTGACCATGTTCGCAATTGCGACGCCACAGTACAAGGCCGACTGGCCGACCACTTCCAGCGTGAGCGGATCTTTCTCAGCAACAGCCTGGCTGAGTACTTTCGACCGCATGCGTGAAAGGTCATCGCCAGTCAGTTCCTGAATCAGACTTTTATGGTTGGCCAGGATGAGTTCACTGAGCAGGTTGCCGATGGCGGTTCGGCTGGCGGCGTTTTCCAGCGTTCGGCGACCCAACGGGCCGTCGGCATGGATCACGGTGTGGCCGATCTCCCCAGCGGTCATGAAGTGCCCGTGGTAAAGGTCACCATTCAACACCAATCCCCCGCCGATGCCCGTGCCGACAAACACGGCCAGCATGTCATTCACTTTCCTTCGCTTACCCACGCCAGCGACATACTCCCCCCACGCTCCGACGTTGACATCGTTGTCCACCACGACAGGCGTTGTGGTGTGTTGCTTCATCGCACGCACCAGCGAGTAATTCTTCCAGCGGAGATTGACCGCGTTCAGCACCATGCCGTTGCTGACATCCACCGCTCCCGGCGCTCCGATGCCGATGCCCGAGATATCGGTCACCCGAAGCTGAGCATCTTCGATCACCTTGTTGATGCACTCGGCGATCCGCCCGACGACGGCTTCCGGGCCTGCCTCAGCCTTGGTTTTTTTCTTTTCACGAAAGAGCACGGCAAGGGATGAGCCATCCACCAGCCCGGCCTGGATGTTGGTGCCTCCAAGGTCAACGCCGATGTAATACTTGCCATCCATGACATGCCTCTTTCTTTAATATCTGATATCGCTTCAAAGAGTCTAAGCAACTTGTACGCGGAATGGAACCGAAAACTACCCCATCGGACATTTTGTCATCGGGCCACGCGCTGCTTCATATACCCTCGCAGCCTGCAGAAGCGTTTTTTCCTGAAAATGCCCCGCCAGCAATTGAATGCCAACCGGCAAAGCCTTGCCTTCCACGTCCGCCGTTCCTGCTGGCACACTGATGCCAGGCAGCCCCGCCAGATTACACGTCACCGTGTAGACATCATTCATGTACATCGCCAGCGGATCGTCAGCATTTTCACCTGCCTTGAAAGCAGGATCGGTCACTGTCGGGCAAAGGATCACATCGCAACGCTTGAAAGCCTGGTCAAAGTCCTGCTTGATAAGCCTCCGCACTTTGAGTGCCTTGTTGTAATAGGCATCGTAGTAGCCGCTGGATAGGGCAAAAGTGCCCAGCATGATGCGGCGTTTCACTTCCTCGCCGAAGCCTTCCTCCCGGCTTTGGGCATAAAGATCAATCAGATCATCCACCTTCTGCGCCCGATGCCCGTAATGCACGCCGTCGTACCGGGCAAGGTTGCTCGAAGCTTCGCTTGTAGCCACGAGGTAATACACCGCGATGCCATACTCGGTATGGGGTAAATCCACCTCGACGATCTCGGCCCCAGCTTCACGATAAATATCAATCGCGCGATCGACTGCTGCCTTCACAGTCGGACTGTTGCTGTCAGACAGATATTGCTTCGCCAGTCCTACGCGCAAAGTGGCTGGCTTCTCGTTCAACACCGGCAGCACCGGTTCGTGCGGCATGCGCGCGCTGGTGGAGTCCAGCGGATCGTGGCCTGAGATCACGTCCACCAGCAAGGCTGCATCTTCCACCGTCTTCGTCATAGGGCCGATCTGATCCAGGCTGCTGGCAAATGCGACCAATCCGTATCGACTGACGCGCCCATAGGTGGGCTTCAATCCCACGATGCCACAGAACGCAGCGGGTTGGCGGATCGAGCCTCCCGTGTCACTGCCCAGCGCACCGCTGCAAAGGTCAGCCGCGACGGCCACTGCCGACCCGCCTGACGAGCCACCCGGCACGCGGCTGGTGTCCCACGGATTGCGCGACAGACCGAACGCTGAGTTCTCCGTCGATGACCCCATCGCAAATTCATCAAGATTCGTTTTACCAAGAATCAAGGCCCCGGCTTGTTCCAGCTTGCGCACAGCCGTGGCAGTGAAGGGAGAAACATAAGGCTGCAACATGCGCGATGAACACGTGGTGTGGCCGACGGTGGTGCACAGGTTGTCTTTGATCGCGATGGGCAAGCCTGCGAGTTCACCTTTGACTTCTCCCGCATCCACACGTGCCGCCTGTGCTTTGGCCTGCTCCAACAGTAACTCGTTGTAAGCATGCAACTCACCATCATGCGTTTCGATACGCAAAGCAAAGGCATCCACCGCTTCACTGGCCTTGACTTGGCCGGTAGCAATGGCATCACGCAAAGCCAACATTGACATCGCTGCGATTTCGCTCATGCCCCACCTCCATCACCCAGCACCTTGGGCACGCGGAAGTAGTCTTCATATCGCTGCGGGGCATTCTTGAGCATCTCGTCCACAGGTTGGCCGGGCTCGGGTTCATCCACGCGCAAGGCGTTGACCATGTCCACCGCATGGGCCATGGGCTCGACACCTTCCACATCCAGTTCGCCAAGTTTGTCCACGTAGCCGAGAATGTCGGACATCTGCTCTGCAAAACGATGAATTTCCTCGTCGCTGAGTTTCAGCCGGGCCAGTTTGGCCACGTGTCGCACCTGTTCTTCTGTGATCTTCTCTGCCATGCGTTCCTCGCAGTTGTGCTTTGGATGCAGACTTTACCAAACCTGACTGAACAGGTCGGCAAGGGCAGGTTCATTCACTGCGCAGGCCCCTTGCCCCGGCTTTCACTTTGACGTCCAATGTTTACATGGCAAGTATGCACGACTTTCTGATGATCGTCGCCCACCCGGATGATGATGCTTTGTTTGGCGGGCCTTTCCAGAAGACCTTCGCCCATCATCGCTGGGCGATCGTCTGCATCACCCATAGCCAGGACAATTTCCGTGGCAAGGAACTGATTACCTAGCAGACGAGCCTGGGAACGCGACCTGAAGATATTTTCCTGCTCGATTTTCCCGATGACCCAGACGATTACAAACGTGACCAAAGCAGTTTCAAGCCTCGGGAAGTGGCAGACGAAGTCGCGGCGTTGAACATCCGCGCATCAACCGTATTGTCGCATAACCCGATCGGCGAGTATGGCCACACCCATCACCGCACCGTCCACCAGGCAGTGAAATTGCTTGCCCCGGAACACTGGATCATGTTCGGACATTATCTGGATGTTCCTGCCATGCGCATCGTAGTCCCCGAATATGTGGATGCTGCTACTGGCGCCTTTGCCAGTCAGGCGAAGATCGTCAGGCATTACCATGAGAAAATTGATGCCTGCCATGTCGGCACTTATCAACCTTACACACCTAAATGAAATCACCTGAACCTGAGACTGAACATGATCTTTGAAAAGCAAACCCGCGACACACTGACCGCCTTCGAACTCGACATAGATGACGAGTTGCATTTCACGCTGAAGTCAGGCCAGACTCGGCGGATTCAATTGGTGCAATGCTATGCCAAGGTGGAATTCACCACGCTGAAAGAACCTTGCAAGCCCGAACCGGGGGGCATGACACGTTATCGCTTCCATTGCACGCTTCTAATCGATGGCATCTCCGTCAGCATGGGCCGTTACGTCGGCAGTCAGGACAGCTTCTACCAGCCTTGGCAGATCATGGGGCTTCGGATCTGGTTTGATGCATGTACGGACATCTTTGAGTTCATGCGCGAACAGCACGGGCCTTGCAAGCCGAGGAAACGTGCTCGCTTTGCTGTGCAGGATGCAACGGATCGCATCTGCCCGACAATGCTGCACCCGTGGTGTCCGCTGCCACCGCAGACGCTTCGCATCGAGCAATGCTATCGAGGCGACGACTGCTGGCTGGGGGCGTATGACGGGGCCGATGCGCACGGCGGGTTGGACATCAACCATCGCGCGGGGACGCCGTTGTGGACACCTGTCTCAATTGATGATCACTTCTTCTTCAACGCGCTGGCCAACGGGGACAACAACAACCGTTGGCGGGGGTTCAAGCGTTGGCAGGACGGCTCAACGTGGATTCTCCAATCGCACCACCTCATCCGCCTGTTGGTGCCTGAACATGAACCGATCGCCGCAGGTATGCACTATGCGGAAACGGCTGGCGTCTGGACTGGCAATCACGAACACACCCACTTCGTCTTCAAGGTCATTGAGCCCGGCCAAAGTGAGGAAGATGCCATCGCTCTCGATCCATGGATCCTGTTCTGGCAGATGTATCGCGACAGAGAGGTCACCAGCGCGCCTGAGTCTGGCTGGATGCGTTCGCTATGATGTTTGCGGCCAGATATTGGCTTTCTTACGAAGCGGGAAAAACATCGTGCAGGCACGATGGCTAATGTTTGCGACCCGATGACACTAACCAGCAACTAACCCCTGACAACTAACAACTAGCAACTGATAACCAGAAACGACAAAACCTATGTCCCTCATCTCCCCCAACGATCTTGTTCTCTTCCAAGGCGACTCCATTACTGACGCTTCGCGCAATCGCGAAGTGCAGGACAAGCCGAACGAACTGTGGGCCTTGGGTGTGGGCTACGCCAAGATTGCCGCTGGCCGACTGCTGGCCGACCGCCCAGCCGACAATTTGCAGATATACAACCGAGGCATCTCAGGCCATCGCGTGGTCGATCTGTACGCTCGATGGAAAGTGGACTGCCTGAATCTGAAGCCTGATGTGCTGAGTATTCTCATCGGCGTCAATGACACCTGGCATCACCACAACCAAAACAACGGTGTCGAGCCTAAGCGTTACGAAACCATCTACCGCATGATGCTCGACTGGACGCGCAATGAACTGCCTGACATCAAACTGGTGCTTTGCGAGCCTTTCGTGTTGCACTGCGGGGCAGTGGGCGATGCCTGGTTACCTGAGATGGCGGAACGCCGGGCAATCGTCAAGCAATTGGCTACCGATTTTGACGCGGCATTCGTGCCTTTCCAGCAGATGTTTGATGATGCTGCGAAGCAGACCCCGAACGAGCACTGGCTGCCCGATGGCGTGCATCCTTCACCGGCCGGCCACACGCGCATGGCAGACCTTTGGCTGGAAAAGGTGGGGTGAAGCCTTCTTAATCCAAAGTGTCTGGGCTGAGTACGTTTATATTTCTCAATCCACGACTTTGTATTTGAGTAAGCTTTCGCAAATAATGCACGCTTGGTCTTGTTCTTCCCTGCTCCCAACTGTAAATCTTTAGTGCAGAAACTCCAACCAGTTTCCCATATTGCTCAGCACTGAGTCCCAGTCTTTGCCTGTGTGAAGAAATTTGGGAAGGCAAAAATCTGTGCCGTTTCGTGAATCGATCGCCTTTAACCATGGAAAACTTTTTCATGCCATGAGCCGGAATTTTTTTGATAGCTTGATCGGCATATGCACAGATTGAATCAATTTTTCGAAGTTCAGACCAAATCCGACGATCAGTAAATGATGCTGGTACATTCTTCGCCGCAGCCACTATCTCCTGCAACATGCCGGTTGTAACAGATGGATTATCCAGAGCGGATTGAAGTGAAGCGAAAACACCATTTCGAAGCAACACGCTGCCACTGATCTCAGCAACGGCAAAAGTCCGATGAAACATCCAACGGTCATCGTCATTCAATTCTTTCACTTCTGCCAGTTTTGCTTCAAGCTTGGTCCGGACTCGATTCCACCCGCGAGCAATCGCTTTTGCACGAGCATCGTCTTCCTGAAGCTCATGCAAGGCGTCAATAACAATGTCCTCAGTTTGCTCAATCAGGTGGCCGCCTTGAAGATAAACATCGCCCTCGCCGGTCAACCAATCGACAACCGCCTGCTCAAGTTCCTCCGGCGTTGAGAACTTATCTAGCCAAGTTTTAACTCTTTCATCCATTGAACACACCTTGAGTGTTGCTCAAATCTTATCAAATTCTACGCGAACTAGTGCCTCAAAGTTCCGGGTGACCGCTTCCGGCAGGCCTGTTTCACCATTGTATCCATGGCTGGATTGCCATACGCCCCGACCATGTCCTGCCGTTGCGTATCCGTCATGATGATGACGAATCTGGGTTTGCGAGGCACCATATGATATCTCCAAGTCAATATGCTTCACCCTACTATTCATCAATAACCGATTGAATTGCAGCTTCTACCTTACTCGCCTCCACCTCACTAAGAACGATAACCGTTAACTTCATTGACATCTCAACTGTTCGATTGGGAAGATTAATCTGAACGAATATTTTTTGTGGAATGTAATTCTGTTCTGCCATAACCTTATTAAACGCTAGTTGAGAATGCGGTGGCACTTTTTGATCAACCATCGCTTTCCGATAAGCGCTCAGGCGATCATATATTAAAAAACACTGCATTATTGTTTTGTCAAGAGGGATTTGATTTGAAGCAGAATACTCAACAAACTGATTGCTGGCAGAAAGCTCTTCTCCGTTGCGTTTAATTACGAAGTTTGGCTCAAGTAACCGCAAGACCATCTTGCGATACTCCGGGTCACCATGATTACTTATAGATTTCATCGTTCGTTGGGTAGAAATTTCAACCCATTGCTTTGCTTGGTCCAAAGTGATCCATTTCGTTTCCCCCAAACTGCGCCACCTCTCATTTTCCAAATCGAATACGACTCTTGGATCTGCCAACAAGTCGTCAGCAAATTCAACCACATAACCATCAATAAAAAATAGGGTTGATTTGGCTGCTTCTCCTGAGACCGAGTAAACAGTATCGACGCGGAAAGGTTCGAATTCCTGGTTATCTGTTTCTTCGATATCTGTCTGAGTAGTGATCGTTTGGCTGCCGTCGCCGGAATTGGTCTGAGAATCGCAGCCCAATGTAATAAAAACCAGAACCAAACATAGATATTTTACTGCAACTTGCGTTGATATTGTACGGTGAAGTGCCATAGTTTACCCAACGGCGCAATGAAATCACGTGTCAAACAATCGAAAAAGATAAGCCATTCAGTTACCTATCACCGTAGCTCAAAACCCTTCCGGGTTCGGCACGAACGCACCGCCGCGACAGCGCTTCAGATAAGCCAATGAATGGACCTGGCCGGTCATTTCCAGGTCGCCGCGATAAACCGGGTCATGCCAACCTTCGATATCGATGAAGCCGCGGTAGCCATGCTGGCGCAACACGCTGATGATGTCCGTCCAGTCACAATCACCGAAGCCCGGCGTGCGATGCCAGGCAAACTTATTGCCACAGTTGATGCCTTCCTTCTTGACCAGGTCCCAGTGGACCGTCGCATCCTTGCCATGGATATGAAATATCTTGCCCTTGAGTGCCCACTCCCAAAGCTGAGGCATCGGGTCAATCAACTGGCACATCTGATGGCAAGGCTCCCACTCCAACCCAATGTTCTCCGCAGGCAAAGCATCAAACATCAAATTCCACGCGTCCGGGCAATAGGCAATGTTCATCTTCGCGCTATGCCAAGTCGAACCCATCGGGCAGTTTTCGAAGGCGATCTTGACGCCCTTGTCGGCAGCGCGTTTCGCAAGCTTGCTGAAGACCTTCTTGTACTGCGGGATGCTGTCAGGCACGGACTTGCCCACCACCCCGCCAGCGAAGCCACAAACCAGATCGCAGCCGAAGTCCTGGGCCGAGTCGATACACGCTTCCCAGCCTTTGATGTGTTCCTTTTCATCGAGCGGGTTGCCAAACATGCCGAGTGAGCTGACCACTTGGCCGTGGCCTTGCGTGTCGAGGATGGCTTTGACATCCTTGGCCATCTTCTTGAGGGCAGACTTGGTCGGTGCCTCGCGGAAAAAGTTGATCTGGAAACACTCGAAGCCGAGTGGCGCGATCTGACGGATGTATTCCGGCGTGCGTTCGCTCTTGCCAGCCATGGTGCCGATGCGGATGTCCTGATGTCCTTCGCGGGAGGTGGTCATGTCGTGTGTCCGTGAAAAAGGGGTGAATCCAATATCCCGGCCATCCTACCGGGATGTCCGAAGTTGGCAATGGGGATTCAGGCATCGCGGGTGGAAATCCCTGTTCAGGCCATCCCCACTTGCTTCCCCCCCGCCCGAGCCGCTATGATTCATCCGTCCATCCGGATGAATTGATGATTCAAAAGACCAGAAAGGCTGACATGATTCCCTATTTGCAGGATAAACGCTGGAACTCCCCTTTTGTTGACGCTCTGCGCGAGCGCGTCCTTTTCCTCGATGGCGCGATGGGTACCGCCACGCACTCACTCGACCTCGACCTGGAAAAAGACTACCTCGACAAGGAGAACTGCACCGAGATTCTCTGTCAGACACGACCCGACGCGGTGCAGCAGATACACGAATCCTTCCTGGCGGTCGGCTGCGACGCGGTCGAGACCAATACCTTTGGTTCAAACAAACTGGTGCTGGCTGAGTTCGACCTGACTGACCAGACATATGAGCTGAACAAGGTTGCTGCCCAGATTGCACGCAAGGCATGTGACAATCATGCGACCAAAGACAAGCCACGCTTTGTGGTCGGCTCGATGGGCCCGGGCACCAAACTGCTCACGCTGGGCAACACCGACTGGGACACCATGCTCGACAGCTACACCGAGCAGGTGCGTGGCTTGATCGACGGCGGGGCCGACGTCCTGCTCATCGAAACCGCCCAAGATCTGTTGCAGGTCAAGTGTGCCATCAACGCTTGCCTCGATGCACTGAAAGAGCGCGGCAAATCACCTTTCGAAATCCCCATCATGGTGCAGGTCACCATTGAAACCACTGGCACGATGTTGATGGGCTCGGAGATTAGTGCAGCAGCGATCGCCATCAATGACTATCCCATCCTGTCGCTGGGGCTGAACTGCGCGACCGGGCCGAACGAGATGGCCGAGCACGTTTCCTACCTTGGCGAGAGCTGGAACAAGTGCATCAGCCTGCTGCCCAATGCGGGTTTGCCTGTGTTGGTCGAAGGACGCACGGAGTATCCACTCAAGCCTGTGCCTTTCGCAGAGAAGGTGGCGGAGTTCGTCGATGATTTTGGCTTGAACATTGTCGGCGGTTGTTGTGGCACGACCCCTGAACACCTCGCGGCCTTGGTTGAAGCCGTGGGAATGCGCCCGGCCACAGAACCGGAAAAGAAACTTCCCGAGGCTTCGTGCACTTCGCTTTACGGCCCCGTTGAATACAAGCAGGACAACTCGCTGCTGAATGTCGGTGAACGCACCAATGCCTCCGGCTCGCGAAAGTTCAAGCGCCTACTTGAAGAGGAAGACTGGGATGAGATCATCAGCCTGGCGCGCGATCAGGTGCGCGAAGGCTCGCATGTCATTGATGTGAATGTGGATTACGCGGGGCGCGACAACGCGGAAGACATGCGGACGATTGTGTCCAAGCTGGTGCGCCAGGTGAACGTGCCTTTGATGTTGGACTCGACGCAGCCGGCCACGATTGAAGCGGGGCTGAAACATGCCGGCGGGAAATGCCTGATTAACAGTGCGAACCTGGAAGAAGGCGAAGAAAAGTTTGCAGTCATGTGCGAACTGGCGACGCGTTACAACGCAGGGCTGGTGCTGGGAACCATTGACGAAGACCCTGAAGAAGCCATGGCCCGCACCGCCGACCGCAAACTCAGCATTGCCGAACGCATGTACAAGCTGGCGACGGAGAAGCATGGCCTGAAGGCGGAAGACCTGATGTTCGACCCGCTGGTGTTGCCCATCTCCACCGGCATGGACAAGGACAAGCGATCTGGTCTGGAGACGATTGAAGGCACACGTCGCATCGCGGCCAAGTTCCCGCAATGTCAGATTACCTGCGGCTTATCGAACATCAGTTTCGGCTTAAACCCGGCAGCGCGACAGGTGCTTAACAGCGTCTTCCTGCATGAACTGACCGAAGCGGGGATGACTTCCGCGATTGTCCACGTGTCCAAAATCCTGCCGCGAAATCGCATCGAAGATAAGCATTGGGATGGCGCGCTGGCCTTGATTTACAACCGCCAGCCTGACGAGCCTGTGACTTTGGAAGATGGCATGAAGACGCAAGACCCGTTGCAGATTTTCATCGATATGTTCCCTGCCGATGCTGCTGCCCAGAGCATGAAGCAGGACCTTGCGGAACTGCCTCTCGAAGAGCGCCTGCAGAAGCACATCATCGACGGCGAGAAGAAGAACCTGCACGAAACGCTCGACGAGGCGATGGAGAAATACGCCCCTCTGGACATCGTGAACGATCACCTGCTCGCAGGTATGAAAATCGTTGGCGAGCTCTTCGGCAGTGGGCAGATGCAGTTGCCTTTCGTGTTGCAGAGCGCGGAAGTCATGAAGCAGGCCGTGGCCCACCTCGAACCTCACATGGAGAAGATCGAGGGGCAAACCAAGGGATCGATCGTGCTCGCGACAGTGAAGGGCGACGTGCATGACATCGGCAAGAACCTGGTGGACATCATTCTGACCAACAACGGCTACACGGTTTACAACATTGGCATCAAGCAGCCGATCAGCGCCATCCTCGCCAAGTACAACGAAACCAAGGCCAATGCCATCGGCCTTTCAGGCCTGCTGGTCAAGAGCGTGAACGTCATGGAAGAGAACCTTAAGGAACTGGTCGAGCAAGGCGTAAATGTGCCCATCCTGCTGGGTGGTGCGGCGTTGTCACGACATTACTGTGACAGCCACTTGCGCAAGGTATATGCCGAGGGTGGTGGCCGGGTGTATCACGGCAAGGATGCTTTCGAAGGCCTGCGCGTGATGGACTACATCATGGAAGGCAAGACCGATGAGTTGGAAACAGAGATTGATGAACGGCTGAACAAGCGCGCGGATGCGGAGAAGAAGACCGCGGACATGGAACGCAAGCGCGAAGAAAAAGCAGCCGCTGCTGGGGGCGGAACTGCTGTCGCTGCTCCGCCTCGCTCGAATGTCGCAACGGATGTTGACGTACCCGCAGCACCGTTCTGGGGTGATCGCTTGGTCGAGTCGATTCCTCTGGATCACATCTTCCCTTATGTGAACAAGATTGCCTTGTATCGCGGGCAATGGCAGTTCAAGAAAGGGCGGATGAAGGAAGCGGAATATGAAGCGATGCTCGAAGACAAGGTGGAACCGATCTTTCGCCGATTGAGTGAGCAGTGCAAGAGCGAGGGCCTGCTCAAACCAGCTGTGGTGTATGGCTACTTCCCTTGCGCCAGCGATGGTGATGACCTGGTGGTTTTCGATGCCGAGGATCATGACCGCGAAGTGGAGCGTTTCACTTTCCCCCGCCAGAAGAAGCATAACCGCTTGTGTATTTCCGACTTCTTCAAGTCCATGGATTCAGGCGAGAAGGATGTCATCGGCTTCCACTGCGTCACCATGGGCCAACCTGTCAGCGACCGGGCGCATCAACTGTTCGAGGAAAATCATTACCAGGAATACCTGTACCTGCACGGCTTCGGCGTGGAATGCGCTGAAGCACTCGCGGAACTCTGGCATAAACGCATGCGCCAGGAGTTGGGCATCGGCGGTGATGACTCGCCGATTGTTCGCGAACTGTTCACGCAAAGCTATCGCGGCAGTCGCTACAGCTTCGGCTACCCCGCCTGCCCGGACATGAGCGATCAGGACAAACTGTTCCGCCTGCTCAAGCCCGAGCGCATCGGCTGCGAGCTGACCGAAAACTGGCAGATCGATCCGGAGCAGAGTACCTCGGCGATCATCGTGCATCACCCGGAAGCGAAGTATTTCAATGTGTGAATACGAAAAACAAACTTCTTAGCTAATTTACTTGACTAAGTTGATATTCTGACCGATAATTCAGGTATGAGTCAGACTGTCAACATCCATGATGCCAAAACACACCTGTCTCGACTGCTCAAGGCAGTTGAATCAGGTGAGCGTGTGATTATCGCGCGAAATGGCAAACCTGTGGCAGAACTTGGCCCGGTAAAGAACAAATCAAATCGGATCAAGATTGGCCAGTTTCGGGATCAGATCAAACTTGCAGATGATTTTGATGAAATGCCAGATGATGTGCGTAGAGCATTTGAGAAAGATGAACTTTGAAGGTTCTACTTGATACACATGCACTTCTTTGGTGGCTAACCGGGTCAAAGCGCCTGTCACGAAAAGCGCGTTCAATACTCTCCGGAGAAAACAGCTTGGTCGTCAGTGCAATTGCACTATGGGAAATTGCCATCAAGCAAGGACGCGGAAAAATGGAACTGGGTGAATTTGGCAATGCCCGGGGATTGTATGAAGCAACAAGAGGTGATGATCGAGTAGAATTACTCACCATCACGTTTCCTCACGTTCTTGGCGTCGAGAAACTACCCAACCTTCATGCCGACCCGTTTGACCGTCTGCTCATCTCGCAATCTAAATATGAGAAACTGCCAATCCTCACGTTAGATCCCATGATTGAGCAATACGATGTCGCGACGATCTGGTAAATGGATATCACCTCCCTCAGAAAGGATTACCGACAGGCCTCGTTAAATGAAGACGAGGTCAATGGTGATGCGCTGGTGCAGTTTGAAATGTGGTTCAAGCAGGCGGTCGAGACCAGTCAGCCTCCTAATGAACCGAATGCCATGACTCTGGCGACAGTGGATGAGCATGGAGAAGCGGATGCGCGGATCGTCCTGCTCAAGGGATTCGACCAGCGTGGCTTCATTTTTTTTACCAACTTTGGCAGCGAAAAGGGGCGACAGCTCGCTTTGCATCCGTTTGCTGCCTTGGTCTTTCACTGGCCTGACCTGGAAAGGCAAGTCCGCGTGCGGGGAAGTGTCACACCGCTGCCGGACGAAGAATCCATTGCGTATTTCAAGTCGCGGCCGCGCGACAGCCAGATCAGTGCTATCGCCTCAAAGCAGAGTACCCCGATTGCCAGCCGGGACACGCTGGAAAAACTCTGGCAGCAGACCTTGCATTGGCTCGGTGACCACCTACCTGAAAAACCAGCAGACTGGGGTGGTTATGTTGTCGCTCCGACGCAGATTGAGTTCTGGCAGGGAAGGCCAAACCGGCTGCATGACCGCCTGCTTTACACACGGGTGGGCGACGGCTGGAAGATTGACCGGTTGTCGCCTTGAGAAGCGTCATTCCCTCACGAGACTGTTGCGTGCTTGCGCAGAACCTATGCGGAACCGACCGGCCCGATTTCCTGCGTGAGCATGCGTCATAATGTGGATATTCAGTACCCTACCCGGAGTTTTGTTTTGCCTTCAGATCCCGGCCAAAAGCATTTCGACCGCCGAACCTTCCTCGCTGGTACCGCCGCTGCCACAGCAGCCTTCGCGCTGGCGCCGCCACTTTGGGCAGATGCCAATCCCAACAAACCGGACGACTTGAACATTGCCATCATTGGACCGGGGTCGCAGGGACGGAATCTCTTACTGAACTGCCTGAAGATTCCAGGCATCCGATTCCGTGCCGTCTGCGATGCATGGGAATACCACCGCATTTATGCCGAGCGCATCCTGCAGAAATTCGATCAGCCGGTGCATGTTTATGCTGACTACCGCGAGATGCTGGCCAAGGAAAAAGACCTTGATGCCGTCATCATCGCCACGCCGGACTGGGTACACCACATGCACACGATTGCCTGCCTGGAAGCTGGCCTGCACGTTTACTGCGAAAAGGAAATGTCCAATACGCTGGCCAATGCAGCCAGGATGGTTAAAGCGGCACACGACACAGGCAAACTCCTGCAGATCGGCCATCAGCGTCGCAGCAACCCGCGATACTGGCATGCCTTGAAACTCATCGAGAAAGACCAGGTGCTGGGGCGCATCTGTGCCATCAACGGCCAATGGAATCGCAGGCATCGTCTGGAACTAAGCTGGCCTGAGAATCGCGTGATTCCAACCGATCGCTTGAAGGAACTTGGCTACGAGTCGATGGAGCAGTTCCGCAACTGGCGATGGTATCGCCAATACTCAGGCGGCCCACTGGCTGACCTTGGCAGTCACCAGATTGATGTTTACAACTGGTTCCTCAAGGCTAATCCCTCAGCCGTGCTGGCTTCAGGTGGCATCGACTATTACCAAACCAAGGGGCGCGACTGGTATGACAATGTCATGACCATTTACGAGTACGACACACAGCAGGCCGGCCAGAATCAGAAAGTCCGCGCGTTTTATCAAGTACTAAATACCACATCGCATGGCGGTTTCTACGAAACATTCATGGGCGATGAAGGTACCCTCGTCATTTCAGAAGACTCACGCAAAGGCTTTTACTTCCGCGAGCCGACCAGCCAGGTCAAACGCGAGTGGGAAGACCAGTCCGAAAAAGTGGAAGCGATGGGTCGGGAGGCGATCCAACTGAAAATCGGTGAGTCCCTCTCGCCCGATGGCAGCAAAGACCCGAAAGCAAAGCAATTACTGGCTGACATCGAAAAGCCTGTGCATCAATTGCATCTCGAAAACTTCTTTGCTGCCGTGCGCGATCCACAAAAAAACAAGCTCTCCTGCCCGGCAGAAGTCGGCTATGACACGGCTGTCAGTATTCTTAAAGCCAACGATGCGGTGGACAAACAGGAGCGCATCTCATTTTCGTCCGAGGATTTCAAGGTATAACCTGTTGACATGAACAGTTCAGCCTCGGCTGCCGGCAAACGCACCTACCGCCGACCCATCATCGGCCTTGTAGCTGTGGTGCTTGCCATCTTTCTGGCCAGCTATGTCGCCCAAGGCATCCAATCCACTGACAACACCGAGACCGAGAGCGTGGTGCCAGCGGGCGATCAAGCTACTGGCAGCGTTCTGAAAACGGGTAGTCGGTCACCTTACGTCCACATCATCACGTTGTATGACGCGCAAGGCCGGGCCATCGATCCCTCCGCCCCCGACGCGAAGCCTTACTCACCGATGATGACCTGTGGCAAGTGTCATGACATGGGCACCATCGAGCATGGCTGGCATTTCAATGCCATGCAGGCAACGCTGTCCAAGATTGAGCAGGAACGCGGGGGGGAGCCTTGGTGGCTGACGGATCACACCTCGCGCAGCCATTGGCCGATGTCGCCGCGTGCATGGAAGGGAGCGATCAGCCCGAAAGCACTTGGGCTTGAGGAGTGGATGCAGGCGCGTAGGGTGGGCAGTCATGTGCTGCATCCCTTCACGGGCGACAGCGATCGCTGGAAACTTTCAGGCAATCTCGAAATCGATTGCATGAGCTGCCATGACACGACCGGCCCATACAGCATGGAAGCCCGTCAACAACAAATCCAAGCGTACAATCATCAGTATGTGCCTACCGTTGCGCTGGGGCTGGGCCAAGTCACCGGCAGCAGTGTCAATATCAAACTCGATCCGCTGGCTGAGTTTGATCCGGAATACACCGGGCCGGACACCTTACCCGTGCGCTACAATCGCTCACTCTTTCGTAACGATCAACGTATTTATCTGCCCATCTCGCGCGAAGTCTCGGATGCCAACTGTTATCAGTGTCATACCGTCATGCAGGTTGGTGAAGATGCGCCTCCGGCCCACAAGATTGAAGGCGATGTTCATTTAAGCAAAGGCTCATCCTGCGTGGACTGCCATTCTCATGGATTGGATCACGACATGAATCGCGGGTTGGTCTATCGCACAGATCAGCCGGGGGCGACGATCAATGCCATGTCCTGCCAAGGTTGCCATCTCGGGGATGAAGAGACACCTGCTGCTGCCCACTTTGGTGCCCCGCGTCCGATCCATGCGGGCCTGCCTCCGCTGCACCTGGAGAAGATGACTTGCACAGCCTGTCACAGCGGCCCGTTACCTGAGCAGTACACCCATCTGGTGCAGACATCGCTGGCTCATAAGCTGGGGTTGCCTCGCACGAAACGCAATGCAGAAGACCAGCCGCTGATTGTGGAGCCGGTGTTCCGCCGCAATGCAGCCGGAGAGTTAGCACCCTATCGTCAGGCCTGGCCTGCATGGTTTGGCACGATGGATCAGGCCGGGGAAATTACGCCCATGCGTCAGATGGATGTTGAATTTGCCTTACTGGGATTGGACGATTTCACTGGCGATCATAAGCATTGGCTCAAGGAAGCGCTGCTTATTCTGGCTGAGTATGAAGCAGTTAAGCTGCCAGGTGAAGAATATCCCAAGGCAGTGCGCATTGAAGCGGGTCTGCTTTGGCAACTTGACGACAACAAGGATCTGGTCAGTCGTGAACATGCACAGGCAGCAGCTTATCGCTGGCCTTTGGGGCATGATGTCAGGCCGGCAGGTCAATCTCTGGGAGCCAGGGGTTGTCAGGAATGTCACAGCGAGAACGCAGCCATCTACTTCGGCTTTGACTTACCCAAAGTGGACGACCCCGCCAGACTCATGCTTCCTGCGCAAGCGTCCCAGCAATTTGAATGGCGCGGCGAATCCTCCAGCCTGCTCCTGGCCACTGCCTGGTTGTTTGAGTGGCGCTCGCCTGCCAAGGTGGTGCTGAGTCTGATGCTGGCGGTGTTTGTGTTGGTACTTGGCGCTGGTGTGTTCATGCAAGGCATCGCGCTTACTCGCGCGAAACGATTACCAGTCGATGCAACTGCAGCGGGTGCGAAGCACTCCCCCACTCTTGCGCCGCAAGGTTGGTTACGACGTTGGCCAATGGTCTTGATGCTGGCCGTGGCGGTCGCAGCCTTGTCGCCGGTCTGGTCAATCCTGACGCAAGGCTATGGCAACTTGAGTGGGTGGTCATTGCTGGGGCACGTGGTGGTCGCTCCACTGGCGATGCTGGTCGTTCTGGCGGGACTGATCGCCTTGCTTTGGCGCGGCCAGCAGACCGGCTGGATCGCAGCCATTGCAGGTTGCGCCGTTGTCTGTGTCGGCTCGATTCTGCTGGCCATGTCGCCTTGGTTGCCTGCCGATTGGCATCCCGCGGCTTATCTCATGCATGCTCTATCCGCGGCATTGCTGGTAATTTCAGTCATCCTGGCTTGGATATTCAGCCGACGCACTCAAACGCGGTAAAATAAAACCATGATGATCTCGACAAAACACTTTGACCTGAGCCTGATCTATACCACATTGGTTTTGCTCTGTTTGAATTTTCTGGTCGCTTGCGAAAAGCCTTCTGATGATGCACGCGACTCTGGCACGAATACCAACACCAGCACATCGGAGCAGACGACGAGCAATCTGGTGGAGTTGAAGCTGACATTGCCCCAGGCAAGGTTCACGGAAACGCCAAAGAACCTGCCGGGCGGATTGACTGAGATTGAACCCCCTCGCACATCGCCGCGTCCTTCATTGAAAGTTGCCCCAGGCCTGAGCAATGTCGCTTTGGGTAAGTCCGTCACAGCCAGCGATGACTTTCCTGTCACGCCTGTTGAGCCGGCCGTGGTGACGGATGGCGACAAGGAAGCAATGGAAGGCCGCTCTCTCGTGCTTGGTCCCGGCCAGCAGTGGGTGACCATCGACTTGGGCAAGCCTTACGAAATTCACGCCATCGCTATCTGGCGTGATCATGGCACGCCGAAGATTTACCACGACGTCATCATCGAACTGGCAGCCGATGATGATGCGGACTTCATCGAAGGGCAAATCATTTTCAACAACGACCGCGACGGTTCCTCCGGCAAAGGGGTCGGCAAAGATTTACCTTACTGGGAGAGTTATGAAGGAAAATTGATTCCGGTTGACAAAAAAGTCGCACGTTATGTGCGTATCTATTCATCGCAAAGCACCCACAATCAATTCAATGCCATCAACGAAGTCGAAGTCTATGGCAAGGTAGCCGGGGATGAGCAATGATGTGCGAGCAAAACGCCGTCTGATCAGCCAACTGAATCTGCTTGCCAGTAGAAGCGGTTGGCTGGCGACATTACTGATCCTTACCGTTTTACTGCTTTCCACCTTTCTCACCGGGCCGATGGATGCCCGACCCATGCATGGCGACGAAGCAGTCAATGCATTCAAACTTCGGGACATGTTGCATGGGCAGTATGACTACGACTCGGCTCATTACCACGGCCCGACGCTTTACTGTCTCGCTTCACCACTTAGTTTTCTTGCAGGAGACTGGCTGAACATCGGTGAAACCGGATATCGCAGTGTCACCTGGCTGGCTGGAGCTGCCATCGCCTTTGCCATCTTGCTTCGGGGAGATGGGCTGAAGTCGGGTGCTGCGGTCGCGGGGGCTGTCGTCGCGACGGTTTCCTACCCGGTTGTTTTCTACCGCATGGACTTCATTCATGAGCCGGTGCTGGTGCTGGGTGTCGTGTTGGTCGTTGGTTGTGCTTGGCGCGCCTGGCACACCCGACATTGGCTTTGGGCTGTCGCAGCCGGGGCATCGCTCGGCTTCGCAGCAGCAACCAAGGAAACCATCGCAGTTTATCTGTTGGCTGGTATTCTTTCGCTTGGCTTCCTTGCCTGGTTCCATCGTGGTGCTTTGATCAAAGCATTCGCATCTGCAAAAGAACAAGCGAACAAGCAACACCGTAAACAAGCATGGGGGCTGATCGCCATCGCACTCTTGACCGCATTGTTCAGCAGTCTGCTCCTGTTCAGTCAGTTCGGTTTCGCGCCCCACGATGCCTTGGATGGATTCCTCGGCCCATTCGCCTGGCTATGGAAAACAGGCGACATCAAACACACCCACCCCTGGTATCAGTATCTGCTCTGGTACCTTTGGCCAGTCGATTCAAAATTACTGACTGTCGCGAATTTGCTGATCCTTGCTTTCGCGCTGCTGGGCAGCGTGCATGCATTCACCTCACGACGAAATCCATTCTTAGTCCAGTTTCTATTGACGTTCACGATCCTTAGCGCAATCATCTATGGCTGCATTCCCTACAAAACGCCCTGGTCATTCCTTGGCGTCTGGGTCTTTGTCTGCATCCTGTCTGGGCAAGGCCTGTCCACTACCGCCAACTGGTTGCTTGGGTTCATGTCCCGCGCGATACGACCAAGGCTCATTTCCTGCACAACGGCTATGCTCGCGTGCATGCTGGCCATCCCATCGCTTCTGGCTGGCGCACACTTACACAATGCCTGGCAAAACCCAATGCACCCGTTCACCTATGCACAGCCTACCCATGCTGTCATCACCACCGCGGAAGATGTCATTCGTTTTACCAGTCGCTCCAAAGCCTCGCAGAAGCAACCTGCTGCAATTGTGGTGATGCGATCACCCTGGCCCTTGCCCTGGTATTTGCGTGGCTTGCCTGAGATCGGCTGGTACGAATCAGCGAAGGCATTAGGCGACCTGCGCGCGCCAGTCATTCTCACCGACGACCCCGATTTCGCCCAGAAACTGATCGACACCGGCCAATACATAGCTGACCGGCGAGAGATTCGACACGCTGACTTTGCCTGGCTACTGATCAATCTGGATCACCTTGAAAAAATGCAGACCAGCCGGGAGGTGTGGTGATGGCTGACGCGACGCTCCACCATTTTGCTCACCCGGCCATGGCTTGCAGCTTCGACGTCTGGCTGGAACCGACGAACCCCGAGGATGCCGAACCCATCGCCGCAATCCTCTTTGAAGAAATTGATCGCTTGGAAGATGCGCTCAGTCGGTATCGTCTGGACTCCGACATCGCCCGACTCAACCGCTGCGAAGTCGGCCAATGGTCAAGGCTGGGCCCCGATGCGCTGGCTGCGCTCGAATTGTCACAGCAGATGCACGCCTGGACACAAGGTCGATTCGATATTGTCACCGGGGCATTGGCTGACCCGAAGCGCGATCTGAACTCCAGCGAAATCGATCCCTCAGTGATGACCTTAGCCAGCCTGACTATCTCGCGTGAGTATCACGCCGCCGTCCGATTGCATCCTGATATCGCCGTTGACCTGGGCGGCATCGGCAAAGGCTTTGCCCTCGATCAGCTCATCCCCATTCTCAAGGATTGGCAGATCAAGCGAGCAATCCTCTCCGCAGGCACTTCGACTGCGCTGCGATATGGTCACACCCAGGATCAAACAGCCAATCGCAAGGCAAAAGATACCTTTTCATTCAGGCACCCGATAGATGCAGCACGCGAGATCGGCACAGTGGTTTGGCAGAACGGGGCCATCAGCGGTTCCGCTGCCATGCTCAAGAAAGGGCACCTGATCGATCCCGCGCTTGGCCGGTCAAAAACCCATCATCTCGCAGCCTGGGCGTATCATGATTCCGCAGCCGTGGCCGATGCTTTATCCACCGCGTTCTGCCTGTTACCCGTTGAAATGATCCAAGCCTGTTGTGATGCGCATCCGACTGTTGGCGCAGCCATCCTTCGCGATGAGAATAGTGATATTGAACTTCTTGGACATTGGCCGGGTGATTTTCAACCTGCCTCAACGAGTGCCCCAATATGAAAAACATCCTCACTCGATATTTCCCTACCCTACTTCTTCTAGTTATCCTGCTGCCTTGTCTGAATACGCAGGCACAGTTGACCAATGACTTAAGAGAGAAAATTGAAAAAGCCTTGCCTGAGCAAGCCCCGGTCAAAGTGGACAAGCCACGCGAGGTGCTTCTGTTTACTTTGACCAAAGGCTTCCGTCACAAGTCGATTCCCACCGGCATCTATGCCATCACAAGGCTGGGCGAGAAGACCGGCTGCTTCAAGGTGACGCACAGCGAAGACCTGGCCATGTTCGATGCTGAGAAACTGGCCAAGTTTAATGCCATCATCATGCTCAATACAACAGGCAACTTGTTCACGCCCGACGAAAACGCGACCGACGCCGAAAAAGAAAAATTGGCTAAGCGTAAAGAGAACTTTGAAACCTTCGTGCGTGACGGTGGCGGACTGGTCGGCATCCACAGCGCGACCGACACCTGCTACCACTGGCCAGCCTTTGGCCAGATGATGGGAGCCTACTTCGATGGCCATCCCTGGACGGCCAACAGCCAGATCACCCTGCACGTCGAAGAGCCAAGCCACCCTCTCTGCCAAGGCTTTGAAAAACCCACACTGGAATTGATCGAAGAAATCTATCAGTTTCGCGCACCTTATTCGCGGAAGGCCTTACGCGTGCTGACCAAGCTCGACACGGACAAGACCAACATGCGCAAACGAGGCATCAAGCGCAAAGACAACGATTTTGCCATCAGTTGGATCAGAACTTTCGGAAAAGGTCACGTCTTTTACTGCTCTCTCGGGCATAACGACCATATCTATCATCATCCGCAAGTCTTGAAGCATTACCTGGCTGGCATTCAGTATGCCCTTGGCGATCTCAAAGCGGATGCCACCCCTTCTCACTGGATCGCGTTCAAGGCAGAGCATGGCTACGTCCCGCGATTCGATGAGGATGGCTTTGAGATTCTTTTCGATGGCCAGGACACCCAAGCCTGGCAAAATCCCGAAAAATGGCAAGTCGAAGACGATAAATCACTCGCCTGGCGCGAAAAGGCAGGCAACCTCTGGACAAAGCGGCCCTACGGCGACTTCATCCTCGAACTGGAATTCAAACTGGAAAAGGATTCCAACAGCGGTGTGTTCCTGCGCACTGCCGACACAAAGAACTGGCTGCACACTGGCATTGAAGTGCAAATCCTCGATGTCACCAACAAGGAAAAGCTCGATAAGCATGACTGCGGCGCGATCTACGACATCGCTGCCCCAAGCGAAAACGCCCTTCTCGAAGCAGGCAAGTGGAACAAGTACCGCATCACCGCGATCGACAATCTCATCCGCGTCGAGCTCAACGGCAAGACGGTCAGCACCATCGACTTGAACCAATGGACACAGGCCGGCCAGAATCCGGACGGTTCAAAGAATAAATTCAAGCAGGCTTACAAAGACATGAAGCGCGTCGGCTACATCGGCTTGCAGGATCATGATGACCCGATCTGGTTCCGCAATATCCGCATCAAGCCTTTGAACGAAGACAAGGCCAAGGACAAGAAAGACAAATCAGCCGACGAAATGATTCATCCCGATTGATGACGATCGTTGTGGTCATCTTCCGACAGGATCACCAGACTGAAGATGGGGATTAATGCAGCCAGTATCAGCAATCCAAAACCAAATAGAACTGGTCCCATGGCAGACTCCATAGAACACGGCAAACAGAAAGGTCCGTGCGTCGCAGATTGGCTGCGACCAATGATGAATGATCGACCGAACGACATCTCAGCTTAACCCTAGATCGGTTGATGAGGCAAAATCGCTCAAATACTCGTTGCCCGGATTGGCACAGTCCCTGCCACCTTAACCGCCCAGCCCCTGCTCCAAGCGGTCTGCCAACTGCCGGGCCAATCGCGTCTGGTGATCGTTGTTGGATTCCTCCGCTACCCGCCGAAGGATGCGCACCGTTTCATCCTTGTGTTTCCAATCCACCTTCTTGGCCACCTCGATGATGGCATATCCCGCGGGGAAGCGCGTCGATCCCTCATCCCAGTAATTCTCCAGCATCTTCAATGCTTCAAGATTATCTTCCTCGCGCAGCCCAGCCACGATCAGATGCTTTTCCTGATCGCGACGTACCAACTGCGACGCGGTCTTGTACATCTTCATCGTCTCCGCAGCCGATCTCAACGAGCGCACCGAAGCCAGCCTCATATAACCACGCATCGCCACGACGTGATTCCCCAGGTCCTGATCGTCGCGGATGATGTTGATCAGAGAATTCACTGCCAAGTCATTGGGCCAACGGCTGAGGATGCGTACGGCCTCGCGACGGCGACCAGCATCATCCAAAGCCAACTCCTGCGTCACAGCAGCAAGCGCAGCCTTGTCCCCAGCCAAGGGCATCAAGTCCAAAAGTACGGCCTTGGCTCGACCCTCCGCATCCTTCAATGTGGTCACTAACAACTCGCCCAAGTCTTGCTGCTTGTGCAGGCCGGGCAGCAGACGTCGAATAGCCTCTTCGACATGAGACTGCTGGCCACGGTCGGACTCCATCGCGACCAGGCGCTTCAACAGGAATTGCATTTCTTTCATCCCGCCGACTTCGCCGAGTGCTTCGATGGCATCATTGCGCAGGCGTTCATCCGTCGCGTCATTATCAATCATGCCGGGCAGGATGTCGCAAAGCTTCTGGTCATCGCGTGCCACGAGGATGGCCAGCAGTTGCCTGTGCACATTGGCATACTCTTCCTGACCCAGCGTTTTACGAAGGATTTGCGTCACAGCATCATTGCCCAGATCAGTCAGCGCCCGAAACGCTGCGTCGCGCACGTCTCGATCACCATCCGAAAGCTTGGTCTGTATCACAGATACATCCGCTTCACTGCCCACCTTTGCCAATGCCTGCAAAGAAGCCACGCGAATCTCATCTGACTCATCATCCAGCCAGCGTCGCGCAACATCTGCCGCCCCCTTGATGTTCTTACCAGCCAGCACATTCAACACGATCACGCGCGTCTCGACAGGCATCACGTCGCTCTTGGCTGCCACTTCAATCAACAAGGGCTCTGTTGCATATTCCCGCAGGAACGCATGGGCTGCACTGCGCTGCTGCGCATCAGGTGACCCCACCATCAATGAGAACAAACCGAGTTGCCCTTTCTCCATCGTGGCGAGTTTGCCCTTGAGCGCAGCCGTACGAATGAACGCGGAAGGATCCTCCAGATCAAGCAGCGTGGCATAGACTTGGGCAGCCTTTTCTCGATGCCCGGCCTTGAGTTGATGGTCGGCTGCATTCACCAGCGCAGCCAGCAAAGCTGACCTTGCTGATGGATTCTCCGCATCATCGACAAAGTCCACCAGCTCATCGACCGCATCATCCGTCGCGATCTCGCCCAATGCGCGAACCGCAGCACCGCTGTTGCCTGTAAATGTTTTGCTATCGACCAGCTTGGTCAAGTCGCGCACTGCCTCGGCATCACGCCGACGCCCAAGCGAACCAATAATCCCAGCCTGAACGTCACCTTCATGCCAACCCAGTCCATCCCGCAATGCTTCCAAGGCTTCATCACTGGGGATCGCTTCCAGTGCATACCGCGCGCTCTCCGCAACCTTGGCCTCCTTCAGCGCGGTCCTGAGTTCATCGACGGATTCCTCTGCGCCGATGATCGCCAACTGATGGCAGGCAAATTGCCGGGCTGCAAACGTCGCATCATCATCCTTAGCCAAGTCAGCCAACAGCGATTCCAGCTTGGCCCGGTCATGCGCATCTGCCCCGTCGCGCGTTAATTTTTCGACAGCTTTCTCAACCTTTTCCACGGCATCGCGAGACTGCCCCCAGTCCCACTTCGCTGCCGCTTCCATCCACTCGCCGATCTGCTTTTCATAATCGCCATCCGCATGAGCTGGCGTGATACACATCAGCAAACAAGCCAAAGCCAACGCACAGGCTGCGGCAGTCATCAACGTCAGTTTATCTTGACCCGGTTTCATCATGTCATACTCCATGGGCCGCGCATCGACCGACGCATCAGCCGGTTCGCCTGCTCGTCGCCGACAAACTGTTCCTTCCCAGGATCCCACTTCAATGGTCGATCCAACTCATAAGCGATGTTGCCGATGTGGCACACGGTGGCTGACCGGTGGCCGATCGCTACATCCACCAACGGCTTTTCGCGCTTGCGAATGGCATCGACCCAGTTACTCATATGGTCCCGACTTTCTTCCAGTTGGACATCGCCCGGCTTGATGCGAATCTCTCGTAATGATTCGGGCTCAGTATCAAAACTATGCCTGCCCACGCCCACGATGCCACGCGAGCCGACGAATTGAATCATTCCCTTGAAAAGCCCGTTGCCTCGCTTCACCTTCACGCCATTGGCATAGGTCATGGTCATGAATTCCTCGCCATGCCCTTCCGGTACGACGGACACCGGCCCGGAGTGGTCCATGTCCAGCGCCCACTGCACGATATCGAAGTGGTGCGCGCCCCAGTCGGTCATGCCGCCCCCCGCATAATCCTTCCATCGTCGCCAACCGCTGGGCCCGCCATAATCTCCTGCAACCCTCGCCGCGTTGTAAGGCGCTTGCGGAGCAGGCCCAAGCCACATGTCATAGTCAAACTCTTCAGGCACCACTTCCGCAGGCAGGTTACAGACATTGCCTGGCCCACCGACCTGGACCCAGATTTCCTTCAACTCGCCGAGGTAGCCGTTGCGCACCAGTTCGCAGGCATGCCTGAACCAGCGCATCGACCGCTGCTGTGAGCCAGTCTGAAACACCGTGTCATACTGCCGCGCTGCACGTACCAGCGACTTGCCTTCATCAATCGTCAACGTCAAAGGCTTTTCACAATAAACATCCAGCCCGGCCCGGATCGCGTGCAATGAAATCACCGCATGCCAATGGTCAGGAACGGCGATCACCACCGCATCCAGTCCATCATGATTCAGCAAATCACGGAAGTCCGCATAAGCCTGGCAGCGTGCTTCGGAGGCATACTTGCGACGCAGATCGCGATGGCAATCCGCAATGGCAACCAACTGCATATCGCGCGAGCGCGACAGGACGGTGAAGTGACCTGACCCCTGATTGCCCACGCCGATCAAGCCGACGTTGACCCGGCCATTCGCACCGGAACGACCCGGAGCAGCGAGGACGGACGATGGAATGAATGTAGGAAACGCAGCTGCTGCAATCCCTGCACCTACCGTACCGAGAAAGCCTCGGCGGGAAATAGGCTTGGGCTGCGTCACGGACTGCGATGATGATTCTTGATCAACACTCATGTCATGCAATTCCTGAAAGCTGAGGTAAAGCCTGCACCTGCATCATATAGACGTCACACAAGGCCAATGCCTGTCCTGCGAGGCTGGGTTATACGCCTGCGGTGCTAAGACAGCTTTAGTTTATGGTAAAGCAGCGTCATTTCGGCTGGAAGAATCACCCGCTGCGCAAAAGGTGGTAAAGATTGCGGTAACTGTGTTCAGAACACGGTTCTCGACTCTTGAAAAAACCCAACTCACATCATATCCAACGTGATCTTCGCCACGTCCGACATCATGTTCCGATCCCAAGGCGGATCAAACGTGATATCCACCTCGACGTGCATCACCTCAGGAATGCGCTGCACCGCCCGTTGCACAGCCAGGGGAAGTTCCTGCGCTTCGGGACAGGCCGGCGAAGTGAGTGTCATCTTGATGTCCACATTCCCAGCCGGGTCCAGCTCGATGTTGTAGATCAAGCCAAGATCATAAATGTTCACCGGAATTTCCGGATCTTCCACCTGCGAGATCGCTGCAATGACTCTCTCGCGCAGGTCTTTCTTATCCTTGATCGCTTCATCCACACGCTGACCCAGCATGGCCCCGCGCTCGACCGGGTCCATGATCGGCCTTGTCTTGATGCCTGGTGGTGGACCAGCCGGGGGATTATCCGACTTCCCCACGCTTAAGTCCGCGCGTTTGCTTTCGCCTTGAGGTTGGCCGTTTTGCGATTCGCGCTCATTCATCATGCACCTCCCGTATTCGAGGCTTCTGCTGTGTTTGCTTTGATCGCAGCGGCTGCCACCTCGCGCTTGATTCGTTGGAGGATGGCAGTCAGGCCGATCACGCGCTGCATGCGGATCAAGTGACCCAACTGAAAATGCTCGAGCAGATCGTCAGGCAGAACCGCAAAGTCTTCAACCGGCGCACCGTTTAATGCTTCAACGAGAATGGCCAGGTAACCCTTCACCGTCGGCGCTTCTTCCGCGACATCCACGAACAAGTGTGCATGCCCATCACCATCCACCTCGACAAACAAGAACACCGGCGTCTGACACTCATGCACCCGGTTCAAACCCGCATCACGCTTCGCAGCCAAAACCTCAGGCAGCGGAGGCAACTTCTTCGAGTAATCCAGCAACACCTCGGTGCGCAACTCGGGATCAATGCTCTGGAAAGTTTCGATGGTTTCAGCCAGCTTGCTGTTCATATTTCACGTCACTCAATGATGATCTGCTTAAGCATTCGCTGGTTCTGCGGTCGGTTTCGAAATCGGCATGCCCACAGCATTGCCCCACTCCGTCCATGAGCCATCGTAGTTACGCACCTGCTTGAACCCGAGCAGATACCTGAGCACAAACCAGGTGTGACTGCTGCGCTCGCCGATACGGCAGTACGCCACGACGTCATCATCAGGTGAAAGCCCAAGCTCTGTCTGGTAGATGTCTTCCAGTTCGTCGCGCTGCTTGAATTCACCAGTCTCCAGATTCACCGCCCGCGCCCAAGGCACATTCTGCGCACCGGGGATGTGGCCTCCCCGCAAGACGCCTTCCTGCGGGTACTCCGGCATGTGCGTGCGCTCGCCTGAGTATTCCTCGGGACTTCGAACATCGATCAAAGGCTTGCCTTCCTCGCTGTGTTCCAGCACTTCGTTGCGGAAGGCGCGGATATGTAAAGCCTTGCTGCCGGGCGTGTAGTTGCCTT
>CAZJJN010000028.1:0-49328 GCA_964546335.1 uncultured Phycisphaeraceae bacterium
ACATGGGCTAAATTGATGGGTTACGCTCCGCCAAGAGGCTGCGCTAACCCATCCTTGTATCTTACTGATGTCTTGCCATTGAGCGATTATCGTGGCGGGACAAAGATTCGATCCCCCAGGCGGGTGGCGGGTGGCATGGCCATCGCGAAGCATGGCCATGATATTCAATGGGTTGGGAGAAAG
This sequence comes from uncultured Phycisphaeraceae bacterium, assembly GCA_964546335.1. Lineage (GTDB taxonomy): Bacteria > Planctomycetota > Phycisphaerae > Phycisphaerales > Phycisphaeraceae > CAZJJN01. The sequence goes on from CAZJJN010000028.1 coordinate 184, forward strand.
AGCATCACGCCAAGGCGCAACGACGCGAAGGACGCAAAGGTAAGAAAGCACCATGATGCGTGTAAGTTTTGAGAATATCTGTGTTAACTCTCTCCCTCGTCCTTCGACAAGCTCAGGATTCGTCGAGAGTTTACACAGCCACCCAACGAGCCGTAATCCATCAACTGGGTATGCTTGGACATGGGCTAAATTGATGGGTTACGCTCCGCCAAGAGGCTGCGCTAACCCATCCTACCCCGATGCCCAGCGCGATTGATGCTCATGAGTTCTGTACGTGCGTTCGCCGTGCAATCACCTACTGAGAATCCTCGACTTGCTCAGTCCACTTCTGCCAAACCTCATCAGGCAGGCCGATGTATTGCCCATCGAATTCCTTGACCATTTCTTTCGCTGCGTCATCGGAATCCCCCAGCGTGATGATGTCGATTCGCTCGATCCCAGCCGCTTGCGCATTACCTCGCAGCAGGTTCAGGTCAGATTCATTGAGCAGACCACCGGTCAGCAAGACAAGATGCACAGGCTTGGAAACACGCAACTGATTGGCCATAGGCGCGAACTTGCCCAGGCCGGAAGCGGTCTGTCTGCCTTGCAAACGACGCAATGACTCGATGGTCAGATTTTCAGCAGCATCAGGTTCTGACTGCGGATATGCATTAGGGCCAAACCTTCCCCAGTAAACAAACTGAATGCTGGCCTTGCCTGCTTTCGCCTGTAAATTTTCGAGTAGTTTCACTGCCATCTCATGGCAGAAAGCCAGTGACTTCGCATCCATCTGCCCTGCTTCAATCGCCACCACGGTCGGGCCACCCCTGATGGGCAATTGCATGAAGTTCGGTTCCGCTTGAGTCAGGGGATTGATAGCCGGGTCATATCCCTGGTATTCAGGTTCCGTTTGAGCCGTCGGCGAACGGCTGTTCTGGTAGGCATTGATCGCCAGGTAAACTCCCACGCCGCCACCCACGATCAGCACGACCACCAGTGCGATGATGAAGCCATACACAGCGACATGCACAACCCGTTTCTTGAACTTCTTCGCCGTGGGGATTTTCTTCGTCCCCTTCAGATTCACTTCCTTGCCCGACTCGGTCACCAGCACCGCATCGTCACCTGCATCTCCCGCATCATCTTCCGTGATGGCTTCCATCACCCGGGTGTCGCTTCGTGCTAAAGCGTCGGCCATCTCTTCCTTATGCGATGCTTCTTCGCGCTCGGCCTGCGTGGTGGGTGATTCAGGTCGGCCAGGTGAATCAGGTCGAAAGACACGCTCAGGTTTCTCGCGCGAATCAAGCCCGGGAACCGTCATCATCGCGCTGCAATTGGAGCATCGGCAGACTCCGCCGGCAAAGCCTGAATCCAGTTCCAGAGTTTGGCCGCAGGATGGGCAGTCCAGTTGAATCGTGGCCATGAGTCCGTTCTCCTTTGCTCAAGACAGCTTCGGCACCTTATTCCACAGGCTGCCAAAGGTAATAGAAACCTGCTTGCGAAAGTTCGGGTAAGGCAGCCATGTCAAACCGCGCCAGGCTGATCTCGACATTGCCCCCCTCGGTGCGGGTGGCATAAGGTGAGCCGACACGGCGCGCCTGAGCGTGATACAGCACCAGGTGCGCATGCTTGATGCCTGCCAGTTCACGAGCCTTGGCAAACGCCTCGAACAACCCGCCCAACGAATCCACCATGCCCACTTCCATCGCGGACTTGCCCGTGACAACCCGACCATCCGTCAGTTCATCGAAACGATCAACCGGAATGCCTCGCCGCCGGTCTCGCACCACCTTGCGGAAGGAAGCGTAAAACTCATCAATCATGCCTTGCAGTATTTTCTCATGATGCTCCGTCACCTCCGAGAAAGGCGACCCCGCATCCTTCGCAGGCCCGGACTTATATGTGTGGCTCTCCACGCCTATCCGATCCAGCGCAGGCTTGACGCTGAAGGTCTGCATGATGACGCCGACACTCCCAGTCACGGTCGTCGGGTGCGCGACAATGTGATCCCCTGAGCAGGCCAGGTAATACCCACCACTCGCGGCAACATCCACCATCTGCACCACCACAGGCTTGCCTGATTGCTTACGGAAATCCATCACGAGGTTGTACATGAGGTCGGAAGCTGTCACCGTGCCACCCGGTGAATTGATCCGCAGGATCACAGCCACGACATCGTCATCCTTCTCAGCCCGGTTGAGTCTTTCGTGCAGCATGGCAACGGGGTTTTCACTCTGCGACAAAAACCCGCTGCGTTCGCTGTTGATGATCATGCCCGACACATCAATGATCGCCACCTTGTTTCGCGTGCGCGACGATGACTCTTTGACCACTGTTTCCGCTGGTGCCTGCGCCTCCGGCCCGCTGCCAAGTGTGAAAGTGATCGGCCCGCACCCGGGAAGAAGCGTCAATCCCATGCACACCATCAGAAATGACATTCCAAACAGCAGACGATGCGGCATCGACGATCCTGATTCAAAGTTTGTTTTCAAATGCAATCTCCAGAACTTCATCGACGGTTTCGACCAGCTTGAATTCAAGGTCATCACGCACCTTGGCATCGATTTCTTCCAGGTCAGGTTCATTGTAACGCGGCAAGATCACCTGCCGAATCCCGGCCCGACTTGCAGCCAGTGTCTTCTCCTTGACGCCACCGATCGGCAGGACGCGGCCGCGCAACGTGATCTCCCCTGTCATCGCCAGGTATGACTTCACTTTGTGATTGAGCAGCAGCGACACCATCGCTGTAAACATCCCCACCCCAGCCGATGGGCCATCCTTCGGCACGGCCCCGGCAGGGACATGGATATGCATATCCAGCTTGCTCAGTTGCTCCAGGTCATAATCCCACTGCCCAGCGCGACTCTTGAACAGTGACATCGCTGTCTCGACAGATTCTTTCATCACATCGCCAAGCTTGCCGGTCACTTTGACCTTGCCACTTCCCGCATAGCTGGCCGCTTCAATGAACAGCAACTCGCCACCGACCGGGGTATAGGCCAACCCACAGACCACGCCCGGCACGCGCATCCGCAAGTCAAGATCACGGAAATACTTCTCAGGGCCAAGTGACTCGCGCACAAATTCCGCATTCACAGTCGTGGCTTTCAACTTCTGCTTCTGACTCTTCTTCTTTTTTGATGGGGTTGCCTTCCCGTTTAATTCCTTCGGCTGAGCATCCACCACTTTTGACGCGACGTGTCGGCAGACCGCACCGATCTGTCTTTCCAATTCGCGGACGCCGGCTTCGCGTGTGTAATCGTTGATGACTTTGCGGATGCCTGACACCAGCCACTTGCATTGCTTGCGCGTCAGGCCGTTCTCCTTGAGTTGGCGCGGAGCGAGATATTTCCTTGCGATCTGCACTTTGTCATGGTCGGTGTAGCCGGGGATTTCAATCACTTCCATGCGGTCAGCCAATGCGGCTGGGACGGTGCCCATGTAGTTGGCCGTCGCAATGAAAATCACGTTCGACAAATCGAAAGCCACGTCGAGGTAGCGATCCACGAACGTGCTGTTCTGCCTTGGGTCAAGCACTTCGAGCAAAGCCGAGGCAGGATCGCCCCGGAAGTCGGATCCCAGCTTGTCCAACTCGTCCAGCATCATCACGGGATTGTTCTTGCCACACCGACGAATCTCCTGAATGATTCGGCCGGGCATGGCTCCAATGTAAGTGCGGCGATGGCCTCGAATCTCCGCTTCGTCACGAATCCCGCCCAGTGACAGCCGGGTAAACTCACGGCCTAACGCATCGGCCACCGATTGCCCCAGACTGGTCTTGCCCACGCCGGGAGGCCCGACCAGACAAAGGATCGGCCCACGCCCTTGCGGGTTCAACTTGCGCACCGACAGATATTCAATCAATCGCCTCTTGACCTTCTGCAGGCCGAAGTGATCGCGATCCAGAATCTCCCGGGCACGATCCAAGTCCAACTGATCTTCGCTGGCTTCCTGCCAGGGCAATTCAGCGATCAACTCCAGGTAAGTCAAAAGCTGTGAGTATTCCGGGCTGGCTGGGGGAATCGATTCCAGCCGACTCAGATCGCGATTGGCTTCCTTCATCACGGCTTCAGGCGGGGCAGCCTTCTCGATCCGCTCACGAAGTTGTGTGATGGTCTGCGTTTCCGGATCATCCCCTTCGCCCAATTCTTTGCGGATGGCCTTCATCTGCTCGCGCAGATAGATGCGCTTCTGCGTTTGACCGATCGAACTTTCAACATCTTCCTGAATCTTGGCCTGCAACCGAGCGATCTCGAGTTGCGAAGAAACCGCCTGCAAAACGGATCGCACGCGCTTGGCGACATCCGTCTCCTCCAGCAGATCCTGCTTGGCTTCCAGATCAATTGTCAGGTTGGCTGCGAGGAAGTCAGACAGATTGCCCGGCGTCTCGATGTTCATCAGTGCTGTGCGCGCCTGCTCGGGGACGTTGGGCGTCACCTCGATCAATTCCTCAGCCTGTTCGCGCAACTGCTTGATCGCTGCGTTGTGGGACTTGCCACTGCTTTCCTGATCCAGAAGGGAACTGACGCGGGCGCGGAAGTAAGGTTTCTCCTGGACATATTCATCAATGGCTATCCGCGCCAGGCCATGCACGATGATCGAAACCGTTTCATCAGGTTGGCGGATCATCTTCATCACCACGGCCGCCGCCCCGACTTTGTAGAGATCGTTCGACGAGGGGTCTTCAACATCTTCATCGCGCTGAGCCACCAGGCCGATCACCTTGCTCTTGGGCAAGCATTCATCTAGCAGCGCCCGACTGCTGGGTCTGCCAATACCCAAAGGCATGACCGTTCCGGGATAAACCACCGTGCCACGGATGGGCAGGATCGGCAACTCACCTGCAATGGGATGCCCTTCGACTTCGAGGATCGGCTCAGGCTTCTTGGATGTGGACGCAGAACCATCGCCAGCCTTAGGCTGTACGGGTTCATTGGTCGTCACCGTAAATACCTCTGGCTGTGCCTGCGGCGATGATGCCTTGGCCTTCTTCTTGCGGCTTTTTTTCTGACTTGTTTTTCGTTTAGCCAAACTGATTGATTCCTTCCTTCGAAAACCTTTCATGCCCCACTGCTGAGCAAAGGCAGTTCCACCCAAAGCAGGCCATCCTTGTATTGGCTGGCTGCTCGGGCCAGATCAACCTGATCGGGTAGCACCAGCGCCCGGACAAACCGGCCATGCTCGATTTCCATATTGAGCAGCCGTAGCGGGGGTGTGTTCACCTGCGGGTGATAAGGCGGCTGACGCTGACCCCGGATGACCAACTTGCCCGGCTCAATCTCGACTTCAATCTCCGACTTGACCACCCCGGCCAATTCCATGCACAACACCAGCATGTGCGGGTATTGATAAACATTCACAGCCGGGGCCCAGGTATCTCCTGAGCGGAAATCATGTGATTGCCAGCGGGGTCCGGACCAGCCCGAAGGCTCCCCCTCGCCGGGATTCTGGGTACTGCCACAGGTGATCGATATGGGTTGACTCTCCCCGGCGTCGGACAAATCTGCCGTCGCCGGGTTGGCCAAGTGTACTTTTTGGTCGTTTTGCACGTTTTTATGCTTTGTCATCTTTGCCTCATCACCTTGAGCATCCTAGCATCGCTAGCTGGGTCAATCCCGCACCAGCAGATGGTAACTCTGATATGACAAAGGAAAAGCGAATGCCTGCAACTGCCACCCCCGCCCAGCGTGCTGCCGGGATGCCTGATGTCCAGTCCTCAGCCGACGATCGTCGCATCGCCATCGACAAGGTGGGCGTGAAGAATGTGACGTATCCGATCACCCTGATGGGCCCCAAAGGCGTCGGCGAGCAGCACACGGTGGCCAGCATCAACATGTATGTCTCCCTGCCCCACCACCAGAAGGGGACGCATATGAGCCGGTTCCTGGAAGTGCTCAATGAACACTTTGACTCAATTCGGGCTGATGAAGTCATGGCCGTGGCTCATGCCATCAAAGAACGGCTCGAGGCCGAGACCGCGCATCTGGAACTCGACTTCACCTATTTCATTGACAAGAAAGCCCCGGTTACCGGAGCGCCAGGCAAGCTGAACATCGAAGTCTCCTTCGAATGCACCAGCAACTCGCATGACGATTTCGTATTAGGCATCAAGGTGCCAGCCACCAGTCTGTGCCCCTGCTCGAAGGAGATCAGTGAGTACGGAGCACACAACCAGCGTTGCGAAATGGAAGTCAAAGTCCGCATTGCGGAGGGCCAGACGCTGTGGATCGAAGACCTGTTTGACATTGTTGAACATGCTGCCAGCACGCAGGTTTTTGCCGTGCTGAAAAGGCCCGACGAAAAGTGGGTCACAGAACGCGCTTACGAAAACCCCAAGTTCGTGGAAGACATCGTTCGCGACCTGGCCGCTGCGTTGGATCGCGAAGACCGCATCACGTGGTACTCGGTGGACAGCACCAACTACGAGTCGATCCACAGCCATAATGCTTACGCCTACATCGAACGCGACAAGCGATAAGTCAGTTGATGGGTTACGGCTCGAAGACTCGCCTAACCATCCTACAAGCCACATGCGTTCGCCCTGCTTCTCGGGTGCCACGCCTTGACGACACTCGAGCGGAGCGAGAGTGGCGCAAGGTGTGTGGATGCCGCTGCGTTAGATTTTCCATCGTCATCACAGCTTGCCGCGATTTTCCTTCGCATTGCTCTGTGAAAACCCGGTCAAGCCGTGGCACCACTCGATGTGTGACTTAGGTACGCTCTATTCACTCAAAGAAATTAACGCAGCATAACCACCATCGTGGTATGTACCGCCTGTCCCCTCAGGCAGGGATGACTGCTGATGCAGTAACTTAGCCTGTGGATGATGCTTCAATAGCTTTTGCACCTGCTGCTCGTTTTCCTCAGGCCCAATGCTGCAAGTGGCATAAATCAGTCGCCCGTCTGGCTTGAGTTTGGCGAGCGCTTGCCGCGCGATCTGCATTTGCAATTCCTTTACCGAGGCCAGTGTCCTGGCATCAAAGCGATATTTCGCGAAAGGCCTGCGCGCCAGAACACCCGTGTTACTGCAAGGCACATCGGCCAGGATCAGGTCATAGCTCTCACCGCGCGAAGTGGGTTTTGAAAGATCCTCGACAACGCACAGCCGATCATTGGTCGCAGCCAATTCTCTTAAGCTTCGAGCCCGATCCGCCTCTGGCTCGTATGCCTCAATTTGTGCATGAGGAAATCGTGTCAGGAGCTGCTTTGTTTTCGTGCCCCGGCCGGCACACAAGTCAAGAATCCGCGCCGGCTCAAACGGTGTGTTTTCCATGTCCAGCACAGCCAACGCATGAGCCGAAGTCACATCCTGCACGCGCAGATCTGGCTCATCCTGCAACACCGCCAACAACTGCGATTGCCTTCCCTTGAACAAGGCGAAGCCTGCTTCGTGATGAGGCTGCACCAAGCCATCATATTGATGCATCAGTTCATCACATCGCTTGCCGCAGGCCAGGATGGTCGGCGGTACCTGCAAACTGTGAACCAATAACTTCTCGACGCCTTCCACATCAAAGAGAGACATGAAACGTTTCACCAGCGGTAACCCTGCGCTGCAACTGACGGAAAGGTGTCGCTCCAAATCATCATCAATATCAGGAAGAACAGGAGCAGACAGCAGAATCGAGCCTTGCATCAAAGGCAGTCGATCCTGCGCGGGTTGCCAAGGATCTTCTGTCCGTTTTGCTTCGAGTTCGGCCAATCGTCGAAGCACAGCATTGGCCAGCCTGGAAGCCTTGATCGACACATGTCGCTTGATCCAGGCGATCGTCTCATGCACTGCCGCATGGGCGGGAATGCTGTCCATGAAAATCAACTGGCACGCCCCGGCCAGCATGGCCGCCTGCATCTTACGTGTGTGCTTGCGGAAAGGCAGCACCAGAAACTGATCCAGCAAATACACCAACGTGAGATAGCGTTGATGACAGGTCAGACGAATCGACGCAGCCAACCTGTGATCCGGCTCACTTAAAGGCATGGATGCCGGTTCAGGGGGCAGATTGGGAAAGGTGCGCAGATCATCCGACAGCCAGCGGATGGCAGCATCGCGAGCGGTTTTAGCCACGGTCGTTTCCGTCTGCGACAGGTTGATTGATCTTGCGTTCGACTTTCAAAGCCTGGTAAACATCATCCATCAACTGATCGACTTTGAAAGGCTTGAAGAGGACAGATGAAAGCCCTTCCTGGCTGGCGCGTACGATGGAATGGTGCGGATCGTAACCGAAGCCTGTCATCAGAATCACAGGTAGGTGGTCATCCAAACGCTTGGCCGCGGCGAAAATTTCGTAGCCGTTGCGGTAAGGCATCTTAATATCCGAAATCACCAGCGAGAAACGCCTTTGTTCGAGCATGGCCACAGCTTCGTAGCCATCCTTGCAAAGCGTGACATTGCAGCCATGCCTTTTGAGAATCGACCCGATGGTCTCGCGGATTTTTTCATCATCATCCGCGATCAACACATGGATGCCATCCAGCGTACGCTCGACTTCTGTCTTTTCAAACTCAGCATGACCCAGCACCGTGTTCGGGCTTTTCGTCACATTGCGCACCGTCTGGCGGATGGTTTCCACCTGATCGACAATGCGGTGAAGTCTTTGCCGCATCTGGTCTTCGCCGATGTATTCTTCAATCAGCGTCTGGGCTTCCGTCACGATGTCATTCAATGGCTGAGCGATTTCCTGCACGACGTTGTCTGCCAATGTACCCGTGACGGCACATCGCTCGACGACCAGCAGGTCCAGCACATTCAAAGCCATGGCCACGTATCGGGCGAAGATTTCCGCGAATTGGCGGTCGTCTTCATTAAACGCGCCCACGCGTTCGCTCTCGACGTTATAAACGCCAATCACCTTGTCATACAAGGTCAGGGGGACGGTCATGGAACTCTTGCAATGCGTCAGGCCTTGCACGTAACGCGGGTCTTTTTCCGTGTCATGGCAGATATAGCTGCGGCCGGTCGCGGCGACATAACCGCCGATGCCGTTGCCCTCAGGCTGAGCATACAAATCCAGATCCAGCGCTTCCTCGGGTAAGCCTTCCGCAATCACGACTTCCAATTTGTTGGTCGAGCGATCCAGCAGTCGCACGGCAAAGTGATCAAAGTGCATCAGGTCTTTGCTGTAACGAATGATCTTGTCGCGCAACAGCTTCAGCCGTTCTGATGGTTGAAGGTGAGAAATCGCTTCTGCATCAATGCGTGCCAGCTCTCGACCCGAGGCGTCAATCGCATCAATCTTCTGTTGCAATCGACGGCCTGACGTGGCATCCCAGACAATCGTCACCACTTGCTGAGGACTGATCTGATCCTTATCCCACACCGGCGAGCACATCAGCTCGAAGTAACGTTCTTCATGCTGGAATGTGAACTTCCGGCCACGGATGGCGGATGCTTCTCTTGTTGTTCGGTCGTTTTCAAAGATGCTGCGGGCTTGCAGGGTGATCTGCTTGACGCGTTCCATCACTTCCGGGTGGAAGGTGCGCATCTTGCTGTTGGACCAACTGCATCGGCCATCGGCCTGCATGACACAGACGCCTTCGCCGATGGTGTCGAGAACGACAGCCGACTTGTCACTGACGATGGCCCGTTCCAGAGGCAGGTAGTCGCCTGCATCCGCAAAGACGACATGGAAAGTCTCAGACCGCAGCGCGGCCATGGCTTCATCCATGCTTTCACAGAAATGGACGTCAAAAAACTCCCCCAAAACATCCATCGCTGATTCGCGCGAAACGAATCTCCCCCCCAGTACCAGTAATCGCGGACGACTATCTTCCATGCTGCTTCCTTAAACCAATTGGAAACGTCTCTAATGAATTAAACTCCCTGAGACGCGTCCGGTCAATGCTTGCAGGCACATTTCGTTCATATTTACCCGCACATGAGTTCAGGATCGGCGAGATAGGACTTTCCCGGCCAGTTGTGCCAGGGCCTGCGTCGCAGGATTTTCCGGGAAGGCCGGTAACTGCCCGATCGCTTTTTGCACATGTTCGGCTGCGATTGCCCTGGCCTGATCCAGCGCAGAATCCATCAGACAGGTCCTCACTTCATGGATCGCTGCTGTTTCCGACCGAGTCGCCCGGTTCAGGCGGTCATGCCAGGCCTTCCTGCCAGCCTGCCCGTCATTTTCGATCTGCAAGATCAAAGGCAGCGTCAATTTCCCCTTCTGCAGGTCACGACCGAGTGATTTGCCGACGGTCTGTTCATCGCCCACCAGGTCAAGGACATCATCGACGATTTGAAAAGCGATGCCGATCTGCTCGCCGTAGGCATAAGCCGCATCAGCCATATCCGAACGGGCGTCCGACATCACCGCAGCCAATCGGCAGCAACTGCCACACAGGCTGGCGGTCTTTCGGCGGATCATTTCAATGTAAACCCCCTGCTTCAATCCCCAGTTACAACGATTGCTCAATTGCAGCAGTTCCCCCTCGCAGACGGTGTTCGTCGTGTCCGCGACGGCTTGGGCAATCCATTGCTGATCGAGACTGCTGCACAGGCGATAAGCATGGCTGATCAGGTAATCGCCCAGCATCACAGCCGCCTCATTGCCCCGCAAAGCGTTGAGTGTTTCGCCACCTCGTCGCAGGTCGGCTTCGTCAAGGACATCGTCATGCACGAGCGTGGCCATGTGCACCATCTCCATGACAGCCGCGAGGACTTCGATGGCTGGCCCGGGCTCAGGGGGCTGAGAGGTCAGCGCGAACGCGCGGGGATGATCCACAGCCGAGGCAGTCAGCAGCACCAGGGTAGGCCTGAGCATTTTGCCCCGGTAACGTTCGACATGACGCACGAGGTCATTCACACAGTCCAGATCACTGGCCACCTCATGGTCGAAGCGATGACGTACCCGTTCCAACTGCTGGTCAAGCGATTGAAGGGAATCAAAATCCGCAAGGAGCTTGGTCACGGGCATAAGTGAAAGTCCGATATTGGTTATCGCTTTATCTTAGGCTCTTTGTGCATGATCGTATCGGTTGCAGGGTCGATAGGGGTGCAAGATATGCCAGAAGGGCGAAAATAAGTTGACACTGCTCATTCTCAACTCTAACGTGCCGAGATCAAGCTACAGGGGCATCAGGGCGTTTCTTCAACGGACGGTTATGAATCAACCATCAGATCAATCAGGAGCCGACTCCATCATCGGCAAGCTTGTGATCGAACAGGGCTTAGCCAGTCCTGACGAGGTTGAGCAATGTCAGACCCTTCTCAGCCAGAAGCGATCGGAAAGTGCTGCGGGGGACTTGGAACTTTCTCTGAGCCAGATTCTCGTGGCCGAAGGTGTGGTCACTGAGAAACAGATCAAACGCTTGAAGCCCAAGGTTGAGGAAGAACGGGATCAGAAAACTCAGCAGATTCCAGGCTTTGTCATCAAGAAGCGACTGGGCGCTGGAGCCATGGCCACGGTTTACCTTGCCCGGCAGATCAGCCTGGACCGCGAGGTGGCGATCAAAGTCCTGCCCCGCAAATTCACCAACAACGATGACTTTGTGCAACGGTTCTATGCCGAGGGTAAAGCGGCCGCCAAGCTGAACCATCCCAACATCGTGGCCGCGTACGACGTCGGCCAGGCTGGTGAGTTTCACTACTTCGTCATGGAATACGTGGATGGCAAAACCGTTTACGACGACATCGCCAAGGGAGATGTTTACTCTGAGAAAGCCACGCTGGATATTGCCTTGCAGACGGCCAAGGCTTTGGATCATGCCCATCAGGCAGGGCTGATTCACCGTGATGTGAAGCCGAAGAACATCATGATTACCAAGGATGGCATCGCCAAGCTCGCGGACATGGGTCTGGCTCGAGCTGTCTCCGACCGCGAAGCAGCCGAATCCGAAGCAGGCAAAGCCTTCGGCACGCCCTACTACATTTCACCCGAACAGATCCGAGGCGAAATCGATGTCGATTTCCGCTGCGATATCTATGGCCTGGGCGCCACGCTGTATCACATGGTCACCGGCCGCGTGCCTTTCGATGGCCCCAGCCCCTCTGCTGTGATGCACAAGCATCTGAAAGAACCGCTCACCCCGCCGGACCATATCAATGCCTCGCTCAGCGCCGGGATCAGTGAGATCATCGAAACCTGCATGGCCAAGGATCGCAATAAACGCTATGCCACGACCAGCGATTTATTGCATGACCTTGAAGCCGTGGCCCGAGGTGAAGCACCTCTGCAAGCCAGGCGAAAGATTGATCTTGGTTCGCTTGCAGCCATGGAAGAAGCTGCCGGGACAGATGAAGAGCAAAGGCAGGAAAACAGCAAGGCTGCGATCGCCCAAGCTGCCCCACTGACTGAGCAACCCATCTTTTGGGCCGCAGTCGTTGGCTGGATTGTCGCGGCGCTCTGCCTGATGCTGGCGATTGTCGGTTTCGCGACATGACCATCTTTCATGTTTTGCGCTTGGCATGAACCGAACCCCGGGAATACTTGGTGGCCTTGAATAGTTAACTATGACATGCAGGACGATATGATTAATCAGAATGACCAGGCGACTCAGACGGGCAAAGCCTCAACCCGGCGTGGCCCGACCGGTTTTCAGATATTTGTCTGGTTCTCAGCCGTCGTCATCGTCGGCCTGATTGGCTGGAGACTGGCCAATTTGCTGCTTCCCACACCCCCATCCGCCATCAACTGGCTGACTGCCCTTCCCACAGCAGCGTCGCAAGCAGAGTCGAGTAAACCCACATTGCTGCTCTTTACAGGCGAAAGCTGGTGCCCGGGTTGCATCATGCTCGCGCGCGATGTCTTCAGCCGGGATGATGTGGCCAAAAAGGTCCACGAGAAAGTTATCCCAGTGAAATATGACTTCCCACCGGGAGGGGCAGCCGACCCCGATGAAGAGAAGTCGCAGATGGCTGACAAATATGGCATCGAAGCGTTCCCAACGCTCCTGCTCGTGGATAATCAGGGCAATGTGCTCAGTGAACGGGTGGGATCCATGCCTGCGGAGAGCTTTTTACTCTGGATTGACAATCAAACAGCCGGCCAATCGTCATCTTCTGAATAACCGGTCGTCACCATGCTGAAATGACGCATTAACGCGATTTGGGCGTCATTAACCGTCAAGGCGGCACCACGGTAAACAAAGCCAAGACAGAGACATCCCCCTGCCTTGAACCTTGGCCTACTTGACCCTTTCCCCGCTGCACACCATACTGCGAAAAATCCTTTTACCCCATAATGGAATTCCATCTATGCGCTGGTTGCTTTTTTTCTGCGTCGGCCTGCTCCCGCTCCTCACCCAAGGTTGCCAGGTTGGTCGGAACATCGAGGATCCTCATCTGCTGGTGAGTTACAACCAGGCCAAGGACTTTGGCTACACCATCGTCTGGGCCAAGGAATTGGATGTCCCAGCGGGGGATGAAATCAAGTTTTCAGAAGTGCTCGGTGATTTGGTGATTCTCGTCGAAAAGAAAAGCCGAATCGTCACCGGTCTGAATGAGGCCGACGGCAACATCCGTTGGCGGGCCAAGGTCGGCGAAGATCTGGACGCGCTTTATCGCCCGATGAGACTGCGCGATGAGGTGTATGTCAGTTCCGGCACGGCTGTGTATGTCATCGACGCGAATGATGGCACGATCCTCCGTCGCCAGCCCCTGTCTGAAGTCGTCGAAACCTCACCAACCCAGGTGCTGAACTACGGCGTGTTTTCCGGTGCTGCTGGCATAGTCTTCGCCCAAGACCTGCTCTCAGGGCAGACCCGCTGGCGCTACCGCATGTCCGCTGGCATGGAATGCGATCCCATTAAGGTTGAGCTAGCCACTTTCCTGGCAGACACGAAAGGAACTTATCGTCTGCTCAACATTGAAGATGGCAATGTGCTCTGGTCAGGCTACACCTTTGGCAAGATCACTGCCCAACCCGTGGCCACGGACGCGGCTGTCGTTGTCGCCAGTGAAGACAACACGATCTATGGCATCAACTGGGCAACAGGCAAAGACCTGTGGAAAGTCTCAACACAGCAACGTCTGATCCATGACCTGACCCGCATTGACCAGACCGTTTTCGTCCCCATGCCCGACGGCACCATGCGTGCCTACGACAGTTTCGATGGCCGACTCATCTGGACCATGAACCACCATGCCGAAGGGCTGGGCTACCTCCTGGATGAATTCCTGATGTTGACCAATGGTCGCATGCTCGAACTGCGCGAACCTTCGACTGGCAAACTGGTGGATGAACTCAAACTGCGTGAACCTTCCTTTGTCCATATCAGTGAAGGCGACCTGCTCATCCTCACGGGCAAGAATGGCAGAGTCATGAAAGTTCAGCCACGCTTCTGACAAACGCATCACCCCACCAACTCGGCAAAGATAGGCCGCTTCGGAAATAACCATGACTGACAAGATCAAGATTCGTCGAGCCTTGCTCTCAGTGAGTGACAAGACTCGGCTCAAGGATATGGCACAGGTATTGGCTGACCACCACGTGGAAATGGTCAGTACGGGAGGCACAGCTCGAACGCTCATCGAGGCCGGCTTTGAAGTCGAGCTCGTCGAGCAGGTGACCGGCTTCCCGGAGATGATGGATGGGCGTGTCAAAACACTGCATCCGAAAATTCATGGCGGACTACTCGCGCTGCGTGACAAGCCGGAACATGTCGCAGCCATGACCGACCATGGCATCAAGCCGATCGACCTGGTCTGCGTCAATCTCTACCCCTTTGAGCAGACGGTGGCCAAGCCTGGGGTTGAGTTCAGCGAAGCGATTGAGCAGATCGACATCGGCGGGCCCAGCATGGTGCGCAGTGCAGCCAAGAATCATGCCTTTGTCGCGATTGTGACCAGTGCGGATCAGTACAACGAAGTCATCAACTGCCTGAAGGAAAACGAAGGCTGCATCACCGCTGACTTGCGCAGGAAGTTAGCGGCGCAGGCATTCGCGCGCACGGCTGCCTATGACAAAGCCATCGCCCAATGGTTTGCCGGGCAGCTTGGTGAAGAAACTGCAGAGGATACTTCGCTGACCTTGCAATTCACAGACAAAACCGTACTGCGGTATGGTGAAAACCCCCACCAGGCTGGGGCTGTGTATCACGACGCGACCTGTCAGGAAGCTTCGGTCGTCAGTGCCAGGCAATTGCATGGCAAGGCCATCTCTTTCTGCAATGTGTATGACGCGGATGGGGCACTGGAACTGATCAAGGAAATCGACCCTGCAGAACAAGCCGCGGTCGCTGTCATCAAGCACGCCAATCCGTGCGGCTTCGCGGTGGCGGACTCACTGGATGAAGCTTTCACCAAGGCCTACGCAGGCGATCCGCTGGCTGCCTTCGGTGGCATCGTGGCCTGCAATCGCCCCATCGACGCGCCGACAGCCGAGGCGATCACTGCCATCCAGAGCTTTGTGGATGTCATCCTCGCACCGGGCTATGACCCGGCTGCTTTGGAGAAACTGCAAACCCGCTGGAAGAATACGCGACTGCTGGAGACTGCCCCGATCACTTCCCCCGCAACCCGTCCCGCAGGCAAGACGTACAAATGGGTCACTGGCGGTCTGCTGGAACACGACCGCGACATTGCCTCCTTCGAGCCTGACACATGGGAGCATAAAGCAGGCCCGGCCCCGTCGGCTGATCTGCTGAGCCAGATGAAGCTGGCCATGATCGCAGCGAAGCATTTGAAGTCCAATGCAGTCTGCCTGGTGAAAGACAACATGCTCATCGGCGCGGGCGCGGGACAGATGGATCGTGTGGCTGCATGCCGAATAGCCGTAGAAAAAGCAGGCGACCGCGTGCAGGATAGCGTTGTGGGATCGGATGCCTTCTTCCCCTTCCGCGACGGGCCTGACTTACTGATCAAGGCTGGCATCAAAGCCATCGTTCAACCGGGGGGCTCGATGCGCGATGAGGAAACGATCCAGGCCTGCGAAGAAGCAGGCATCACGCTGGTACTTACAGGGCGAAGGCATTTTCGGCATTGAACGACATTGAGTGAAGAGAGCAGACACTGGCCAACTGACCATCTACTTGCGTATAAGGTTTGGGCTCATCCAGCATTGCTTCCAAATGGGCAGAATAGTATCTTGCTATAGTTCATAAGAACTTCTACATTGAAATATATTCGGTTTGTTCATTTCGAGCATACCTGATTTAACTACAGATATAATGGCAAACTTTTGTTTCATTCTATTGGTGTTGGTGTAACTGAAGTTCTGGATTATGAGTGGTATATTAAAGATTATTTACTTTATATTCCAAGAGGTGACTTAAATCATATTTTATAGATGCTCTTTGCTCATTATCATGGATTGAATTTTCCCTCAACCTCCGCCACCCCATCGCCTGCCGTCTTCTGCTGCCCTACATCAATCTGCCCGAGATGATTCGCGACATGGGCAGGCATATTCGTCAGGCCTGACAGCAGAATGCCCGCTACCGCAAATACGCAGATCGCCAATCCCGCGCCGGCAACAGACAACCCGCCAGTCGTATCGCTCTCGCTTGTCTTATCATCACTCGGCTGACGCACCATCAGGTAATACAAGGGTCTCACGTAGTAATACAAACTGATTGCTGTGTTGATAAACAACGCGGTAATCAACACCATCCCCATCGGGGAGGGCAACTCACCCATCGCAGTGGCCAGCATGACCTTGCCTAAGAAACCACCCAGCGGAGGCAAGCCAAACAAACTCAGCAGCACGACCGCAAACAGACCCGCGACGACCGGACTGCGCCTGCCGATCCCAGCATATTGGCGGATATCTCCCGTCCCGGTCTGCTGTTGCAAAAGGTACGCCAGCGTAAACGCCCCCAAGTTCATAAAGGCATACACCGCGATGTAGAACAGCACCGCCCCAGCGACCTTGTCCGCATCTGCCCCCGCTGCTCCCGCTGCTGCACAGGCCATCATCATGTATCCCGCATGAGCGATCGAACTGAATGCCAATAGTCGCTTGATCTGGTTTTGATGGATGGCCAAGAGGTTGCCCAGCGTGGCTGTGGCGATCCCCAATACCGCCACCCCGCCAACCACAATCTGCCCCAATCCTGAATCGACGGCACCCTCCGCCCCCGTCGGCATCGCCGCCCCCAACTCTGCAAGCAGGCGAAGCAACAGACAAACTGCTGCGGCTTTGGAAGCGACCGAAAGGAACGTGACGACTTCGTATGCTGCCCCCTGGAACACTTCCGGGCACCAGTAATGCATGGGCACAGCCGAGAGCTTGAACGCGATGCCCAAGCCAAGTCCGACCAGGCCGGTCAACATCAAAATGCCCGACCCATCCATGGGCATTGCTGCAACTGTCGCTGCCACCTCAGGTACAGCCAATGAGCCGGTCAGGCCGTAGATCAAAGACAAGCCGTAGAGCATGATCGCGCTGCCCACCGAGCCGAAGATCACATACTTGGCCGACGCCTCCGCCCCGGCGACTGTGCGTTTGTGAATCCCCGCCAAAGCGTAGCTGGGCAGCGATGCCGCTTCGATGGCAATGAAGATCATCAGCAGGTGATTCGCCGAGGCCATGAGACTCATGCCAAATGCAGCTCCCACCAGCAGACAAACGAAATCAGGCTGATCCGCTGGCTTCACGCGGCTTCTTCCCAGCGATAACCATTGCAACACCACGAAGATCGAGAAGATGTAGATGATCCCCTTCAAGGATTGACTTAAAGGGTCAATGGTCAGCGTCTTCAGCAAGCCACTGGCCGGTGCTTCACTGGCGCTGCCCGACTGCAAGGCAAACATGGAAAAGATCACCGCGACCAGCCCGGCAGCAAACGTGCCCACAGCCACCATCGCGGAGTTTTCCCGTTTCACGCCCGGCATCATCGGCAGCAGAATCACCGCACACATGCCCAAAGCCAGCACGATCTCAGGCAGGATCAGCAGCAGTTCATTCCAGGTTGGTAAATCAACTTGAATCATGGGGTCTCAATCAGGAGCCTGAAATCAAAGTCAGTAACTGCTTCAGCGTGGGTGTGGTGATGTCAAAGATCAGCATGGGGGCGACACCAAACAATACAGCCGCCAGCCCAAGCACGACCATGATGCCGTACTCGCGCGGGTTCGGCTTCTCGTAGGTGTCATATTCCTTGCGAGGTTGTCCCATGTAAACACGTTGGAACATCCAGAGGATGTAACCTGCGGTGAGCACCACACCGGATGCAGCCAACGCGCCCAGGACATATGCCGCGATGGTGGCGGTCTCCGCATCAGGCACGCCGGCCCTGCCAATCAAAGCTTCATTGCCTGCTGCCTGGAACGTGCCCAGCAGTACCAGCACTTCACCGATGAATCCACACAGACCGGGCAAGCCCATCCCCGCGAAGAAGCCGACCAGTGACCACCCGCCATAGCTTGGGAACTTGAGCCAAAGACCGCCGAAGCGGTTGAGGTCGCGATGGTGGGCCCGTTCATATACGACGCCGACGAGGAAGAACATCATGGCACTGGTGATGCCATGCGCGATCATCTGAAAATACGCCCCGTTGAACCCAGCGGGGGTCAGCACGGCAATGCCCAACGTGACATAACCCATGTGGCTGACGGACGAATAAGCGACCAGCTTCTTCCAATCCGTCTGCGCCATCGCACAGAACGCACCATAGAGAATCGCCACGACACCCAGCGTTGCGACGCACAGCCAGAAGTGCAAAGCCGCATCCGGGAAGATCGGGTAGGTGATCCGCATCATCGCGTAACCGCCCATCTTCAGCAGCACACCGGCCAGGACCATGGAGATCGGCGTCGGGGCTTCGACGTGTGCATCGGGCAGCCAGGTGTGGAACGGCACGGCAGGCAGCTTCACCATGAACGCGACCAGCGTCAGCCAGAAGGCAATCTGAGCAAAGCCCCAGTATTCCCCGCCTGCTAACTCACCCGACGGTGAAGCAAACAATGCAGAGACCTCCGGGCTGATCAACGTCATCACATCCGTCGACGACGTGAGCGTCCAGACGGGTTGGCCGTCGTTGGCTTGCGAGGTAATGAAGTAAAGCCCGAGCATGGCGATCAACAAGCAGATCGACCCGACCAGCGTGTACAGGAAAAACTTGATGGCCGCGTATTCCTTGCGAGGCCCGCCCCACACACCAATCAGGAAATACATCGGCAGTAACGAAATTTCGAAGAATACGTAAAAGAGAAACAGGTCCAGCGCGAGGAACACCCCCAACATGCCAGCCAACAGCAGCAGGTACAACCCCATGAACGCAGGCACGGCTTTATCGATCGACCAGGCTGCGAGAACGACCAGCACAGACAGGCTGGTGGTCAGCAGAATTAAAGGCAGACTCAGCCCATCAATTCCCACGCGATAGGACACGCCGATGGCACTGATCCAGTCCATGGCGTATTCCATCTGCACGCCACCGTTGCTGTAGTCGTAGCCGAAGGCCACGATGATGCTGACCGCCAAGGTGGCAATCGACGTAGCCAGCGCGATCTGCCTCGCCAGCGAAGCGGAACGTGCGAAGAAGCACGTCAGCGCCCCAAGCACGGGCAGTAAGATCATCCAGTTAAGCAGCATTGCCATGGTTCATTATCCGTTTATCAGTCATGGCTGGGGTGCCGCGCACCCGTTGCCTGTTATCCAGTTACCTGCTCCACGCATATACACTCAAGGTCGCCAACACAGCGAGTACCACGACCGCGGCAAACGCACTCATGATGTAGTTTCGCAGTTGGCCTCGCTGCGAACCTCGCAGCATGTCACCAAGATGAAACATGCCCAGCGAGATGCCATGCACCGTTGCATCGACGATGTAACGATCCATCGCCTTCGCCAGTGCAGCCAGTGCGATGCCGCACCGCCCGACCATGTTGACTAACCCATCGACGTAGCCTCGATCCAGCAAACTGGAAGCCGCAGCTACAAGCTTGGTGATGCCAACACCCACCACGTCATACAACGTGTCGAAGAAATATCGATTCAGCGCCAAGGCATGCAGTTGCCTGATGCCTGGGATCGCTGTAATCCGCGCAGCGATGCCAAACCCGCCGCGATACATGAAGATGCCGCCCGCCAGGACAATGATCCAACTTGCCCCCATCAACAGGGACGCATCCACCCAGCCAACTGCGGCATGCACCTCATGGACACTCTGCACCCAGCTTGCGGCATGGCCAGCATGCTCTGCAATTGCATCATCATGGGCCGCACCCGACACCGCCAACATGCTCGCATGCATGACGCGCTCGCCCTGCTCAATCAGGCCTTCCCAGAAAGGCATGAACATCGGCGTGGCGATCAAAGCGAGAATCGCCAAAACGACCTGCGGGATCACCATTGATGACGGAGCTTCGTGAGCATGGTCATGAATCGCTTGCTGGCGCGGTTTGCCAAGGAATGTCAGGGCGAAACTACGAGCCATGTAAAACACGGTGACATACGCGATCACCATCGGCCCGAGATAGAAAAGCCAGGCCCAACTGCCCAGTACCGCCATCGCCTGGCTGTAGTTGAACGCGCCCGCCAGGATGCCATCTTTAGAGAAGAACCCGCTGACGCCGATGTACTCGCCGAACAAGGCGTGGCTGAAGGGAATCGACGCCCCCGCAATCGCCAGTGTGCAGACGAAGTACGCCCCGGCTGTGTAAGGCATCTTCTTCGCCAACCCGCCATAGTTCTTCATGTCCTGCTCGTGATGGCAGGCGTTGATCACACTGCCCGAGCATTGGAACAGGCAGCACTTGAAAAATGCATGGGTGATCAAGTGATACAGGGCAAAGGTCCATGCCCCGACGCCTAAAGCCAGCACCATGTAGCCCAGTTGGGATAGCGTCGAGTAGGCAAGCACTTTTTTGATGTCCGTCATGACCAAGGCCATCGTCGCCGCCAGCACCAGCGTAATCAGGCCGATGGTCGCGATAAACAGGTGCGCTTCAGGCGTGAGGATCGGGTAGATACGAGCGGTCAGATAGACACCCGCAGCCACCATCGTCGCGCTATGGACAATCGACGACACAGGCGTCGGGCCTTCCATCGCATCGGGCAGCCAGGTATGCAGCGGGAACTGGGCGGACTTGCCGATCGCCCCGCAGAACAGGCCGATGCCAGCCAGTGTCAGCCACCAGGGCCCTTGGAGAATACTCAAGCCCAGGCCATGGGATTCGGTCGATCCCATCAAAGCGCCCAGCATGCTGACGGTAGCCGCATCATGACCAACCGGCACGACCCCTTCGGCTGCAGGCAGCAGGACATTGCCTCCCAGTTGGACGAACAGGATGCCAAAGCCCACGAGGAAGCCAGCATCGCCGATGCGGTTCATCACGAAAGCTTTCTTACAGGCCAGTTGAGGCCCACGCTTTTCAAACCAGAAACCGATGAGCAGGTAACTGGTCAGACCCACCAATTCCCAGAAGATAAAAAGCTGAAGGATTGAGTTGCTGATGACAATGCCCAGCATGGAAAAGCTGAACAGTGACAAGTAGGCGAAGAATCGGGCGAAGCGCTTGTCGCCTTTCATATACCCCAGGCTGTACACATGCACCAGCGTGGATACTGCGGTCACCATCATCATCATGGCAATGGTCAACCCGTCAATCAGCACGCCAACAGGTAACGCAGCCCCGCCATACGAAGCGGGTAGCCAGTGGTAAATCCACAGCACCACGGGATGGCTTTCATGATCCGTCCATGAGGGCCAAAGGATGAAGGCATACAGGCTGCAAAGAAAAGCAACGGCCATGCCTCCAGTCGTCAGCCAGGCGCTGGCTTTGGTGCTGACACGCGACAGGCCAAGGATCACCACGAGACTGGTAACCAGCGGCAGCGCGGTGGCGAAAAGCATCAACTGCACCAGCGTATTTTGCGTCGCTGCATCCACTTAGTGTTTCACTCCTGAGGATGTCACAGGCTGGCCACCAGCCAGATCCAGTGTGTCACTTTCTTCCGGGCTTTCGCCAAGGGTTCGTGCTTTTTCGATGTCGATGTTGCCTGTGGTGTTGTAGAGGTTGAGCACAATCGCCAGCGCGACAGCCGCCTCCGCTGCTGCAAAGACAATGATGAACATGGCAAAGACCAGGCCATCAATATGTGACGCGCTACTGCCCAGTTGCGCAAAGGCGACGAAATTCAGCGCGGCGGCATTGATCACCATCTCCACGCCGATCAACACGCCGATGGCATTCCGCTTGGTCACCATGACGGCCACACCCAGCGCCAGCAGTACAGCCGAGACCACCACAAAGTGCTCAACACCGACAGCCATCATGCCTGCCCCCCATCGGATGATTGTTCGTTCGGGTCAGTCTCTGACGCATCGCTTAATGAGTCATCATTGCGTTTACGGGCCATGTAAGCCGCAGCAATCATGACCACCAGCAACACCACTGCCGCCACTTCAAAGGGCAGAATGAAGTCAGTCATCAATGCCAAACCGACTTCGCGCACCTCATACTCCGAGACTTCGACGGGCAATGTGCGGCTTTCCAGTCCCGCGTAAAGGCCAGCCATAATCATGGTCAGACCGATCAACCCCGCGATCGCCAACCCGCCAAACTTCTCACCCTTTGGGATGGAAGCGGATACCGCCAATTCGCGACTGGTGAGCATCACGCCAAAGATGATGAGGATCAGGATGCCCCCGACGTAAACGATCAGTTGGACCGCAGCCAAGAGTTCCGCGCCAAGCAGCAGGTACAACGCAGCCACGCTGCTCAAGGTGAACAGCAGATACACTGCCATGCGCACAATGTTGTCTGACAGCAGGATCATCAGGCCAGAGCCCAACATGACAGCCGACAACAGATAGAAAAGCCCTGCAGAGACGGCTGACTCTGGGATGTCGGGCATCATCTCAAACATGCGGGGGAATCGGCCTCCTGCCTGTGCTCAGGCAAACTCTGCGACGAAGCGGTGAGCTTCCATGCGTTGGGCCATCAAGATAGTGGGCGCCTGATGTCGGGTCAAAATTATCCGAAGTGTTTTCGCCTAGTTGACCAAACTGCCGACTCTGATGACCGGGCCTTAGAAGAACATACCGGTCACTTTGCCCTCGAAGGCCATCCTGCCATTGACCCAGCCCTGCGTCTGACAGACGGATCGCTGCCTGCGGAAGCTGATCTGCTCAGCGAGGATGATCAGCCGATCGCCTGGCAGGACCTGGCCTCGGAACTTGAAATCATCCGCAGCCACGAACCCCATGAAAGGCACCTGTGGATTCGCTCGCAGGGTCACGAAGCTGGCCAACTGCGCTGCCGTTTCGATCTGCAACACGCCGGGAAACAAAGGCCGACCCGGCACATGCCCTGCCACCCAGAACTCATCATGCCCGATGTCCTTGGCTGTCGCGGTGCGCAGATTGTCGTCCGAAACCCAAGCGACATTATCCAACATGCGGAACAGATCGCGGTGAGGGTTGATTTTCTCAACCTCAGCCAGATCAAACGCAGGTTGGTCGAAGTCGATATGGTCAATATCAAACAGAATCGATGCCGGCATCTACCCGAATCCTGATAAACCGGCCGATCCCATGATTTCAAGCCAATCAACCCGTCGTCGGCCGGCTTCGGGTTCCTGTTGTCACAGCAAGCGGCTTAGTCGTCCTGACGAGCCTCAAGCACCTTCACACGCAGTTCCTGGGCGCAGTTCTTCACATCCTGCATCTGCTTGCGGACACGTGTGCCGGCAGCCTTGTTCCCGCCATGGGCCCGTTTCAGATCCTCTTCAACCTCAGCCACCAAACGCTTCAAAGTTTCATAGGTTTCCATCATGAGCGGGATCTCCTTTGATATGAGCAAGAATCAGTCTTGCAGTCCACTAACAAATTACCGCGTAAACCCCGCTGTGGCAACGTCTGACAGATCATCATCAGACCCATCGCACCTTTTCTTCCTGCCACAGGCTGCTAGAACATACCGAAATCATTCGTAGCGGGGTGCCACAGTTTGACCGAGTCCGCGAGGCAAACTGTGCTCTTGATGGAAAGCCTTAACTCAGCGTCATCCACACACCTTGCGCCACTCTCGCGAGCTCGTGTGTCGTCAAGGTGTTGCACCCTGGACGCGACGATTAACTCATCCTGTTCTAATTCAAACGCGCTTACAACGGTTTGATGATGGGTAGCAACGCTTTGAAATCCGCTTCCGCTGCACTGCCAACCAGCTCCAGCAACGCCGACTCAACCGTGGTCAGCACCACCCCGGCCTGGTTCAACCGACTCAAAGCCACCTCATGATCCAAAGGCCTGCGCGACCCGCAGGCATCCACCGCCAAATAAGCTGTCAACCCCATATCCATCAAATCCATACACGTCTGCAGCACACAGACATGCGTTTCAACGCCGACCACCAGCACATGCCGGGCATTGATCTGAATCAGCTTCTGCTTCACCTCATCCACGCACGCCGAAAAAGCCATCTTCTCGGCCGTCAGCGAAGCCTCAGCCAGTTCAGTCGCGAGTGCTTCGACCGTTTCGCCTAGCCCTTTGCGATACTGCTCCGTCACCAGCACCGGCAGATTAAGTTGATTGAATCCCGTCGCAGCAACGAGAGATCGACCAATTACTGCCTGCCCGTCCGCGATGTGGGGCATCATCTTTTCCTGAATATCCACGACCAGTAAAGCCGACGTCCCTCGCAGCATTCGATTCGCACTCATGGCTTCAATCTCCGCGTTTTTCGATTTCCTGCCTTGCTTCCTCAAACACCTTGACCAGCATGGGCATGGTGAGTCTTTTTGTAAAGGTATTCTGCTGGCTGGGATGGAAGCTGCAAAGCAGCGTCGGCTTACCCGGCACATGCAACTTGGCCGCATGTGCAAATGGATAATCTGCCATGCGTATGGCTTGCCCCTGATCGCACCACAGCCGAAGCACCGCATCCAACGCCAACTTACCCAAGCAAAGCATCACCTGCACACGAGGCAATAAACGCAGGGTCTCTGCCAGGAATGGCTGACAGTTGGCCAACTCCTCACGCGTCGGTTTATTCCCTGGCGGAGCGCAATGGGCCGCGGCTGTAATCACGCAATCTTTCAGCTTCAATCCATCTTCAAGCGATGACGCCTCTGCCTGATTGGCAAACCCCGCCTGATGCATCGCGTCAAAGAGGAAATCCCCCGAGCGATCGCCGGTAAACATCCGCCCGGTACGATTCGCACCATGCGCACCCGGTGCCAACCCCACGATCAATAGGCGTGCCGCATTCGCCCGATTGGGCAGGAAATTCTCCACGGGCTTGCCGTGGTATTCCCAGTCCATGTAGGCCTTGCGTTTTTCCTTGGCCACAGCTTGGCAATGCTTGATTAACCGCGGGCAGCGCTGGCAGGCTTCAATCTCGTGGTTCAGTTGTATCAATTTTGCCGACATTGACGGATGCTAACGCCCGACTTGCTTCAGTAACAACCTGACTCAGCCGAATCCGTGACATTCAGTTCCGATAATTAACCAGAGACTCTGTTTACGGAATCGCCCATGCGCTGGATCACCACCACGCTCATCTTTGTCATGCTTGGCATGTTCCTGGCCGGGGCTGTCTGGTTGCTGCAAACCGACGTCGATCATGAAAACGAAGTCATCCAGACTCAACACGCATTACAACAACTCACTGAACGGCTGCTGATGGAGCACTCGCTTCTGAAAGCAAACGACCAGTCCAGCCCGATGCCTGACGATATTGACCCCTCATGGTTTGAGAAGCACATTCCACTTAACACATTGGTTCATGACAACCGGCCCTGGCTGGATGTTGCCAAGCCCGGGGATACGTCCGACCATCCGCCCGACCCGGTGCTCTATGACCCCAGTCAGGCGTGCTTCTGGTACAACCCCAGCCGGGGCATTATCCGCGCCCGTGTACCCCGGCAGAATTCACTCAATCAGTCTCTCGACCTTTACAACCGCGTAAATGTCACCTCCATCGAAATCAATCATCGACCCGAGCCCGTTCCTGACAATATGAAGCCTTCCCGGCATGGCCTGCAGATCGTGGAAGGCAACCCCCTACCCATCTTCCACACCAGCAATTCACCTGACCTCAGCAAAGAACCTGTAGCAGAGAACATTCCGGTACGGCATGAATCAAAAAAACGCTCAGTTCAAGAAGAAAATCAGCCAACGCATCAACCACGAAAATCTCTTCGCGATTAATACCCTTTCCATCGCTACAAACCACACGATGTAAAACAGAACCTTTGGTTTCGCTGTTTACATGCCAAGCCAGACGTTCATTTGCCGATAATAGACAGTGTTGCGGCGTATATGGGAGAAATGATGTCAAACCAGGACTCTATATCGACAGCAGGCCCAATTTTCAGCACGCTCTCTGATGATGAAGAGATGCGCGACATTCTCGAAATGTTTGTGGACGAGTTGCCGGACCAGGTCTCCGCTTTGCAGGAAGCTCTGCAAAGTCAGGATTTATCGTGCTTGAGAGACCACGCCCATCAGCTCAAAGGCGCTGCGGGAGGGTATGGCTTCGACATCATCACCGAAGTTGCTGCCGAACTAGAAGCCTCGATTAAGCAAAACCAGATCACTGATCTGCAACAACAGGTAAAGCAATTAATTTCACTTTGTGAACGGGCGACGGCAGAGATGCCTTTGGATCAATAAACCGACGTTGGTGTACGTCAACGGGTCGAACTATGGCCAAGAATCATAAAATACTCGTTATTGATGACTCGGTGCTGATCCATCGCGTCGTTTCAGCCCGGTTGAAAGATTTGGGCGGAGAAATCATCACCGCTTTGGATGGGCAATCAGGACTTGACCTTGCCTTTACAGAGCAACCCGACCTGATCCTGCTGGATATCAACATGCCCGGCATGTCTGGCTTTGAAGTCATCACAACTTTGAAGAACAAACCCGCGACGTACGATATTCCCATCATCTTTCTCTCAGGCAACGAAGCTGCTGAACAGAAAATCCGTGGATTTGATCTTGGTGCTGTGGATTATGTCACCAAGCCATTTGAACCAACCGAGTTGCGTGCACGTGTCAGTAATGCCTTGCGTTCGCATGAGATGATGAACATGCTGACCGAACAAGCCCAGATTGATGGCCTGACCGGTCTGCATAACCGCCGTTACTTCGACGAAAGACTCGAACAGGAACTGGCAGAAGCCAAACGCTACGGCCACCCGTTATCCCTGGTCATCACGGATGTCGATCACTTTAAGAAAATCAATGACGAGTTCGGCCATCCCAAAGGCGATCAAGTTCTGCGCGCCCTGGCTGACACCCTTGAGACGGAATCGCGCAAAGGTGACATCGCCTGCCGGTACGGCGGTGAAGAGTTTGCGCTGATCCTCACCCAGACCGGTGGCTCGAAAGCCTACGAAGTCGTCACCCGTCTTCACCAGCACATCTGCAACCTGCCCGAGTTTGATCAACTGGTCAAAAGGCAGGTTACCGTCAGCATGGGCTTAGCCTGGACATTGCCTGATGAACCTTGTGCGGCTCACCATCTGGTCGAGATGGCAGACAAAGCGCTATACCAGGCCAAGCGCACGGGACGGGCGAAAGTCTGCACCCATGAAAAAGAATGCTGCGCATTACCCAATACCTCAGCCGCGTAAAACGCAACACACCATCGCAACACACCAACGCAACACGCTTAGCCATGGACTGGCTACAATGCCCCGCCCATGAGCAATCTCTATCAACATCAGCTATCCAACGGCCTGACCGTCGTCGCCGAGTCCATGCCCGGCACGATGTCACTGGCGATGAACTGCCTGCTCCCAGCCGGGGTCGCCCACGAGCCAACCGGCCGGGAGGGCATGGCAGGCATCCTTTCCGACATGATCTTCCGTGGAGCAGGCAACCTTGATGCCCGAGCCCACAGTGCAGCGATGGATCGCCTGGGCATTCGCCGAGACAGTGGTGTGCGTGCCCGGCATCTTCAACTGTCCGCTTTGATGCTGGGGCAGAACCTGTGCGAAGGCTTGCCTTTGGTTGCAGACATGGTTCTTTCACCACACCTTGCCGATGACAGCCTGCCTCCCTGTCAGGACCTGGCATTGCAGGCATTGGATGCCTTGGAAGATGAGCCTCAGCAAAGAGCGATGATCGCCTTGCAACAGCAGCATTACCCGGATCCTTTTGGCCGATCCAGCTACGGCAAGCGCGAAGACATTCAAAGCCTTTCATCAACAGCGATTCGAGAGTTTGCGAAGAATATCTTCACGCCCAAGGGAGCGATTCTCAGCTTTGCCGGGCAATTCGAGTGGAGTGCTTTACTTGAACAGGTCGAAGCCTGCTTTGGCCAGTGGTCAGGTGATGCCATCGCCTTGCCCGAGTCGACCGACCCGGTTCGTGGTTACCAGCATCTCAAAGCCGAGACGACGCAGGTCCATATTGCCATCGCCCATGATGCACTTTTGAAAACCGATCCCAAGAGCATGACCCAGCGTGTGGCCGTCGCAGCTTTATCTGGAGGCATGAGCGGCAGACTCTTTACCGAAGTACGCGAGAAGCGAGGCCTGTGTTATGCGGTCTATGCCCGATATGCCGCGGACGCTTTGTTCGGTGCACTGCTGGCCTACGCAGGAACCACGGCTGCACGTGCGCAGGAAACGCTGGATGTCACCTTGGGTGAACTCAAACGATTGAGCGAAGGCATAGACCAGAGCGAGTTTGACCGTGCGATCGTGGGCATGAAGTCAAGCCTGATTATGCAAGGCGAATCGACTCAGGCACGAGCCGCAGCCATCGCATCCGATCAGGATGTGTTCGGCCAACCTCGCACACTCGACCAGATCGCCAATGAGATCGATGCCATCACACTGGATGCAGTCAACGAGTTACTGAAAAGCTATCCCTTCGAGGCTTTCACCCTCGCGACCGTTGGCCCCGATCCTTTGAATGCAGGATGATGCAAACATCATGCGTATGCTTATCACAGCAGGCCCGACCCGTGAACCGATCGATGCGGTGCGTTTCATCAGCAACCGTTCCAGTGGCCTGATGGGGTTGGCCTTGGCTGAAGCGGGGCGCGATCTCGGCCACCACGTCACCCTCCTGATGGGGCCAGGCCCACAGGAAAAAGAACTCCCGGCCAACGTCACAACCTATCGCTTCAATTCATCAGCAGAACTCAAGCAACTGCTAGATGCCCATTTTCCATCACATGATCTGCTGCTCATGGCTGCGGCTGTCAGCGACTACCGCCCTACTCAAGTCAGCGAAGGCAAACTCCCCAGCAACAAGAAGACGGGTATGACCTTGCATCTGGCGCCCACGCCTGACCTTGTTGCACTCATGGCTTCACAAAAACGCGCCCACCAACGTGTCATCGCCTTCGCTCTGGAAGAGGCAGCCCACCTGCGCGAACGCGCCTTGGCCAAGATGGCACGCAAGCAAGTCGATGGCATCGTCGCTAACCCGCTGGGCACCATGGAGTCCGACCAGATCACCGGCAGTCTGCTCCTGGCTGACGGCCAAGTCCTGCAACCCTCCCCACCCCGCTGTGACAAGAAACACTTCGCGCAATGGCTGGTAAAGACACTGGCTGGGCAATCCATGACTGAGCAGTGATTGGACTGAAATGCCTCCCAGAAATCCGTTGCGTTTGATCGTCCTGCGACCATAATTCACGACTTGTTCAATGCACAATATTCAGATTGATCATGCACAAAGTCATTAAAAAACCGTCTCGGGAATTCCGAGACGGCTGTTCGCTAGAAGCGAGGGTGACGGGGCTCGAACCCGCAACCTTCGGATCGACAGTCCGATGCTCTGACCAATTGAGCTACACCCCCAGTTTTGCCAGGGCCCGCCATGTGGCGAGAAAGGAAAATGTAGCCCAAACACGGCAGATGTCAAATCAAAAAAGCCCGTGACACAGGCCACGGGCTTGTTGGTTATTCAGTTGTCTGACTTACTTGGGTTGTACGTAGGCCTTTGCTTACGCCAATGCTGCCTGAGCTGCCGCGAGACGGGCGATGGGTACGCGGAACGGCGAGCAGGACACGTAGTCCAGGCCGACCTTGTTGCAGAACTTGATCGATGCCGGGTCGCCCCCGTGCTCGCCGCAGATGCCACACTTCAGGTCTTTCTTGACGCTGCGGCCCTTGGTAACACCCATTTCGACCAGTTGGCCGACGCCGGTGGTGTCCAGCGACTGGAACGGGTCTTCCAGCAGGATTTCCTTGCTCAGGTAGTCAGGCAGGAAGGTGTTGATGTCATCTCGGCTGTAGCCGAAGGTCATCTGCGTCAGGTCGTTGGTGCCGAAGCTGAAGAAGTCCGCATGTTCACCAACTTCGTCGGCAGTCAATGCTGCACGCGGGATTTCGATCATGGTGCCCACGAGGATATCCAGCTTCTTGGTGTAACCCTTTGCCTTCTTGACCTGGGCGATGGTGTTCAGCGCGATTTCACGCAGCCAGGCCAATTCCTTTTCCGTGCCGACCAGGGGAATCATGATCTCAGGCTTGGCCTGAATCTTTTTGTTCAAGCACTCGATGGCCGCCTCGGTGATGGCCGTCACCTGCATCTCAAGGATTTCAGGATACGTCACGCTCAATCGGCAGCCACGGTGGCCCAGCATCGGGTTGGCTTCGTGAAGCTGAGCCACGCGAGCCTTCACCTTGGATGCGGTGGTGCCCAGAATCTTGGCCAGCTCAGCCTGCTGCTTGGCTTCGTGAGGGAGGAACTCGTGCAAAGGTGGATCAAGCAGACGCACGGTGACAGGCAGGCCCTTCATGGCTGTGAAGATGCCGACAAAGTCTTCCCGCTGGAAAGGCAGCAGCTTGGTCAGCGCCTTTTCACGGGCAGGCTTGGTGTCAGCGAGGATCATCTCACGCATGGAGACGATGCGGTCTTCCTCGAAGAACATGTGCTCGGTTCGGCAAAGGCCGATGCCTTCGGCACCAAAGTCGCGGGCACGCTTGGCGTCAGCAGGTGTGTCGGCATTGGTGCGCACCTTGAGGGTGCGGTACTTGTCCGCCCATTTCATGACGGTGGCAAAATCGCCTGACAGCTTGGGTTCCGTCGTTGCGACTTGGCCGGCCATCACTTCGCCGGTTGCCCCGTCGATGCTCAGGACATCCGTGTGCTTGTACTTCTTGCCTTTGACCGTGATGGTGCGCTTCTTTTCGTCGATGGTGATTTCACCGGCACCAGACACGCAGCACTTACCCCAGCCGCGAGCGACCACGGCTGCGTGCGAGGTCATGCCGCCGGTGCTGGTGAGAATACCAGCCGCGGTGTGCATGCCGTCCACGTCTTCCGGGCTGGTTTCCTTACGGACCAGCAGCACCTGCTCGCCAGCGTGGGAGCGTTCGACGGCTTCTTCAGCGGTGAATGCCAGCTTACCAAACGCCGCACCCGGGGAAGCGGGCAGGCCGATGGTCAGCACATCGGCGGTCTTCTTGGCTGCGGGATCAAAGCTGGGCAGCAGAAGTTGGGTCAGGTCCTTGGCGGGAATGCGCTGGACGGCCGTCTTCTCAGGAATGAGCTTCTCCTTCACCATGTCACAGGCGATCTTCACTGCAGCAGCACCGGTTCGCTTACCGTTACGCGTCTGCAGCATGTAGAGCTTGCCTTTTTCGATGGTGAATTCGATATCCTGCATGTCCTTGTAGTGTTTCTCAAGCTTGTCTTTAATCTTGAGCAACTCGCTGTGAATCTTCTTGTTCCACTTGGGCATGTCTTTGACAGGCTGCGGTGTACGGATGCCAGCCACAACGTCTTCGCCCTGAGCATTGATGAGGAACTCGCCATAGAACTTGTTTTCACCGGTGGAGGGGTTACGGGTGAAGGCAACACCTGTGCCGCAGTCATCCCCCATATTGCCATAAGCCATGGTCTGGACATTGACCGCGGTACCCATCAGGCCACGGATGCCTTCCACTTCGCGGTAGCGCACGGCACGGGGCACCATCCAGCTTTTGAACACGGCTTCAACCGCCAGGGTCAACTGCTCGACAGGATCCTGCGGGAAGTCGTCGCCGGTGTGCTTCTTATAGACCGCCTTGTAAGCCTCGCAGAGTTCGATCAGGCCCTTGGTCGGCACATCGGTATCCAGCTTGGCGTTGTATTTGGCTTTGATCTTGTCAAAAGCTTCTTCGTAGTATTCGTGATCGACTTCCATGACGACGTCGCCATACATATTGATCAGTCGGCGGTAAGCGTCGTAAGCGAAGCGTTCATTGCTGGTGGCGTTGGCCAGGCCGACCACAGATTCGTCATTCAGGCCAAGGTTGAGGATGGTGTTCATCATGCCCGGCATGGACACCGCTGCACCGGAACGCACAGACACGAGCAGCGGATTCTGCAGGTCGCCAAATTTCTTGCCTGTTTCCTTTTCAAGGGTGCCGATGTCTTTCTTGATCGCTTCATCAAGGCCCTTGGGCAGTTGGCGGCCTGACTTGTAGTAGAGATCGCAAACCTTGGTAGTGATGGTGAAGCCGGGAGGCACGGGCAGGCCGATGCTGGTCATCTCAGCGAGGTTGGCGCCTTTGCCACCCAACAATTCTTTCATTGAGCCATCACCATCCGTGCGGAGTTGGCCGAAGTAATAGACCATCTTCGTGCTGGA
Organism: uncultured Phycisphaeraceae bacterium; assembly: GCA_964546335.1. Taxonomy (GTDB): domain Bacteria; phylum Planctomycetota; class Phycisphaerae; order Phycisphaerales; family Phycisphaeraceae; genus CAZJJN01. The sequence goes on from CAZJJN010000028.1 coordinate 32,591, forward strand.
TGCGGCACTTGATTTTGCTGCCTTCTTTTTGCTTTTCTTTTTTGCCATGGCGAGTTTTATCCTCTCGTGTTCATGCGCTGGATTGTGGTGAGTCTGGAAGTGGCGGGAAGGTGAGTTGCAACTCGGTTTGAGCCGGTTTTTGCTTCCCCCATGCTTCCAACTGCTGTTCGTCTCGACCTGAGCCGCGCGCAATCTGCGGTCAGGATCGGCGATTGTAGTGAATCGGAGGAACTGGTCAAAAAACAAATTTCGGCTCTACTTCAAGCCTTTATGTTTTCATCGTCTGACCAGCCTCAAGCGAGTGCCCATGCAGGAACTCAGATAGCTTCATCGCCCGTTTGCCCGGGGCCTGCAGTTCCAGCAATTCGACTGCGCCGGTACCTGCTGCGACGGTTTTTTCGTCAAGCAATGTGCCCGGCTGGGCGTCATGCTGATAATCCGGCAGGTCGCGGACCCGCTTGATGGTCAGCGAGGTGGTTTGATCAGGAGCATTCGCATCAGGCAGCCAGTTTGTACGCGCGCCAGGCCAGGGCGTCATGCCGTGGACGAAACAGCGGATTTCATGGGCTGACTTGGACCAATCAATCCAGCCGTCGTCTTTGGCCAGCTTTGGCGCGAGCGTGGCCAACTGTTCATCCTGATGCTGTCCGACCAATGTCCCGGCAGCATGTTGAGCCAGTACCTGCGAAATCACCTCGGGCCCCATCTCAGCCAGGCGGTCATGCAATTCGCCGGCTGTCTCCAGCGGGTCGATCGGCGTCTGGTTCTGGCCGAAGATGACGCCGGCATCCATCTTCTGTGCCAAGGCAATGACCGAATTGCCCGTCACCTGCTCACCCCGGATCATGGCCCAGTTAATCGGGGCTGCCCCGCGATACTTGGGCAGCAAAGACGCATGCAGATTGATGACCAGGCGGCCCAACGCCTCAATCAACGCAGGGGATAACTTTTGACCAAAGGCAATCACCACGGCTGCATCCGCATTGAGTTCGGCCAAACGCGCGATCATTGCTGGCTCATTCGCGTTCTCGCAACGTGACAGCGCAAGGCCCTGCGTCAAGGCCCAGTCACTGACAGGCGTTGCTGTCAGGACGCGCTTCCGCCCTGCTGGACGATCCGGCTGGGACATCACCATCAGGATTTCATGTTCAGCAGCAAGCGACTTGAACGTAGGTAAACCAAAAGCACCGCTGCCAAGAAGAACCAGTCTCACACTCACCTCCCTACCGTTTGCGCAAGGCTTCTTCCAAGGCCCGGACCTGTGGCTCATTGGTCATGCGGTCAGCATCATTCTGTTTGTCGATGATGAGCACGCCTTCCAGGTGGTCGCACTCATGCTGCCAGACCCGGGCAGGCAATCCTTCCTCGGTGAGGGTGAATGGGTTGCCATCCAGATCGGTCGCTTCGATGGTGATGGATGCAGGTCGAGTGATGACGGCATTGATCTCAGGCAGGCTCAGACAACCCTCTTCCATCTCTTCCAGTTCGTCGGAGGGAGCAGAAAGCCTGGGGTTGATAAAGACGCGGTCATCCTCGGGTTTGCCTGTCGGGCAGGCGACAAAAAGCCGCCAGGACAGGCCGACTTGCGGAGCCGCCAGGCCGATGCCCGGGGCAATGTGCATCAATTCCAGCATGCGATGAGCGACCTGGCGCACTTCGTCATTGATAGCAGGCACGGGTCGTGCCTTCTGCCTGAGCACGGGGACGGGGTAATGCACAATCATCAATTTGTCTGGATCGACCGACATGGAATCCATAGTAGTCTCCGCTGTTGTCCCGGACAATCCACAAACAAATAAACATAACATTCCGTAAATACGGGGTTTGCCTTGACCCGGTGCCTCACTCGTGGCATACTCTTTCGGCCCGATCGGGAGGAAGCCAGCGGCTGTCGGGCTGCCGGACAACTCGTTGACTGTTCACCAGGAAAGCTTGCCTCCGGCCGAACCAAGACTCAGTGCAGGAACTGACTCCATGGCGACTATTACCAAGAAAGAACTCATCGACCAGATCGCCAATTCCTCCAAGGAAAAACGCATCGTGGTCAAAACCATCATCCAGAGCTTCCTCGACAACATTGTCAGCGAACTGGGCAAAGGCAATCGCCTGGAGTTCCGCGACTTTGGCGTCTTTGAAGTCAAAGAGCGCAAGGCCCGACGCGCTCAGAACCCCAAGACCCTTGACCAGGTCTGGGTACCTGCCAAGCGCACAGTGAAATTCAAAATGGGTCGGCTGATGAAGGAAGTGCTTTCTGATGACAGCCCGACTTCCGAGCCTTTGACCGACCAGCACATTTCAGGCGATCAGGATTAACCTTTCGCCCGTTCGATTTAGAAACAAACATGCCTCACTGGTTTGACGAACTTGCGGATGATCTTCAACAACGCGAGCAGGTCAAACTCCATCGCCAACTGCGGATCTCTGACCCGGATCAACAAGGCAAGTATGTCCGGCGCGATGGCCAGCCACTGCTTAACCTGGCAGGCAATGATTACCTGGCGTTGAGTCAGCATCCTCTTCTGATCCAGGCAGCGAAAGAGGCCATCGATCACTTCGGCGTGGGGAGCGGCGCCAGCCGATTGGTTACCGGGCATCAATCGCTCCACGAAAAGTTTGAGTCGCGCTTTGCTGCCTTCAAACATGCGGAGTCGGCCTTGCTTTTTCCCACCGGGTACATGGCCAACCTCGGCGTGATCACGACACTGGCGCGCAAGGGTGACCTGGTCTGCATGGACAAGTTGAATCATGCCAGTCTGATTGATGCCGGTCGATCTTGCGACGCAGCGCTTCGCATCTACCCGCATCTTCAAGTTGAGAAACTATCGCGCCTGTTACAGGAGCATCATCAGAACCAGCCAGAAGCCAGAAGGTTCATCGTGACTGACAGCGTGTTTTCCATGGATGGCGATGTTGCTGACTTGCCTCGGTTGCTGAAGTTGGCTGAGCAATACGACGCCTGCCTGGTGGTCGATGAAGCCCATGGCACGGGTGTGCTGGGCGAAACTGGCACAGGCTTGGCTGAAGCGCAAGGCGTCAGTGAAGCCTTGGCCGATCAAGGCATCGTCGTCAGCACCTTGAGCAAAGCCTTGGCTGGGTTGGGAGGTGTGGTGACCGCGAGAAAGGTGGTGATTGAGACTTTAATCAATCAGGCGCGTTCATTTATCTACACCACGGCCAGCCCATCAGCGATTCCCGCGGCTGCACTGGCTGGGTTGGATGTGATTCGCGATGAATCGCAGCGGCGTGATCGACTGCGGGAACTGGCCAGGCAATTACGCGCGTTTCTCCTGACACACTCAAGCCTGCGCACGATTCAACCAGCTCATGAATTGCAGACGCCGATCATCCCTGCGATCACAGGCGATGCAACATCAGCCCTGCGATTGGCCGAGCATCTGAAACAGCAAGGCATCCTCGCCCCGGCCATCCGTCCGCCGACGGTGGCAGTGAACGAATGTCGCGTGCGGTTCAGCCTGCGAGCCGATCTGACGCAGGATGATCTGACAAGGGTGATGTCAGCGTTGGAGAGTTATCTATGAAAAACAGTTTTGCAGATCATCAAGCTTGGATGGGCTGATACTCATAATCAAATCGGCCATCTGATTTGAGATCAAGCACACCAAAGCCCGGCGGGACATGCAGGTAATCCCCCCGCCACCAGTTGCCACACACCGCCCCGCCGAGGATGTAAGTCACGCCAGCATATTCCAAACGGTCGCGCAGATGAATGTGGCCACTCATGCACAACTTCACCTGCGGATGCTCACGGAACAGATTCACCAATCGCTTCGCATCGCGATGCGTGGCTGTGGTCGAAAGGTTCATCTTTGCCCCCTCTGGTTCGCTCCACTCAATCGGAGCCACGCTGAGAATGGGCATGTGGCTGGCGATCAACGTCGGCTTGTCAGATTTGCTCAGTTCCGCTTTCAGCCAGTCGAATTGAGCGTCATCAATCAGGCCCATGTAACCTCGGTCGGTTGCCTCCTGCCGCAGGCTGTCAAGTGTGATCAGGCGCCAGTCGCCCAGTGAGAAACTTGAGTAAAGGCGCGACATGCTCAGTTCTTTCATCGCCCGAGCTTTGCCCCAGCCTTCCTCCTGGCCGGTGGTTTTGCTTTTTTTCTTATCCCATCCCCAGATGTCATGATTCCCCAACGTCACATACCAGGGAAGTTGGCTGGTAGATTTGGCCTGCTGAAAAGTTGTCCAGAGTTGGTCGATGCGTTTGCGCTCGGCTGCCATCCCGCCATGGATCATGTCACCCGTGCAGAGGATTGCCTGGGGATTGGCTGCTTCCGCCTGCTTGAGCGCTTTGCGAAAACCAGCCGGGGCGGGATCCTCAGGCTTGGAATGGATGTCAGCAAAATGCACCAGACGAATGGTCTTGCCCGTCGGCGTATCCACCTTCTCATTGACCGCTTGAGCCTGCCCCCGTGCGAATCCTGCAGCTCCAGCCAAGACCCCCACCCCAGTGACAGCGGAAGCCCCCAGCATCTGCCTGCGCGAGATTGGCCGGACCGTACCTTCGATATCTGACTTTTCCTGCTGAATTTCATCCATCTGCCACGCTCCTGCATGCAAAATTCGCCATCCGGCTAAGATTCTAAGGCCAACGCCCGTTATGCCCAAGGAAAAGAAAGGCCGAGCGGATTTTGAAGACCGGCTCGAAGGAACATGCAGACTGGCTCCGTGCCATGGTCAGCCGATTTGAAAGGCCTTTGGTCAGTTACGCGGCCAAACTTTTGCACGGCCGGCTTGACCTGGCTCGGGATGTCACACAGGACACGTTCCTTCGATTGTGTCGGCAGAATCCTGACGATGTGCGCGAGCGGATCGCCCCCTGGCTTTTTACCGTTTGCCGTAACCGAGTCACCGACCTGTTGCGAAAGGAAGGCCGAGTCACTGTTGCGACGGAGGCTTTGGATCAGCAGGAGTTGCCCAGGTTGGGCCCACAGGAGCAACTCCTCGAAAAGGAACATGTCAGCCGCGTCTTGCAGGAGTTGGACGCGCTGCCTGAGAAACAACGTGAGGTGATTCGGCTGAAGTTTCAGGAAGGCATGAGCTACAAGGAAATTGAATCCATCACCGGCTTAAAGAACAGCTACATCGGTTGGCTGATTCACACTGGGATTAAGACATTGAAAAGCCGACTCACGGAAAGCGACGATCAAGCCCAAGGCAAAGCTTCCTCAACACAAGCTGGCTGAAAGAGCAACGGATCATGAGCATGGAACTGGACATTCAAAGATCGCGCATCACGGCTTATGTGCTTGGCGAGATTGATGACGCCAACGAGCAGCAGTCACTGCAAGCGCTGATTGAGCAGGATGCGCAAGCTGCGGACTGGGCGAGGCAGGTTCGCCATGCCCAGATGCAACTGACCGATGAGCTGGCTGCAGAACCACAGGTCGGCCTGGACACCATGCATCGGCTGGCCATCGAATCGGCGATTGCGGAAATCAACGAGTCGGGCATGGCGTCCAAGCAAACACGCCATCTCCCCTGGCATCGACGGACGACTTTGTTGCCACCTCTTGCAGCCGCCGCTGTGCTGTTGGTTTGTGTGACTGTTGCGGTCGTGGCGATTTATCACTCCACGACGCCGAGTCTGAATCGAAACCAGACAGTGACGGATATGACCGGAACCAACCCAGGCCTGCCGATTGATCCAACCCAACAAGGCATTGAGCTTCCCCTGCTGACTGATCCACGTGCGATCACAACCGACTCGGCCAGGCTGGCGGATATCAGACAGATGTTTGCCGCAGTCGCTGACCCCTTGGCTGAGTCTGCGTGGAGCAGCCGAGTCCAACCGATTGGCCCATTACCTGTGAATCTTTCCATGGTTCACCTGCCGGACGAACTGGTCAATCGTTTCCCAGTTAATAACAGGCAATGGCAAGCTGTCAGCTTCGGGCAACCTGCAGATATGCCTGAGCTTTTTGCCAAGGCGTGTGAGTTGCCAGGCTTATCTCCAGCCATCCCCAACCCCCAAGCCTTGGTGGACCATTGGCTTCCATTGGCCAATCAGAAACAAGTGCTTGGCGAGAACGATGGCGGTTCTTTGCAAGTCCATGTGTTGCCTTGCCCGTGGGAGCCCAGTGAGTATCTGCTTCTGGTTCAGGTGGATGCGGAAGCAGCATCAGCAAAGCCAAAGAATCAGATGCCGAAGGTTCAGATCGTTGGCAACAGTCGATTGATCCTTGTCGGCTTGTTGGGGATTGTGAATCACGATGGGGTCGGCCAGCCGATTACTGAGTCGCAGCGAAAAGCTAGTACAAGCAATCACAACACGACACCACCTTCGCGCGCTTTCGTATTGCACTTAAGCTTGATGGATACGACTGGTGAAAACGCGCAGGACAAGCCAGTGCTTTACCTGGCCAGTTCGCGTGCCCTATCAGATGAAAATACTGAGCCCCGTGACGAATTAACGCTATCTCTCAGTGACCTGCGTGCATTCTCGATTCAAGGCGAGAAAGATCATGCCCTGCGCGCCGTTGCCATCGGCCTGCTTGCTTGGCATGAAGCATCAACATTGAAACAGTTCAACCCTGACCGCGCCAGGTTCCTTTCATCACAGTTCGACTCTTTGCAATTGCCTGCCAGGTTAAAGCAAAGTGTCACTCGCTTTATCGCGGCGCTACCCAAAGTCAGCGATGATTAACTCAGCCAAAGTTCAGCTTGTTTCAAGGTGGCCTGCAATTCCTCTTTCGACTTGCGTTCCAGATTGCGCATCTGAAACGTCATGCGCTGGTTGCGGTGGAGTTTCTCCTGATGCCGATGCAGGAAATACCAATACAGCGTGGTGAATGGGCAAGCATCCTCACCCGTAGCCTTCTTCGGGTTGAAGCGACAATCACCGCAAAAGTTACTCATACGTTGAATGTATTGGCCGGTCGCACAGTAAGGCTTGGTGGCCATGATCCCTCCATCGCCCCATTGACTCATGCCCAGCGTGTTGGGCAGGCTCACCCAATCGATGGCATCGAGATACATGGCCATGTGCCAATCATGAAACTTGCGCGGATGCACCCCTGACAACAAAGCCCATAACCCCAGCACCATCAGGCGATGAATATGATGTGCATAAGCATGATTGAGTACATGCTTAATCGACTGAGCGATGCACTTCATCTCCGTTTCACCTGTCCAGAAGAAGTCGGGCACTTCGCCGGTGTGCTCCAGTGCGTTCATCTCCACGTAGTCAGGCATGTGGTGCCAATAGATGCCCCTCACGTATTCGCGCCAGCCGAGGATCTGCCTGACAAAACCTTCCACACTGTTGATCGGTGCCTGCCCATTCTCGTAAGCGTTTATCGCGCGGTCGATACACTCCTGCGGATTCAGCAACTTGAGGTTGAGCATGGCACTGAGCCTGGAATGATATAGGAATGCCTCATCCTCCCACATCGCGTCTTCATACTGGCCGAACTTGGGCAGACGGTGTTCGATAAAGTCATCAAGAAAAGCAAGCGCCTGCTTGCGGGTAACGGGCAGAGTGAAGTTATCAAGCCTGCCGGGATGATTCTTGTAGCGCGATTGCACCAGTTCAATCACCTGCTTTGTGATTCGATCTGGTTTGAATGTTTTCAACTCAGGTAATTGGCCGGGGCCTTGCTTGCCAAAGGTTTCGCGATTGTCCTTGTCGAAGTTCCACTCACCACCGATGGGTTTACCTTCCTTAGTCAGAAGCACCTGACGCTCTTTTCTGATCTTGCGGTAGAACGATTCAAGCACCAGTTGCTTGCGCCCCTTGGCCCAGTTTTCAAATTCATTAAGCGTCGTGAGAAAGTGCCTGTCCTGACGCATTTCCAACTCAATCTGCCTTTCCTCCGCGACGGCTTGAACTTCCTGCAACACACGATGATCACCGGGCAATACCGCCACCAATCGTTGGGGCTTGACCTGCCGGACTGCCTGAGTGAGTAACTCTTGAAATGTCTTACCCGAATCTTTACGAACGTCGGCATTTAATTCGTGATAAATGACCTGCTTGCCTTGATCCAGCAGTTCGTCCCGGTAATGCCTCATGCAACTGAAAAAGTAAGCCAGCCGCAATTTGTGTGATGGCACATAGCTAGCCTCGTGATCAACCTCAGCCATCCAGAAAATATCCTGCTGGGCATCAAAGTCATCGAAGACTGCACTGTCATGGTTGAGTTGATCACCAAAGACAAGAATCAGGTGCCTACAGTTCTTGGTCGCGGACATGTTTGTCTTTCTTTGTTGAGCCACGCTTTACTATAGAATGCAGCGCGATGCCGAAAAAGTGATTATGACGCAGATCAATCGTGAACAACTTATCGCCATGATCCAGTTGCAACCAGCAGCCTGTGTTCTGCTGGACTCAGTTGGCAACATCCTTGCTGCCAATGAGGGCTTTGCCCAACTGGCGCAACATGCCATCGACGACTTGGTTCAACAGCCCATTCGCAACTTGCTTGCCGACAAAGCCAGCCAACTTCAGATCGATTTTCTCTTGGCTGACGATGCCCGACATTGTGAAGGCGAGTTGACGCTTCGATCTCCAGACGGCCAATCCATTTCCACCATCTGCACCGGGGGCCCCATTGATTCGCCGCAAGGTGAACGAGTGCTTTGTCTGATCGGCAACGATGAACAGAAGCACGCGTATGACCACATTGCCAAGCTCACTGACACGGTGCTTGACCAGGCGGTGCAGATCAAGCGCTACTCGGAATCGCTTGAACACAAAGTCACCGAGCGCACGGCCCAGATCCATCAGGCGAACATGGATGCGATCTACATGCTCGCGATCGCCAGTGAAGCGCGTGATGAAGACACGGGCAGTCATGTCCGGCGAATTGAACACGCTGCGGCAGGTGTAGCCAGCAAATTAGGCATGGACGATCCTGCTGCCCGGCGAATCGGCTATTCCGCCATCCTGCATGATGTGGGCAAAATCCACGTGCCCGACGGCATCCTTAAGAAGCCGGGCCCTTTGGATGATGAAGAATTTCGCCTGATTCAAAAGCACACCACCATAGGCGAATCAATTCTGGCGCGAACAGCTTTCTTCGAGTTGGCGCGCATCATCGCACGCAGTCATCATGAGAATTTCGATGGCAGCGGTTATCCCGACGGCATGGCAGGTACAGAGATTCCCATCGAAGCCCGGATCGTCCGCGTCGTGGATGTTTTTGATGCCCTGACCCATACGCGCGTGTATAAACCCGCTTACCCACATGAGCAGGCTTTCGATATCATGCAGGAATCCGTTGGCCGACACTTCGATCCTGAAGTGATCGACGCCTTCCACGCCTGGTACCGAGAAACGAAAGAGGAGCCAAAGCCGTATGAGCCTGCCTGAATCTGTTGTCCAAGCCTGGTCTCACCGCGAAGGGCCAGCCGTCCTTACCACCGTTTCGCCGCAGGGCATTCCCAATACGATCTGGGTCGGCAGTCTGATCCTGCATGATACAGGCTCGTTCCTGATCAATGACAGCGCCTTTGCCAAGACGCGTGTCAATCTCAAGGCAGGTCTGGAAAACAAAAGTGACCCGGGCAAAACAGTAACGCTGCTTTGGCTGACTGATGATGGCAAGGGATATCAGGTCAAGGGGAGCTTTGCGTACCACACTGAAGGCCCGATGTTTGAAGCACTCAAGCCTCATGTGGATGAAGCTTTTCGTGAAGCTATGCAAGCTGCCCTGGAGTTGAAGGTGGAAGAAGCGTACTGCGGCGCGGAGAAGCTGCTTTAGAGCAGGACGAATCCAATCATAGCGTCTTGGGTGCCACACCTTGACGACACACGAGCTTACGAGAGTGGCGCAAGGTGTGTGGATGACGCTGCGTTTCGGCTTTCCATCGATAGCACAGTTTGCCTCGCAGACTCGGTCAAACTGTGGCACCCCGCTACGAATGATTTCGGCACGCTCTAGCCAATCAATCTTCTAACTGCTTGAGCCAGAAGACCATCGGCTTGGGGGAGTCTTCCGATTCGCCACGCTCTTTCCATGCAAACTCCGTGTGCAGATCATTCCGGCGGACGTAGCCCATCTTCTCCCAGAACCCATCCAAAGGCCGATAGTCCGCAGGCCTGCGTGGATCGTCCGGACGTCGCTGCACCGCGCAGAAAGTGGCATACTTGTAATCACCCGCAGCCTTGGCATGCGCTTCCCGCTCATAAAAAAATTGCTTGCCGATGCCCTGCCCACGATAGGACTTCATCAAGACTGACTCTGCAAAGTAGAAAACATCCAACAGGTCAAAGCCAGCTTCGATGAACGGATCCTGAAACTCCGGCCGCTCCTGAGCCAACGGAATCGCTATCGAAACGCCCACAATGTCAGGCCCATCACAAGCCAGCACAAAGGTGACGTGCTCGGAGATGGTGTACCGCGCCAGGTACTGACGTTCATACTCCACACTGCCATCATATAGATATGGAAACTCGGAAAAGACATCGATCCGCAACTTGGCTACCGCATCCAGATAATTTTCAATGTGAGACCCGGTCACACGTTTGATTTCAATAGACATGCATTCCTCAACGAAGACTTAATTGATCCCTTGTAATGGTATGTCGCGGCTGCTCATTTGTCTCATGAGACTTGAAAAGCGATGGAGACACATTGTCGCGCGAATTAAAACGTCACATGGTCTGGGTCAGGCCCGACACGTTCATCCTTGTCCATCGCGTTGATGCGTTGCATATCCTGCTCGCTGAGTTCAAAGTCAAAGACGTTGGCATTCTCAGCGATCCGCTGCCGGTTGGCGCTTTTGGGAATCACAACCACCTCGCGTTGCATGTTCCAGCGGATGACGATTTGCGCGATGCTCTTGCCATGCTGACGCGCGATCTCCGTCAACTCAGGCAGATCAAACACCTTGCCTTGCATGAGTGGACTCCACGCTTCGAGTTGAATCTTGTGCTTCTGGCAGTATTGATACAGGTCAGGTCTTTGCAGTCGAGGGTGGAACTCGACCTGGTTCACAGCAGGTACCGGTCCGCCTTGCTTGGCCAACGCTTCAAGGTGATGCACCATGAAGTTACTGACGCCGATCGCCCGCACCTTGCCCTGCTCTTGCAGCTTCTGCAGGTCTTCCCAAGCTTGCTGGTAGCCTTCGACTGCCCAATGCAGCAGATACAAATCGACATACTCCAGTCCAAGCCTGGCCAGGCTTTGCTCGCAGGCTTCGCTGGCTTTGCCTTCGCGGATGTCCGTGTTCCAGCACTTGGTGGTGACGAAGATTTCCTCGCGTGACACAGGGGCAGAACGAACCGCCTTGCCGACCCCTTCTTCATTCTTGTAGATCATGGCTGTGTCAATATGTCGATACCCCACTTCCAACGCCCGGGCGATGGCCTGCTCGACTTCACCCTCGTTATCCATCTTGAAGACGCCCAGCCCCAGCCAGGGCATGGCGATATCGTTGTTCAAAGTGGTCGTTGAGTCGATTGCGAGTGTCATGTCGGCCTCCTGATTTTCCAATGGTTCTGCTTATGACATTGTTAAGGCCCAAGTGAATCAATGCAATTCTGCTGCGCTGTCCAACCTGTTTACGCCAGGCGCGGGTCAGGATATCTTGCCCGTTCCATGAACCAGAATGATTTACATCATGTGACCTATCCACGTGGCTTCAAAGCTGCGGCTGGGACGTGTGGCATCAAACCTTCAGGTAAGCCTGACCTGGCGTTGATTGCGGCAGACCAACCCTGCACTGCTGGGGCATTGTTTACAAAAAACCAGTTTCCCGGCGCACCCGTGATCGTAAGTCGCGAGCATGTCGCGGGAGGATCAATCCAGGCCATCGTCTGCAACAGTGGCGTGTCCAATGTCGCAACGGGTGATCAGGGCATCGCGGATGCCAAGGCCATGTGTGCCGCGGTCGCGAAACATCTTGGCTGTAAGACAGAGCAAGTGCTGCCAAACTCGACCGGCGTGATCGGCAGACCACTACCCATGGACAAGGTGCTTTCAGGCATTGATTCGCTGGCAGGACGACTGGACAAAGGCCATCAGGTCGATGCTGCGGTTGCCCAGGCGATCCTCACGACCGACCTGACCACCAAGACTGCCACACGCACGATTCAATTGGAGGCCGGTGAAGTCAGATTGGGCGCAGCGGCCAAGGGCAGCGGCATGATCGCTCCGAACATGGCCACGATGCTGGTGTTCATCACCACGGATGCCGCCATCGATGCCAACACTTTGCAGTCCGCGCTAAAGCACGCCGTGGATCAGAGCTTCAACCGCATCACCGTAGACAGCGACACCAGCACCAGCGACACCGTCGCCATCCTCGCCAGTGGTGCATCAGGCGTTGATGTGACTACGGATCAAAACCTGGCTGCGTTTGCGGAAGCGTTGGATGATCTCTGCCGCGACCTGGCTTACCAGGTCATCTGTGATGGCGAAGGGGCCACACGGATTTTTCATGTCAAAGTCGAACAGGCAGCAAGTGAAGCCAATGCGGATGCCGTGGGCCGATCCGTTGCCAACAGTCCGTTGGTGAAGACGGCGATCCATGGCAGCGACCCGAACTGGGGCCGATTCATCATGGCCATCGGCAAAGCCGACGCCAAGATCGATCCGACGAAAGTCGGCCTGGCGATTGGGGATGTCGTGTTGCTCAATGCGGGTCAACCCGTCGCGTTATCCGCCGATCAGCAGGACAAATTGCATCAACTGATGCATGAGCATGATGTGTCCATCACCATTCAACTCGGGCAAGGTGAAGCTTGCGCAACATGGATGGGCTGTGATCTGTCGCGCGAGTACATCCGTATCAATGCCGATTACACAACGTGACATGGCTTGCAATAGGAGAACCGGTCATATCGTGGCCACGCTTGCTCATAGATGCCATCCACCAAGGAAAAAGCCGACCTGAAAACAGGTCGGCTTGGTTGATAGCGATCCATATCTAGTAGCAATGCTTAGTGAACCTTCTTGATCTTCTTTTCCTTCGCTGCTTCCATCGCGGTGAGGATGATCGACAAGGCCGCGTAACCTTCTTCACCACTGATTTCAGGCTGCTTCTTCTTCGTGATGCTTTCAATGAACAGGTCCATCACGCCTGAACCGGTCTGGCTGTCGTTGGTTGCCATCTTGCCGACCTTGTATTTCTCGACCGAGCCGTTGAAGTAGCTGGCGATGACGCCATATTCCGGGTCGGTGCCGATCTGCATCACGCCGTTCTCGCAGTAGATGCGTGTGGAGTTACCCTCGACTCTGCCGTAGTTCGTCCAACTGGCAATCAGTGAGCCGATGGTTCCGCTGGCGGTGCGCACGGTCAGGTAGGCGTTGTCATCGACACCGATGGGCTTGCCTGTTTTCCAGTCCGTCTTGTCATATGTTCCGAGGAACCCGCCAACCTCAACGATCTCATCATCCAGCAGCCAACGCATCAGGTCTGCCTTGTGCACACCCAAGTCACCCGTTGCACCCATCACGGCCGGCTTCTTCTTGAAGAACCAACTCTTGGCCCCATCCAGCGACCAGTTGTCAGGCCCGCTGTGAGCGAAGATCGTCTGGAAGGAAAGCACCTTGCCCAATTCTCCCCGCTTGAGAATCTGCTTGGCCTTGATATGCGGGGCTGCCAGCCGTTGGTTCATGCCGATCATCAGATACTTCTTGGCGCTCTTGGCCGCGGTAATCATCTTCTTGGCTTCTTCGCGTGTCGTGGCCATGGGTTTCTCGACCAGCACATGCTTCCCGGCTTTGAATGCGTCAAGGGTCTGCGGGGCGTGCAGTGCGTTGGGCGTGCCCACTACCACTGCTTCGCAGTCCACTTCTTTCAGCATGTTCTGATGATCGTAATACGCTGCACAGCCATACTTGTCAGCCACTTCATGCACGCGATCCTTGATCGGATCGACCACTGCTACGAGTTCGACTTGCGAGTTTGCTGCTGCTTCCGGGATGTGTCTGCGCTGTCCGATGGCTCCGCACCCGACGACAGCGACCTTCACCTTAGCCATTTTGATTGCTCCATTTCCATATGAGGACATATTGCTACCCCGCCAATGCGAGGTTGTTGACAAATTCTGACAATTATTGTCCGCCCAGTTTCACCGGTTTGCGAGTTTTTGCACAGCGGGTTACGGCATCCAGCACACGCTGCGTTTCATACGCATCCTTGAAATCAGGCAAAGGCACCACCGGCTTCTTACCACCCAACACCATCATCATGTCAGCGCACTGGTTGATGAAGCCATGCTCATAACCGATGGCATGAGCGGTCGGCCACCAGACATCGCCGTAGGGGTGACCGGCATCGCCGTTGCTGACGTTGATCGTTGTCCAGCCCTGCTGCTTCTCGGGCAGCGTGGCATCATAAAACTCCAGTTCACACATGCGCTCGAAGTTGAACTTGATGGCCCCCTTGTCACCATGCACTTCGATCTTGTTGCCATTCTTATCGCCGGTCGAAAGTCGCGTCGCCTCAAAGGTGCCAACCGCCCCACCGCTGAGCCTGCATGTAAAGACCACGGCATCATCGACCGTGCTTTTGGCTTTCTTCGCCCTAGCGGTCTGTGCGCCTCGGCCACTGATTTCCCCACCTGCGCCCCCAGCCAGAACCGTGCGTTCCTTGACGAAGGTTTCCAGGTACGCTCCGTTTATTTCCGTGATCTCCTCGCCGGTGATGAAACGGGCTGTGTCAATGCTGTGGGCACAAAGATCCCCCAGTGAACCGCTGCCTGCGACGTCTCCCTGGAAGCGCCAGAGCATGGGGGTATCCGGGCCTGCCCAGTCCTGAAGGTAAAAGCCGCGCAGGTGGTAGATACGGCCAAGTCGCCCGGCTTTGACCAATTGATGCGCCATCGCGATAGCTGGGCAACGTCGGTAGTTGTACCACACGAATGTCTTCTGGTTTGTGCGACGTTTGGCGATGTCGAGCATGGCTTTGGCGTTGGCCAAGGTGTCAGCCAATGGCTTCTCACAGGCCACATGCTTGCCAGCCTTGAGTGCTGCGCTGGCCATCTCGCGGTGGACGTTGTTGGGCACGCCGATGTCGATCAGGTCGATGTCGGGGTCGTTCATTACCGCCTGCCAGTCCGTGGAATAATTATGCCAGCCCCAGCGGTCGGCGAATACTTTCAACTCCTCTTCATTACGGGCGACGATGGTGTGCATCACCGGCTCAACAGGCAAGTCGAAAAACTTGGCTACCTTCATGTAAGCGTTGGAATGGGCTCGACCCATGAACTTGCTGCCGATGAGTGCGACGTTGATTTTCTTTTTGGATTTCCTGGCCACACCTGATCTCCTTCGATGTTGCGCCACCGCCCCGAAAGGAGCGATGCAGAAAGGTTACTCACGCGAAGGAAAGACTAACAATCGTCGTTGCGGCGATCAAAACCGATGCGCGGCTGCATGGGTCACGCGAGGCTGCGAGGAGTCGATATCATGTCATCGTCATGACACCATTTGAACAACTCCAACGCGGTCTGGACAGTCTGTATTCACCTGAGGAATTGCAGAAGAAACTCAAGCTGGATCGGCCATTGCGGATCAAACTCGGTCTGGACCCGACCGCCCCGGACATCCACCTCGGCCACAGCGTGGTGCTGCGCAAGCTGAGGCAGTTTCAGGACCTTGGGCACAAGGCCGTACTCATTATTGGCGACTACACTGCCAAGATCGGCGACCCGACTGGTCGCGATTCCACCCGCCCTGTCCTGGACGATGCCGCCATCGAAGCCAACGCCCAAACCTACCTGGAGCAGGCAGGCAAGATCATTGATTTGTCTGAGGACAAGCTGGAAACCCGTCACAACAGCGAATGGCTAAGCAAGCTTTCCTTTGCCGATGTCCTGCGTCTGACAGGACAGATCACTGTGCAGCAGATGCTCCATCGCGAAAACTTCAAGAAGCGATTGGCCGACGAAAAGGAAATCATGATCAGCGAATTCATGTACCCGCTGATGCAGGCTTACGACTCGGTCGTTGTTGAGGCGGATGTTGAGCTCGGTGGTACCGACCAGACGTTTAATAACCTCATGGGTCGCCAGCTCATGGAGAAGCAAGGCATGGCCAAGCAGGTGGTCATGGTCATGCCCATCCTGCGTGGCTTGGATGGCACGGAAAAGATGAGCAAGAGCAAGGGCAACTACATCGGCCTGACCGATGAGCCGAACGACATGTTCGGCAAGATCATGTCGATCCCCGATGCCTTGATGCCAGAGTATTTTACGCTTTGCACTGACTTGCCTGCGGAGAGAATCGCGAGTTTGTGTAATGGGGATCAGACCCACCCGCGCGAGGCCAAGGATTGCCTGGCTCAGATTGTCGTAGAGGAATATCACAGCCGAGATGCCGCCAAGGCTGCGAGCGAGGAATTCAAGAAAAGATTTTCTCAAGGGGCATTGCCCAGTGACATTGAAACCAAGCAGGTGAGTGCATCCCCCATCGGCATCTTGTCATTGATCACCGAAGTCGGCTTTGCTTCGAGCAATGGCGAAGCCAGGCGACTCGTGGCTCAAGGGGCCGTGACCTTTGGCGATCGAAAGATTGATGACCCGCGTGAAGAAGTGGCCATCGAAGGTGTGGTGGTGCTGAAGGTGGGCAAACGAAGGGTTTGCCAGGTAAAGTTGGCATAGTTTATCGTTGTTAATCAGTTTCATATGCATTGAAAAATAAGTTGCCCAAAAAGTTTTGCTTGCATCTAATAGAATCAATCTGTATCCTATTTAGTTAAGAGAGATTCTGTGCTGTGTTGGCACAGTTTGGGAACCGCTCCATTTGGAGTGATGGGAGAGACATAATGA
>CAZJJN010000029.1:0-45997 GCA_964546335.1 uncultured Phycisphaeraceae bacterium
GCGCTTTGGTTTGTTCAAGATCAACCGCGCACGGTCAACTTAGCCGCGTGATCGAGGACTTATTCAGGGATGACTATTTAGGGCAAAACTGCCCATTTTACCAAAGAATTCAGATGTTGATTTGAACCATCGATCACCTTAAAAGAAAAGTGTTGCACTTCTAGTACCTACTCAGTACTATTCTAGTTTGTGTGTGAAGTTGAGAGAAGAATCCAAACATATGAGGGAGATTGATTCATGAATGGGAACCAAGTTTCGACCGCGCTTTTTATCGTGACCTCAGTTTGCGGAGTAGCCATCCTGCCAGCTGATCAGGTCAGTGCAGCTACCTTTGTGCACGAATCACGCAGTTCCGAACTGCTTGTTGACCCATTGAACCTGGGGTACAACCCTGGAGATGGCTTAGGTGAAGCCTCGTTCAACGCACCTCCGATTTCACTGACCAGCAATGCTATCGACAGTACGCAGGATTTGGGTTTTTTCGGCAGCCTTCATTACGGTCCAGACTTTTTCGATCGGGTGAACGCGGGTGTGTATTCTGCTTCGCAGGATTATACGGCGACCCCACTCATTCTTGGTGGCGATCTGGATCTAAGTTCAGATATCACGATCAGTCAAGCTTCCCCGCTGATTGATCTGAGCAACACGCTCGAGCACATCTTCACAGTCACCGATGACTTCGATGCCATCCTTGAGTTGGAGTTCAGCGGAGATGGGACGAACGTTGGCTCACGCGAGTTCGTCCGTTTCCAAATACAAGCTATTGATGCTGGGGACAATAACATTGGTTCGCCAGCTTTCAGCTTGTCCTCCGCCATCATTCTTAGCGGTGGAGGCATCGATGCAATGGGTGATTCCATTCTCACAACAGTCAGTCTGGATGCGGGTCAGAGATACCGTGTGACCGCGACGGGTCATGCAAACTCCATCAATGATCAAGGCCAGCACACCAGTGCCCTTGACTTCGCACTGATTGTGCCTGAACCAGCTTCGGTGAGTCTACTCGCCCTTGGCGGCATGGTACTGATCCGCCGTCGGCAATAGTCGCTTGAAGCAACACTTGAAATGAACAACCGTCGAGACTCTCGGCGGTTTTTTTGTGCACACTGCAGTTTGATTACTTGTGCAGGATAAGTTTGAGAAGCGGACACGCAGGTGGCCACTTAACTGATGGGTTACGCTTCGCCAAGGCTTCGCTAACCCATCCTACTCCCGACAGATATTCAATAACTTGGTGCAGGCACCAAGGCTGATATGCTTCGACCTGTCAAGGGCGACCCGGACAAGGGGATAAGTACATATAATGTAGAGCGATGCCTCCGTCCCAAAACTCATAAATATCTGCCTTCGCGCGACGATCCCTTAACCCTTCCCTACACTCCAAGTGTAACCCCAAGGACGACACACCTTCAGCAAGCTACACAGGAGCTTTCATATGGATATTTACATCGACACTGCCAACCTTGATGAGATCAAGCAAGCCAACGACATGGGTGTTTTGCATGTCGTGACCACCAACCAACCATAATGTCCAAGCAGGTCGCGACCACTGCTCATCTGAGAGCCGGTGTCGTCAAATCTGGAGTCCTTTCCGAGAAAGCGTAATCGACGAATATCGGCCTGAAAGACGTTTTCGACAGAGGCTTTTCCCTAAAAAGACGGTGGAGCATCATTAAACTTCATATTGGGTGGAGGATTACAAAATATATTGTAATCTCCTGATCCTGTGATATCCTTATTCGTAGTGTTTCAGCGGCATATGGGTGGTTCATTCAGGCTCCCGCATTTTTCGTCTCTGAACAATGGCTTGATCCTTGTGCTGAGGAAATGAAATGAAAACGCACCTGATTTTGCTCATTTTGATTCATGTGTTGCTTTGCATTCCACCGGGTCGCCTTGAAGCCTTACCAAGCGAAATTTACTGGGACAACGGAGGTTTGAATGTTGTCGCAGATTGGCCGACTACTTCCAACTGGACGGGGTTGAACGTTCCCGACAACAGTAACGAACGCGCTCATATCACCAATGACTCAGTCGCTCCGCTTGGCAGTCTGCAAGTCAATTTCCCAACCAGTCATACAGTGGCAGGCTTGCGCGTCTCCGTCCCCTCGATTCCCACAACACTTAAAGGAGACGTCTCTTACCCAGTACTTTCCATGGCTGGCAACACAGCAGGTATTGAACCGGTCTTTGTTCACAGCGATTTCACGGTAGAAGATGTCGAGTTGGAAGCATGGTCTGGTGATGTCATTGTTTACAGCGGGCCTTCCTATCCAACCCAGGCCAACCTTGTCGTTTCCTATGGCTCATCACTTAGCATTGATGATGGGGATCTGATCGTCGGCAGTGCTCGCGGGGTACAAACTTCTTCGCGTTATGAACTGAAACACGGCTGGATGGAAGTTTCGGGAAACTTCACAATCGCAGACGCTGGAGCAGCCGCGGAAGTCTGGCTCCATGGATTGATACAAACAGCCTATGACCCAGGCACCGGCGTACAGATCGGCTCAGCAGCAGTCAGTCCTGCAGGGACGAATGGCAATGCCACGGTCCGTGTCTTTACAGACAGTACACAGTCCTCTGTTTGGGATA
Source organism: uncultured Phycisphaeraceae bacterium (assembly GCA_964546335.1). GTDB lineage: Bacteria > Planctomycetota > Phycisphaerae > Phycisphaerales > Phycisphaeraceae > CAZJJN01. Next base: position 2,593 of record CAZJJN010000029.1, read on the forward strand.
ATTATGGCTGGCTTAACATTGGTGGCGATGGTGGCAGTGGTCGTCTCGAGATGAACGGCGCGCTCTTTCAATATGGCGAAACCATCATCGGGGCTGGTGTGGAAGGTGGTGAGTTTCAATCACTGGGCCAGGGGCTAAAGATCTTTCATAGCTCGGTGCGAATCGGATACGAAGGACCTGGCACGTTTACGGGGTATGCCACCTTCGAGGACGACTTGCATATCGGTGGGTCAGGCATGCCTTATTACGCCAGCTATGCCGGTGAATATGAAGGGTATCTGGTCGTCAATGGCGATACCGTCGTGTCCTCACCTCAAGGCGTTTCTTCCTTAACGGTCGATCCCGGGTCGTTCAGTACTTTCTACGGCGACCTCAAACTCGGGGTGAATACTGGGGAAACCGGGAATCTGAATATTCAGTCCGGCGCAACCGTACGCTGCCTTGGCGAAGTTCAGGCCAGCTACAGCACGACATCCGGTCCTGCACCGGGCGATGCGGACATCACCGTCGGGCCTGGCGCTACATTAAAAGCAGGCGCGCTGCGTGTCATCGGCAGCGACTGGGGTGACAGGGGCAAACTCATCACCGACCCGCTCTCCACTGTCATTGTGAACGAACTGACCTATAACCCCGGCGACCCGAAAGTATTCAACGGCGGCCTGGGCATCGGTTATGCGGATGCCAGCAACACAGCATTGGTGCAGATCGGCTATGAAGGTTTTGGTGACGAGGAATTGACCGTTGGCCAGACTCTGGCTGTTGGCTTTGAGAAAGCCGCCACTCTCGAAGTCTGGCAATCCCAACTCACGGTCGGACAGAATGTGCTGGTGGGGACTACTGACGGCTCAACGCCTCGGCAAAACTATTCAAAACTGAGAATCAGTGAATCTTCAATGGATGTGGCTGGCGATGTCACCGTAGGAGCGGATGGTGAACTGGTCATGAATGATATGGCTGGTGCCCAAGTGGATGGCACACTCACGATCCGGCCCGGGGGTATCCTTCGGCTTTACGATTATGGCAACGTCATCAATGCCGATGCTGTGGTGCTTGATGGCGGATTTTCTTACACGGATGGTAGTACCAGGCAATCCAAGTTGTACACCAATTCATTGACGGGGGTTGACATCTCAGACTTATCTTTCCCAGGCAGTATCTATCTTGGGATCGATCGTTATGGCGAATCAATCTTGCCTTATGAAGTCAGCGATGATTTATACATAGGCTACTTGCATAACGCAGCCGTTCGAGTTGAAGCAGGCGAATCAGGGCACGTCTATGGCGACTTTTCGTTGGCTGGGGGGGATGGAGTGAGTGCCGCGTTGCTGCTGGAGGCCGGATCCGCTTACAGCACCGGCGCAGGAGGTACGGTCATCTTCGGTGAAGCAGACCCAGCGACCCACAACAGTCAGGCCACGCTTACCCTTGAGCAAAACAGCCGATTCACTTCCTACAGCCAACTTCAACTGCGCAGCGACAGCAGTATCTACGCCAACTCAGGCAGTACCCTCTCTGCGGATAGTCTGAACATCGACCACGCTCCCAGCACCACACTCAGCTTCGCGCCGGATGCGCGACTACTGGTCAATATTTTTCTGCCCACCGTTGTCTTACCCAAGATCGGCCGATGCAATCTGGGCATTGGCTGGGTTGGTGGCGACGTCAGTTACGTCGTCGATCAGGGAGGCATTTCATGGGACTTGAACACCTTGGAGATCGGTGCAGAGAGCGGCGGCATCGCCAGTTTAGCCATTGAACAAAGCACGACAGTCAATGTGCAGAATCTTTATGTTGGCCGAGAAACTGCGGATGGCAGCGTGATCCTGGATAGCTCGGGGGTCCTGGGCGTCGTGGAACACATCCAACTCGGGGATGAGCAATCAAATCGCGGCTTGCTCGAACTTGTGGACAATAGTGCAGCTGGTGTCCTCGCCTACTCATTAAACAGCAAGAAGAACGGCCAGCTCAAGGTCGGCCAAGGCACACTCGTTTCATTGATTGACACAGCCACTTTTGAAACCGGCTCAAAACCTTTCGTGATTGATGGCGCCCTCATCGCCACTCAAGTTATGCTTGCGACGGGAACTGAATTATCAGGCAAAGGTCAGATTCAGGCAGATGTCACTGCCGACGCCGCATTGATCAGACCCGGTGGCGACACCATCGAGACATTAACCATCACGGGTAACTTGGCAGGTAGCAATCGATCCATCCTGAAGGTGGGGGTCGATCTCGTGACAGACGTCCGTGATCAACTCAACATCTCGGGCAATGCTGCTCTGGATGGATTCTCCCTGGAACTCCAAACGCTTGATCGACCTGACTATCGCGATCCAATCACGATCCTGTCCGCAGGTGAATTGTCTGGGCAATTTGAAGAAATCATACACAATGAAATTGCTGCCAACATGCGTTGGGCGACGCTCTATGACGAGGTGCAGGACATCGTCACCATTCAGGGGGCGCTGCCGGGTGATGCCAATTTAGATGGCATGGTTGATGTGTTGGATTTAGCCTTGTTGGCAACATATTACGGATCGAATCGTTCTACATGGTTGCGGGCTGACTTCAATGGCGATGCTCTTGTCGATGTTCTTGATCTGGCCAGCCTCGCAACGTTCTACGGCCAGCAGGAAGTCAGCGCAACTCCGATCCCCGAACCAACAACAGCAGCGCTACTCGCGCTGGTCAGTGGTTGCTGTCTTTTGCGTTATCGCAGAGACACATGACTGGCACCAAGCGAAAGGCAAACCTTACCCCAGCGCCACATCCAACGTCATCATCACCGTGAAGCCTGCGATCAGGCTGCTGGTCGCCAGGTCAACATTGCCCGCTTCGTGCGATTCAGGAATGAGTTCTTCCACAACGACGTAAATCATTGCCCCCGCAGCAAAAGCCAAAGCCCAGGGCAGGATTGGCAATGCAATAGTCACGATCGCGGCCCCGGCCACCGCGGCAATCGGCTCGACCACGCCTGATGCCTGCCCCCACAAGAACGCTTTTCGACGCGACATCCCTTGCCCACGCAAAGGCATGGCGACGGCAATGCCTTCTGGAAAGTTCTGCAAACCGATGCCGAACGCCAGGGCAATTGCCCCAGCCAGTGTCGCTCCGCTTACTTCCGCAGCCGCTCCGCCAAAGCCGACGCCGACCGCCAAGCCTTCTGGAATGTTGTGTAAGGTGATGGCCATGACCAGGAGCACCGACCGTCGCCAATGGGTGCTGATGCCCTCGGCCTTGGCGCGTGGGGAAAAAAGGTGAACGTGAGGAATCACCTTATCGAGCATCCACAGCACCCCAGCCCCCATGATGAACCCGCCAGCAGCAGGCAGCCAGGTGGGCAGCGTGCTGATCTGCTCCGCAATGTCGATGGCCGGGGCCAGCAACGACCAGAAACTGGCCGCAATCATCACGCCCCCGGCAAAACCGAGCATGGCATCAAGTAGCTTGCGATTGACCGTTCGTGTCATGAATACCGCTGCCGCTCCCGCTGCAGTCACTGCCCAAGTGAACAGCCCGGCCAGGAGCGCCTGGGTGATCGGGTGCAGTGATGAAAGGGACGTATGCCAATGTTCGGGAAGAATGGTTGCAAGCATACGGGGCATTTTAACGACAAAACAATCCTCTTTCAGTGATCAAAATCGGCAACCCAGCTTAACAATGCTTATACTTTGGCCAGTTGTGTCAGTCCTCAACCTTAGAAAGAGGGGTAACCATCATGCAGATGCCTTTGTTACTTGCGGAATTTGATGTTTGGAATGTGATTCATGTATATGCGATCGGTGTGCTCAAAGTCATCCTGATCATTTTTGCAGCTTGGTTCATCGGGGGTTGGCTGGGCCGCATGACCACACGTTGCTGCGAGAAAGCCAAGATCGAAACCACGCTGGCCCGTTTCTTCGGCAAGCTGACTTTCTGGGCCATCATGATCTTGGCTGGCATCTTTGTCTTGAGTGTCTTCAATATCAACACCACCAGCCTTGCAGCTGTCATTGGTGCTGCTACTTTGGCTATCGGCTTGGCGTTGCAAGGCACGCTCTCCAACTTCTCAGCCGGGGTCATGCTGCTGATCTTCCGCCCGTTCAAAGTCGGCGACTTCGTCGAAATCAATGGCGAGTCAGGCACCGTCCATGAAATTGATCTCTTCAACACCTTCCTCGATACGCCGGACAACAAACGCATCATCCTGCCCAACGGCAGCGTGTTTGGCAGCAACATTGAAAACGTCACCTTCCATCCCAAGCGTCGTCTCGATGTGGCAGTAGGCACGGAATATTCTGCCGACATCGACAAGGTGCGCGAAGTCTTGATGGGCGCTGCCCGATCCATCGAAGGCCGACTTCAGGAAGAAGAACCCATGATCGTCCTGCTGGAACTGGGCGACAGTTCCATCAACTGGTCGGTGCGCATCTGGGTGAACACCAGTGACTATTGGCCGCTGCGCGACAAACTCACGCGAGCCTGCAAGTATGCCCTTGATGAAGCCAACATCGGCATCCCATTCCCGCAGATGGACGTGCATGTCAATGGTTCATTGCAAGGACAGAATTAAGACTTTGGAAACCCGCGAGCAAGCTCGCAAGCGATAAGGTAGATTCGACGAACCTTACTTTAGCCTTGGTGCCTGCATCAGGGCTTTTTCATGAAGGCAACGCTCACGCCTGACGTCGAAAACAGATTTCTTCAACGCCAAGTCGTTGTAAGTGTGGCTGAACATCCAGCCAGTATCGCTTGGCGTCGGCGCCGTACCCGGCACAAGGTTTCAAGTCAGGCAGGCGTGTGCAGAACCATGCGTTCAACCTGGCCATGAAAAGTTCGCGCACGTACTTGGCGGTCATGCTGGCTACCGCGGTGGGCATATGCAGATCGTCAGCATTGACCACAAACTGGATCGCCAAGCTTCTGCCGTGCTTATCGCGTACCTGGTAATGCGAGCAGTCGCGCATCTCGTCCACAACTCGAAGCGTCGCATCACCAAAGGTCACTTCCAGCAGCTCACGATAGTGCATCCGTCCGGACTGTCTGTCCACGATGACTGTCGGATGGTCTTTGCCGAAGCGATCCCAGATGTGGCGTAAGTGTTGAGCCAGGAAATGAAAACTTACCGCGGCCTTGGAGCGCATCTTGGCCACCATATCATTGAAGCGATCTTCAAAGACCACCGCCACGCCAAGGTCGAGCATGCGCACGCGCGATTGCTCCAGACTCCGATGCAGTAAACCGGTCGCCAACTGCTGACTGTCGGCTGAATGGCAAGTGGGTAAGGTCTGCCAGGGCGACTCACCTGCCGGGTCATACCAGGGCAAGTGAGATAGCTCACGATGCTCGGTCAAACCAAGACGATCAAGCAGCACCCCGAAATCACCCGGCGGCTGATGTTCTTTGCCGATGCTACCCAACAGCGCCAATACCGCCTGCTCCAGATGGGCGACGCCTGCTGCCTGCGTGTGCAACTTTTTGGAATCATTGATGGCGATGCGGCCTTGCTTGTCACGAGGCTTGCGACATACTCCTGCAGCCAGGGTTTGCCAAAGGTCACAAGTCTGGCCGAACTCCAGCGACACATCATCCAAGGCAAAGACAGCCCGGCCAAGGGTCAAAGGGCCGAACATCGGGCCATACCCCGCTTCGTCAATGCCTGCGTAGATGAGCATCATTAGACGTTACCAACCCCATGGTCACAGGCAAAATCGAGTCCACATAGATTGATTGGCATATCATGAAAGCATGTCTGAATTTAATTTCCCCCAACATCTGGATGAATCGTCTCTTCAACAACTCTCCCAAAGCGTTTGGCAACTCCTCGACGCTGCCACGCGTGACAGCCAGCTTGGTTACCACCTGCCTATCCTGGCCACCCTTGACGAGGCAGCCCTGCCCACGCAACGGATCGTTGTCCTTCGCCGGGTTGATACCGCCGAACGACGTATCATCTGTCACACCGACCTACGCAGCCCGAAGGTCAGTCAGGTCAAGCGCTGCCCGGATATTCATTGGCTTTTCTATGACCCGGGCCTGAAGCTGCAACTGCGCATCGAAGCGACCGCGCGTGTAGAAGCCGACACACCCTTGGCCGACGAACAATGGGATAACTCAGCCTTGAGCAGCCGACGCTGTTACCTTGCGCCTCATGCACCTTCGTCGCAACTCGAAGATTGGCATTCCAATCTGCCAGATGATTTTGTTGAGCGAGTTCCTGCGACCGAAGCAGAAAGCGCACCAGCCAGAACCAACTTTGCCATCATCGTGTCAACCGTGAAGCAAATTGAATTGCTTCACCTGGCTGCGAAGGGACATCAGCGCCTGCAAATCAGTTGGTCAGCGACAGGTGAAATCAACGCCCAGTGGTTGGCTGCGTGAAACGGCAAGCATCAAGCTGAAATTTCGATTACTGCCTTACCCAAGCTCTGGAGTTCCAGTTGGCCTGAGACAGCTTCGCCGGTCATCAGGTTCTTGCCGGTAACTGCGCCCAGATCGACCATGACACTCTCCATGCTGTGATTGAGCAGGAAAAGATAGCGTTTGCCATCGCCTATGCGCTCCAGCACTTCGACGCAGTCAGGCGAATCCGCCAGCATCGGTTGGATGCCTCTTTCGCGCGCCAACTGTTCATAGAAAGCTTCAAGCCAGCCTCGTTCCGCCTGCGTACCGATGTACCAGGCCGACCCCTTGCCGTACCGGTTGCAGGTCACCACAGGCTTCCCTGCGTACCAATACTGGCCGTACGTCGCATGCGCTGCTGCACCTTCCAGATGGATCTGGTCGAAGTAGCGGTCGCACTGACCTTGCTTCAATGCACCAGCCGCATCGTTCTGTTTCCACTCAATGGTGTTCGGGTATTTTTCCGCTGGCTGGCAATCCGTTTCCTCAACCCAGATGCCAAACACATCCTTGAGTGGCCCGGGGTAACCGGTATCAAACACCAGGTCTGATTCATTCACGATGCCTGTGAGGAACGTGCCTACCAGACAACCGCCCTGCTCAACAAACTGTCGCAACTTCTCGACGACATTCACCCGTGCTACCAACTCTTCGCGGTCACCCTTCAAGGGGAACTGGCCGGTCTTGGTCATGTAAAGCGATGGCGCAATCAGCACATCATATTGACTCCAATCATGATGCATCTGCACGACATCCACCCGGTAATTCTGCTTCCACAAGGCCCTAAAATGTTCGATCACAAAGTTGTAGTAATTCTTATCCTGCGCGTAACCTGCTGCCTGCTCCAAAGCCCAGCGACATTCCTGATCTGCCAGTATGCCTATACGTGCCTTGGTTGGCAGCGTCCCAATGACTTGCTCGCTCAGCTTTTTCATTTCGCCGCCCAGCGCTGCCGTTTCCTGAAACACACGCGCATCCTCTCGGCCAGCGTGTTCAACGACTGCCCCGTGAAACTTCTCCGGGGCCCCACGACTTCGCCGCCATTGGAAGTACATCACGGAATCGCTGCCATGCCCGATCGCCTGCCAAGACCAAAGCGACAGCATGCCCGGCGGCTTGAGCGTCGCATGCCCCTGCCAATTCGTCGCGCTGGGCGTCTGCTCGATCAACAGCCAGGGCTTGCCCGGCTTCATGCCACGCATCAGCGAGTGATCAAACGCCATGTTCACCGGGTCGCCATGCACATTGCCATAACAGTCCCATGAGATGACATCCATCACATCCGCGAACTTGGCATAGTCCAGGCCGGGGAAGCGCCCCATGAGGTTATTCGTCACCGGCAGGTCAGGCGTGATCTCGCGCAGGATCGACAGTTCAAACTTGAAGAAGTCGAGCATGGCCTGGCTTTGCCAACGCTTCCAATCCAGGATCAATCCCTCCGGCACGCGGTTGCATCTGGACGCAGGCGGAATGATCTGCTTCCAATCCGTAAACCGATGGCTCCAGAACGCTGACCACCACTGCTGATTCAATGTGTCCAGATCGCCATACCGTTCGCGGAGCCAACGACGGAAGCCTTGCACCATTTCCTCGCCCCAGTCGCGCGAAACATACTCATTGGAAACATGCCAGAGCACGAGGTTTTCACGTTGGCCAAAGCGCTTGGCCAGCTCGGTATTCATTCGCCGGACAAAGTCGCGCCAAGTCGGATTCAAAGGAGCGAAACGTTGCCGCTCCCCGTGCGGTAACTTCTGCCCGTCTTCTCCGGTAGCCAGCACCTGCGGATAACGCAGCGTCATCCAGCGCGGTGGCGCGGACGTCGGCGTCGCCAGGGCGACATGAATCCCAGCCTTGCCCAACAGGTCAAACGCACGTTCCATCCAGTCAAATGTGTAGTAACCTTCCTCAGGCTCAAGTTGTGACCAACTGAAAACGCCCAGGCTGACCACGTTAACGCCAGCCTTCTGCATCTTCTGGACATCGTCTTCCAAAGTCTCGGCCGGCCACTGGTCCGGGTTGTAATCACCGCCATGCCAGAGCACGGGAAGGCGTGAGTTGATGGGGCTGGTTTTCATTTTTCACCGTTCCTCGCAGGGGTGGAGTTATTCAATCAAAGGCACAATGTCGCAGGCTGTGATGTAAAACGCAAAGCCGCGCAACAAGACGCGACGGCTGCGCAGTAAGCTACTCCTTTGCTGATGCGAGGTTAGAGTTCTTCCACCTGTCTGGAGATGTCCTTATGCAACGTCTTTTTCATACCTGCTCACTCTTGGTCGCACTTAGTTTTCTCTGTGCGTGTCAGGTTTCCCATGCGGCTGACACAAGGCCGATCCCAGAAATCAGCGACGAAGGTGACTCGCTGCTCAAAGGCGCATGGGCCAACGGCAATCTCGCGGACAACCAACTGGCCGTCTCTTACGACATGGGCGACAAGCGGGTCGGCTTCTACAACGCGCGTTGGTCGCCTCGCGACTTGGGCAAGACGCAGGATTGGTCGAAATACGACGGCCTGGTCATTACGGTGAAGAATGATAAACCCCGCACCGATGCCTGGGTGGACATCGCCCTCATGGAAGAAGATGGCAGTTGGTACTACGTGCGCGATGCGGCCCCGCTTTCCGCCAAATCGCAGCGCGTCGTCGTGCCCTTCAAGGGACTGGCTTTCGGCGAATTTGTCTTTGACCAGACGGGGACCCGAAACGGTATGGATGGTATGTTCGATGAAAACTTCCACTTCGACCTTAGCAAGGTGCGCAAGGTCGCAGTCGGCACGGTCAACGGCTGGGGGGTCGGCAAGGTCGAATTCGCCGTCACCGAACTGGCTCCCGTTCGCTGGCGTGAAAGCGATGAAAGCAAACCTGTCGAGATCACCGTCACCGGCAAGACATTGCAAGTCAATGACCAGCGTGAAATCCCCGCAGGCATGTTCGGCTACCATATCTCCGGCGGCGATGTTGAAGTCGTCGCACACCTTCGCCCCGGCAGCATCCGCTCGCACCGGGCCATGGCCGTCGGTGGCTCGTTCATCGATAAACCTGACCCGCGCAACCACATCGACTACTACGTCAGTTGCCAGTACGACCGAGGCCCGAACCAGATCCTCTTTCCCGCTGCGCATGGCAACTGGGAAGAGATCAGCCGCAACATCGGCAGATCACTCGGAGAAAAGGCCAAGGGCCTCGGCGACAAGGCCGTGGTCGAATGGTGGAACGAGCCTTACCTGAGTTTCGCTGAGTATCTGGAATCAAACCCCGAGCGCTACTTCAAAACTGATAACCCGTGCGAAGGAGAGCCGGTCGAAACCAAGCATGGCCGCAAGCTCAAAAGCATGGTCTGGCTTGATGCTGAGGGACAGTACCACAATCCCCGCCCCTGGCGTTCCACCGAGAAGAAACCACTGCCCAGTTTTGATGGCATCGGAAAAGACGGCCAACCCAAGAAACTCGTAGCCCGTGATCCTTCGCGCTACGACTACTTCGGCGGCAGGCAGATCGCGCTGTTTTACATCGACACCTTCAACGCCATGGCCAAGGAAGCCAAGGCCATCAGCCCCGATATGAAACTCGTTGGCGGGTACGGCTTCCGCTGGCATGAAGATGAATGGGGCGGGTGGGAACTGCTGGTCAAGCCCCTGATCGACAGCAGCATCCAGTACCTTGATGGCATCTGCGAACACCACTATCAGGGCGATGTGAAGCAGATGCCCGCTGCTTATGAAGTGCTTCAGGCCTATACCGATTGGAAGTATGACAAGCGACTGAAAAGCTACAACACGGAGACGAATGACCTTTGGGATGCGCCCGCTCGCGGCAACCCATCAGCAGCAGCGCAACGTGGTGGTAAGTTCCAAAGCCGAAAACGCATGGTTTATAACCTGCGCGACATTCTCTACACCTTGCAGATGACGCCTGACAAGGCCGAGGCCCGCGCGATACATGCCTTGTGGAAGCCGGGCAAGGATGTCAAGGTGCCCATCGATCCCGAGGATGTCGTCGCCGGTAAAGTTAACGTGGGTATCAACAAGGGTACCTACGCCGGTATGTACCTGATGCGCAACCTGCGTGGCCAACTGGTCCAATCCAGCAGCAGCGATGACGATGTGTGGGTGGTGAGTAGTATCGATAAGAAGACTGGTAGGTTAGTGGTGGTTATTTTCAATGACTCGGCAGAAACACGACAAATCGAAGCCGAAGTCAAAGCACCGTCGGGAACCATGCTGGCCGGTGTAAATCGAACAGCAATCGCCCACAACGATGAAGGGAACGTCTCTCTATCAGAAAAGAATGAGGCATGGAATCAGTTAAAAAGCAAAGAGTTGATTGAACAATCTTTGCCTGCCAGTCATACGGTGGCGTATGAATTCTTACTCGATGGGAAAAGGCCTGACTCCATCCCACCAGCACAAATCATTGAAAGACAATGCTTCGCTGAAGGCATTCTGAAGCAGGTCAAGCCGGGCGAACAAGTCCAGTTGCCGATCCAGATTGAGGGCAGCGAGCGCGCTGGTGACAAGTTGGTCGCCGCCAGGCTGCGTGTCGTGCTAGAGCGTACGGGGATGCACGAAGGAAGCGTCATCATCGCAGGCAAGGAGTACGAACTTCCCGCGGCTTACACAGGCGGTTTCTGCCCGGCCATCCGCGAAATCGAACTACCACTTGAGGATGCCGCGTCGCTTTTGAAACTCGACAAACTCACCTTCAAAGCTGCGCCTGCCAGTGTGGGCAACGGCTACCATCTTTGTGCCGCGAGCATCATCCTGACTTACGAGAAACAGCCATGAAATTGATGTCGAACCGTTTCCTGCCTGTATTGCTGGGTTTCGTGTGTATCGCTGCCAACCCTAAGCTATCACGCGCCGATGCTGCAGAAGCTCTCGCGCCAGCCAAGCCAATCAACGTGCACAAACCCATCATTGATCATGCGCAGATATTTGAAGGGCAATTCAATGATGCGACCAGCGTCACGTTCGCAGGCGATGACAAGATTCTCATCACCCTCAATGAACCGAACCGTTGGGTGCCGGGCAACCATTTCCAAGATGGCGATGCAAAGCAAAAAGTGCAGGCCTATGGCACATCCGCCTTAGTGGAACTCATTCTGACCGCTGAAGAGTTAAAAACTGAACTGTCCAGATTTGATAACACGTTACTGACCTGCGTGCGCACCAACGACAAAGGCATCTATCTTGCAGGCTATGGCTTGGGCACGATCCAACCATTCCGTGACGATGAGAAAGATGCGCCAAAGACCTTGCTGAGCATTCCACGAAACGAAACCACACCTCACAAAGCCCCACCTGTGCCCCAAGTGCATTGGACAGATAACCGTTACGACGAAGTCAAGGATGTACGCGGCAGACCGGTGATCTTCAAACTGGATAGCAAAACGCTCAAGCCTGAGAGCGTGCGTTCTTTCTCTGATGGCGTGCAGACAGTCTGGCATGTCCCTCAGCCATTGATTGAAGATGTCATTCAACCGACGCAGATTGATGTGCTACCCGACGGCCGTGTCGTTGTGGTGTATGACGGTGGATATCACCGCGAACCGCAAGCCGGGGAGAAGCCGGGGCCTTTGCATTACTACGGCCTACCCGATCATCTCACTTTGCTTGACGCAGACTTGAAAGAGCAGATCTGGTCCACGCAGGTTTTCTCTCCACGCATAGAACGAACCGACATGATCAAGAAATGGCGAGGCTTCGACTGGCACATGGAAACCCTTGGCCAGACCCGCACGCTGCGCATGCGCGTCAATCCCACAGATGGCAACATTTACCTCGCAGGTTGGTCTCCAACGGAAACCAGCGGAGAACCCTGGTGGAGCCCGTTCCTTTTCCGCTATGACGACAAGGGCAAACGCATCTGGGCCGCTTACAACCCCGACCCGATGTCAGGCCCGAAGGGTCGCATGAACAACCTTGTCTCCGACTCGGCTTTGCGTTCGGTCAACTTCGACCATGAAGGCAATGTGCTTTTCACCAGCATGGGTGATGGCGGCAACAGCGTGCTGAAACAGGATCCGCGTGATTACAACAAATCAGTTGAGAACTCACGATTACGTGGCAGCACATGGGGATTCTCAGGCAGAACCCTTTTCTGGGGAACGGCTGGGCGACTTGACGCCAAGACGCGCGAACTGCTGGCAGGCGATCAACTCTGCGGATTCTCCAGGCCGAGTGAAGGGAAAGTGCGTCTGACGCCAGCCTGGGCTGTGGATATCGCCGAATTGGAAGATGGGCGGATCATCGTCGTCGGCAGACAGACCCGAAACAGCCGACTCATCACTCGGGCGAAGAATGGGCAACCTGCCACTGGTTTCTCGACTTCCTCCGATGCAGATTTTCGCGAAGGATTAGGTGGATTCGTGCGCATCTATTCAGCCGACTTTCGTCAGCTTCACTCGACGATCCTGCCCGGCGTGACGCCTCGCGAGATCGCGGTCAAGGGCAATCGCTTCGTGATCGTCGGCCAAGCCGATCAATACCTGCCCGAACAACTGGGTGGCCAAGCAGAGGACAACAAAGCAGAGAAAAAAGATGAAGATCGTGCGTGGGTCATGATCGGCCATCTTCCTGAACTGGCTGAGTAACACTGTTGCATCAAGGTGAAGCATCACCACTCGGCTTCAGATAGTTTGTCGAGATATTGTCAGGCAGTTTCTCCCGCTGCATTCGCAGCCAATCGGGGATCGGCCCAAAGTCATAGCCTGCTTCAGGCACGAACAATCCTACCTCGCCTTGCGAGCGGTCTTCATCCAACTCGTCGGCCTTGAGAAGAACCTGCTTGCGCCCGTTAAGGCGGATGCTAGCGATCTCGGTCTTGCCTTCCTCGGTAATCTCAGGCACAGCCCCATCAAACTCGACGGTTGCCTTGCCGCGCGGGTAATCCAGCGACACGCCGTTGGACAGTGCTTTGAACTCAGGTTTATCACCATCCCCCAGTGTCAGCACGGTAATGAATTGGCCATAGAAGCGACCCTCCATATCCTTGTCCGGCTCGGGTATTTGAGGCAGGCGAATGCCAATCGTCTTTTCGGGCCCGAACGGGCCGCGGTCATGACCCCAGTCCAAACGCTCCACTTCAAATTCCAGTGGTGAAGCGATGTACAACAGTAAATCTTCAAACGCAATCAAACCGCCCTGGCGATCCACCTTGTCAGAAACCGCGCCTTTGTCACGCCCGGGCTTGGGCGAGTTGGCATCGACATGCAGGCAATAAGTCCCTTTCAAGTCCGGCCCCCACCATTGGTCGCGAATGACAAACACATCCTGACTCTTAGGCCCACCCGGCTTTTTCAGTTGCACGATGGTGCGACGGTAAATCAAGGGTTGCTCAAGTGGCTGGTAAGGACCCATCGCGTTCCACTCCTCAGGGGGAAGCTTCTTCACTTCGCGTAGGCGATTGGAAGACACCTGTCCGACAGCCACAGCCGCCTGAAGCGTGGTCTTAAAAGCCAGTGTTCGCTCATAGCCATCCATGTTGGCGTAATCGAACTTATTGCTGCTGAAGGCTACGCGGTTATGCATATGTTCCATGTTAGCGCGCGGCTTATAACTGCTCATGTGATCAATGGCCAGCCTTTTAAATTTATCAACATAGTGAATGGATAGCTGATCGCCATGATTATGGCCGCGATTCGGCCCCGCCTTGAATGACAGGAAGGTTTCCTGAGGTGTGCCGGGGTCATTACGGAAGATCACGCCGAAGCCTGGCAGTTCCTCGGTTTGAAACTGGCGGGGGTTCGTCAGCTTGGTGAATTCTGACAACTCGTTGCGAAATTTGTTGCCGAACTCACCGGGTGGATGCGTATCCCCCAGCGGGTGGATTCTGCGGACATTTCCCCACTCCGGCACGCTGGTATGCCAGAGGAACTGAGCTGCTGCCTGATAGCGAGGCCACTGTTGCGGATCAAACCCCAGATGGTCGGCTGCCAAAGGGGCCAACTCGCGCCAGGTCTGCATCGCATGCCATTGGTAACCCGGACTTTCCTGTCCCGCACCGCCGGGCAATGTCACCGCATAGTAAAGATCGGTACGGAAGGCGTTCTCAGCCATGGCCTTGATCTTATCATATTGCGGGTGATTATCCAGACTCATCGCCTGAATAATGGGAATGCGCACAAAGTCCGTGGCAAAGTTAGGGTTAATCGGGCTCCATCCGTTGTGGTAATACGCAAACCAGTCCGGGTCGAGCCGTACCTGCATGTTGGAGAGAATCTGTCGATTCCCGCGAGGCAGCGAACCTTCCTTGGCACGTTGCATCATCGACTCGCCTGTGCGACGGAGAATGTCTGTCGGATTGGTCAGGTTGGAATAGAACCACTCACCTGAGAAGTCACCCGCCCGATGGCCGGGATAGTTCAGGATGTATTCATGGGTCAGTTTGTTGAGAGATTGCATCTGAGTCTCGCGCGTGAGTTGCTCGATGCGATCAACGGAGATGGTTCGGCCCGACCGGCGTGGGTCAGGGCGATCAATCACGCGTTCCCGCTCGGGGATCGCTAACAGAAGCCAGTATCGCTTGCCGTGATCGGTTGGGAGAAAGAGTTCCGCGGTGTTGCTGCGTGCCGTGGTACGCACATCAATCTGGCTTGCATAGGGTCGATCCCATAGCCCGGCACGTGCGACGATCGGCCCGATCACCGTGTCTTCATCCGTCACCCCAAAGAACCAGCCGACATCATAGGACTGTGTCCAACGAGGCCTAAGGTACAGCAAGGTCTTACCCAATCGGTCGTTGGGTTTGAGTTCGACTTCAAGATATTCCTTATCCGCGCCGACATTCTGAGCTTTGTACCACTTTCGGGCCAGGCCTTGCTTTGGTCGAAAGCGGTCAGAAAGGTCAAGCACCCAGCCATCGTTGGAACCCATATCGAAAGATTCCTCGATGGTCGCAAAAGGCTGCTCAGGCTTGAGCGTGTAGGTCATGCTGGCTTTGCCGGGCGGCGTCCCCTCCGGTGCGGAAAGCGGGGCAAAGAAGGTGTAAGTCTGACGCACTTTCGTGAACAAAGGACCATCCGCGAGAATCTCTGTTTTCAAAGACTCCATCAACGTGCCTGCTTCCCAGAAGCTGGAGCTGACTTGCTTATCATCTTTGGTGCCGAAGCCGACGATCGGGCCGGGCTTGCCTGAGTCGCGCGAGCCGGTCAACTCAATGGCAAACAGGCGATTGCTCATGGTCACGGTTTCGTCCGCGCTGCCTTTCAGCTTAACCAACGCTTCTCCAGCCACGTTGGGCTTCTTGTCCACGACTTCCACAGCAAAGCTGGTGGAGTTGGCTGGTTTCAGATCAATACACACCCATAGATCAAAGCGCACAAACTCGCCTTCATCGTCTTCGATGCGCTCAAGCTGATGCAGGATCGCCTTGCCTTCCTGAAACACCACCAGATGCTGCTGATCCACATCCTCAGGCACTTTGACATCCAAACGAAGCAACTCTTTCTGGTAATCAATATCCGCATGATTGGTCACCGTCCATCGGCCAAGGACTTCCGCTTTGGCCTGTAACGCGCCAGTCAATAATGACAGGATTGAAACCAGCAGAACCATTCGCAGTTGCTTTCGATGCATAACCAAACCTCAGAAAAGAATTGCCAGTCAACTTCCATATCCTACCCGCAGTGGGTCGGCTTGATGCGTATTCTGCGCAACGCGATGGCAGGCAGTTTGCAATTGATTAAGGCAGCATGCGAGCCTATGGCTATGCCTGCTCGCTATTGCCTGGTCGGGATAAGCTGGCCTTTTTCATCGCGCAGGGCTTTGCCGATGACGATCCATTCGGTGTTCTCAGTCAGATCGCGCTGGTTGCTGCGATGAGGTGAAATTTTGATTAAAGGCTGCCAACGGAAAGGCAGTTGATCCTCAGCAGACAACGGATACCGTTTCCAGTTCCATTCCCATCCGCCGCCGAAGCAGAAGTAATCCAGATCATCAGGAACATCTTCCATCGTCACAGGCCAGTCCAGCTTTTCGATAGGCTCCGGCCAGTAGTAGGCAAAGCGGTGAGAAATCTTGCCAAAGCTGACCAAAGGCTGCGTCGAATAAGTTTCAACTTCCTCATGGAGCACCGCCACCTGAGGCTCAAGATCGTTCGCCCCGCCAGCCAGCGCGGAAGTGATCGGCACGACATACATCAATGCCAGGAAACACGCGACCATCGCAGGAAGAAGAAATCGTCTGGCAATACCAGAGGGCTGAGGTGCATCGCCAACGTTCTCGTGCACGGTTACATCGCGCGAAGCTATCTGGCGTGATGCGGTGAACCAGATCCCCGCGGCAACGAGCGTAGCCAACAAACCAGCGCCCGCATGCAACCAGGCAGGTCGATCAAACCAGAGCGGAGGAAGCCAATCAAACTGACGTGTGGTCAGGACACCCACTGCAACACCCACGATGCAGGCGATCAACGCGATGACTCTGCCAAAGTCTCGAACCAGTCGGGCCGGCCAGTTGCGCCAAGTGAAACAACAGCAACCCATCGCTGCCACGCCAATCAATCCTGCGACGCAAGGCAGCAAAGGCATGAAATGTCGCTGTGAAGATTGAGGCGAGGCCAACACAGGCAACACACCCACCCCACAGGCCAGCACGCAGAATAGAATAAACGACCGTTGTCTCGCCACGGCCTGCCTGACGCGCTGACTGGCAAAAGCTGGTAGTAAGGCTGCCCAAGGCAGGAGAGACACCAATATCTCCACAGGCATGACCACAGCATGCCTGGCATACTCAATCAGCGTGGGTGATTTCAATTGATGCCCAACGTCACTGAAGAAAACTTCAACAACCGACTGACTCGAGGTTGCCAGCATGAATGGGATAAACCAAGCTGCCACGATGCCTGCATAAACTACGACAGCCAACCCATGGCCAAGGCTGACAAGTTCGCGTCGTCGGCCAGTCAAAGTCAACCAGAGCCAAACCGAGCCGAAGTAATACATCGGTGCCTGAATGCCTTTGGTCAGTGTCGCCAAGGCTGCGAGAGACGCGGTGATCAGCCAGAGGGTGTTGGTGACTTTGCCGCGCGACGCCGCTGCGCCCCATATCAGGATGCTGCTGCCCAACAGGAAACTGAAAGGCACATCCGTTTCACCAAGTCGGCCAAGCTCCATGACATGGGGAAACGTGAGCATCGCCAAGCCAGCCCACCAGCCAGCCGTCTCATTGGCTGCAGATCGAACCGCCAGAAACGTCAACAGCACCAGGCCGATCGCGCCCAGTGCAGAAGGCAGCCGAACGGAAACGGCATCGATAAAACTGGCTGTGTGATCAACCTCAGGCCAAGTTCCGCCATGTCGTAGCCAGGTTGTGGCAAAGATCATCCAGCTATGCATCGGCGGTCGAGACAGGAAAGGCTCGCGCTGCTGCTGGGGCACGATCCACTGGCCAGTTTCAATCATTTCCCGTGCGACGGTTGCCCGTCGGGTCGATTCCCCCCGCAGCGGGATCACGTCCAGCCGAGGCAGGTAAAGCGCGCAACCAAGCAGGAACAGAAGACAAATCAAGAAAGATGAACGCCTGGTCAGATTCATATCGACATTGTGACGTTTTTGGTTTGAAGTTGCGAAGACGGAGGGTGTAAGTCAATTAAGACGCGTCGTTTGCTTTAGACACCCGATCCAAAAACGCCAGCAATGCCTCATCCAACTCAGGCCAGTGCTTGACGCACAACGTCGGGTGGTTCGCCCCTTTGACCAGGTGATACTCACACTGATCTCCCGCTGCCTCAGCCAGGATTTCCGCATGATCGCGCGCCGGGAAAAGCGAGTCACGATCACCCACCGCGATGAAGCAAGGTTGGCTCATCTTGCCGATCGCGCGCAAGGGTGAAATATCATCCAATGAAAATCCTGCTCGACCAGCCGCATGATGAAAACCCCGCAGCCAGAAGTCATGCGACTGCCAACGGAAAGCCCACTTGCGCTGATAGGAAGCCAGCACACGGTTGGCATCGGCAAAGGGTGCGAGGGCAATCACTGCCTTGATCCGCGCATCACGTGCAGCCAGTTGAATGACCACTGCCGACCCCAGTGAGAAACCGGCTGTGATGATGTGATCGCCACCCCATTCCTGTTTGCTGACATAGTCGAGCACAGCCGAAAGGTCATCCTGCTCGCGCGTACTGAAGGTCATGTGGCGCGCCCGGCTTCGGCCGTGCGCCCGTTGATCGTAAAGCAGCACAGGATGGCCATGCCCCGCAAAAAGTAGTGCTTCGCGCAGATGCACTTCCTTGGTTTCCACGTAGCCATGCGCATAGACGATCGGCCAGCGATAGTCAGCCGGTTCACCCTTAGGCAGGAACAGCACCGCATCCAGCGTGATGCCATCACTGCCTGGCAGGCGAAAGTACTTCCCGCCACAGCGCTTGGCCTGCCATTTCATGCCAGACTGCAAAGGGCGCATCGGCGAGTAGCGCGGGGCACGCAACGCCATATCCGCCACGAAGATGGCAAATGGATGGCCGGGACGAGCCTTATCTGTTTTCTGATCAGTCATGAAGTTTCTACTCGCCATCTCACATCAAGTTGCACCAGGCATCAACTTACCTGAACAAATTATCTTCGCGTGCCGTACGACCAAAGGCACCCACAAATATTTCCGTTTTGCCAATGTTTGAAATTGGTGAGGACAACAAAGTTTAGGGCAGTTCGATCCTTTGGCCACGATGATCGATATAATGCTACATAGGCAGGGCATCCTTAACCCCCTGCGAAAAGGTGCAGAAAGATGTTAGCCACCCCCCCGAGAAAGCAACCCAGACTGTCTGAAGCTGAATGGGCTCTTGTGTTTGACCTGCTGATCAAAGAGCAGGACCGTTTGCCTGTTGAGTTGGATCGTACGACTTTGGCGACCCCAGCCGATTCTTACGAGAGGTTGGCCATGGTTAACGATCTGGTCACCCGCCTGCGCGAGAACCTGCTCTGGTAAGCTTGCTTCTACGGTTCAACCAGGCCAAGGGATATCCGTGGCGCGAGCGTCTCACATGCGGCGGCATCGTGTCATGGTTATGTAATCATTCCCGACCTAAGTACGCTTGCAGTGAAGAATTTCACCGCGCATCAGTTCAGTTCTCCCTATTCTAAGATTGGCAGTTGAACAGCACGTGAGATTGATCCCGGTTTAGTGTGCAGGAAATTACTTCGATATATCACCCATATAAATTGGATAGTTGTGAATCTAGAGCGTGCCCAATTCATTCGTAGTGAGGTGCCACAGTTTGACCGAGTCCGCGAGGCAAACTGTGCGCTCGATGGTTAACCGAAACGCAGCGTCATCCACACACCTTGCGCGCTTCTCGCTTCGCTCGATTGGCGTCAAGGTGTGGCACCCAAGACGCTATGATTGAACTCATCCTGCTCTAGCCTTATCTACTTCATATGTCTTTAACTGCAACAACAGGAAGGCTCATATTACAGCATGGGTTTTGCTCTTCGACATAGTTGAATTGCAAATCCGAAAGGATCACGGAGCATGATGATGTGGTCGTTGTCAGATGAGCCATCTCCAATTTCCTGCACGAAATTACAACCAGCCTTGATCAGACGCTGGCTGTCGGAGGGGATATCAAGGGATGTAAAAGCGAGGTGCAACTGCAACGGATCCAGTTTGGCATAATCAAGGATCGCAGCATCAGGGTTGTTATAGATTTCGATCATCATGCGATTCGAGCCATCGGCCATGAAAACAACCGGAACCGGTTCCTGGGCACTTCGCTTGATGGTGAAGCCCAGATGTTTGACATACCAATCAGCAACGATGTGAGGGTTTTCGACTTGCCATGCAATGTGTTCGATGTTCATCACATCAATGCTACCAAGTTAACTGGCCATACACACCACCAATCATCCATGACATCAGGGCGAACGCATGTACGGAATTCAGGAGCGCAAATCGCGCTGAGCATCGGAGGTAGGATGGGTTAGCGGAGCCACTTGGCGGAGCGTAACCCATCAATGAGGCCTTTGACCAAGCATGCGCCGGTGATGGGTTACGGCTCGAAGACTCGCCTAACCCATCCTACAAGCCACATGCGTTTGCCCTGTCCATGACATGAAAAGATGGGATAGTCCATCTCGCATCCACAAGCATTGGCCGAATACTGGCAGACTCTGAATCATCTAATCCAGTATTGAAACAACTACTCATTCTTTCGAAGCGTTATATTCTGACCTCGCAAGTGATATTGGTCGATTTTGATCCACTTCTGATTGATGACCCATTCCACAAAGATGCCCACGCCACGAACATCTTTCAGCATATCGCGGGTGACCTTGATCTCTTCGTTTCCACGTTTGAGTGTCTTCGGGTCGACCGACCACCATTTGAGGTTAGGTGCATGCAGGTCGTACTCAAGCGTCTGCCAGGCATGAGGGCTGGACACATATGTGCGTCCACACATCACCCATTGGTCATTGGCGAGTTTAAACACTGGGCTGAATACAGTCGTTGCCTGAGCCTGAATGTCGAAACTGACATGAGAAGCGTCACCTGACAGATCGACTTGGATATCTTCATTGATGATTGCACGATTCATCCTGATCGGGACATATCCCGTGACCAACATCCCCACTTTGGCATCGGCAGATCGCTGGCTTCCTTCCTGGTTGCTCAAATCAATGTTGTGAGATTGTGCTTTGATCATGTTCCAATCGCCCATGCGATTCTCACTATTAACTTTACTGGGCGCAAAATCTTCGACCCATTCAGAGAAACCATCGGCCCAGGTGACGACCTTTGGCAGTTCGGCAGGCTTGGACAAGCCTGATTCGTTGCGGGTCAGTATTTGGTATTCGTAACCCGTCTTAGGTTCTAACTTGCGATCAATGAACTTTGATGTGCTGGCTTCGAGAGTCGCAACCGTGGACCATTGACTATCGGCAGTACCAACCTGTCTGCGCTGGATCAGGATGTTCTCCGCGCCCAGGGGCATATCTTGCCATTGAATGCGTACGGCCCGATCACCAACGACGGTGGCTTTCGGTCGCCGAGGTGTTAGCGGCACCTTGCGAGTCATGGCGTCGCTTTTCGCAGCGTCTTCTCCGACCAGCGTGCGGGCAAGATTTCGATCAAAAAGAACAGGGATCTTGCCAATCTTCGTCCGCGCTCCATGTAAGGACTGCTCAACATTCAGTGCTTGAGGTTTATCCTTCGTGAGTGTCATCACCACGGCAGCGCGGCCATCGATATCGAACTCAATGAACTTGTTATTGATGTATTTCTTGCCTCGATATGGAAACGCAATGTGACCGGCTCCTCCCCCTCGCTCAACTTCGCCCGTGCGAAACTGAACCTTCTTTGGTTCAAGAATCGTGACACGAAGCGTTGCACCATTGGGAGCGATCAGGAAGAAGTTATTACCCTCGATTTCGATCTGGTTGAATTCAGGTGTATTGAGACGCCAGAGTTTGCCATTCTCAGAGGTATCGGTATTCACAAACAGGGCTGGAACGCCTGCTGCCTGACTGTAGTCGGCCATGAACACACGCTTTTGATCGTCGACGCCAAGAACAGAACCGGTGACCACAGCCTTGCCTGAGCCGTCCTTGTCAAACATTGACTCAACGAGTTGACCTGTGCCCCCGATGCCCCGAGCGGGGGGTTGGCGATCGGCAAAAAGGTTGGTCTGTCCAGCGGGGTGACTGGTTCGTCCACCTCCGGTGACAAACACGCTGCCCAGACCCATGATGCGAATTGTATTGGTGTCAGGACCAGCATGGGCACCCATGGGGCGACGGCCGGCGGCATTGACCAGTGCCACGATGTCATTTTCATTTTCATAACGGTTACGAAAAATGGCAATACCATGAGGCCGATCTTCAAAAGTTAACCCGGTCATCTCAGACGGATTCTTCGCTTCGATTTCATTGGGGTAGAGTAAAAGTTGGTAGAGGGCTCCACCCCAACTGTTGTCCCGTTCTTCAGGCTTCGGGTAAAGATAATCCACCATCCATTTCACAGCAGGAAGCTTCTCGGCTGGGGTGTACCAGAAGGCAAGTCCTGCTGTACCTCGACCCATGTATCGAGGATGATCATCAGAAAGATCGGCACGAAGTCCGCGTGCGTCAAGAGTTGGGATATTGACCGTGCCGACCAGTGTTGTCCAAAGAGTCAGACGGGTGGATTGATAGTCCGATCTCAGGTCACCGATCTCCGCTCGACGAGCGGCGATACCAAACGGACCGGTAAAAGTCCAAGGATAGATCGTGTATCCGATTCCCTCGGGATTCCAGACACTTGGCCCAAGGTTGGCTCTCAGGTGTCGATTGAGCAGGTCATAAGCTTCAGCCGCGCGTTTGCGGGTTTCAGGTTCATCGCAGGCGAGATAGGCAATCCCCGCTGAGCTGTACCGTACGCCTTGCCAGTTATTGCCAATGTTGTGGTTCGCACTGGCGCCCATGGAAGCCATGATGCCATCGGCCTTTTCCGAAAGTTCTCGGCTGACTCGTTGACGAAACTCTTCAGGCCAGGCGTCAAAGCAAAGGTCATAAGCCCACGCGATCGTCAAAGCACCAGCAGCGCGAGTCAACCCCTTGCTTTTGGGGTTCTGCCAGTGGACTTTATCCTCAAGCATTTCCTTGACGATCTTGGCTGCCTGTTCAGCATATGTCTTGTCGCCGGTGGCAAGATACAAGGATGCCAGATCACGTGGCCTCATGTCATACAGCACGGAAGAACTGATTTCCCATTGCTTCTCATCCTGAACCCTTTTCTTCATTGATTCGACGTAGGACTTGTACGGTTCCTGTTTGATCCGATCACGTAAAGGCGCAACATCATCAGGTGACAGGAACAGTCGCGGGTGTTCACCTTTCACGAATACCTGTTTGGCATCCTCATCATTCTCGAAAGCCTGATC
The DNA here is from genome assembly GCA_964546335.1 of uncultured Phycisphaeraceae bacterium. Lineage (GTDB taxonomy): Bacteria > Planctomycetota > Phycisphaerae > Phycisphaerales > Phycisphaeraceae > CAZJJN01. The sequence goes on from CAZJJN010000029.1 coordinate 25,827, forward strand.
TGCTTGCGTGAAAGCAGTGCAAAGCAAAAGGACAAGGCATGCCACAGCGGAAGAGTAGGGGTGAAGTAAGCTCATGTACTGAAGTATCCTTAAATATGAAAGACTCACCTGATTGTGAATTTAACTGATTGCATGCTTCGGTAAGGAAATTAAACAGCTTTGATGCGCTTATCCATCCCAGAATAACGGCATTTCCGAATTTTGTGCCATATTAACGCGGACAAATCCCTTGAGTTGCTGCTTTGCCGGCTACACCAGTGTGTGTGATTGCGCATACGATAGGATGAATTGGTTAATCTCAGCAGCGTATCAGTCTGGCTTGATGATCCATTGATCCATAGTCTTTCTTGACGATGATTCATTCCCTGGAGTTCGCATGATATTCTCAACCGTTCATCGCCTTAGTTGCATCGGGCTGTTCCTGTTTGTGTTGGTCGCTGTTGCTGATGCTGCTGATCCACCGACACATATTCCCGGCTCAGTGGGTGCGGTAAAAGTGCCTTTCGAGATGAAAGATGATGGGGTCGCGACGGTTTCCCTGTATGGAGACAACGGGCAACTCGTGCGCATTCTGGTGCAAGCGATTGAGCTCAGCAAAGGTGATTACGTGGTGAGGTGGGATGGGCTTGACTTGTGGGGCCAACCTGTGCCTGCGGATACTGCCTTGGAGGCTCGAATCCTTCGTGGGCCGGGCGTGAAAGCCAAGTATGAGTTTGGCATCGCATCGCCTAATCCTGTCCCCTGGCCGACGCGCGCTTTTGGGGAGGGTGAGAACATGCGCGCTGGTGGTTGGATGGGAGACCATGGCGTGAACTCAGGAATCGTTGCGGTGGGGGATCGAATGTTTCTTTCCTCGACCGTCGCAGAGCATGGCCACACGTTGATCATGACCAACCTTGAAGGAGAGAAGATGTGGGGGCGGGGAGGATTCGAAGGTTGGAAAGGGCCACAACAACTGGCCAGCGATGGCAGTCATCTATACGCCTCCGTGGTTGAAACGAAGTTGTACCGCACCGATGTCACAACACGCGAGAGCAAACAGATACACAACTCGGCTCCACATAAGATCAAGGCATTGGCAGCACATGCAGGACGCGTATTGCTCGTCATGGACAATGCGGATGCGACTACGCCTTTGCTTTCGACCGGGCCTGATACGAGTGATTTCCTTTTCGAAGACTGCCTGCCGAAAACTAATCGCGACGGCGCTCAACGGCCCATGCTTAAACAGCAGCAACGCTTCGCGACCGTCTTTCAATCCGGCGGTCACCCGCAGACGGGCATCTCGCCAGTCTCGTCTGAAAATGGGGCTGGCATACTTGCGGTATTCAAAGAGCCGTTGCCGATTGGTTCAATGCTGCTGGCTGAGGATCAACAGATCAGACAGGTTGAGCTGTACGCGCTCAAGGCAGACGCGACATGGTCAAGCAAAGTCGCACCCTTGCCTGGTGATATCCCCGGCGACGCATGGATTGCCTTGGGGCAAGTCAACCTGAATGAACCGTTGAATCTGTTGACTCCGAAAGTCAAAAACTTGAAATCCCGAGCGATCTACCTGCGAATCACTGGCACAGAGGAAGACATGAAGAAGGCGACGCTGCGCATGGCCAGACTAATGGTCAGTCCAGTAAAACCTGTCTCCACGCAGCCGGAAATTGTCCTGCCTGATTCACGGAAGGTTGACGAAGAGAAAGCTGACGAGGAAACGAGCACAATGTCACACGCCTGGCGCTTTCGGGCGAAGCAGGCCCCGACCACTGAGTCGCCGGTCAATGTCATGCTGCGTTGGCAGAGGGAGACGGCTGTCGATGGATTGGTTCTGCTCAATCCCTCCAACGCGGTAATTGCTGTGGACGCCTGGCAGGGCGAAGGTGAACCTGATCCTGATGCGACGAAGGGTTGGCGTGAAGTGGGGCGATTCAAAGCATACAGCCATCCTTTTGAAGGCTCATATTCATCATCAAATCATTCACATGACGCACGCATCAGCTTCGATGCCACCACGCACACCAAGGCGCTGCGATTGCGGCTGGAAAGCGGCATGGTCGGCAGTCGATGGCAGAAACCGAGTTATACCGATGATCCATTTCTCTGTTCGGTCGAGGCCGTGCTGCCCGTGGTTTACGCAGGACAGCGACCGGTACATCCAGATCATCTGATCCGCCTGATTGATGGCAATACTGGCCAGTTGCAACAGCAGTTCGCTTTCGACTCACCTCAGATCACTGATGCAGCCTTTGCTGCGGATGGCAGGCTCTACACCATCGGCCCGGGTGAACTGCGGCGGACGACTCTTAATCCGGCAGGTCAGATGAAGCACGAAATCATCGCGAGATCTCCGCTGAAAGAGCCGGCTGCAATCGGTATCTCTCCTGATGGAAAGCGTCTGGCGGTGGGTGATCCTGAAGCCAACGCCGTCTTTGTCTTCAATCCCAAAGGCGAGCGGGAACTCACCATTGGAGGCATCGGCCCAAGAAAGGTCGGGCCTTGGGATCCACACACGATCGACAGGCCAGTTGCCGTTGCGATCGACCTGACTGGCGATATCTGGGTCGCAGAAGGGCATTACACACCCAAACGGTTTTCGCGATACAACAGCAAAGGCGAGTTCGAGAAAGAATTCCTCGGCCCACCGCATTACGGCGGCGGGGGCACATTGGATAAGTCGCTGAAGACATTCTGGTATCAGGGCATTGAGTATGACGTTGATTTTGATAAAGGCACGACCCGCCTCTCAAAATTCCTTGATGTGCAGTACCACCCTCGCACACCGACGTTAGACAAATCTTCCTACACCTACAACAAGGTGCAAAGGCCTGTCTATTTAAATGGTCGTCGATACCTTGTCGGTGATGCTGGTAAGCAGTTTAATGCTGGCTACATCATTGTCCTGCATGAACCGGGGCAGGATCAATGGAAACCGGTCGCTGTGATGGGTGATGCACAGAATTCCGTCTTTCTGACTCGGCCTGACAAACCATGGCACACACACTGGAACAAGCAGAACCTGGCGCATAAATCATTCATCTGGTACGACGCGAACGAAGATGGGGAATATCAAATTGAAGAAGTGGAAATCTTCGATAACAAAGAAGCCATGAAGGGAGCTCGAGGTCGACCTTTTCAATCTCCATACTGGGGCACCATCTCAGGTCGCGACCTGACATTTTGGGGGCAGTTCACCCGGCTGGCACCTGCTGGGTTCACCAGGCATGGCGTACCCATATTCAAATCAGAAGATTTACAAACTTATAATTATCCTCAGCTCGCGCCGATCTATACGCAAAACTTCACTGCCAATAGTCGAGCGAAACCGGGGTTCAACTGGAACCTGGTCGTGGATCGCCACGGGGCTGCGACACTCGAAGGGCAACCTTACAAGGTCGGACCGGATATGAAGCTGGTAGGCGGGGCGGTGAATGTCAAACCTGCTGACTACGTTCCAAGAATTCTTGGACGTATCCTTGACAATCCGCTGATTTTTACGGGCATCGCACAGGCAGAATCCAACATCGGTGAGGTGTCCGTCGTCAACGGTGTCAATGGGCAGTGGTTTCTCTGGTCTGTCGATCACAATGTCATGCTTGATGAATTCTTCACCGGCGAGAAAGGAACATTTGCTTCGATCACGCAACCCAAACGTGGGATGGATGTCACAGAATATCGACAGGATTGGGAGACATTCTTTGGCTATTTCATGAAGGCAGATAACGGCAAGTATTACGTCATTGCTGGTCGAGGACACTTCGGCCTGTTTGAATTGCAGGGAATCGATCAGTATGAAATGGTCACCAGAAAAATCTCTGTGTCCGATGAGGCATATCAGCAGAATCTGACGCTGCAGAAGCAACTTGTTCGTCAAGATCGCGAAGACCACAACCGCAATCTGCCGAGTATGCAGATGGCAATGCACGAGGTGAAAGTGGATGGCCAACTCAACGAGTGGGAGGAAGGTCGTTCGATGAGCAGAATCCGCGGCAAGGGAGAGTTCCGCGTAGGCGCTTCGTACGACTCGCAGGCGATTTACGCAACGTATAAAGGCACCTCGCTTGTGAGTAATCAGGGCGAGGATTGGCGTTACGTTTTCAAGAGCGGATTCTGCCTGGACATGATGATCCGGACCGACCCCAAAGCAGATAAAGATTTTCCAGAGCAGGGCGATAAACGCCTGTCGTTTGCACCATACAAAGGCCAGTGGATTGCTGTGCTTTACGATTATGTTGCCCCTGACGTAGCCGATGAATCCGGGGTGACATACTCAAGTCCAGTTGCAACGACGCGTGTCGATCGAGTCGTGAAGCTCGATCAGAACGAATTTCAGGTCGTTATGAACAAAGTTGATGGCGAAGGCCCAGTAGCCTGGACGGCTGAGGTGCGCATCAATTGGAAAGCTTTGGGCATGAAGCCTCCCAAGGTGGGCGATCGTCTGAGCATGGATTTTGGCGTACTCATCCCCGATGCTGGCGGCATGCAGGTGGCTGAAAGGAAATACTGGAGCAACCCGCATACCCGGCATGTGGCAGACACTGCTGTCGAAGCTGAGATCGAGCCCCGATACTGGGAGAATGTTACGGTAGTGGACAGATAGGATATTTGTTGCCTTATCTTATGAAGTACTCGAATTAAGCTGCGAACCTTCGGATACGTTCAGCCCAAGTCAGCGTCCACTGAGCCAATCTTCTATATTTGGATACATAATTTCCTGCCTTTGCACGACGATCCCCTAACCCTTCCCTACACTCCAAGTGAACCCCAAGGACGACACACCCCCAGCAAGCTACACAGGAGCTTTCATATGGATATTTACATCGACACTGCCAACCTTGATGAGATCAAACAAGCCAATGACATGGGCGTTCTGGATGGCGTGACCACCAACCCGTCTCTGATCGCCAAGGAAGGTGTGGACTACGGCGAGCGCCTCAGTGAAATCTGCGACATCGTGGATGGGCCGGTCTCAGCCGAGGTCATCGCCACCGATTACGAAGGCATGATCAAGGAAGGCCGCGATCGTGCGAAGATTGCTGATAACATCGTCGTCAAGCTGCCTTGCACCATCGAAGGCCTCAAGGCCTGCAAAACGCTTTCAGGTGAAAGCGTGCGCACCAACCTGACTTTGTGCTTTCAGCCGCTCCAGGCGTTGATGGTCGCCAAGGCTGGGGCGTTTCTCGTCAGTCCCTTCATTGGACGACTCGATGACATCGCCCAGGAAGGCATGGAAGTGATTACGCAGATTCGTCAGATTTACGACAACTACGGCTTGAAGACCAAAATCCTCGCTGCGAGCATTCGTCATCCTCTGCACTTCGTCCAATCTGCTTTGGCCGGGGCCGATGTCGCGACCGTGCCTTTCAGTGTGATCAAGCAGGTCATGAAACACCCGTTAACCGACAGCGGCCTGGAGAAGTTCATCTCGGATTATAAGAAAGCGTTTGGAGAATAGTTGTGCAGTCAATCCGCTTAGCTGTGTGAAGAAGATAAGGATGAAGCACAGAGAACGCGAAGCACACAAAGTCACGAAATCATGAGAATCGTTCCTTAAGCGAGCTTTGCGTCTTGGCGCCTTGGCGAGAGTATTCTTTCCACATGTCTCAGTTTACAATTGCTAAAAACTTGGCAAGCGATGTGGCATTGTCGTTTCGCGGTTGGGTGCCATGTAGCGGGCGCAAACAATTGAAGCCCACGACACGTGCCCGTTATTCACAACTGCTCAAACACCACCTCCAGCATCGCGGTGATCGGCTCGCGGAACTCAGTGGCACACAGAAAAAGGAAAAGGATCCATGTCGCGAGCAGCCAGACGCGGTGCCAGCCTTGCACCATCAAGCCGATGACGGTCAGTCCGGCTGATCCCAGCAGCACGAACACCAGCAGATAAATCACCCGTTCATTCTTCCACATCCAAATGTTGCGAAAGACAGGCAGACGGATCGGCCCGGACATGGGACGGGCGGCCAGGACGCCAATCAGAATCAAGTGCAGCGCGACGGTGATGGCAGAAGCCCAGATTGCGACAGTTCGCCGAAGCCTGGCTGCAGCGCTTGCCAAGCGCACTTTGACTTGGCGTGTTTTTCGCTTGGCAGCTTTGGATTTGCGCGGCTTCGTCTTGGCCATATCCCCCGCAGGTTAACCTCGGATAACGTTACGGCCTAACGGGGTGGATGGAGATATCGCCCTAAAAGTGGACATAAAGGTTGTCTTTTCTGATCATCATCGGTAATCTGGATTTCAGATGCAGCGAGTCGGCTGGTAAGTGCCTGTCGCTACGAACTCTGCGAAGATGAAGGCCGCGTTGTTGGAGACAGACTGGCATGAGTTTTTTGATCAAAGATGCCGGGTTTTTGGCCCCGGATGTCAAGCGATTCAAAATCGAAGCCCCTCGCATCGCCCGGAAAAGGCAGGCCGGCCAATTCGTCATCATTCGCGTGCATGATCATGGCGAGCGCATTCCTCTGACCATTGCGGACAGCAATGTCGAGGCAGGCACCATCACCATCATCGTGCAAGGCGTAGGCAAGACCACCCGGCTGCTGAATCAACTTGAAGCCGGTGATTTCATTCTCGATGTGGTCGGCCCATTGGGTGAACCCTCGGAACTTGGGCCGTTCGGTCACAGCGTGGTCATCGGCGGCGGGGTGGGTACAGCCATCGCGTATCCGACAGCCGTCGCGCTGGCTGAGGCTGGCAACCAGGTGACGGGCATCATTGGGGCTCGCAGCCATAACCTGGTGATATTGGAAAGCGAAATGCGTGCGGCGTGCCAATCACTGCATGTGATGACTGACGATGGCAGTTATGGCGAGAAGGGATTCGTCACGCAAAAGCTGGCGGAAGTGATCGAGGGTGACACGCCTGTGGATCATGTGCTGGCGATCGGGCCGATCCCGATGATGAAGGCTGTCGCTGAAGTCACGCGCGAGAGGAAGATTCACACGGTGGTGAGCCTGAACCCGATCATGGTGGATGGCACGGGGATGTGTGGCGGTTGCCGATGCATCGTCGGGGGGGAGTCAAAGTTCGCATGCGTGGATGGGCCTGAGTTTGATGCTCACCTGGTCGATTTCGACACGCTGATTCAGCGGAATCGGATGTACCGGGATCATGAACAGAAAAGCCTGGCCAACTTTGAAGCATCACCCGATCAGGACATGCAGCGTGTGCATCAGTGTCGTCTGGAAGCGGCAGCAGCCAATCAGGCTGTTGAGTCAAACGAATAGAAATTGAAGCAGTCAATCTGCAAAGGATGAGTCAGTCATGGCAGAACGTTTGCCAATCAAGGACAGGATGAAAGTTGATCGTCATGCCATGCCCGAGCAGCCGGCTGAGCAGCGGGCGCGGAATTTCAAAGAGGTGAATCTCGGGCTGGACATTGCAGTGGCTGAAAAAGAAGCACAGCGATGTCTGTCGTGCACGGATCCGAAGTGCGTCAGTGGCTGTCCTGTCGGTGTGAATATCAAGGAGTTCGTCGATCTGGTGCTGGAAGGGAAATACCTTGAAGCGGCTGCGAAAATTCGCGAGGACAATGTCTTGCCAGCCGTGACGGGTAGGGTCTGCCCGCAGGAGAATCAATGCGAAGGTGCCTGTGTGATGGGCAAGCGTGCGACGCCTTTGGCGATCGGGCATCTCGAGCGCTTCGTCGCGGACTTTGAGCGAGCGTCAGGCCAGGTGGGCTTACCTAAGATCGCCCCGCCGACGGGGAAGAATGTCGCCATCGTGGGCAGTGGGCCTGCGGGTCTGTCATGTGCTGGCGATCTGCGATTGCGTGGCCACGAGGTGACGGTGTTTGAAGCGTTGCATGAGATCGGCGGGGTGCTGGTGTATGGCATCCCCGAATTTCGCCTGCCTAAGGATATTGTGAGGCAGGAAGTGGACAACATGCGGGCGATGGGCATCCGCTTTGAAACCAATGTCGTTGTGGGTAAGAGCGTGACGCTGGATGAACTGATGAATGAGGAAGGTTATGACGCGGTGTTTATCGCGACCGGGGCAGGCCTGCCTCGTTTCCTGAACGTTCCCGGCGAGCACTTGGGTGGTGTTTACTCAGCCAACGAGTTTCTGACGCGCATGAACCTGATGAAGGCGTATGCCCCTGATCAATACGATGAACCTGTGTATGACTGTCGTGATGCAAATGTGGCGGTCATCGGCGGGGGGAATACCGCGATGGATGCGGTCAGGTCGGCGTTACGACTTGGCGCGAAGAATGCGTACATCATTTACCGCCGAAGTGAGGAGGAGATGCCTGCCCGTGCGGAGGAAGTACATCATGCCAAGGATGAGGGTGTCAAGTTCATGAACCTGAATAATCCCGTGGCATTCGAGGGAGATGACAACGGCTATCTCACGGCCGTCGTGTTACAGAAAATGGAACTGGGAGAGCCTGATGAGTCAGGTCGGCGTCGGCCGATGCCTGTCGAGGGTAGTGAGTATAGGTTGCCGATTGATGTCGCGGTCGTGGCGGTGGGCACCGGGGCGAACCCACTGGTGCAAAGTACAACGCCTGACCTTGAGACAAACAAGTGGGGCTATATTCAGGCAGATGAGCGAACGCTACGCACCAGTAAGAAGGGTGTGTTTGCTGGAGGCGACATTGTCAGCGGTGCGGCGACGGTGATCCTGGCGATGGGAGCAGGACGGACAGCCGCCCGGGGGATTCAGGAGTATCTGGTGAATGGGGTGTGGGATAAGTAAACTGCAAGACCATTGATTCACAAAACACAGAAGGCATTCAATCATGGTTAAACTCGGATTTCTCGGCTGCGGTTTCATGGGGCAGATGGCTCATTTGTATAACTACGATCGGATCGAGTCCTGCCAGGTCGTGGCTTTGGCTGAAGTTCGACCCCAGTTGGCGCAAAAGGTTGCTCATCGGTATGACATTGAGAGAATCTACCCCGCGCACGAGGCATTACTTGCTGATACCGACGTGGATGCCGTTGTCATGTCTCAACCGTTTCAACGCAATTACTCGTTGGGGAAACAGGTGCTTGCAGCAGGTAAGCATCTCTTCACAGAGAAGCCAATGGTCGCTCGATATGATGAGGCAGAAGAACTCGTGGCGTTGGCAGGACAGAACAATCTGGTTTATGCCGTGGGATTCATGAAACGTTATGACCCGGGTGTAGCACTTGCGAAACACTGGCTGGATACGTTCAGAGAAACCGGCGAACTGGGGCGACTGCGAATGGTCGATTCCACCTGCTTTCTTGGAGACTGGTTACAGAACCCCGGCACACCAATACACACTGGTGAACCTGTCCCGCAAGACGACATCAAAAACCGTTATCCAGAGTTCCTTCCTGCAGAACAACAGTCAATTTATGAACATTTTTTAAATATCTATTCACATAACATCAATCTTCTTCACTTCCTGTGTGAGCATCCGCTGGAATGTACTGCTGCCGATCAGCATGACCGTGCATTCCTCGTCTCGATGCGGTCGGGGGAAGTTCTGGTCAGTTTGCGTGGTGTACCAAGCAAGAGTCATCATTGGGATGAACAGACAACCTTTTATTTTGAAAAAGGACGTGTAGAGATTCAGACCCCAACACCTTTGAATCGTCAAGCTGTGGCAGAAGTCAAGATATGGCGGGAGATCAATCAAACATGGACGCAGCAGTGCTTACTCCCGGCAGTGGAGTGGGCTTTCTTCAGACAGGCACGCGCGTTTGTTGAAGCTGTGGCCGGAGTTAATGAGTCAGTGACTGCAGGCAAGGATTGCCTGACTGATGTCGAACTGATGGAAAATATCTTCAAAAAGTGGGCAGGAAATTAGAAAATGAATCCAAACCTTGGCATGATGGATCGCACGAGATTTAACAAAGCACATTCTGACACGATGTATGTCCATCCAGTCTTTCCTCAATTGAAGCCTGAGATGATCCGCCCTGATACTTTTGCTTATCAGCCTTGCTGGGGAATTCTGGATCCGGGAATGACGATGGAGAAACACAACCATGCCATCCCTGAGTTTTACGTTTTCTTTCAGGGCAAGGGGCGGATGACACTCGGAGAAGAAACCTTTGATGTCCATCCCGGTCTGAGCGTGAACATTCCTTCGAATGTCTTCCATGAAGTGGAGAATGATCCCTCCGCTGTTGAGCCTCTCGTTTGGCTTTCGATAGGATTAACTGAGGTGAATATATAAAACACTGCGATATGCTTGTTAGTGAGGCTTATGTTTTATGTATGGAAAATCTAACAAACCAGACTTTAGCCGTGTCCATGAGATTGGTTCTGAGCCGAAGCGTAAGACCAGTGTGCTGGGACATGTGGGAGCCTGTCTTGCTCTGGTGTTGATCACCACTTTTGTGGGGATGGTGCTGGGGGCTGCCTGGCCTTTCATCATCGCAGGAATATCAGATCGAAGTGCCAGTTCTCACAGGGATAATCTGACAACGGAATACCTGCTCAGCCAGACCGAGGACACGATCTGGAATCGCATCAAGTATTTCACAATCGGCGGAGCAGCTTTCGGCTTTGGTTTGTATGGCTACGGCATGCTCAAAACCTACAAATCCGCGGAAGATGAAGACCAAATTTAAAAATCGCAGGGCGTAGTAAAACTCAAGCAAATCCCGGCAGAAATTCTGCTTCAGCATCAAACATTTCATGGGTCATGTCACGAATCTGGCCGGGCGTGCAGATCGCAGCAGTTAATGGATCAAACATCAGCGCGTGGATGGCGGCTTCCTTGCTTTTCTCGATGCAGGCGGTGGCAGCCAGGTCGAACATGGCCATGTTGCTGGCACAGATGTGCGCCATCTGCGGAGGCAGGGCACCATAGCGCGTCGGGTTGATGCCGTTGCGATCGATCATGCAAGCGACTTCGACGCAGCCGTCACCCGGCAGGTTGGTGATGAGTTTGCCAGCTTCGCCGAATGTGCCGTCATTGTTCATGACATTGCCATGGATGCGGAAGGGGGCATCTTTCTCACGGGCCTCGATGATCCATGAGCCATACTCCCACGAGCGTTCCATCTTGACCTGATCTTCGCCGGAGACCAGGCGAGCGCGGTGATTGTCTGCATGTTCGCGCCACCTGGGCCAGTGCGTTGCATAGAAACGGCTGCCACCTTCGTAAGAAAGACGCAGCAGTTTCTTACCGGCGTCCGACTTGCGATAGTAGGGCAGATATTCGGAAAGGTGGCCGGACGATTCGGTGATGAAGGCCCCGAAGTTGACGCACATGTCTTTACGGATGAGGTCGCCTTGCTTGTATTGAATATCCACTTCGTTGCCATGGCTTTTATCCGCGGAGTCGAAGCGAGCCAGCCCTGCCTCTGCTTCACGAATGCCCTCTGCGATTTCGTGACGGAACTTGTCGTAAAGCACAGCTTCGTAAAGGTTGCGCCCCTTGTGTTCCAGCTTGGTGAACCAGGCGAGGTGATTGATGCCTGCGCATTCCCAACTCATTTCCTCGTAAGGCACGTCGGCATACTTGGCCAGCAGATGACTGGTGCCTTGAACAGAATGGCAAAGGCCAACAACGGGAATCTCAGGCACAGCACGCCCCGCAGCCAGACACATGATATTCATCGGGTTGGTGTAGTTGAGCATTATCGCCTGCGGGCAAAGCTCGCGTGCATCGCGCAGGATGTCGAGGAACACGGGCACGGTGCGCAAGGCCTTGAACAGCCCGCCCGGGCCGATGGTATCACCAATGCACTGATCGATGCCATACTTGAGCGGGATGTCATTATCCCACGCCACGCATTGCATGCCTGACACTTCAACGCAGCAGACCATGTAATCTGTGCCGGGCAAGACTTCGCGGCGATCAGTCGTCGCTTTGACAAGCCAGTCGCCGGATCTGCCTGACTCGGCGATGACTTTCTCGACCACCTGCCGCATCATGTTCAGCCGACCTTGATCGATATCGACCAGACGAAACTCGCCATGGTCGGCTCCGGGAATCAGCATCACATCGCGACATAAGGTTGAGCAGAAGTTTGAGCCGGCCCCTAAGAAGGTGATATTGATCGGCCTGTCGATGCGACCTTCGAGCCCTTTCTGTTGGTCGGCAGCTTTGGTGTGGGCAGCGTGTCCGACGGCAGCTTCGGTAGGTGGGGTCATCTGGCAACTCCTTCTGGGTGGGGTGATTATGTGACTGATTGATAAGGATAATGCTGTTAAATTGACCTTGCAATCATCAAAACGTGATAATTCGGACGCGTTATGTGATAATGCCAGGTATGGCAGCACCCACCCTCTGGCGATGTACCGCTGGGGCCGAACAGATCGTTGGTCCGGGCGATGTTTACGATTGGGATAATCATCCGAGGCAACCCGTCGGGCAAGTTGTTCTGCAATGGACAACGGTAGGCAGTCTGCTGTTGGAGACGCCCAGGAAGCGTTGGCATGTCTTGCCTGACACGGTCATGTTGTTTCGGTATGGCGATCGATCGCGTTACTACAAGCAACCTGGCACGACGTACCAATGTCTTTGGGTCTGTCTGCATGGCGCAGGGGTCAGCGATCATTATGAAGCCGTGATTGATGCAGCGGGGCCTGTCATTGAGTTAGGCAACAACAGTCAACTTCAGGATCGTCTGCGTCAGATGGTGGCTGCAGCGCGTCAGGGAATTTCGGGAGAGGATGATATTCATCATGCCCAGCGTTGCTATGAACTGATGACGACGACGTTGAGTCTGGCGCGCGGCCCTGTGCGGCAGAACAAATCACCTGTCGAGCGCGCTTACGGGTTTATGGAAAGTAATCCCTGGGCGAACCAGACGCTTGTTGAGGTGGCATTACGCTTTGGTGTCAGTCGCGAACACCTCAGCCGATTCATCAAGGAGAAGACTGGACAACCCGCGCGGGACTGGCTGCTGAGTCATCGACTGCCTCGCGCAGAAGAATTGCTCAAGCATACGGATTTACCGATGCGGACGGTGGCGATGTTGAGTGGCTTTGGCAGTGATCAGGCTTTGGCGCGGGCAGTGCAGCAAGCCTTGGGATGCAAGCCTTCTGAGCTTCGCACGAAAGTAAAAGAGGGCAGTCAGAGGACGCGATGAACCAAAGCCGGGGCGGTAAACAGCAGGCTGGCGGAGATGGCAGAAAACTCAAGCTTTAGTAGTTTGCTGGCCGCAAGTTGATAGGCCTCCAACTGAGGTAGGTAAGTCTCTGCACGTTGCTCGACTTCACTTTCAGCCACCTGGTCCGTCTTGAAATCAATGATGTGGGCTAGCTTGGCCCCATCCGGGTGTCTGATCAGGTGAACGCGGTCGATTCGGCCTTGCATAAGACGATCATCCACGCGAATGGCAAAAGCACGTTCCTTCCAAAGCATTGTGTCAGGTGCATCAGCAGGCGTGGACAAGATTTGCCAAATTGCAGGCGATTGCAGCGCCTTTTCAACGCGAGTCAGGGATTCATCAATCATGGCTTGATCCACATCACGCCAATCTTTTGGCAGGGAATCGCGCTGATCTCGTAAAAACGACATTACTTCTTTGACGCGATCAAACGTATCCAACCAATCCAGTTGCTCAAACCAGTGGTGAACGAGCGAACCCATCAACGCTGAGACATGTTGAGCAGGTTGCAGGATGCTGGCCCCGCTGATGATGCCTCCGCCTTCAAGATTGGAAGGGGATACGGCCGTCCATCCGCGTCGGGCTTTGCCTTTGACGATTTTGAGTTTGCCTGTTTTCGCACGCGCGGATTTTGAAATACTTGGTTCAGACTCCTTCTTGCCAACAAGCTGGCACCAGTTTTCATCCCCGCTGGCGTAGAGAAGCTCAACATTGTTCTCGAGTTCATCTTCGGGTGCGTACTCGGTGAACTGTCGACGAAGCATCGAGGCCTGTGTCAGGTTCGACCAGCCCTTGGTGCTCAATTTGCCTCTGTCGGTGTATTCAAGCGATGGAATCAGCATATACAGGGCATGTTTCGCACGGGTCATAGCCACGTACATGGCGGACAGATCATCATCCAACCGGCGAAGTTGTTCCTGCTCGTATGCGTATTGCAAGCCTTCATCTAACTGTCGTGTAGCTGCGTTGGTGGCTCGATAGACTGCCTCAACAGGTCCTGTGGGTCTTGATCTGTACACATAGGCTGCTGAGTTTGGCACGCGTGCCAAAGCACCGGTCAACTCAGGCAGAATGACTGCATCGAACTCCAGGCCTTTGGATTTATGCACGGTCATCACGCGAATGTTGGCTGATTCTGGCGAAGCGACAGCAGTCTCCTGCACTGAACGGACAAATTCGGATAAGCGAATGACATGCTGAGAGTCAAAGCCGGCTGCAAGCGTGATTAACTGGCTCAGGCGTTTTGTCTGCAATGGGTCAGACCACGTGGCCACGGTTTTGGCCCATTGCGTGATCGTGTCGGTGAGTCTCTGGCGTTGAATAAGCTGTCGAATCTGGCGACTGATGCGCGAAAGCTCAGTGGGATGAATCGACTGGATGCCAAGGACTTGCTGCAAGGGCGAATGCAACAGGTGGAAGCCATGCGCGGAGCTGCCGGGATGATCAGCCAACGAAAGGGCTGCGAGAATGACATTGACCGCGGGGTCTTCCGCGATGGATTCGCCAGACTCGCCACTGGCATTGAGTCCTGCCAGCTTCAATTCATTCAAATAGTGGGCAGCGGTCTTGTTGGTTCGTGTCAGGATGCCAATGGTCAGTCGTGGATGATCATGCGTCAGTTGCCGGGCCAATTCGATCAAAGGGGACGTCGCGACGATGGATCGGCTGTCCTCTTCGTTGCCGTCCTCATCCGCCTGCTCATCTTCAAAGTCATCAGCCTGCAACTGTTCGCTGGGCATGACACGCAGGTCCACTCTGCCGGGCAAATCAAACGCGGCTACATGCGAGGTGTATCGGTCACACCAATGTTTCACACCCTGACGGATGACATCATGTTTCGCCTCGCGAATCACGACATTGTCCGTAAGCGATTCAAAGAAGGCATCGATAAAATCAAGAACAATGGCAGAGGATCGATAGCTTTTCGTGAGTTGGTGATCGGCTTCGGATGGCAGGTTCAGATGTTCATGGATGGTGTCGAAGATGCCAGCCTGGCCGCCGCGCCAGCCATAGATCGCCTGTTTCACATCGCCGACGCAGTAGAAACTGCGCGTACCCAGACTCGACTTGGGATCGAGCTCCGCAGTGGCCACGATCTCGCTGCAGATCGGCTCCAGCGTATGCCATTGCAACAGACTGGTGTCCTGAAATTCATCCAGCAGCACGTGATCCAGTCGGCCATCCAATCTGAAGTAGATTTCATCGCGCATCATGTCATTGTCATCTGACCATGACTGATTCAATGCGCGAGGCAGATCGTCATAAATAACGATGTGATGCCTGGCTTTCAGTTCGCGGTAATGCACATCGAACTTCTCCAGCAAATCAAAAGTTGCTTTGGTTCGAAGCGTTTCACTTCTGAGGATGGTCTGGCGCGCGAGATTCAATAAATCCTGTAGAAATGATAGCCAGGGCTCAAATATCTCCTGACTGTGAAAACTGGTGCTACCTTCTGCAAGCTGCTTAACAAGTCCTTTACTCAGGAGAGCATGTACATCTTGCTCAAGCAAGGAAGCTTGCAGATGTTGATATGCCTTCTCCCAATTGCTGTTTGTTTTGCCAGTTTTTGCCTTGGGTAAATGCTCTCTCAATCCCTCTAGCTGCTCAATATACTGGCCAAACACATCTTTGCCCGGCTCGGGGCCAAGGTCATAAGGCTGCCAAAGCTCAGGATGCCTGGCTTCCTGCCAAAGGTCGTAGAGATTGAGAATAATCTGGTCGATGGCTTCCGTGATGGATCGGCGAGCTTCATCGTGATGAAGCCTGCGCAAGAGATCGAGCATCACCTGTGTTTCGTGATCGTGCAGCAGGCGGTCGATGGCTTCGAAACGCAGCCGGGCTACTTGCGGGTCCTGCAAAGCCAACACTTGCACATTCTCAGGCAAACCCAGCTCAAGTGAGAAACTGCGCGCGATCCGGCCAAACAAACTATCCAACGTACTCACCTGCAGGCGATGCAGCGCACCAGTTAATTTCCGTAGCAGGTCGTCCACCTGTATCTGTGACAGACGCTTCAGTTTTAAATCATCTGCGAGTTGCTGGCGTTTCTTTTTATCGCAAGCTGCATAGGCCAACCGGGTCACAACCCGCCCGGCGATCTCTCCGGCAGCTTTGCGTGTGAAAGTCGTTCCCAGGATCGCGTCCGGTCGTTCTCCCGCAGCAAGCAGACGCAAGTACCAAACCGCGAGCGAGTAAGTCTTGCCCGTGCCTGCGGAGGCACGCGTGACGCGATGCGGATAGTCACTCATGGCCTGGCCTCCAGTTGATCAAGGGTGGGCGGTGCTGCATCCAGACAGATGCCCGATAGATGGGCAGCGAACTGCGGGGCAGGATAAGTGGGAGGCCATAATATGCCTGCACGAATGTCGCGGATCACCTGTCTGGCTCGTTCGATGGCCTGCTGGGTCTGTTCCCATGTCCACTTGGCCTGGACGAAAAGATTGGCGTCCGCAGCTTTGGATAGCGAGACGTAGCCGAGTTGCGTTTTCTCATCAGGCAATAAGCCAAGTTCCTGAACGAGATGCGTGTAGAGTGGCAGTTGCAGGTCGATCCAGTCCAACTCGCCTTCCTCATTCTTGGCCAGGTGATACTTGTCAGGCTTGGCGGGTGTGTCGCTGGTTTTATAATCGAGGACACGCAGGATGCCTTGCTGATTCCGGTCGATGCGGTCGATTTTGCCGGAGATGATGAAAGGCTTGCCATCCACTTCAAGCGTGGCTTTGATGCTGCGCTCAGCGAAGTCAGAGAGGATGCTCCAGCCTTCCGACACCTGCTGCGCCTGCCAGCGTGCAAACATCTGCAAGCGATAACGCAGTTGCTCAACTTGCAACTTTGCAGCGGCTGGAGGTTCGCTGCCGTAGTGACTCTTGACTTCCCTGTCGAGACGATGGCTCAGGTACTCGTGGATTTCCTCGACGGAAGTTGAATTGGTTAACTTGGATTTGCCGAAGTGTTCCAACACAGCATGGGCCAGTGTGCCAAAGCCTTGGCCATCCAGTTCAGGCAGGCTTTCTTCAACCACCTCCAGTCCGAGGATATGCGTGAGATAAAAGCGATAAGGACAGTGCAGGTAATCGCGAAAAGCGGTCACGCGGAGTTTGCTGAGCTCCTGCTTCGGTTCAGGCAAAGGTGGAGTGAATTGGCTTCGTTCACCAGCATCAAGCAGTTCCGGCAACGCGGTTTCTTGCGTGTCCTGCTCATAGAAACGAATGATCCGCTGGCGTAATGTGGCATCATCACATGCCAGTAAAAGCCGGGAAGGCTTGTTGGGGTTATTGTCCACGTCATGGCGAGGCACGATCAGGTGAGTCTGTTCGCGTGATGCATGGATGGCCTGCATGAGATATTTGTCGCGCGCCAGCCTTGTCTCGTTATCTGGCAAACCAAGAATGCTTCGCAAATGATCTGGCAGCCAAAGGTCTTCATTGCGACTGGCTGGAATCTTGCCTTCAACTACATCGGTCATGAGCAGCAGGGGGGCATCGTCGGTGAGTAACTCCAGCCAACCCACCAGTTCGACGGCTTCGCCCGGCCTTTCATCTGGAATCACTGCTCCACTCAAAGCCAGCAGCACCAGGCGGATTGCTTCACTCAATGACACGACCATGCCTGGGACTTCAATCTGCAGTAACTCACGGATGGCTCCGGCCACGGCTTCCAATGTTCGCAGCAAATGCAGATCGTCCGGCAGGTGGCGTTTGTATGACTGATGACCAAACACCGTGACCAGCATCTGCCGAACCTGTTCCAGCCGATCCTGCAAAGGCATCACCCGATCAATCGGCTGGGCCTGCTCGGGCACGATGTGCATCACCGTATCAAACAGCTTCTTCAACTTTGCCTGATTGGCTGGTTCGCCGGGGTAGGGCGGCTTGGTGTGCATGATTAAGTGATCAGCCCGGTACATGTCCACGAAGTTCAGCCAATCGTCGATGATCGCGCTGGTTGCATCTTCATCTTTTAGATGGTTCATCAGCCAGTCAGCCAGATCAACCTGGCGAAGAAGTATTGAGAAACTATCCATGCGCCCGTCATCAAGGAAGCGAGAGAATGATTCAAGAAACGCAGCCGGGCCTTGCTGGGCAACGGGTGACCCCATCGCTGTGCGCACAGGCATACCAAAGGCTTTGAGATGATTCGCAGCCAGTGTGGCCAACGACTCATCCCCCAGGCCGATGGTGACCGAGTCAGCTTTGAGCGTTTCATTGGGTTGCTGTTGCAGGATAGAAACTGTCGCGGCAAATTGATCGGTGGCCTGATTCACATAATGAATGTTTGCCTCATCGATGGTGAGTTCTCGATCCAGCCATTCATCAGTAATAATCTGCCCGAACCGGCCGAAGCCTTGCTCGAGTGCTTGAGGCGCGGCGATCAAGGCAGTAACTGGTGCTTCAGCGAGATCGATCAGTTGCTGTGTGATGGCGGGTAAATCCACGCAGCCGATCAACACAATCCGCTGCTGTTCCTTGGCAACCAGAGTTTCACCCGCGTGGGCATGATGAATGCGCCACTGATCGCGATCCACCAATTTCCTGTCCAGTAAATGTTGGAAGTATTGCTCCAGTGCGATCGCAGCCGCCTGCCAGCGATTCGTTGTCAGGTCGGGTAGCAACGGTGTGGCTTGATCCAACGCCTGATCAACAGTCAACCCGTGGGCAGCCAAGGCCTGCCAAAGCTTGAGGATGCTGTCACCCAGCGTCAGCCAATCCATCAGCGCGGGGGAGTCTGGCAGTCTGGGGGCCAGGTCAGCTTGCAGCGCGGGGTCGAGTCCAGCCAACACCTCAGCCAGGGCCAATCGCGACTCCCAATCACTGGCGCGCTTCAAATCCGCATTCTCGTCTCGCCCGTTGTCATTCAAATCAATGAGGTAATCAGGCAAACCTCCTAACGTCATCAATAGAGGAGGCGTCAAAGCCAGGCCTGACTCATCGCACTGTTCGACCATAATCTCCAACAGACGTCGCGTCGCACGACTGGCACTCAGCACCAGCACGTGTTGCGAAAGGTCGCAATACGATGGCCCATCGTCGCTTTGATACTGGCCGACTGCTTGATTGATCAGCCAATCAGCCGCCCGTCTCAGCACCGGGCCGTCCCAACCCAGAAATACGCGTTCGATGGTCATGGGTGGATTGTAACACGGCCAGTGTCAGCCTTGTTGATGACGTAACGTTTGGATCGGGCTATATTCTCGCTATGGACATTCAACAACGCATCGCACAATGGGAAAACATGACGCAGGCCGACCCGGACAATGCCATGGGCTGGTTCAGCTTGGGCACCGCTTACAAGGACGCCAGCCGACCTGAAGATGCGGCAGGCGCTTTGGAAACTTGCCTGGCGAAGGATGAAACCTACAGCCGGGCGTATCAATTGCTGGGGCAGGTCTTGATTGAACTTGGCAGGCGCTCTGATGCGGGGCAGGTGCTGACCAAGGGTTACCAGGTTGCTGCGGAACGAGGCGATGTCATGCCTCAGCGAGCGATGGGATCACTGTTGGAAGAGAAACTGGGCATGCCCGTGCCTGAGGTTGAGACGAAAGATGTGGCTGCGGAGTTAGGCGAAGGCATGATGGTGGATCGCCGTACCGGACAGCCCGGTCATCGCCTGCCTGACCCACCGATGCGAGGCCCGGTCGGACAGTTCATTTATGACCATTACTCAGCCGAGACCTGGCGCGAGTGGATCGGCATGGGCACAAAAGTCATCAATGAGTTCCGCCTGGACTTTTCAAATCCTGAGCATCAGAAAGTCTATGATCAGCAGATGATGGAATGGCTGGGTTTCACCGAGCAGGAAGTGGAAAAACATACGAAATAAAATGCATTGGCCAATAAAGAAGCATGCCTTGCCCAATCTGTCTCATTCTGATGCAGATAGGCTGTGATAATAGAAAATGCACCTTATTCTTTTATAGTGCTTATGTACTACGAATTTCCTGCCGATGTTGTTTCTGTCGTCGGCGGTATGATTAAAATTAATATCATACAGCTGTGATTGGGGAATGTAACTGAACACTTCTAGTTACATTTTCTGATAGGAAATAGGTATGACTGTGCGTCAATTCATGAGACCAAATTCCTAACCTGGATTATTCATCGGAGTTGTCTGGTCCGTGTTGAGGTGGGTCTGCGT
>CAZJJN010000030.1:0-45617 GCA_964546335.1 uncultured Phycisphaeraceae bacterium
CGCAGCGGTTCACCTTGAAAAACAAAGGGGGAAAGGGTTATTCAGGGAGGACTAAGTATGGCTGGACACCCCTATTTGCTGTGGCACGCGGTGGCTGTGATGTTGCAGTGTTTGAAGCCCTTATCAAAGCTGGGGCCGATGTGAATGCCAAGAACTCGGTCGGCGATACACCCCTGATTGCTGTGTTACGTGGTCGCTCTGATATTGCAGTGGTTGAAGCACTAATTAAGACTGGTGCTGATGTGAAGGCCAAAGATAATCGAGGCAGAACCGCAATTGATTATGCCGTTTTACGCAAAGCGAACCCAGCAGTCATCAAACTACTCGAGGACGCTGCCAAGGATCAGTGAAAGCCCGGCCAGTCTCCATTTTCAGCACAAAATCCGTTGCAGATAACACGCGTAATCATCCAACTCCATCCGGGCCAGCGTGTGGTGCAGGCGGACAGCCAAAAGTACGCGAGTGAGATGATGACTCTGATCGACAGCCTGCTTCACTGCTTCGCGCGCGTGTGCCACTGCCTGCGTTTCACCTGAGTGTGCAGCCTTGATGCGTTGGTGCAGATCAAACTGATTCGTGTGCAGCGCGATCAGCACGACCCGGCGAGACTCGCTGTCATAGCCCGGGCAATGAGCATCCAAAAATCCCCGGCCAGCATCAAGCGTTTCCTTCACTTTTGCGATCGTCTGGTTGATGCGCACTGCCCCACGGAACTGCTTCTGCAAAGCCTGGTGATACTGCTTCAAATCCTCGGCCCAGCTTTGCTCCAACTCGCCGGCTGTGTATTCGGGATCGAATCGCTGACGCAAGATCGTCGCAGATTGAAAAGTGGGATAGATTGCCAGCCTCATCAGTTGATGGGCCAGTTCCGGTTCGGGATTGAAAATCCGTTGGAATACCTTGCGGCGAGTGTCGATCAAATCATCCAACGCGACTTGCCCGAGTTGATCGCGTACGCCTTCCTCGCTTTCAGGCACTGGCCAAAGGAAATGATCAGGCAGGAAGTGAAAGTGTGGATACTTGCGATCAAGCTGGCGACAGGCGCGAGCAACGCGCAATTGAATGGCTCGTGAAATCGACTTGAACCAGAGTATCTGCATGGACTGGCGCGCGGTGACCATCGACGTGTGCATGACACCCAGCCCGGCCAATTTCCGCGCGGTGGTCAACCTGCCGGAGTTGTTGTAGTGCTCGTAAAGCTTGGTGTCGGTCTGGTGGAACGGGGCCCCGTCGTACCAGTCACGGGCGTGGATCAGGTCGTAACGCAGACGTCGGCGGAGGGTGCTGGCTGGTAGCGGGGCAGCCATGGCCAGGCTGAAGATCATGCGAAAGCCCGACTCGGTCAATCCCAGGTCGCGGAGAAGATTCAAGTGTTCCGGTGAGATCAATTCTTCGTTTACGCAAATGAGCGATTCGACCGACTCGCGCAAGGTGACGGCATGTTGATCGAGTAATTGCTTTTCCTGTTCGATTTGATGTGGCTCAACCAGCCGGGCTTCGTATTGGTAGATGCATTTCCAAAGGGTGGCTGCGTGTTCAGGTTGGCGGGCTTTTTTCATGTCTTCGAGCAGGTTGCTGCCCTTGGCTTCTGCGAGGGCGAGCGCTTGCCGGGCGAGGGAGCCTGAGACGTACATGAGTGCCAGGCCGCCGAAGAAACTGGCGATCATGACCAGCCCGGTGCCGGTGAAAGCGTTGGCCAGGCTGATGCCGGTATCGACTTGGGTTTTGCTGCCAAGAAGGAAGAGCGTGAAGAACGCGATGGCCACCGCAGTGGTGCGCTTGGCGGTGCCTCGGTACAGCCAGAATCCGATCATCGCCAGGATGTCACCCACGGTGACCAATCCATTGATATTTTGCCACCAACGATAAGCCCAGCGGAAAAGTCGTTGCATGGCTGGCATCTTAGCAAGGGGTGCTGATCGGGTTAATTCTTGCTTCGCGCGAACTGGGAATTCATTGCCTGATAAACTGGGCGAAGTCACAGCACTGCTTACCGATGTTGGAAACTGAACCGAAACAGTCCGTCGCTTTGTCTGCCTCTGCTTCAAGTCAAGCGAGTTCAATTTGGCTTTGGTTGACTGCCGGGTTGATCCTGTTGCTTTATCTGTTGTTGGCTGGGGGATCGACGTTGTTTGATCGGGACGAGCCACGCTTTGCGCGGGCGGCTGTCGAGATGTATCGGGCGGGTGAGTTATACGTGCCCACATTTGATGGCCGGGAAAGATTGCACAAGCCGGCTGGGGTTTATTGGCTGATGATGGGGGGGGTCGCGCTGCTGGGCGAGACCACATTAGCGGTGCGCTTGCCCAGTGTTCTAGCTGTCGTGGGTGTGGCGCTGTTAACGGGTTACCTGACCCGGCAGATGATTGATCGCAGGCTTGGGCCTTTGGCGATGGTGATCGTCGCAGGCAACCCGCTGATGTGGCAGGATGGGCAGGGGGCAGTTGCCGACGCGGTGTTGCTGTTCTTTATCACTTGGGCGGGGTTGCATTTCATTCGAGCCACGCAGCGCGATTGGTGCTGGCGCGACACGCTTATCCTCGGCCTGGCGATGGGGGGCGGACAACTCGTCAAGGGGCCTGTGGTCTTGCTGCTGCCTGTGGCGATGTGGCTGACGCTGTGGTGGTCGGCCAGGAAAGGGCATCGGCTACCACGCGGGGCGGGTGGTTGGCCGATCAGTGCGCACATCTGGCTGGCGGTGGCGATCAGCTTTATGCTGTTTTTGGCTTGGGCGGTGCCTGCCAACAACGCGACCGATGGGCGCTTTCTTGAAGAAGGCATCGGCAAGCATGTGATTCAACGTTTCTTCGGTTCGGAAGAAGGGCATGGCCAGTTGATCCGTGAAGGGGCACAGGCCTCGGATGCCCCTGCTGCGGAACATTGGCTTTTTGGTATCGTGAATTATCTTGGTGGGGCTTTGCTGATTTACCCGGCGGTCATCATCGTCGGCTTCTTTCCGTGGGTGACACTGCTCTTCCCCGCAATACGAACTTCGCTGAGTAAGACTGCAGATTCGCGCGATGGGGAAAGTGACTGGCGTCAGTTAGTCATGACGCGTTTTCTGCTGTGTTGGTGTGCGGTTTTCTTCGTGTTTTTCACGCTCATGGCCGCTCGCCTGCCGCATTACGTGTTGCCGATCTGGCCTGCGATGACGTTACTGATAGTGAGTTGGCTTGCGCGTGTGTATGAAGGGCATGTGTCAGATTCAGGGCGGAAATGGTTGGCGTTTGGCCATTGGTTCATGTCGTTTGGCTGGGTTGGGGTTGGCGTGGCGTTGATGGCCGCGCCATGGGTGGTTCAACAAGGTGCGATGGATCAGGACGGGCAGCCATGGTCGCTGCTGTTCATCGACTTGGCCTGGCCGATGTTGTGTATGGGGGCAGTGATGCTGGCGATGTGGGTGGGTTTCACTGTGACTCGGTTGCGTGGTCAGTTGATGCGAGGTGTGACCTACCTGGCCTTGGGTGCTTTGTTGATGCAATTCATCATGGGGTTGGGGTTATTGCCCGCGCAGGATCGGTGGAAGTCCAGTCCTCAGTTAGCCAAGGCCATGCGCGAGATTGTGGCTGCGCGTGATGAGAATCAACTACCGGAGTTTCGCACGGTTGAAAATAGCTCACCAGCTTTGCGGTTTTATGCTGGATTGCATCAGCCATTACCAAGTCTGTGTAGCGCAGATCAAGAGGGTGCGATGCATTGGCTTAAGCAACGGCCCGGCCGATACCTGATCCTGCCCAAGGATCGGCTGGAAGAATGGTTCCCCGATCAATTGCCCGGCGAGTTCATCATTTATCGCCAGGTGACAGGCTTGCGTGAATTTGAATGGGAAACACAGTGCCTGGTCACTTATCGCAGCACATCGATTGATGACGAGTAGGACAGAAGATGACGCTCAGCGACGACGCAGCACCAGACCCGCAGCACTGAGAAGTAAGAGACCCATGGTTGACGGTTCAGGAATCACCGGCCCCGCACCATTATTAAGAGCAGTAAAGCCTGGGAAATTGGCCGATCCATCCGACCAGTATTGTGCAATGATTGAAGCATCGGCGAAGTCCACAACGCCATCCACATCAAAGTCACCCGCCTGCCAGCCACCTGCTGTGGATTGGCCAAGGTTGGCCAGTAGGATCGCGGCGTCGAGTTCATCCACGTAGCCATCGAAGTTGATGTCACCTTCGCCGATGGTGATGGTGCGGAACGCCAGGCCGTAGTCGAGGGGATCGCCTGTGTCACCCGCGGCCCGTTTCACGACGATGGCATAAGTGCTGTCGTCATCCAGATCGAGCGTGAACAGGTTTTCCGTGGTTTCGATGGTGCTTGTGGATGATTGCACCAGTGACCATGTATTCTCGTCATTGATGTCATCAACTTCGTAGAGCATCAGGTCGAAGTTGGCACGTTCCAGCGTTGGGTTCAGAAAGAAAGCGGGGTTGGCATCGACCGTGACATTCCATGAAAGCGTTGCAGCCAGACCCAGTGGGTTGGGTGTCGCATCGTGTGTGGCTGTCGAGAAGAAGTAGGTGGCTGTGTCGCCGGTGGCAAAGCTGTCGTCATAATCGAAGCCTGCGTGCATGGCCGAGGAACTATCACCAAAGAATGTATTGCTGCCTGACTCTTCGCTGCTGTCGAACTCGCCATCAGCCAGGATGTGGTAGCTGTTGTAGACATCCAACTCACCAGCCCCAAAGTGGTCATCCAGATTATTGCTGGAGTTGATCGTGTAACTGTGGCTGACCAAAGTGTTGGCGTTAACAGGGACTTGGAAGTTCGCGTAACGGTCTGCCCCTGCCATGAGCGTCGCACGGATCACCTCCGTCGTCTGGGCGTGATATACCGTGGTCGGCGTGCCGATATTCGCAGGCGCGGTACCATCGAAGTAGCGTACAAAACTGCCGTTGGAAAACGCCGGGTTATTGCCTGCTTCGAGTAATGCTGCGACGGTGCCGCTGACAACCGGAGCGCCCCAACTGGTCGCTGTTTCCGGTACGACCACATGTGGCTGCATGCGAGCGTCGGCGTAGAGCATCTGCTGAGGGGATGTCATGCTGCTGGTTCCCGTGGCATGTGTGCCGTTGGTCAACCCGACAGAAATGACATTGAAAGCACTGGTGGTGACCGGATAAGCATCGGCTGGGTTGGTCGGGTCTGGGTCGTTGGCTGGTCCCATGACTTGAATCATCTCGTATTCATCGACGATGTACTCGACGCGCTGCAAAGCTTCGATGTTGGCCCCATCCGTGCCAAAGTCAATCACCCAGCTATGGTTGGTGACGCGGGGGAGGACGGTACCAAAACCGCCGGGCACGGAAGTCGAGTTGGATTTGAGAAATCCTGCGCCTAGCCAATCGTTGGCTTCGTAGTTGAAGATATCGGTGATACCTCGGCCCACGGCATCCGTGTTGCCATAGTAATGCCGACCGACGGTGGTTGCGTGCGACCAGGCGGTTGAAGAAGTGCCTGTCAGATTGGTAAAGGTCTTGCCTGCGAAACCGCTGTAGCTGGCGTCAGGCATGTACTTGGTGCCACCTGCTTCGACCTGGCCGACCTGAATTCCCGCACCCGTCGGTACATTGCCTGTCCCCAGCTCATCGACCAGCTTGGTGTAGCTGATGGCATCAAGTTCGACAGCCTGTGCGAAAGACAAACTCGCAGGGAAGGCCAAACCAATAACAAGCGTGATGCATGCGACGTTTCTCAAGTGTCCTTCTCCAATTGCGTTGGCCAGTCTCGCTGGCTGACGGTTTCGAGCATGATAAGCACTTCCTGATCGACTTCGAGAAGGCTTTGTTGTTTTCCCATAAGAAGTGTGCCTCGAAAAGTCGGGAAGTCAATGAATCACACAGAATCCTGCGCATCAGAGTCGTGAACGTGCCATCCATACACGATTTAGCACCTGTAACGCCTTGGTAAACCAGGAAAGATCAGGGCTTACTGGATGCCTGCGCCGGAAAACGAGATAATTCCTGGATGCATGTTGGCTGGCTTTACGATCCTGAATTTCTGATGCACCAGACAGGGGTGAATCACCCCGAACGTCCGCAGCGATTGCAGGATGTGGTGGAGTTCTTGCAGACACAGCCGGTGTGGGATCAACTGACGAGTATTGCTTTTGAGCCGGCACCGATGGATGCGCTCACAGCGGTGCATGATGTGGGGTATCTCAAACGCCTGCAAGCCAGTTGCGAGATGGGCAGTCGTTACTTTGATGAGTCGCAGACACCGATCTGCCCGTCCACTTTCACATCGGCCCGGCTCGGGGCCGGGGCGGTGATCGCGGCCTGCGATGCGGTGATGGATCGACATGTGGATCGAGCGTTCTGTGCGGTACGTCCGCCGGGACATCATGCTGAACGCGATCACTCCATGGGCTTTTGCTTCATCAATCACGCGGCAGTGGCGGCGCAACATCTCATCGACCACCACGGCCTGTCTCGCGTGGCGATCATTGACTTCGACATCCATCACGGCAACGGCACGCAACATATTTTCGAAGACCGAAGCGATGTCTTCTTCCTGTCCATCCATCAACACCCAACATCGCTTTACCCAGGCACGGGGTTCATCTGGGAGACAGGTACCGGCCCCGGCAAAGGGGCGACGATGAATCTGCCTGTGGAACCTGGCGCGGGGGATCATGTTTACCGCGCGTTGATGAACCTGCGGGTGACACCGGCTTTGAAAAAGTTCTCGCCGGAGTTTGTCATTTTGAGTTCGGGATTCGACGCGGCTCGCGATGATCCCTTGGCTGCTGGCGATGTGACCACGGCTGGTTTCCGTTACATCACTCGGCAACTGGTGGATGTCGCGGAGGCGACTTGTCGGGGCCGGTTGGTCTCGATCCTCGAAGGGGGATACGATCCCAAAGTGCTGGCTCGTAATGTGGCTGCACATATTGAAGTGCTTGCTGAAGATACCCCGGACAGTGGAGCCGCTGGCTTGAAGGCTGGCTTCTGATTGCAACGAAGTTTCATGATGCCTGTTGAACAACCTCATCAAACATCAAGCGAGAATCAAGGGGAGTGGTTTGAGCAAGGTGTGCACTTTAGCTGCACGCAGTGTGGCAACTGCTGCACCGGTCCGCCGGGATATGTGCTGTTTACGGATCAGGAAGCGCAGGCCATGGCTGACTACTTGCGGATTGATGTGAAAACCTTTCGCAGACGTTACACGAAGAAAGTCATGGGTACGCCTTCGCTGGGGGAGAACAAAACCAGCCGCGGGTATGACTGTGTTTTCCTAAGGTTTGACGATCAGGGCAAGGCTTTGTGTGCGGTGTATCCGGTTCGTCCCCAGCAATGTCGCACCTGGCCGTTCTGGCCTGACAATGTCGCCTCGCGGGAGGATTTCGAGTCGCTGGCTGTCAGTTGCAAAGGGGTGGCTGCGGGTATGAAGGGCAAGGGCGAGTTGTATCCAGCCGAGCGCATCCGCATCATCCGCGACGGTCGCGGCGAAGTGGGCAGTGGCTGATGCTAAATCCGCGAAACGAGATTGATTGGCAGGCGATGAAAACTGCCGCGGCAAGGCCTGAGGTTGATCTCGCAATTCGCGAGATTTATGCGGAGCTGGATCAGGCGATTGCTCAGCGCGGGCCGACCTGCTGGGCGTCCGGCCGCTGCTGCAACTTCGATGAGTACGGCCATCTGCTGTATGTCACGGCACTTGAGATTGCGTGGGTAGTGACGCGCGACGAGTTGGAGTTGATCGACGGGCGCGATGATGAAGTCGGTTTCAACGATTGGCAGCAGGGGAGTCAGGTGAAGTTGCCACAGTTGGAGGGAGTTGGGGATGGACAATCTGGCAGCCGCGCAATCGCGCGGTCATCAACGAACCTTGGCCCATGTATCTATCAGAAGCAGGGCTTGTGCAGTGCGCACAAGACCAGGCCACTTGGTTGCCGAATCTTCTTCTGCCAGCAGGGCACGCAGGATTGGCAGCAGGATTTGTATGAGCATTACCTGACGCGATTGAAAGAGTTACACGCCAATGCCGGGGTGGAATACTGGTATCTGGAGTGGCGGAGGGGGGTGAAGGCAATCCATCACTTCCAAAACGAATAAGTGATTGCCTTAAGCTCTTTTTTGAATTGGAAATTCAAAGATACTGCTTTGCGAATGATTAGAATAAGTCGGCCAGGATGGTTTATAATCTTTGGCTTGATTGCCCCAGACATGCCAGCCTTCACGAGGCCCGCGTGCGAAAAGTTCAATGCGTGGTCCCCAGCTACACGATTCGATTAGTTCGTATTGTTCATCGGGTTTTCGGCTATGTTCGCGCTTTCGTGAAACGATCATGTTTTCTTGCCGTCGTCCTGGCCCAAGCGTTCGGACGTTTTTGCCTCTCACACCAAACAATAGCATTTCTGTGACATTACGAAAGTAGAAACCGACGCCCCTGCGATCTGGGCCTCCATCTTTACGCACCTTATACCAGATGATATTCGTTTTATAGGTAAAGCCCCAATGCTGCATCACGGACATTCCTTCTGCCAGCAGGGCATTGGGTACCCATAAATACAAATGTGCGCGGTCTTCGACAATGGCTTCCACTGGTAAATCCTTAATGTCCTGCAAGGATAACGTGGCGTATCTTGAAAGCCTTTTGTGTTCCGGGGCCATCTTGCCGGTTCGGTTTTGAAACTGCCAAGGTGGATCAGCAAGAACCGTTGAAAACTTTTGGTCTGCTACACTCCGTAGCAGATCATCTGATGCGTTGAGTTCCATCTCAAATATCCTCCAAATAGAGGCTTTTGCGAATACCAAACACGAGGATGGGACAACCAGCACCTCCACCGCCCTCGATTCTTGGTAGCAACTTGCTCATGTGTGTGGTTGAAGCTCCGAAAGATTTGCCTCGACCTAAACTGTCAAACACTTCCTGTAATTCATCGCATCGCGTAATGATGACGCCAACACTGATTGCTCTAAGATCGAAGAGTAAGCGAAAGTTATTTAAATCGCGATCAAAAAATGGGTCTTTATTGTTCCATTCAATCTCCAGTGCAACACGATTCTTGAAGCAATCGACATTGTGCGTTGGTGAATCGATTCGCGATTGGTCGACAACTACCTGAGTCTCAAATTGTTTTTCAACCCACCCCCGCTGATACAGAAAACTGTCGATGTATTCTGAGATTTTCGACTTGCGACCTCCGCCTTGGGTTAACCAACTCTTGCAAAGTCGAAATTCAGATAACACGGCAATGATATCTTGCCATTCGCTTGGAAAATCACTGGCAAGAATGGCTGAGGCATGCTTCCATTCATGCACTTCATAATTATTCTGGATGAAGTTGGGTAAGTCACTTAATCCCATACGGAGAGTATATCCGAACAATACCCAAACCGCATATCGTCCGAAGATTGACGTGATGATGTAGATAAACTGGCAATTACTTTTTTCTGTAAATGCGTCGCTTACGCCTCCACAGCCATCTTCTCAGCCTTCGCCCGGGCGTCATCCAGCGTGCCGACGTACATGAATGCACTTTCGGGCAGGTCGTCGGCTTCGCCTTCGCATAAAGCCTTGAATGAGGCAATGGTTTCGGACAACGGTGTGTAAATGCCTTCGAAGCCGGTGAACTGTTCAGCTACGAAGAAAGGTTGGCTGAGGAATCGTTCGATCTTACGGGCACGGGCCACAGCCAACTTATCTTCTTCGCTCAGTTCCTCGACGCCAAGGATAGAGATGATGTCCTGCAAGTCTTTGTATCGCTGCAGGATCGTCTGCACCTGACGAGCCACGGCGTAGTGTTCTTCGCCCAGCACGCCGGGGTCGAGAATATTCGAGGTGGATGCCAGCGGATCGACTGCGGGGTAGATGCCTTTCTCAGCGATGCCACGCGAAAGCACGACAAACGCATCTAGGTGGCTGAATGCGGTGGCCGGGGCCGGGTCAGTCAGGTCGTCGGCAGGCACGTAGATGGCCTGGACGGAGGTAATCGCACCTTTATTCGTCGAGGTGATGCGTTCCTGCAGGTCACCCATTTCCGTTGAAAGTGTCGGCTGATAACCCACCGCGGAAGGCATACGTCCGAGGAGTGCAGACACTTCCGAACCAGCCTGCGTGAAGCGGAAAATGTTATCGACAAACAGCAGCGTTTCCTTGCCTGAGGTGTCGCGGAACTCCTCACACATGGTCAGGCCTGACAAAGCCACGCGTAGACGTGCGCCGGGCGGTTCGTTCATCTGGCCGAACACCATGGCGACACGGCTGATGACCGGTCGCTCCTGGCCGGACGCATCCTTGAACATCGCCTCCTGCATTTCCAGCCAAAGGTCATTGCCTTCGCGGGTTCGCTCGCCCACACCAGCAAAGACGGAATAGCCATCGTGTTCACGGGCGATGCGGGCGATCATTTCCTGAATGATGACGGTCTTGCCCACGCCGGCACCGCCGAACAGACCGATCTTGCCACCACGGACAAACGGGCAAAGCAGGTCCACGACCTTGATGCCTGTTTCGAGGATTTCCGTCTTCGGGTTCAATTCGACAAAGGTCGGTGGGTCGGCATGAATTGGACGACGCTTCCCGGCTTTGATTGGACCCTTTTCGTCAACAGGATCACCCAGCAGGTTAAAGACGCGGCCAAGGACTTCCTCGCCAACGGGGACTGACACAGGAGCACCTGTGTCATGCACTTTCATGCCACGTACCAGCCCGTCGGTCGAACCCAGGGCCACAGCCCGGACTTCGCCGCCACCAAGTTGTTGCTGAACTTCGCCGACGAGTTTGATGTTGATGCCGTTGATTTCACCTTCGATGGTGAGGGCATTGTAGATGTTCGGCAGATCATCTTCCGGGAACTTGGCGTCGAAGGTGGAGCCGATGACTTGTGAAATCACGCCTGTGCTGGCCATGTTTTCTTTTCCTGTCGAGGGTTTGCGTCAGTTTCGATACGTTGGGCGGATCTACCAGAAACCAGCCCTTTGGACACGAAAGGATAGTGGGCCTAATGCGGTGCGCCAAACAGGGCAGTAGCTCTTACAAACAGGGTTAAAGACCTTGCAGACTGGTTTCTCGCTGAGTTGGGAATACTGCACTGCGCAGTTCACGCAGCCTTGCTCTGTCCCGCGAGATAAATCTTGATGTCGTGGATGGCCTCGGCAATGGAAAGTTCGGATTGCTTAGCCAAATCGATCCATTCATCCTGAGGCTGCCCCTGCTCGTCCAGCGGTGCCACGATCGGCTTGCAGTGCTGCTTGGGGGTGGCTTTGACCACCTGAGCCGGTGCCCCATTACTCAATAGGACATAACTGCCCACAGGGAAGACGCTCATGGCATCAAGGAAAGCCCGAACCACATCCGGATCAAGCCGGCCAGCCCGGACTTCCTTCAATACCACAGCCATGGCTTCGTAAGGTGACAAGGCATCACGATAAGGCCGGGGCGTAATTAACGCCGCATAGGTATCTGCCACAGCAGCGACACGCGCCAGGGGATGAATAAACATGCGATGACGTCGGCGGGGATAACCTGACCGATCGCAACGCTCGTGACATTGGTAGGAGACCATCAAGGTGTTGCGGTTCGAAATGCCATGCTTTTCAAGCGTGTTGACGGTGTAAATGGGATGGCGTTCGATCTCCATCCGCTCTTTGGCAGTTAGTTTACGTTTGGCTGAGCGAATTTCCTCAGGTACCTGCATCATGCCGACATCCTGCAGCAGGGCACCTAAACCAGCTTCGCGGATCTCATCCTTGGTGTGCCCCATTTCGTTGGCGATCATCATGGTCAGTGCTGCTGCATTGCAGCCATGCTTATACAGGTAATCTGATTCACCGCCTTGAAATGAAAGCAGCAAAGCCGCAACCGCCTGATCGCCCTGGATGATGGTTTGCAGGTCGCTGAGGTGTTTTTTCAGGCCGTTGAAATCTGGCGACTGTCCCTTGGCCAAAGCCTGGGCGGTGGATTGGTAACGGTCAGCACTTTGCTTGAAAGTTTCCTCAGCAGCAGCGACAGTTTCTCGCCGAGTTGATGCGTTGACTGAAGTCTTTGGCTTGGGCTGATTGGCAGGTGAGGGGCTGGTGTCTTCCGGCTGGTAATCATCCAGTTTCCGGGCAGCACCCGAGGCGCGTTGAGCGCGAGTCGCCTGGCCCAGGCCGTCTCGGGGATCGTTATGTTGATTCAGGTCACGCTTCCGCTGCGTTTGCTCTTTGGGCGGAAAGACTTTTCGCACGCCGCGGCGACTCAGCAACTGGATGAATTGGTCGGTGATGGCAGTGTTGGCTGGCAGCAGCAATTGGCCTGACTGCTCATGCAAGGCATGGGGAATGGTTTGGCCCGGTTCGAGGGAACGTACGCGGATGCCTGTGTCGCTGGCAGTTGTCGAAAAGGGCGAGTCGTTGGTATCAACTCCAGCAGGACTGGCCTGTTCGCTTCGCCCAGCGGGACTGACTGAACTTGTGTCTGATGGGGACTCTTGATGAGCGGGTTTCTCAACCGGCCGGGCATACATGTCCCCCTCAAACTTGTCCTGCGACAGGTAAAGGTCAATCGGCTCGAGTATCTGATTGGCAGGGATGATGACCTTACCCTGGGCATTGCAAAGATCGAAAGGCAAGGGTTTGCCGAAATCGAGTTGGTCCGCATCGATTTTTTTCATGCCACGACTTCCCCGCGTTGCTTTGGCGCACGGCCATGTCCACCTGACATATCCCTACGGTTTAAGGATCGTCAGGTCATGTGCGACACTTAATGCCGAACGGCAGATTCGACTCATG
The DNA here is from genome assembly GCA_964546335.1 of uncultured Phycisphaeraceae bacterium. GTDB lineage: Bacteria > Planctomycetota > Phycisphaerae > Phycisphaerales > Phycisphaeraceae > CAZJJN01. The sequence continues at coordinate 12,723 of CAZJJN010000030.1, forward strand.
CCTTGCGATGTAGAAGTTAGAATCGTTGCATGATGCCTGAATTCACATCAGATCGACCATGCTCAGTTTTGCTCTTTCTGAGTACGGTTTTATTCGTCACTTTGTCTTTGCTGTTGTTAGCCGGATGTGATGATGGCTGGGATAGGATTGAATCCGAAACAGGCGGGTATCAGGCAGATTGGCCGGGCAAAGTGATCCGAAATACAGAGCAGATCGACTGGCAGGAAGAGAAATTACTGGTGCCTTATGATCTTTATAGCGATGAAAATACGCTTCTGCTGGTGACTTGGACGGATTTGGCAGAAGCTGACTCACGCGAGAAACAGTCATTGCAGCGCGAAACCGAGTTGGAGAAGGTTCGTCTGATGCTCGCACTTGTGGGAGCTGATCCTGAAGGCGTGAAAGCGGAGCCTGAAGAGGGCAAAGCAGGTGATGAGCCTGGCCAGACTTATTCTGGGGTGGTTCAGCGGGGCGAGCGCACGTTTGAAGCAGTTGTGCGGATCGTCACGACTGGGCAAAGGCAGTATTTCGTGGTTGCGATGCATGACGACTACGAAGCCGCGGCTGAAAAAGCTTCCCGGTTTCTGGATAGTTTCCGCCTGATCAAGACCCCTTGACGCACCTGTCACAGTCAAACAGCCATCTTCCCCAGGGCGAACGCATGTAAAGAATTCAGGAGCAGATCGCGCTGAGCATTGGAGGTAGGATGGGTTAGCGAAGCCTCTTGGCGGAGCGTAACCCATCAATGAGACCTTTGACCAAGCATGCGCACGGTGATGGGTTACGGCTCGAAGACTCGCCTAACCCATCCTACAAGCCACATGCGTTTGCCCTGACATCTTCCCGATGATCATTGCCTGTCAAGCTGGCGATTGTCATAATACCGGCCCGCACGCAAAGGAGAACCCCGATGAAAGGCTCAGAAATCAGAAACGGCCAGGCGCTCGAAATGGACGGGCAGGTCTGGCTGGTCATCAAAACCGAACACGTCAAGCCCGGCAAAGGGCCTGCATATGTCCAGGCTAAATTGAAGAACGCCCGTACCGGCAACCATCAGGAAAAACGCTTCCGCAGCAGTGAGGAAGTGGATCAGGCTGTCATTGACAAACGCGAGGTCGAGTATCTTTACTCCGACGGCAGCGGGGCAGTCTTCATGGATCAGGAAACTTTTGAGCAGTCCACGATTCCCAATGATGTACTGGGTGACTCACTGCTGTACCTGAAGGAAAATACCGTGGCGACAGCTCACGTCTACGAAGGCAACGTCATCAACGTGGAACTGCCTCCGACTGTTGAGTTGGAGATCAAGGACACGCCGCCCGGCATCAAGGGCGCGACCGCGACCAACCAGCTCAAAGAAGCCATCTGCGAGACGGGTTTGAAGACGCGCGTTCCGCCGTTTATCAATAACGGCGAGGTGGTGAAGATCAGCACGGAGTCAGGGGAATATCTCGGCCGGGTGTGATTCGCGTTGGCTGCAATAATCAAAATGGTTCACGATCAGAGAACGGCCCTCGCCGTTCTTTTTCTGTTTCCTCGATCGGTTTGCCTGTCATGTAAAGCAGCAGACCAGCAAGGAGAAATGTCCCGGACACGAACAACACTCCCAGCAGCGAACCATACATGCCTTGCATCAAGGCCAATGAACTGCCAAGAAAAAAGAACAGCGCAGCGAGGATGAACAGAGGGAATGACCAGAATCGGCGAAACCGACGATGCATGCGGTCGCGGATGATGTAGTTTGACCGGATGCCGATCCGCTGGTTGATGTTGTAAGCATTGCCGCACTCCGGGCAGTTGCCTTCGTCGGCCAGGCCTTTCAGGGAGTAGTTGCATTTACTGCATTGCACATCGCGGAAACTTGCTTCAGTGACACGGGATGTGAAGTCGTAGGGATCACCACAGTTCGGGCATCGGCCATGCTTAGGCAGGCCTGTGAATGAGTATTCACAGGCCATGCATTGCTTGTCAGGATCGGTGATGGTGTCAGGCATCGAGCGATATTGTCGCGGGAGTTGGCTTTGTTCTCCAGTAGGAAATGACGCGTGAAATGCTCTATTTTCTTTTGCAATATCCCATGCTGAAACTTCTGTGATCCACAGTATCCATTCCCCGGCAAATGACTGCCTTAGAATAGCGCTATGCCTCGACAGCAACCCAAACACGGGACACCTCTGATTCAGACTGAAAAGTTTGATGTCTGGCGGGTGCCACAACCGACTAACGATGGCTCGGACAAGCAGCGGGAGATCATCTGCCATCCCGGGGCCGTGGTGATTTTGCCTCTGGTATCCCCGGACGAGATGGTGCTGATCCGCAATCATCGGCTGGCTGCTGATCGTGATTTGTGGGAACTGCCTGCCGGGACGTTGGATGAGGATGAACAGCCAGCCGACGCGGCAGGACGGGAATTGATCGAAGAAACGGGGTATCAGGCTGGTCAGATCGAGCGTTTGCTTGGGTTTTACTCGGCTCCGGGGTTCTGCGACGAGTTTCTGCATGTGTTCGTTGCACGGGATTTAACGCTTGTCGGCCAGCAACTTGAGGTGACGGAACAAATTACGGCTCATGTGCGTACCCTTGACAGGACGATGCAAATGATCGAGCAGCAGGAGATTGTGGACGCCAAGACCATTGCCGCGGTGCTGTATTATCGGACGTTTGTGTGGAAGGAGCAGTCAGGCTCATGAGTTGGCGCGACAGAGATTACAACCGAGACGACGCCAGCTATGGGTACGGCGGCAATGGCGGTGGGCGTGGCTTTGGCGGGGGTGGCGGCTTTTCGTTCGGCCTGGGTGGTGGCATGACCTACATGGTCAAGTGGTTATTGATTATCAACATTGCCATCTTTGTGATGGATATTTTTACCAATAAGCAGTATTTCACAGCTTTGGGCGCATTTACGTATGCCGGTGGTGTGTCGCACGGCCAACTTTGGCGTTGGGTGACCTACCAGTTTCTACACGCCGACTTTTTGCATATCGCGATGAATATGCTTGGTCTGTTTTTCTTTGGCCCAATCATTGAACGATATCTGGGTAGCCGGCGGTTTCTTGCTTTCTATCTATTATGCGGTGCATCCGGTGCCTGGTTTTATTCGACATTGGGATTGACGCGCGTCATTCCATTCGATGTGAATGCGGATTTGGTTGGTGCCTCTGGCAGTTTGTTTGGCATCCTCGCAGCGGCGGCAGTAGTGGCGCCCAATACAACCGTGCAACTGCTGATCCCCCCCATTCCCATGAAGTTGCGGACGATGGTCCTGATATTTTTAGGCATCGCAGCACTTACCGTTTTCTTTCATGGCAATAATGCAGGTGGTCAAGCCGCCCACCTCGGCGGTGCTGCATTCGGCTACCTGTTGATCCGGTATCCCAAGTCGCTGAATTTCGCTGAAGCATGGGGGCCGGGTGATTTTTCAGACACCTTGAAGCGCAAGCGGGCAGAGCGTGAGCAACGCAAAGCTGTGGAAGAGGAAGAGGAAGTCGACCGCATACTCGCCAAGGTCAAAAAGGAAGGCGTCGGCAACCTGACGGAGAAGGAAAAGGAAACCCTTAAACGCGCGACGGAGCGCCAGAACAAAGCCGGCTGAACGTCAGTGACGCCAAATTGCCTGTGGCGTAACCCTTCGCCACAATGCGTCAATGCCTGCAATTGATGCTGATCTACAAACTGCCGTGGCCATGCTTCGAGATGGGGGCATCGGGGCCATGCCGACCGAAACGGTGTACGGCCTGGCTGGCAGTGCATTCAATCCCCAAGCCATCGCCCGTATCTTTGAAGTCAAGCAAAGGCCCAGCTTTGATCCGCTGATTGTGCATATCGCGGAGATGGCACAACTCACCCTTGTCGCGTGCGATGTGCCTGACCGGGCTTGGCAAGTGATGAAACAATTTTGGCCGGGGCCTTTGACGGTGGTATTGCCCAAACGCGATGAAGTGGCGGACCTGGTGTCGGCGGGATTACCTACCGTCGGTGTGCGCATGCCCGGTCATGACTTGGCTCGGGAGTTGATCCGCGCCGCGGGTGTTCCCTTGGCTGCCCCCAGTGCGAATCCGTTTGGGGGGATCAGCCCGACCACGGCTGCGCATGTGCGCGAAGCCTTGGGCGACAAGATTGATTTTATTCTGGATGGAGGCCCATGCCAGACTGGCGTGGAAAGCACCGTGATTGGATTTGATGAGCAAGGGCGTTGCCATCTCTTTCGCCCGGGTGGTTTGGCGCTTGAGGAGTTGGAAAAGGTTGTTGGAAAGATTCAGCCGATCAAGCAGGTTGATGGGGGTGCGAAGAAAGCATCACTGCCCTCACCTGGCATGACGCAAAGACATTACGCGCCTCGAACAGGTATGATTCTGTTGGATAAATTGGATGAGGCATCACTAAAGAAAGCGGTCGGGGATTTGTCTCGCGAAGGAGTGGCTGGGTTGGGGTTTGATGAGCCGGCTGCAGCAAGTTTGCGTGCAGTCGCGATGCGTGTCGAGGTTTTATCTGCAAACGGCGACATGAAGGAGGCGGCTGCGAATCTCTTTGCTGCGATGCGTCGGCTGGACACGACGGATTGCTCACGAATCATTGCCCATCGTGTGCCGATGCATGGCTTGGGCGCGGCGATCAATGATCGTTTGCGCCGGGCATCGCAACCTTTGGACTGACGCGTTATCATCGGTCGATCTCATTCACTCGACTGAAGGTTTTTTGGCTGTCATGCGTGTTTCTCCTGTCGTCCCTGTGATCGCATTTGTCCTGCTGATGATGGCAGTCGTCACGGCTGTGGGTGAGTGGTATCGGCTGAGTGCGGACAAGCCTGAAGCGGTGCGCATTCCCACGCAGATAGAAGATGATCCCAGCGAAAAGTTGACGATCACCTGGCTTGGGCCTCCCGCGTTTGCCTCTGCTCAGGAGGGGGGATGGATCGAGCGCAAGCTGGAGGAACGGTTCAATATTGAGATCAAGCCGATCTTTCTGGATGCGGAGCAGTACCGCAAGAAGAAGTCGCTGATGTTTGCCGATGGCAACATTCCCGACGTCATCTGGATCAACGATCCTTCTACCTTGCAGCGCGATGTGTATCACGGCTTCCTGGCTGAGGTTCCTTATGAAGTGCTGAAAGAGCACGCGCCTACGGCTGTCAGCCTGCTTCGCGAATACGCGCCGCACGCCTGGCTTTACAGTCAGTACCAGGGCAAGAATTATGGCCTACCCACCAAGTACATGGGGGGCATCTATCCGCGCCCCGGCATCTGGCGTGCAGATTGGCTGGAGAATGTCGGTATGGAAAAGGTGCCGCAGACGCTGGGGGAAATGGAAGAAGCCTTGCGCCGATTTCGTTATGACGATCCGGACGGCAACGGCGTCAAAGACACGTATGGCATGAGTGGCGACATCAGCAAGTGGTGGTGGAGCACCTTCAGCGATGTCTTTGGCGCGTATGGCTGTCTGCCTTTCGATTTTCAGTATAACGAAAAAGGGGAAGTGGTCTGGGGTGGGATCACCCCTGAGGCAAAGCAGACGCTGGAGACACTGCATCGATGGTATGAAGACGAGTTGATTGACCCAGAGTTTGTCAGCGATGCGATGGAGGGCAACCAACTCGAAGGCAAGTTCAAGCAGGGGCGCATCGGTTACATCAACTACATGGCCCGGTGGGATCGGTTTGATGAAACCAATGACAACGCATTGGTGAATGAAATACGCAAGATCAACCCGCAGGCCAGGTTGGCTGCAGGATGGTTCCCGATCGGACCTGACGGCGACAGAGGCGGCAGAGTCTGGAGCGCCGGGGGCAACATCATCTGCTTCGGTAGGCAGGTCGCGGATGATCCCGAAAAGTTGGCGCGGGTGCTGGGCATGTTGGAAACGCTGCTGCAAGAGGAGATGGCCAACGCCCAGCCGGTGGTAGGCAGCGACATGATTGTCGGCGTCGAAGCGCGGATGGGCCGTCGTGGAGAGCATTGGCAGTTCAATGATCCGGCCCGGGGTTGGGAAGGCGGTTGGACTTTCATCCCGCCCTATGACGGCAAATATGGGGCCAGGCGCGAGGGCATGATGCGCGGGCAGGCTTATTTCATGTTGCTTTCGGGTGGTGTGGCTGAACAGGAACGCGACCTGCCAGCCAAGGCCATTGTCTTTCAGGAGAAATATCAGAAACCCAAATGGGCGATGCAGGATGCGTTCGGCAAGCCTGATGTGGTGCCCAGTGCGGCAGAGATATTGCCCGGCCTGCGCCAATACCAGCAGACCATGTATGCCCGGTTCATTCGCGGCGATGTGCCCTTGAGTGAGTTTGACCAGTTCGTGGCTGAATGGAAAGAACGCGGGGGCGATCAGTTACTACGTGAAGCGAAAGAGATGGCGGATACCTATCGCGAGATTCGTCAGGAACTTGACTTGCCTGCGCCGGAGGATCGGCCATGACTTCGACCCCTTCCCGTGACTGGTCCCGGCCTGATTCACCGACACCGATGACCGCGCCACTTGCTGCTGCTGGCAAGCAACCGCCTGTGAAAGCCCGGCGAAGCCGACACCGCTTTCGACGCTCGCGCGATCTTTGGCTGATGATTCTGCCTTGCATCCTTTTCTTTCTGATTTTCCATTATGCCCCGATGTATGGCGCGGTCATCGCCTTCAAGGATTACCGGGTACAGCAGGGCATCTTTGGCTCGCAATGGGTGGGGCTAGCGAACTTTGCCAAGTTGTTTTCTGAAGATGAGTTCCCGAGAGCTTTGCGCAACACGGTGATCATCAGCCTGCTGCGTTTGTCGTTTGGCTTTGTTGCGCCGATTGTGCTGGCTTTGATGTTGAATGAAGTGCGCAAGCAGTGGTACAAGCGGACGATTCAAACGGTGACTTACCTGCCTTACTTTCTGTCATGGGTGATTCTGGGAGGCATCTTTGCACTGGTGTTCAGTGCGGATGGGCCTGTGAACGAAGTGATTGATTCGGGTATAGGTATGAAAATTCCTTTCCTCGAACACCCCGCCTGGTTCCTGTTTGTGTTAATTCTGACAGGTATCTGGCAGAGTGTGGGGTATGGGGCGGTGATTTACCTGGCTGCGTTGTCAGGGATTAATCCGCAGCTCTATGAAGCCGCGATGATTGATGGCGCCAATCGCTGGAAGCAGACTCTGCATGTTACTTTGCCTGCGTTGGTGCCGACGATCATCACGCTGTTTATTTTGAATGTCGGGCATATCCTGAACGCTGGGTTCGATCAGGTTTACAACATGCATCGTCCGCTGGTGTATGAGTGGTCAGACATCATCGACACCTACGTCCTGCGGCAGTTGGAGTTGCTTAACTTCTCTGTCGGCACAGCAGCGGGACTTTTCAAGAGCGTCGTCGGGTTGGGCATGATTGTGCTGGTCAATTCCATTGCCCGGCGGATGAGTGATAATGAACTGGGGGTGTTCTAATGCATCGGCGAACCCTCGGCGAGGCCATCTTCAACCTTATCAATATTTGGCTGCTGTTGGTGATCGGTCTGGTCACGCTATATCCATTCGTTTACACGATCTTCGTATCACTGAGCGTGACATGGGGATTTGAGTCTCAGGGGAAGCGATTATTCACATGGATACCCACCGGGGCCACGCTTACCAGCTACAGCATGGTGTTTCAGAATCCGGAAATCTGGATGGGCTATGGCAACACGTTGTTCCGAACCATCTTGGGGACAGCGTTGTCCTTGTTCTTCACCTGTCTGGCTGCGTATCCGCTGGCTCAGCCCCACATGCCTGCCCGGCGGACGCTTTCTTTCTTCATCATCTTCACCATGATCTTTACCGGCGGGATGGTGCCGATGTTTCTGCTGATCAAAGGTATCGGCCTGTATAACACGCGGATGGTTTATATCCTGCCGATCCTGCTGACCGCGTTCAACATCATCGTGGTGAAGAATTTCCTGATGACCGTGCCTCGTAGTCTGCATGAAGCAGCGGTGATGGATGGGGCCAGTGAATGGCGGATTCTTTTCCAGATTTATGTGCCTTTGTCGAAGCCTGTGTTGGCGACCGTGTTGTTGTGGACGGCGGTGATTCACTGGAACATGTGGTTCGATGCCATGATTTACGTGGATGACAACAGCAAACAGGTGATGCAGACGTTCCTGCAGCGGGTGGTGAAGGAAAACAACACGGAGATGATCGAGAAGGGCTTGGCGACTTTGGATGTGGCTTCGTACAGCAATGAAAGTCTCCAGGCCGCGACCGTGATGGTGACAGTCCTGCCTATTCTGGTGCTGTATCCCTTCGTTCAGCGTTACTTCGTGAAGGGGATTGTTTTGGGAGCGGTGAAGGAATGAAATTTAGGGTATCTGATTCATTTGCATCGCTTTAGTTCCGGATAATCATCATCAAAATATTAATTATTTTCTTTGAAATATTTCAGATCATCTAGTCAGGGGATTAGTGTGCCGATGGGTTTCCTGTGCGTATGACATGGTAGTGCGTGTGCTGCCAACCGGCTGAACGTCCGGCATTGTCAGGGAACTGAAATCTATTGGTGTGTAGCGGGAGTAAACTCATGTTTGGTAATCTCAAGATTGGAATCAAGCTTGGTTTGGGATTTGGCTTAGTCCTTTTGCTGGCCATCGGCTTAGGTGCTGTGGGCATTTATCAGATGTGGGGGGTGAGTACGACAGCAACTAACCTTCAATATGTGCAGGTACCATCCGTCAAGTCCGGCAATGAAGTGGAGCGCAACTCCCTGCTGCTGATGTACGGGGTAAGAGGGTATGGGCTGACTGGAGATGAACATTATCTGGAGGGCCAGCAGGAACTCATCAATAAAATCACGGAAAACATCGATATTGTGGGCAAGATTGCTCAGGACAATAATCTTCCCGAGCGTCTGCAGGCCTCCAAGGACGCTCGAACCAATCTGGATCGATATACCAAACTCGTTGAGGAGACAGTGTCGGCTCAAAACAGCATTGCTGAAATCCGAAGTCACATGGATAAGGCGGCAGGCGACTTCATGAATGCTTCTTACGCTTTTCTAAAAGCTCAGGAACAGGCATTTGATAAGGAAATCAGTGAAAACGCCAGTCACGATCAATTGGCTGAACGCATGACCAAGCTGACTGGGATCAACAATGTGATTGATCTGGGTAATGCTTGCCGTATTGACAACTTCAAAGGTCAAGCCTTACGTGATGTGGAGCAGGTCGCCAGTGTTCTTCCAAAATTTAAGGATATTGAAGTTGAGATAGCCAAGGTCCGCAAAGTCACGCGACTTGAAGCTGATTTAGCCGCTCTGGACAACATTTTCCAAGCCGGTAATGAGTACAAAAATGAGATAGAATCTTATGTCTCATTCACTCGCAAACTCGCTGAGTTGAATAAACAGCGTACTGATGTTGGTAACATAGTTCTTGAAACTGCCCAGCATACAGCCAAGCTTGGAAACGAAGGAACGGAGCAGGGAGCTACGGCATCCGTCAATGCTCTATCCACAGCCTCGAACATCATGATTGTTGGCTTAGTTATTGTTTCCATACTAGGTATTGCGTTAGCGTACCTGATCACGCGAATCATTGTGAAGCCGGTCAAGGTCATTGTGGACCGCATCAAGGACATCGCCCAGGGTGAAGGCGACCTGACCAAACGTATTGAGATCAAGAGCAAGGATGAAGTAGGAGAACTGGCACAGTGGTTCAACACTTTCGTTGAAAAACTGCATGGCATTATCTCCCAGGTTGCCAGTGCGACAGACGAAGTCGCTGGTGCAGCAACAGAGATTGCAGCAAACTCTGAGGAAATATCTTCCGGCATGCAGGAACAAACGCAGCAGGTGGCTCAGGTGAGTTCAGCCATTGAAGAAATGAGCGCCAGCGTGGTTGAAGTGGCGCGTAAGAGTGCGGATGCTGCGGGTAATGCCGAAGCTTCAGGTCGGGCTGCAGAAGAAGGGGGCCAGGTCGTGGCTGAGACGGTGGTGGGCATGCAGTCCATCGACGAAGCCGTGTCCTCCAGTGCCAAGAGTGTTCAGGAACTGGGTAAGCGTGGCGAACAGATCGGCCAGGTCATTGATGTCATCAATGACATTGCCGACCAGACGAATCTGTTGGCTTTGAATGCGGCGATCGAGGCAGCCCGAGCTGGCGAGCATGGCCGAGGCTTCGCAGTGGTGGCGGATGAAGTGCGCAAACTGGCTGACCGCACGACCAAGGCGACGGAAGAGATCGCAGAAAGTATCCAGGCGATCCAGACGGAAACGGGCACAGCCGTTGAACGCATGAACACGGGCACAGATCAGGTTAAGCAAGGTGTTGAAAAAGCTCAGGTGGCAGGTGAAAGTCTGAAGAAGATCGTGACCAGTGCGAGTGAGGTGGCCGCGATGATTCAGTCGATTGCAGCGGCAGCGGAAGAACAGAGCGCTGCAGCCGAGCAGGTGTCGCGTAGCATTGAGTCGATCAATGCGGTGACAGCTCAAACCAACGAAGGCACCCAACAGGCCTCGGCGGCGACAACACAGTTGTCGGGCAAGGCTGAGGAATTACGCCGTCTGGTGGGCCAGTTCAAGCTGTAAGGTGAAACAGCGAGTGATCGCTGACAATTTGTAACCATCAACCGCCGCGCCAAAAGGTGCGGCGGTTGTGTTAGGGGAGGACGGGTCCAATCGTAGCGTCTTGGGTGCCACGCCTTGACGCCGTTCGAGCTTCGCGAGAAGGGCGCAAGGTGTGTGGATGCCGTCGCGTTATGGCTTTCCATCGTCAACACAGTTTGCCTCGCGGACTCGGTCAAACTGTGGCACCCCGTGATCAATGCCTTGAGCACGCTCTAGGGCACATTAACGAGATACACAATGCTGAAGATGCCCAGCAACGCGGCGATTAAACAAAGAATGATGGAGACACTTTGCACCAGTTGATGACTTTTTCTTGCAAAACGGTTGTGGGAATACAGCCAACCGATTAACAGAGCAGTTTCAAAGAAAATAAAACCGGCGCCAATAAGGAGATAGACCATGATGGTATCGGGCATGTGTCGTCCATCGGCAACAAGCAAGCCCAAAATCAGCAGCACCAGCGAGACCTGAAATCCCAAGCCAAGCGCTGTGCCGATGACGCCGACCAACGCCCATGTGCGCATTCCGCTGGTACCTCCGATGCGAAGTTCGATTACTTCGCCACACTCCGGGCAGCTGTCGCTGGTCAGGTTCCGCAAGTTGTACTGACAGGTCGGGCAGTTGATATCGCGCTCGTGAAGGAAGTGAAGAAGCTGCATATGAGCATCGTTTGGCGTGTCAGTTGGTGCTTCAGCATGATCCAGCATGTCCTTATATTATCGCGTGAAACGAGGAGCATGTGATGAATCAACTGCAAACGACATTGCCCGGCCAGGTTGTCATTGAAGAAGATGTCGATGCGCTGGTCGGCAGTTTGGCGGACGCCTTTGCGTATATCGTGCGTGAAGCGGTGGTCAAACGGGAGCGTGTGGACGTTGCCTTGTCAGGCGGTTCGACACCTGAGCCTTTCTTCATCAGGCTGGTGACCGACCCGGCATATCGCGATCTGCCCTGGCAGCGGATGCACATCTGGCTGGTCGATGAAAGGCGCGTGCCTCTTGGCCATGAAAAAAGTAACTTTCGATTCATCTGCGAGACGCTGGCCAATCATGTGCCTTTGCTGGAGGAATCGGTACATCCCGTGCCCACGGAGTTGGCGAATCCCGCTGCTGCGTATGAGCAGGATTTACGAGAAGAATTGGGGGACACGGCCAACTATCCCAAGCTTGATTTTGTCCTGCTGGGGATGGGGGACGATGCCCACACCGCCAGCCTGTTCCCTCATTCACCCGCGCTGGCTGAGCAGAGCGCATGGGTCGCGAATAATGATGGCGAACATGTCACGCCACCTGCCCGGATTACGCTGACTTACCCGATCATCAATGCAGCGCACAACATAGCGGTGCTTGTGACCGGGCAAAAGAAACGCGAGACGATGCGAAAGGTCAGTCACTGCATCGCGATGGTTGGACAGGATGTGCAGGCGCTGCCGATCACAGGCATCAAGCCTGAGTCTGGCAATCTGACGTGGTATCTGGATCAAGCTGCGGCTGGGGAATGAGAAGCAACAGCTTCGAGATGCCGTGTGGTGATTGTCATGTTACTTCGCCAGTCCCGTGTATTGATACACATTGATGTTTTCATTTTGCACGACGGGCAGATGTTGCAGTTGCCCAGAGACATGCAGGATGTGGATCACCCGCAGCATGGCAGGATCGGGATCAAGAGGGGACACGATATAGATCCTGGCGTTGTCGGGTAGCGAGGCTTGCAAGAGTTTCAATTGGTGAACCAACTCACTTTGTTGATGGGCGATGGCATCGGGCTTGAGGATGCTGGCAGGTCGGAAGTAGCGATCCAGCATGGCTTGGTCACCTGCAAGTGTGCGCAGCCAAAGGCCTTGGCACTCGGCCTTGCGTGCAAGCCATTGCGTGATTTGCCCGCCGAGTAGCACATCCTGCTCGCGCGGGCCAGCCGAGGATGACGCCCAGGCTTGAACCACAACATAAGCGGTCAATGGATCGTCGGTTTTGGTTGGTTGTGATTGCCCGGCTGTGTAAGCACTCTCGTATTGGGTCACCAATGGTTCGAATCGATCCATGATGGTGTTAAAAAGAGCCCACGCGTTGATGAGAATAATCAGACAGGCGATCGCCAGCGCGAGACGGCGCACCGGCTTCCATTGCAATTGACTGATCGCGGCCACGCTACCGACGACAAGCAAAGGCCAAACTGGGTGCCAGAACCGCGTCGAGAAAGGCCAACTCCAGATCAAAAGCAAGGCGACATAACATGCCATTACGCACGCTAAAGCACGGCGATGTTTACCCCACCAAAACAGCACGGTTAACCCAACGATGATGAACCAACCGATCAGGCTGATCGCCCAATTGCCTTGCGTCCAACCATCAGCCAGGCTGACGTTCGGCAAGGCGAACTCCAGGAACGTGCGTCCGCCTAACATGAGGTTATGCCCGACCACCTGCGCCAGATTGGCTGGCTCCAGCAGGTAATTCAGGTGAAAGCGATAGCCTTGGTAGTAAACGGGCAATGCGAAAGGTGATTCCGTGGAAGCGTGAGAAGAAGTGATAAGCAATCGGGCCATTCGTTCGCCAGCCGTGACGATGGCCGAGGTAAGGAATGTGAAACCAGCAGCGCGGTAATCTTTTCGGCTGAGCAGGATGATGATCGCGCCAACGAGGAAGGCGACGCCCACTGAGCGCGTGATGATGCTCAGCGCGACCAGCGCAGCCAGTTGCATCAACCTGCCGCGCGAAGGCTGATCCAGATAGCGCGGCAAGACCCAGCAAAGCAGCGCGAGGACGAAGAGCATGGCCGCCTCGCTCAAGGGTGAGATGGCTAGGACAACCAGCCAATGATTCATGCCGAGGAGAAAGGCAGCGACTGCGCGCTGCACGACCCCTGCACCAAGCAAAGGCATGGCCGCATTGACAAACACTGCTACAGATGCTGCGAACAGACCAGCCTGCAAAATGAAGATGAGTTGCATGCCCCATTGGCCGGGTGCGGTGCCCAGACAGGCGACGCTGGCAAAGAGCAGCGTGGTCACGAGTGGATACTTGGCAACTTGTGGTTCGCCGGGGAAGGAGGGGACTGCCAGGCCTCGCCCTTGCGACAGCGACTCTGCGTTTTGCAGGTAAATGATCGAGTCATCGTGCACGCCGACCTGATCAGGCCGGGCCGCCAACAGCGCGAGGATAAACGCTAACACTGGCACTGCGACAAGGAGCAGTTGATGCGGGGATATTTCTTGACGTGCGGGGTGAGTCACGTCATGTATTGTAGAGTTTTGGCCGCAGCATACGCTCCCTCACGGTTACGTCTCGTGGGGAGCAAAAAAAGATCACTTGAGTGGGGCGATCAATCAAGGCATCTGAATATTGCCCGGGCCGGGCTGGATATCGCCGGGGTTGCTGCCGGGGATATCGTTTGGCATGCCACCCATGTTGCCGGGTGCGCCAGCTTGTCCCTGCTTGGCTGCCTGTTCACGGGCGACCTTGGCCATCTCGACAAAAGCCTGCCTCAGATCGTTGAGTGTGCCCGAAAGCGTTTTGGTTTCCTCGTCGGTGAGGTTGCCTTTGGTTTTCTCTTCGATGATGCCGAGGATGTCGATGTAGTGCTTGGCCAGGTCGATGCTGAGGATGCGTTGACCTGAATTGGGATCAGGAATCAGGCCCAGGGCGAAGGCCGCGTTCGTGGCCATGGACTGCACCATCATGTTGAAATCCAGCTTCTCAGGCATGCCGGACTGGCCGCCTTGCGTTTCGCGTTGCTTGGATTCCTGCGCCAGTTTTTCCTTTTCTTTCTGGGCTTCTGCTTTCCAGTCGGAGTCGATATGAATTTTGGGGGCTTCGCCTTCTGCCATGATTTTCCTTACATTTTCCAGTTGGTTGAGCCAAAGTATAGACGCTGCAAGGCTTGGCTGCGAACCGACAACCGATTCAGGCGAGATATAATCCCGCCTTTACTTGGAACAGCCATCTACACCCCATGAGTCATCGAGCAACATCATGAGTGACAACAATCGCGAGACCGGCAACAAGCTGGATGTGAAATACAACGAGCAGGAACTGGTGCCAGCCATCGTGCAGGACATGGCTACGGGCCAGGTGTTGATGATGGCGTGGATGAATGAAGCCGCGTTGCAGAACACGCTCGAGTCGCGCAAAGCCACGTTCTACTCCCGCAGCCGAGACAAGATGTGGGTCAAGGGTGAAAGCTCGGGTCACGTCATGAAAGTCATCGAAGCACGGGTGGATTGTGACCAGGACACGGTGCTGTTGCTTTGCGATGCAGGTGGGCCTGCCTGCCACGTCGGCTACCAGACTTGCTTCTATCGTACTGCTGAGGCGACTGGTGAGTTAACGACCGTGGAAGAAAAAGTCTTCGACCCTGAAAAAGTGTATGGCAAGTAAGGTGACGCGACAGGCAAGCTTGAGCCGACGGGGCTTGTCCATCGAGCACACACATAAGGAAATAACGAAACATGCAGATTGATCCAAAACTTTCAGCCAAGTCATTGCTGCCCGGCGTGGAGCAGGTGTTCAAACTGGCCGCGAATAAAGCCAAGTCTCTCGACAAGGCCTGGGATGTGGAGAAGGGGACGCCAGTCTTCACCGAAGCAGGCAAATACACCACCCGCGGCTGGACGGAGTGGACGCAGGGTTTCCAGTACGGCTGCATGATTCTTGCTGGCGATGGACTGGACGACGACAAGCTCATCCAACTGGGCAAGCGACGGACGATCAAGCACATGCTGCCTCATGTCACACACATCGGTGTGCATGACCACGGCTTCAACAATCTCTCCACGTATGGCAACCTGCTTCGTCTGCTCAAAGAGAAACGCATGAAGTACGATGGCTGGGAAGAAGTCGCGTACAGCAATGCCATCGCAGCGAGTGGAGCAGTGCAGGCTGCTCGCTGGCAGGGCATCCGCGTGGACAAGCCTTCGCCTTTGTCGGCCAATGCATCTGCTTTGGGGTACATCTACAGCTTCAACGGACCTCACTCGCTGTTTGTCGACACCATGCGCACCACGCGCATCCTTGGTGTGGCCTGGCAACTTGGACATGTGCTTATGCATGAAGGTGACCGTGCGGCTGACCTGCTGAAGCGGCTGGTCTTGCACGGCCTGGCAACGAATCAATACATCGTCTTTCATGGCAAGAGTGGACACACGTATGACGTGCCCGGCAGAACCGCGCATGAAGCGATCTTCAATCGCAATGATGGCTGCTTCCGTTGCCGAAGCACGCAACAGGGGTACTCGCCTTTCAGCACCTGGACGCGTGGCTTGTCGTGGGCGGTGCTGGGCTATGCAGAAGAGTTGGAGTTTTTCAAAACGATTTCGCCCGGTGATTTCAAGAAATCCGTGGGGATGAATAAGAATGATGTAGCGAAGGTGTACGAACAGGCGGCCATCGAAACCTGTGAGCATTGGATCAACGATGTCACGGCTGCGGACGGCATCCCTTACTGGGACGATGGGGCACCGAACCTGCATAAGCTGGGCGATTGGCGCGACAGACCTGCCGACCCTTACAACGATCACGAGCCGGTGGATAGCTCAGCCGCTGCGATTGCAGCTCAGGGGTTGATCCGCCTGGGTAATTACCTCGGGACGGCCAAGGGCAAGAAGTATCTGGCTGCGGGGCTGGGGGTGGCTCAGACGCTTTTTGCTGAGCCTTATCTGAGTACGAAGAAGTCACATCAGGGGTTGTTACTGCATTCGATTTACCATTGGCCTAACCATTGGGACTATGTGCCTAAAGGCAGCAAGGTGGCCAACGGCGAAAGCTCAATGTGGGGCGATTATCACCTGCTTGAGTTGGCGCTGCTGATTCAGCGGATGGCAACGAAAGGCAAGTACCCAACTTTTTATCTTTAGTTTGATGACATTTGCGTAGGAAATCACGGGGCGGGGAAATGAAAGGAACAGGATGAAGATTGCGTCAGCAAGAACAGCGATTGTGACAGGTGGCAGCCGAGGCATTGGCAGGGCGATTGCCGTCGCCTTGGCGGAACTGGGCAGCAAGGTTGCGATCAACTACAACAGCAATCGCGATGCAGCCGACGAAGCCGCCGACCTGGTCAAGCAGGCGGGTGGTGAAGCCATCACCGTTCAGGCGGACATTGGCAGCATTGACGATCATGAGAAACTGTTGTCAGCGACTGAGGAGGCATTCGGGCCTATCGATTTACTGGTCAACAATGCGGGTGTCGCGCCGAAAATTCGCGCGGACATGCTGGAGATGCCTGAAGAAAGTTACGATTTTGTGTTGGATACCAACCTGCGCGGGCCTTACTTTCTGACGCAGCGGGTGGCCAACCACATGATCGCTTCTAACGCGGGGGACAATGAGCCGCCGGCAGCGATTGTGAACATCGGCTCGATCAGCGCCTATGCTGCCAGCACCAATCGGGCGGAGTATTGCCTGGCCAAGGCAGGCATCGGCATGATGACCCAGCTTTATGCCAGCCGACTGGCTGAGTATGGCATCAACGTATATGAAATCCGTCCGGGCATCATCGCTACCGACATGACCTCAGGTGTCAAGGAAAAGTACGATAAGCTCATTCTGGAAGAAGGCATCACCCCTATCCGACGTTGGGGGAAACCTGAAGACATCGCCAACGCCGTTGCAGCCATCGCAGAAGCGAAGTTCCCATTTTCAACCGGTGAAGTCTTCAACGTCGATGGTGGTTTCCACTTAAAACGGCTATGACCAGCGATCTACAAAATCGAAACCTGATGAGGTATTCTTTGTTGTGCTGCCTAGTATTCCATAGGTCAATGACATCAACCTATGGTGAATATCGTGCAGAATCAAGAG
Source organism: uncultured Phycisphaeraceae bacterium (assembly GCA_964546335.1). GTDB lineage: Bacteria > Planctomycetota > Phycisphaerae > Phycisphaerales > Phycisphaeraceae > CAZJJN01. The sequence continues at coordinate 30,083 of CAZJJN010000030.1, forward strand.
CAAAAGCAAAGTAAAGATCAATCTAAAGTCATCGCACAGGCAGAGAAGCAGGCTGCTGAGAAGACCGTCGAATCCGGCCTGTATTTATCAAAAAGTGGCAACCACTATCACTTAGTCCGTTGGACACGTAGCCGGGAGGTGGTTGGTTATCTGCTGACGATCCTTGCGGTGGTCGCGGTGGCGATTCTTGTATTATTTATTTTATTAAATCCCGGATTTGGTGTATTTGCCAGCTTTGTCGTGATCTGCATTGCTTTATTTGCTTTCATCACCATGTTCTACAGCTATGCATTTAACAATGTTGATCTCAAACGGCGATCGATACTCATCGTCCCCACCGATCAGGACATGATCGAACTTCCTTATCACGATGAGAAAGTCGCGCACGATCAGGTGACGCACCTTTCTGAGTCCCGAATCCAGAAGCCCAACGGCCAGGAGCATGTCCAATTGGTCCTGCATGCGAAAACTGAACAGACAGACCACAAGCAATACATTCTGGCAGAAGTGAAGGATCGGCCTGCGCGTAAAAACCGCCTGCATCAGATGGCGACGCGCCTTTCTGAGTTACTCAACTGCCGTCTTACGACAGCATGACAACGCATCCTTTTCACACCATTCGGATCATGAGTCATGTGAAGTTCCCCTGATGTTATGAGTGTTTCGTTGCCTGTCTGTATCATGTTCGCATGGCTAAAAGAGCAACGAATAAACCAGCGCGTAAAAAAGGTGTAGTGAAGCGGTCAGGACAAGCGAAAAGCGCCAGCCCCCATGCACCACGACTTGGGCAACTCCGTGAACGCATGGAGGATTGGCAGGTCGATGCCTTGCTTGTGAGCAACAGCGTGGACATCCGCTATCTCGCAGGTTTTGTGGGCGATGATTCATGGCTGCTGGTTGGCAAGTCAGGTAAGCCGATCATCCTCAGCGACCGTCGATTTGAGGAGCAGATTCAGCGTGAAGCGCCGCAGGCAAAGGAGATCATGCGCACCAAATCGTTGGCCGAAACAGCCTGCCAGGTGGTGGATAAACGAGGGTGGTCCAGCCTGGCTTTGCAGTCGGACTATCTCACCATTACCCAGCGTAAACAACTGGCCAAACACATCGGGGCATCGCGACTCAAAGATGTAGACGATGGTCTGTTTGATCAACGAGCCTTCAAAACGGACGACGAGATCAAGCTTATCCAGAAAGCAGGTAAGATTCAGCAACAGGCATTGCGTGCCTTGCTCGAACAACTCAAGCCCGGCATGTCGGAATTCGAGGCAGCCGGTCTGCTGGAATACGAGATGCGCCGACTTGGCGCGGATGGGCCAAGTTTCCCGACCATCATGGCTGCCGATGCCAACGCAGCCTTGCCCCACGCGATCCCGGGCAAGTCGAAACTGCGCAAGGGAGGCATCGTCCTGATCGACTGGGGCGCGCGCTACCAAGGCTATTGCTCAGACATGACGCGGGTTTTCGCCTTCGGCAACATGAAGCCCAAGCTGCGCGAGATTTATCAGGTGGTGCTCGATGCCCAGTTGGCTGCGATAGAAGCCATCCGTCCGGGCGTAGAAATGGCGGAGGTGGACAAGATCGCGCGGGACATCATTACCAAAGCCGGGTACGGCAAGGAATTCAGCCATTCCCTCGGGCATGGCATCGGTCTGGACATCCACGAGCAGCCGCGGTTGGCTGCATCCATCAAAGGCGCGTTGCAGACCGGTCAGATCGTGACGGTTGAGCCAGGCATTTACCTGCCCGGCATCGGCGGGGTGCGCATCGAAGACGACATCCTCGTCACCGACAAAGGCCATCGTAATCTGACCACCGACTTGCCCAAGTCGCTTGATTCGGCGATCCTTTAACGCCTTGGAACCCCCGGGTTTCACTGGTTCCTGCCCGAATAGGGACATACAAGAGACGCAAGCAATATGATTGATTTGAAGACACTTAAGTCCTTGGTCAAGCTCATGGCCGACAACGAGCTGACCGAGATGAACCTCGAAGACGATGGCGAGAAGGTGCACCTCAAACGAGGAGGTAATGACCATCCTCATGTGGTGCATACCTCACCAGCCATGCCTTCGCCGCTTCCCATGTCTCATGCTCAGCCTGTCGCCAACCAGGCAGCGCCGACTTCGGCTGAGTCTGCCCCCGCAGCAGCACCGGTTGCTGAGGGCCCGACGATTGATAGCCCGATGGTGGGTACTTTCTACGCGGCCTCGAATCCTGACTCGCCGCCGTTTGTTTCCGTCGGTGACACGGTCGATGAAGATACGGTCGTTTGCATTGTCGAAGCGATGAAAGTCTTCAATGAGATCAAGGCAGAGAAGAAGGGGACGGTGACCGAAGTGCTGGTTGCCAATGGCGATGCTGTTGAGTTCGGCCAACCGCTTTTCCGGATCAAGGCCTGACCTTTTGACCCCTTTGGTGAAACCTGCACCAGGTTTTGCGGAGATAAACGTTCCATGTTTTCAAGGATTCTGATTGCCAATCGAGGTGAAGTCGCGGTACGCATCATCCGCGCCGCCCGTGAAATGGGCATTGAGACGGTCGCGGTCTATTCCAAGGCAGACGCGGACTCATTGCATGTTCGCTTGGCTGACCATGCGATCTGCATCGGCCCACCTGCTGCTGCGGAAAGTTACCTGAATATCCCCCGCATCATCAGTGCGGCTGAGGTGACCAACGTGGATGCGATTCACCCCGGCTATGGTTTCCTCGCGGAGAACGCTCACTTTGCCGAGGTGGTGCGCTCGTGCAACATCGAGTTCATCGGCCCGTCCGCTGAAGCCATGCGCAAGCTGGGAGACAAAGTTTCCTGCCGGGCCATTGCTCTGGAGCAGAAGGTGCCCACCGCGTCAGGCTCCAAAGGAAAGATTGAGAACGAAAAGCAGGGCATGGAAATCGCCCGCAAGATTGGCTACCCGGTCATTGTCAAAGCTGCAGCTGGTGGTGGGGGCCGGGGCATGCGCGTGGCGCACAATGACGGTGCTTTGCGCACGGCCATCAACAACGCCATGGCTGAAGCGCAGAGCGCGTTTGGCGATGCCACCGTTTACGTCGAGAAATTCATCGAAGATGCCCGGCATGTGGAAGTGCAGATACTCGGCGACCAGCAAGGCAATGTCGTCCACCTCTTTGAACGCGACTGCACCATGCAGCGCAGACACCAGAAGCTTATCGAAGAAGCGCCCTGCCCGGTGCTTGATGATGACCAGCGTGCGGAAGTCTGCAAGGCAGCGGTTCGACTATGCAAGGCAGCAGGCTATTACTCTGCCGGGACCGTTGAGTTCCTGATGGACAAGCACAAGCAGTTCTACCTGATGGAGGTGAACACACGCGTGCAGGTGGAACACCCGGTGACGGAGCTGATTACAGGCATCGACATTGTCAAGGCTCAGATTCGAATTGCCGCTGGAGAGCCGTTGCCTTTCAGGCAGCGCGACATCAAAAGGCGAGGCCACGCCATTGAAGCGAGGATCAACGCGGAAGACCCGGCTATGAACTTTGCCCCATGTCCCGGGCGTATTGAGCATCTGGAATTGCCCGGCGGGCCGGGCGTTCGTGTGGATACGCATTGTTATCCGGGGTATCGCGTGCCGCCAAACTATGATTCGATGATTGCCAAGCTGCTGACCTTTGGTGACACACGCGAGGATGCATTGAACACCATGAGCCGGGCTCTGGGTGAGTTCAAGATCGCACCTTTGAAGTCAACGATTCCCCTGCAGGCGGAACTGATGCGCAATGGCAACTTCCGCTCAGCCGAGGTGCACATTCACTTCGTTGAGAAACTGCTTGGCATGTGAAGCTGCCCAATCAGGCAGTCGTACGACGAAGCAACGCCAACCCACCTAGTGCCAACAGACTCAGACTGGCTGGTTCTGGAATCAGCACGAGAGATTGACCCGGTTCGTTGCTGTAAGCGACCCCTTCAAAGGTCGAGAAGAAATTGGAATTGGCAAACACCGTTTCGGCATATCCTTTGAATGTTTCAGGCTCGTCAAAAAATGACCTGCCTCTGACATCCCAGACGTTTGTCGTTAATTCCACAGACAAGGCAATTAAGTCGCCAACTTGAACAACAGTATCATCACCAAAGACGTCATCTCTCACTAGCGAAACCTGTACTTCGTAAGCAGTTCCGGTTGGCGAACTGATCTCGCGGAAAAAGAAGGTATCGCCAAACTCACTGATTTCTATGCTCTGGGAGATGGGCTCACGAATGTCAAAATCAAGCAAATCGAACACGCCTGCTGATTCAAACTCGACTGCACCATTAAACAGGACCACATTTTGACCGTTGGCATGCACAGAAAGTTTAAGACTCACACTTGCTTCGGGTTCAACAAACAAACCATTGAAACTCTGCGGATCCGCTAGCGTGATGATGCCAGTAAATGCACCTGAGATATTCACAGGCACAGTCTCACCGGGTGTTCCTGCGGCACGATAGTAAGAGACTGCCTTTCCAGTTGCCTTGACTTCATCAAACACTTCGCTTCTGGCAAGATCCGCATCGCCCAAATCACCACGATATGCCTCCATCAGTTGGGCATAACTACGCGCTTTGACTACGGGGCCAACTGCACCTGGGAAGAACGGCACGGTTTCCTCGAAGGCTTCAACCTCTGTTCGCGCGTAGTTGTCCGCTATTGTGACAGGCGCGTCCCCCGCAGCAGGCGGACCTAGCAGATAAACGGGTGAAAGCGTGCGAGAGGAACGAGCAAAGGTGGGTGAATCGATAGTCTCTTCGATTTCTGTGATGTTCTGAACCTGCGGCGCAGAAATGCCACGGACAAATCCAGAGTCCGTATGGACAATCGAGCTAGCAGCCAAGAAGCCGCGGGTTGGAAGACCGGAACTGACTTCAATCTGGTAAATATCTGCTTTCTCATTGTCGAACGAAACGTAGAAAGCTCCAATTTCACCATCGAATGAGTCTTTTGTGACGTTGACACTGGTGACAGTTCTGCCATCGATCTCATCACCGACACCAATAACTCTTTGAGGAGGAGTTGCATCAACGGCCAGACGTAGGTAAAGAGCAGTGTTTCCCCCTTCCTGAGCCGTGAAGAGAACGTTACCTTCTTCACCTACAGCAACTTCTTCAAAGTAAGTGAAATTCGAACCACTCGGTCCTTGAACCAAGGTGGTGACGAAGGGGGATACCATGTTAGAGCCATCCAGAATCTGATAGACCCCCTGTTTCCCATCTGATTCAAACCCGACAAACACAGCGCGATCCGTGCGCACGGAAAGAGGAGTCTGAACGTCTTCTATCGTGGTTCCCCTGCCGATGACAGGCGTCGTGATGTCGGCCATGACTTGATTGCCTGTCCCGGGCGTGTACTTGACAATCTGTGGGTCAAATGAGGGGGTGGGCTGGTAGTAAATAACTGATCCGCCAGACATCGTACCTGAGCTGGGCGAATAATTTCGGTCACCGATGGCTGTTGTATTCGTGCCGTCATTCAGGTAGACGTTGTTGCGGAATCCTGAGTCTGTAGCGAGGAAACTGACGACGCCGTCCGCGTTTGGTGAAGGTTGGCTGAATCCCTGCAGGTTGTATGGGCTAACCACATCACCGAATTGGGCGATGGTTGAAAAATTCGTACCATCCCACAGGGCAACGCCCTGAGTGCCACCACCGATGTTGCCTGCGAAAGCCACATTGCCTTCGCGGTACTGGTAATTCTCTGAATATAAACCTGTTGAACCAAGCGGCCCAACTGTCGTTTCGTCAAAAATCCTGTCGATTGTTGCGACATCACTGGTCTTGTAGAGTCCAGCCGTGATGAATTGGTCATCTCGTCCTGCAAAAACGAGTGATCCGTTATCGACCGATAGGTTCAGGGACTGCGATTCACCATTGAATGGATCAAAGTAGAACTTCCTTCCGCCACTGTCAGGTATTTCCGTGACATCACTTTCAATCCATGGCTGCACAACAAAGTTGGCCCACGCATTGCGCGGCTGAACCACAAGCAAAATTGCCATGACACAGACAATAGCGATCAACACGTTGAGTCGAAGTTGCTGAATCGACGCGGCATAAGCTCTCAGTCTTACTGTTTCCATCATTTCCCTCTCTCGTTTGTGAAGCCAGTTCTACTTTGTTTTGCAGGCACCCATCCCCCCAGCATTGATTAACGCCGCCGAAGCAACGCCAACCCACCCAAAGCCAGCAGACTCAAGGTTGCGGGCTCAGGCACACCCGTGCTGACACCCACAAACAGGTTGGTATCCCAGCGTATTTCGCCATAGTAATCTTCATCACCAAATTCAGCATCAAAGAAGAATCCGTTCGATTCACTGGGCATGGTGGGGGTATCGTTCAGTAAATCACCAAAGGCAGTGTCAACCATTGCTGGGTCTGAATAAAGCTGCGTATCCGAAGAGATTTCAAAAGCCACTTCTGCCCCGACTACAGCACCGCTACCGCCACCATCAGGCAAAGGTAGTGCGTTGTTCAGCGTGGTGCTCAGGTCATAATCAACACTGAATCCAAGCGTCAATGTTTCATCAGGCCCAAGACCGATCCCTGTCGTGTCGAAACTACTGGTCAGGTCGACGACCACACTGACGTTTTGAATCGAGTTTGGCGTATCTGACATGGCCTCACCTGAGTATGTGATCTGCATCACATCACCCGGTGTGAAATAACTATAGAGATTTGCAAAATCGTCAAGCTGTTCACCATTGATCGTGGCGTCGAAGTTTCCCGATGCACTGCCACCACCAATGTCTGTGGCAAACACACCTGAGGTGAGAAAATCAATCTCAGGAATCTCCAAGCCATCAAAACCCCAAAACAAGGCATCGTCTGTCGAACCATCACTGAACGTGATGACCGCAGAATCAAAGTAGAAATTGAATACGAAGTCGCCCTCAGCGGTTTTGACTGCAGCAAAAGTCTGTGCCGCCAACCCGCAGACAACCAACAAAGCCATAACAAGGTATTTTTTCATCTCTCTTCTCCTCTTCTCCAAAAAGGTAAATCAAACGGAAGTCTTCTCTCAATCTATATGCTACTGACCCCCAGAGTGTAAATCAAGACATAAAACGTACTTTTTTATAAATTGAGGCAAAGATAAAAGGATTGGTTCTGCGTATTACTCCCCCGTATCCAGGATTGCCATGAACGCTTCCTGCGGGATGTCCACGCTGCCGACACGTTTCATGCGCTGTTTGCCTTCCTTCTGCTTTTCCAACAGTTTGCGTTTTCGAGTGACGTCACCGCCGTAGCATTTGGCGGTCACGTTCTTGCGCATGGCCTTGATCGTCTCGCGTGCAATGATCTTCCCACCAATCGCCGCCTGAAGCGGAATTTCAAACATGTGACGATCAATTTCCTTCTTCAACCGTGCCAGTAAGGCCCGGCCGCGCTGCTCCGCCTTGCTGCGATGCACGATCACTGACAGCGCATCCACTTTGGTGCCGTTGACCAGGATATCCATCTTCGCCAGGGTGTCCTTGCGGAAACCAGTGAGTTGGTAATCCATCGTGCCGTAGCCACGCGTGATGGATTTTAACTTGTCGTAAAAGTCGTAAATGATCTCAGCCAGGGGTAGTTCATAATCCAGAATTTGGCGGGTATCTGAAAGGAACTGTTGTTTCTTGTATGTGCCTCGCCGGCTGTCGCAGAGTTTCATGATGTCGCCGATGTTCTCATTGGGCGTGATTAACTCCACGCTCACGATCGGCTCTCGGATCTCGCGGACGATACTCATGTCAGGCAGGTCTGCCGGGTTGGTGATTTCGATCACCTCGCCATCGGTTTTAAGGATTTCATATGTCACCGTCGGCGCGGTCTGCACGAGCGTGATTTCACTTTCGCGCTCCAGCCTTTCCTGGATGATCTCCATGTGGAGCATTCCCAGAAAACCGCAACGGAAGCCGAATCCCAGCGCGTCGGAGTGGTGCGGGGCAAAGGTAAATGAGGCATCGTTGAGGTGAAGTCTTTCGATGGCATCGCGCATCGTTTCAAACTGCGTCTCGCCGGTGGGGTAGAAGTCGCAAAAGACCATGCGCTGTGGTTCCTGATAGCCGGGTAGCGCCTGGTCAGCCGGGTGAGCATCCAGCGTGATCGTGTCACCAATGTTGACATCTTCCAGCGATTTGATGGCTGCAACGAGGTAACCTACTTCACCGGCGGAGAACGGGCCTTTCATCCGGGTCATATGAGGCGTGAACTTGCCCAACTCAGTGGCTTGATACGTGCGACCCGCGCGCATCATGCGCACTTTGTCACCCAGCGACAGCTTCCCATTCATCAATCGGAAGTATGTGATGACGCCTCGGTAATCGTCATACTCGCTGTCGAAAATCAGCGCCTGCGTTTTTGCTTCAGGGTCACCCTTGGGTGCAGGCAGTCGCTCGCAGATGGCATCGAGCAGTTCGGTGATGCCTTGACCGCTCTTGGCTGAGCAGAAGATGCAATCGTCAGCCGCCAAGCCCAATATCTGCTCGACCTGTAGAGCAATGTCTTCCGGCATGGCTGAGGGCAGGTCGATCTTGTTGATCACCGGGATAATTTCAAGACCTGCATCCACAGCCAGGTAAGCGTTGGCGACCGTCTGGGCTTCGACGCCTTGCGTCGCATCAACCACCAGAATCGCCCCTTCGCAGGCGGTCAAGGCCCGGCTGACTTCGTAGTGGAAATCGACGTGGCCGGGCGTGTCGATGAAGTTCAGTTCAAACGCTTCACCTGTCTGCGAGTGGGTGTAATGGACGGACACGGCTGAGGACTTGATGGTGATGCCTCGCTCGCGCTCGAGGTCCATGCCGTCGAGCATTTGTTCACGCATATCGCGCTCGGAGATCGCACCGGTGGCCTGGAGCATGCGGTCAGCCAGCGTGCTCTTGCCATGGTCAATGTGGGCGATGATGCAGAAATTACGGATATTCTTCATGGTGTGGTTTTTTGGGGCGGTTTGCCTTTTTGGGTTTCTCGGCCGCCTGCGCTTCGGCTTCGCCTCTGGGGTTATGCTGCCAGTTTTCGCGGCAGGTGAGAAGCTTTCGCAGCAATTGAAAATTGTAGCAGGGATCAGTCGCGCTCGTTGCTCGACACCACGCCCCGGTTCGCTATGCTGGCTTTAGCCAACCTTAACCTCCACGGAGCCTGAGAATCATGCGGATTCTATACATCGATATCGATTCCTGCCGTCCCGACCATTTCGGTTGCTACGGCTACGAACGCAACACCTCGCCCACCATCGACCAACTCGCCAGCGAAGGTGTCCTTTTCAAAAACTACTACACCAGCGATGCTCCTTGCCTGCCTTCGCGGACAGCCTTCTACTCGGGCCGGTTCGGCATCCAGACCGGCGTTGTCGGGCATGGCATGACAGCCGCTGAACCCAAGCGCCAGGGTCCCAGCCGAGGCTTCCGCGATTGGTTCGATGAGCAGGGCATGGCCCGTCAGTTACAGCATGCCGGTTTCCACACAGCCATGATCAGCCCCTTCGGCCAACGACACGCGGCCCACTGGTTCTATGCAGGCTTCAATGAAATTCACAACACTGGCATGGGGGGTAACGAATCAGCAGAACACGTCATGCCGGTCGTGAAGAAATGGTTTGGCGACCACGCTTCGCAAGACAACTGGTATCTGCACCTGAACTTCTGGGATCCGCATACGGTGTATCGCGTGCCTGCAGAGTTTGGCGAACCATTCAAGGATGAACCTTTGCCTGCCCATCTGGATGATGATGAAATGATCGCAAGGCATTTCAAAAAGACCGGCCCACACTCGGCTCAGGATGTGGGGATGTATGGGCCAGGCGATCCAAAGAACTGGCCACGCAGTGTGGACGTCATCAAGGACAAGGCTTCGCTCAAGCATTGGATCGATGGGTATGACACGGCCATCCTTTATGTGGACCAGCAGATTAAATGGATTGTGGACAAGCTGAAAGAGGCGGGGGTCTATGAAGAGACAGCCATCATCATCAGTGCCGACCACGGCGAGAATCAGGGCGAGTTAGGCATCTACGGCGAGCATGGCACAGCCGACGTCGCGACCTGCCGCATTCCGATGATTATCAAGTGGCCAGGCGGCGCGAAAGGCAAAGTCGATGAAGGTCTGCATTACAACGTGGACTGGGCGCCGACGATTACCGAGTTGCTGGGGCGTGACGCGTGCCCCATTTGGGACGGGCAAAGTTATGCAGCGACGGTGAAGAAAGGCAGCGAAGCAGGGCGGGAAGACCTGGTGATCAGCCAATGCTGCCACGTCTGTCAGCGCAGTGTCCGCTGGGAGAATTGGCTTTACATGCGGACGTACCATGATGGGTTCCACCTGTTCCCGCAGGAGATGTTGTTCGACCTCGAGGCCGACCCGCATGAGCAGAACAATGTTGCGTCGGAGCATCCGGACGTTTGTCGCGAGGGGAATTGGCGGTTGTCGCGTTGGCATGATGAGCAGATGTGGAAGATGAGCCAGACTGCGACAGATGTGGTCGATCCGCTGTGGACAGTGGTTCGCGAGGGTGGGCCTTTCCATGCATTGCATAAGAAGATTGATACCGGCCACAGCCCGTTGCCCAAGTACCTGGAACGTCTGGAGAAGACAGGTCGCAGCGATGGCGCTGCTGCTCTGCGCGAGAAGTATGGGCAGTATCTGCCGAAGGAATAAAAATATTTCCGTATATTTTCCTCTTGACTTATTCTGCCTGCCATGGCATAAATAGGCTATCTGCTGTATATTTCTTTGGCAGGATTAGGGCTTGCCCTGTATCGGGAAGAAAGAGACGACCTTTGGGATAACCCAGATTGGAGAGAATCGGATGCGTGCAGTACTAGTTGCGGCGTTGGGGCTTATCGTATGCGCTGGCGGAGTAGAAGGGGCGAAGCTGACTCCACTGCCAGCCGATCCACAAGGGTATTTTGTTGCGGATGGAACAGGATATCTTAACTCTGGTGGACCGCGCTATGACATATATGGCACCAAGATTGAAGATAATGTTGGTGCACATGGTGAATATGATATTGGTACCTACTACAGCGCTGGAACGGACGACTTATTTGTTTCAGCTTCAGCATCAGTAGCTGATCCAGTCTATTACCCGACACAGTCGATCATCGGAACAACTGATGGTTCAATCGGCGCGAGCATTGTTGCTGAGACAATCATTCCTGATGATGGCAGTGGTGGTCCAGGTGCAGGTGGCGAAAGTTCGCCGGGGGTTGGCAACCAGTTAACTAACAGTATCCGCATGGCGATGTACAGCACACTGAGGCTTCAAGCCAATCCAGTCACATGGCAGAATAATCCGGCGTACCCTCACGGTGAACTTGACAATGAAAGTTTCTCCACCGACGCATCATTCAACGCGACCACCAACAGTGCTGACGGCTTTATTTATTTCCGTATTGACCCTGTATTCAACGAGCAGATTGGTGATCCGATCAACCTGAAACTCGATCATTACCGAGAGTTCAATGAGTACAGTAACTATGGAAACGGTGGCTATGGTGGATACATGCAGGTATCCAACGCTTTTACGATCAATGGTAACGCGGTGTCCCACAACGGAGGAACATTCTCTGCTTCAGTCGGCGATGTAGTCGGGATCAAACTTGCGCTTGGTTTGCATTTCAATGGTGGTGGCCAGATCGCCCAGCCACCTTTTGGCCTGAATCAATGGATTGTCGCGGCAGGTGTGGATGCCTTTGCCAATGCCACCATCGACATCCCGCTGACCCTGGGTTGCAGCCAACAGGCACCCCTTATGCCCGATCAAATCATTGGCGAAACCAACACCTACATATTCGAGGATCTGAGTATCGGCGACGAAGGCGTGGGCATTGATACCCCCGCGTGGATCGATCCCGAAATTGCTATCGGGTACGACCTGTCTGTCACTGGTGCAGGTGTCACTGCAATTGTCTTGCCCGATCTGTTGTGGGCTGCCGGGCCATGCCAGGTCTGGTACGACGATGGTGCAGGTCCGACTTGGCTGACTTATTACGATGAATGGGATGACGCGTGGTATTCCGACTTCTTCCCCGGCGTGACCATCGACTTTCCCCACGCGGTTCATGTTTTCGGTATCACGGGTATTGATCCATCGCTGGGGCTGGACCCAGCCAACCCCAATGCCTTCCCGTTGGGATTGATCTTCGATGGTCCCGCCAGTGGGGTGGCGATCACCATGACGCCTGTTGCCGTTCCCGAACCGACAACTTTTGCAGTGCTGGCCTTAGGTGTCACGGCAGTCTTTCGACGTCGTATGGGGAGGGTATAAGCCATGGTTAAAATTTTTATGGCATGTCTGCTGATGGTTCTACTGACCTACCCAACGAAAGTGACGGCGCAAACCCTCAGGGTTGATCCGCCCGGCTGGACGAATCATGGCTCGTTCAATCCAGTGGATTTCGGCGGGGTGGCAGTCGGTGAGACCGCATCGATCACGTTTAACCTGATCAGTGAGGGGCCTACCTGGCTTGCGATCCAAAACGTGGAACTACTCGATAATGACCACGGCTATTTTGCCATCACGAGCATTGTTAATCCCATTCCCCCTGAGTTGGCGCCGGGTGGCTGGATTGAGGTGGAACTGACCTATGAGCCGCTTGAACTTGGCACACACACAGCGATACTCAGGATTGTTAGCAATGACCGGGTGCTACATTTTCTCGATGGCCCTTTGACGGGGACAGCCGTTCCCGAGCCAATGTCATTGGCGCTGCTGGCTTTAGGCGGTCTGACTTTGATCCGTCGTCACTAGATGCAACGATGAGATAAGTTCACATGAACAAGTTATTAGGCATCAGATCTGGCATTGAAGATTCTAGATGGAGTTTGGCATCCAGCATCCACCTATTTTTTATGCTCTACGGCCAGGCACGCATTTTACTCGCATTTGAAGGAGACGGAGTTCTGTGTCAACTACCGACTGACATCATGTACTAAGCTGTGCCCAAGTTGGTACGCAAAACCCGAGTTTAGTGCCCTTAGCTTCCTAAAATACTTGATCATATATTCATTCCCAGCCAGATACCTTTCATTGAGATGATTCGTATGGTTGCGTGGAGGATATCCCATGCGCATTTACACCCTGACAACTGAACTGCTGCTTCCCCTGGACATTGACAACGTCTTTGCTTTTTTCAGTGATGCCCACAATCTCGAAGCGATTACGCCAGATTTCCTCAACTTCAAAGTTCTGACTGAGCCGGGAGTCAAGGTGAGTGAAGGCACGTTGTTGGACTACCAACTCAAATTGCATGGCTTTCCCATTCGCTGGCAAACCCTGATTTCCGGGTGGCATCCGCCGTACTTTTTCGAGGATCGGCAGTTGCGAGGCCCATACGCGCAATGGATTCATCAGCATACATTCGAAGAGACGGAGACAGGCACACTCTGCCGTGACCGCGTGGATTATGCGGTCGTTGGAGGCCCCATCATCCACCGGCTTTTCGTCAAGCGCGACGTCCAGCGCATCTTCAACTATCGTCAAGACCAACTCTCCCAGAGGCTGGCCGATGGACAAGGCAAGTTGCTTCAACCCGTGTCGATTGATGTTGGTGTGCCAGACGCGAAAATCGAATCCGCCAGAACAAGTCGGCAAAGAATCGCGATGCCTAAAACCGTTGCGAGCTGAAAGCACTTGTCGATGAGGTATGCTCATTAACCTGAATGATTCACCACCGAGACACCGAGACACGGAGAAACAGAGAAAAACGAAGTGTTTCACGCAAAGGCGCCAAGGCCGCGAAGGTTCGCAGAGAACAGCCAAAGCCCACGCCTCCTTGCGTGGGGTGGGTGGCTACATGGATTCATGAACATGAATTGATGGCGCGCTATGCCTCATCTGCCATGCCCCCTCACAATCCATCCCCGGTGAATTGAGGGGATAAATCTAACCCAACCTGACTTCTTTACCCGTTTTGGCCGACTCATAAATCGCTCCCAGAATTTCAATCATGTGGACGCCTTGCTCGGGGGTGAAGATCGGCTTCGCCTTACCTAACAGCACATCCACGAAGTGGTGGATGTTGGCCGCGTGGCCACCCCACTTGGGCTTGGGCAGCTTGGGCATGATGTCGGTCAGGCCGCCTTTCTCTTCGCTGAAGACGGCGAACTCACCGCCACCCAAGGTTGCCCCGGCCTTAGTCCCGCGAAGCTCGACAAAGTTCTTCTCCTGCCCGATGTTGCTGGCCCAACTGAACTCAATCTGCAGCGAAGCGCCGTTATCGAACTTGATAAAGCCGATGGCCAAGTCCTCCACATCGAATGTGCCGTCGTCTTTCGCCTCCCCAAAGGATGAGTGGATCGAATCGCTCAGTTCATTGTTGGCAAACTTGCAGTAAGTCGAGCCGGTGACCGCGACAGGCTTGGGGTTGCCCATCAGCCAGATCGCCAGGTCGATCATGTGCACGCCAAGGTCGATCAAAGGCCCACCGCCAGACAGTTCCTTGGTGGTGAACCAACCACCCTTGCCGGGAATGCCTCGCCTGCGAATCCAGCCGCACCGACCGGTGTAAATCTCACCCATCTTGCCTTCCTCAATGAAAGGCTTGAGGAATTGAGCTTCGGGACGGAAGCGATTGTTCCGCATAACCATCAGCGTCTTGCCCGAAGCCTTAGCTGCGTCAGCCATCTTCTTCGCCTCGGCAGCATTCACCGCGTCAGGCTTCTCGCAGAAAACATGCTTGCCAGCTTCCAAGGCAGCGATGGCAATCTCGCTATGGAACTTGTTGCTCGTGCAGATATCGACGACATCTACCTCAGCCAGCTTAAGAATCTCGCGGTAGTCGGTGCTGGTGATCTTCGCGCCCCATTTTTCTTCAGCATCTTTCAACTTTCCCGCGTCGATGTCACACGCCGCGACGATTTTCGCGTGCTCGTTCTCCTGCCATGGATCTACGTGAGCGCCTTTCCAGATGCCTCCGGTGCCAATACCTGCGATTTTGAAAATCTGAGCCATAGCGTTCGAACTCCTGTATTCTTCAGGGTAGGGGGGATTCCTTCGGGCGAGTATTATGACGTTTCCAGATGGCAGCGGGGCAGTCACATGTACCGAAGCTCAAAAAAGATGAAGGAAGGCGAATTGAATCAACTCGCGTGTAACTGGACGGGGACTAAGGACGAGGTCGCGTAAAAACTCAGTTCTGCCAATCGCCCATTCGGTCATAACGATAGGTCATGCTGTCCTCATCAAATTCCCGGGCGAAGCTGACATGGGAATCCGCAAAGAGGACATTCAGCCCGTCATGCTGAGGCGACCAGCTTGGATCATCGTCTTCGAACTGGAGGATTTTGGTGGTGTAGTCATCCTTGTCCATGTCCTCGGTCGAAAAACTGCGGGAGCTGTCACCACCAAGGATGAAAGCCGTGGTCCGTTCAATTTTCGTGCGGATGACGGGGGCAAAGCTCTTGCCGTTATCGATGTAGGCTGCGTTGGCGCTCATGAAATAATGGGCTGCATCCTCAGGCCGGGGGTAACTCGGGCATCCGGTGTGAACATCGCGCGAGTCGATGTAATACGCATCCCACTCTTACACTGCGCGCAAGTTAGGTATCTATTTGGGTTGCGCC
>CAZJJN010000031.1:0-44914 GCA_964546335.1 uncultured Phycisphaeraceae bacterium
ACCAGGTCGCCTGATCAATCGAACCCCCGCGCCCGTCTAAACGGGGGAAGCTCATAGTGAATTCTGGAATGATTATTACAGAAGATCATTCTTCTAAACTTTCAATAAGTAGAGTAATTATTAGTACAACAACACCATTGCCCTTGAGCGAGTTGTCCAAGAGTGTTGGTATTAATGGCTCATTAATCAGTAACTCCTCAACATTTCGCTTCAGTCAGGCCGAGTTGTTCTTTACAAAACCTACATCAGTATTGTCTTTTGAATTTGATAACGTTCAGGGGCATATCGATTATAGATCGAACCTGAACTTCAGGGTTTCAGGGAGAAACGGTGAGTTACACAATATGTTGAGTATCGATGGTAAAGTAGAGTTTGATGGAAACCTATCCATCATGCTGAATGGTGGTGGCACACTATCTCTGAAAACAGGCGATTTTATTGATCTCTTGATAGCTGAGGAAGTGGTTCGTCCAGAATGTTGTGGCGCAATTGATACAGCTCTTCTTAATGTTTGGGCAGAACTTGACCTTATACCATATCTAGACCACGCAGGAATTTTGTACACCGATCCCGAACTGTTTGTCAATGGAACTTATGCATTGAAACTTAATCCAAATTTGTTTGAACTATCGGTTGTAGATAATCAATTCGTGCGTGCAACTTATCATGGCCCAACCATCGTTCCTGAACCGGCAAGTGTATTGATCCTCAGTGGCTTGGGATTAAGTCTAATAAGGCGACGTACAAGCTAACTCAAATATTGCCTTTGGTCTCTATTCGTTTAGTCACATTCTCCATCGTCACGGGCTTGATCACGCCGCGTTCGGTGATGAGCGCAGTAATCAGTTCCGCTGGGGTCACATCGAAAGCCGGGCTGTAGGTCTTGACGTTGGCCGGGGCTGTACGCTTGCCGAAGCCTTCGGTGATTTCCTCGCTGGCGCGCAGTTCAATAGGAATGGCATCACCGGATTCCAATGTCAGATCAAACGTCGAGCTCGGAGCCGCGACGAAGAACGGGATGCCGTGATGCTTGGCCAGCACCGCCAGGTTATAGGTGCCGATCTTGTTGGCCGCGTCACCGTTGGCAGCAATGCGGTCTGCCCCGGTAATGACCATCTGAATGCGTCCCTCGCGCATGACCTGAGCTGCCATGTCGTCGCAGATCAGCGTGACATCAATCCCCGCAGCGCCAAGTTCGTAAGCCGTCAGCCTTGCTCCCTGCAGCAAGGGTCGTGTTTCATCCGCATAGACAGTGATGGGTAAGCCCTTCTCATGGGCCAGGTACATCGGAGCCGTCGCCGTACCCACGCCGCCGGTCGCCAATGCCCCGGCATTGCAATGGGTCAGGATGCCTGGTGCCCCACCATTCTTTGTGCTGCCTGCCACTTTCCCCGTGATTTCTTCAAAGACCTTCAAAGCATGCTCGCCGATGGCCCGGCACATGGCTTTGTCTTCTTCGTGAATCAACTTCGCCTCGGTCAATAGCGCATCCGCATCCGCAGTGCCCAATGCCTGCATGCGGTCGAGCGCCCAGAACAGGTTCACCGCCGTGGGCCGACTCGTCGCCAGGTATGCCGCCTGCTCTTTCAGCGCAGTTGCCGCAGCATCACCTTCCTTGCCCTGCACTGCGATGACACAGCCGAATGCTGCGGTGATGCCGATCGCTGGTGCCCCCCGCACACTCAAACGCTTGATCGCGTGCCAGACAGTTTCGACATCTCGACAGTCGATAAACTCGGTCTGTTCCGGCAGCAGCGTCTGGTCAAGTAATTTCAGATATCCCGTCGCTGCGTCGCCGACCCATTCAATATTGACAATGCCTTGCATGTTGACTCCTCACTGATTGCGCTGTCACAAGTGTAACGGCTTAACAAGATTTCTGTTACATCAAAAGCCTGCTGAAAACACGCACCGTCAGCTCTTAACATACAATGTAGACATGAATCCCATCCGTCGACATGATCTTTCTCCACGCGTTGAGATGCTCCCGTTGATCGATGTCGTTTTTCTGCTGCTGACCTTCTTTATCTATGCCATGCTGGTGCTGTTTCCAGCGACGGCCTTGCGTATCGCGATTCAACCCGTGTCCGGGCAAGGCCCAGCCACACGTGAAGCCATGCACGTCATCACCATCCGGGCAGATCGGCAGGTCCTGCTTGACGACAAGCCGACGGGTCAGGAAGAACTTTTCCAACAGATTGGTGGATTTGCGGAACTTGAACCTCAGCCGGCCGTCTATGTTTTACTGGAAGCGGACGGGCAGGTTGACCGGGCCCCGTTGTTGATTGAGTTGGCTGCCTATGCTTCCAAGGCAGGGATTGATAAATTCAGGATCGTCGGCCCGGCAGGCCGAGACCAGACACAGACGCCGTGATGGGACAGACCTTCAAATCCTGGGCAGATTCAATCGCGACACTGGGTGTCAGCGTGGTCGTGGTGATTGTCCTGCACATTCTGCTATTGCCCCCCGCTTACGAGCAACTGAAAGACCCCAAGCCGATTGGCAAATTCTGGCTTTCTATTTTTTTTCAGCCAAAATCCCACGCGTTGGCATTGGCACAGAAAAAGGAAGCTGTAGAAAAAGTTGAGAAGCCGCAGGATAAGCAGAAAGAAAAGGCGAAGCAGAAGAAAGAACCGGATATCAAGTTCGGGCATGAGAAAGGCATCGACCAGCCTACTGTGGAGTGGATCAGCCATGATGCATTTGAGCAGTTGCTGGCAAAGCGCAGCAGCATCACACAGGCAGCCCAGCAGAAGAAACGCGATGCAGAGGATCAGGCCCCGCTTGATCCCAAACCTTTAAGTCAGGCCAACCAAACCAAGCCTGTGCTCCTGCCTCCGGTTCCGCAGGTATTGCCTGAGCCTGAGAACCAGCCTGTGGATGCGACGAAGAAACCGAAGCAGCAAGAAGTCTTGGCCGAGTCGGAGCCAAAGGAAATTAAGCAACAGTTGCAAGTGCAGGAGCCACCCCGCGAGTTGGATCCGCCAACTGATCCAGAGAAACTCGTTCAAGCTGAAGCAAAGACGAATCCGCCGATTAAACCTGACCTGCCCGGGAAAACTGAAAATCAAGGTGAATCGCCTTTGGTCATGGCTGAAATGCCCAAAGTGGAATTGCCTGACTTCAAGCCTGTCGATCAAACGAAAGAGATTGCCCAGTCAGCCGTTGATGACAAGAGCGACATGGAGGTGGAAGTGGAGCCTGCACAACCCCAACACGAGGTGAAGAAAACCAACGAGAAATCAGAGGAATCACCCCGCCCAGTCGTTCCCGTGGCCAGTACCTCAGCGAAACAGCAAGGCGAGGATGAGAAGGATAAACCCACCTCAGCCCCCTTGACGGACGCGGCATCACCAGGCTCAACCACCAAGCAGACCTTCAAAGTCCAACCCGGAAAAGTCATTGTCCAGAAAGGCCTGCGCATTCAGACAGACTTTGTGGATGTCCCTGTGACCACCCGGCTAACCAGTCTGCCGGGCAACCCGACCATCAAAGTTAAATTCGACAATACGACAGGCGAAGTGGTGGATCACATCGTGATGAAAAGCTCGGGCTATCGTGATGTAGATTTCATCGTCGTGGCCAGCCTCTATCGTTGGAAGGCCGCCGGGCCAAAGCTCAAAGAACTAGATCAGCCATTCTGGGAAGAGGTTACATTGCTGATGCGGTAGTCAGAATACAGGTGCTGAATCCGACTACCGTTCGTCGATGTCAACGCAGTCGGTCATACCTCAACATCAGCTAGTTCATCTTCAACCTTGTACTTCCTTCCGCCTGAGACCCATTGCACATGTTCAGCCGCGTGCCAGATGCCTTTCTCGAATGGGCTGTGCACAGGTCTAAGCCTGACAAAGGTCGTTTTGTCCATTTCCATCGCGATGTCACACACCTTGGCAGTCAGTCGGCCGTCCATGGTGGACACGACATCTCCCCGCCTGACTTCATTTCCATTGAAATCTTTGGTTGTCTTGACTTTACGCATTATCAGGCTCCTTCATATCCATCTGGCCAATGTCAGGATCCCTCGTACGTAGTTTTAGCCCCCGCGCAGAAGAAAGTCACGCCATTGTGGTCGTTTTGGACGTTTTTTTAGCTTGATCTTTATCCCTCGACGCGGGGCTTAGGAGTCAAGCATGGCATGTACTGCCTCCAACTCCCCCCGCTGCAAAGCATCACGAATGACTTGATCGAATGCCCAAGGCAATTGACCACTTCGCATGGTCTCGACATGCGATCCGGCGAATCCCAATGTTTCCAGAACAAGTTGGCACAACTGAGGCATCCCCAGATCGTTCATAGCGCTGATCTGAATCGGCTGATCGCGCGAACCAAGCGCTTGCACCTGTTTACTTCGCGATTGAGTTACTCCCCCTGATTGGTGCTGCCCCGCTTTTCTACTAAGTAGTTGCTCATATTTATTCACCACGTACAAATCAGGCGCGCGACCCAACTCCGGCCAATCTTCAGCATGCGCTGCATCCGTCATCGCAATCAACACATCGGCTCCCGCGATCTGGTCCCTGGCCAAACCCACAGCTGCCTGTTCCACCGCATCGACTGAGGCACGCATCCCCGGCGTATCCACCCATTGCACCGCCACCGCACCAGCTAAACCCACAGACTGGCTATCCAACTCAACCAGACTGCCTACCCAGTCGCGCGTCGTACCCGGCAGGTCAGCGACGATACTCGTTGCCTTGCCTGTCAAAAGATTCAACAAGGTGCTCTTGCCCACATTGGCTGGGCCGGCCACAACTACGCTTGGAGGCATGAGAAGATGCTGCAACTGATCGGATTGCCTGAGGATCGATTCACATGCCTCTTGTCTGGTTGTCTTATTCGTATGCTTTCTCAACCATCGCGACCATGCTTGCCTTTGCAGCAATAAAAGTGAAACAGCAGCCGGGCTCGCAGCTTTGGCTACAGCATGCAATGCCCGAGCTTCCAACTCACAGCTTGCCTCGGGATAGAGTTTTCTCAGTTGATCACTCAACGCGTTGTCAGATTCTCGCAATCTGCCCGCGTTGACCGATTGGCCCCCCTCTTCGCGCAGCCAGGTATCCAACTTCTGCACCACTCGCGGGCCGCCGTGAGGCATGATCTGCAGCACATCTTCGCGCAGCAGCACCACCAAACCTTCATCAATCCCCGCAAGGCCAGCCAAGTAATCCCGCCCGATATCCAATTGCTCACGTCCCGACAGCTTGCAACCCAAGGCCGCAACCTGCTGGCCGACACATTGGAAAATCGCCACCGCACCAGCCTGCCTTGGCGTCATCAACTGATAGAACCACTCAATTTTCGCCATATCTGCATGATAGAGACTTCAAGTGAAATATGAGAATTCCATTACCTAAAGGTGACGTAAGAAATTGTACCTTCAACAAGGTCAGGGAATGACACGAAAAGTGTGATCAGGTCATGGCAACCGATCACATATTAAACATCCAGATCATCCGCTTCCTCAGCCCGTTCCATAATGAACGTGAACCTGGCCCCGGCATCCTTACCCATCAGATCATTGATGATGCGGTCGCTGGCCAGCCCATCGGTCACGTCTACCCTCAGCAGTCGGCGGGTCTTGGGATCCAGCGTGGTCTGCCAAAGCGTCTTGGGCATCATCTCGCCCAACCCTTTGAACCGCGTGATCTCCACCTTGGTGTTCCCCTTGCGGTATTTCTCAATCAGCTTGTTGCGGTCGGCATCATCCGAAGCCCAATAGGTTTCCTTGCCGATGTCCACGCGATACAACGGCGGCTGAGCAATGAACACTCGACCGGCATGCACCAGCTCAGGCATGTGGCGATACAAAAATGTCAACAGCAAGGTGGAAATATGATGCCCGTCGCTGTCCGCGTCCATCAGCAGAATCACTTTGCCGTAGCGCAGTTTTTTCAGGTCGAAGTCCGTGCCGATGCCGCAGCCCAAGGCTGTGATAATGTCCGACAGTTCCTTATTTTCCAGCACCTTTTTCATTGAGGCCTGCTCGGTGTTGAGCACCTTGCCTCGCAAAGGGAGGATGGCCTGCGTGGTACGGTCGCGTCCCTGCTTGGCGCTGCCGCCTGCCGAATCTCCTTCGACGATAAACAGCTCAGCCTGGTCCGGAGAGCGTGTGGAGCAGTCGCTGAGTTTGCCCGGCAGATTCAGACGATTGCTGGTCGCAGTTTTTCGTTTCACCTCCGCAACAGCAGCCCGGCTGGCTGCTCGAGCGCGTGCCGCTTGAATGATGCGCAGCACGATCGACTCCGCGATGCTCTGGTTGTGATTCAACCAATGTTCCAAAGCAGGTCGAATCGCCCCATCCACATGACTGGTCACTTCCGAGTTGTTCAGACGATCCTTGGTTTGTCCCTGAAACTGCGGGTCAGGCACGAAGATGCTGAGGATGCCCAGCAATCCCTCGCGGATGTCTTCGGTGGCGAGGGTGAGATTGCGCGGCTGGAGTTTGTGCGTCACGATGTAGTTGCGCACCGCCTTGGTCAGCCCGGCTCGCAGGCCGTTCTCATGCGTTCCACCAGAGGCGGTGGGGATGCCGTTGACATAGCTGCGGACATGTTCATCGGTCGATTCGGTCCATTGCAGCGTGGCTTCGAGTCGGATGCCGTTATCGCGTTCCAGCGTGAAAGGTTCGGTATGCACCGGCTTGGCTTTGCGTTCCTCAGCCAGCTTTTCCAGATAGGCGTTGATGCCTTCTTCGTGTTTGAAGGTGTGGCTTTGCTTGTTGGCTTCATCCGTGAAGACGACTTTCACCCCTTTGTGGATGTAGCTGATGACTTCGAGTCGTTCGCGGATGATGTCGGGGTTGAACTCGGTCTTGGGAAAGATCTGCGGGTCGGGGTGGAAGTAGATGGTGGTGCCTGAGCCACGCGCGCTGCCGAGTTTTTTAAGTTTGGTCGTCGCCTTGCCGTAGGCAAAGCGTTGTTCAAATTGGCTGCCATCACGTTTGACGGTCGCGACAAGTTGTTTGGACAGGGCATTGACGACCGAAGCGCCCACGCCGTGGAGACCGCCTGAAGTTTTATAGTTCTGACCTTCGAATTTACCTCCCGCATGGAGCGTGGTCAGGATCAATTGCAAGGCAGGGACTTTGTGTTTGGGGTGGGTATCAACGGGAATGCCTCTGCCGTTGTCTTCGACGGTGATGCTGGTGCCGTCGCTGTGGAGTGTGACTTTGATTTCGCTGGCGTAGCCGTTCATGGCTTCGTCCACGCAGTTGTCCACGACTTCCCAGACAAGGTGATGCAGGCCTGAGGATCCGGTGCCCCCGATGTACATGCCCGGTCGTTTGCGGACAGGTTCAAGTCCTTCAAGGGCATCAATGTCTTTGGCGGTATAGGTTTTGGTCGCGGCTGTCATCGCGCGATGCCCTCCTTGGCGGTGAATGATGGATTTTGATGGTGGCGGGATGGTTTGGCTGTCTCGACAAGGTGGGCACAGGTTTTGAATGAGTTGACGTTCGTGGTCATGGCGGGCGAGACGCCCACCCCACCGGAATGATTCTTCATGGCGGGCGAGACGCCCACCCCAGCAGAGAGTTCCGCTCCCTCACAGTCGCGGCTCGTGGGGATTCTGAACACGGCTTTTTGACATGGCGGGCGAGACACCCGCCCCACCGGAAAGTTCCGCTCCGCCGGAAAGTTGCGCCCCGCCGGAGAGTTCCGCTCCCTGACGGTCGCGGCTCGTGGGGAAACGTCATTCTCAACTCCCTGCTTCTCCTCTGTGTCTCTGTGACTCTGTGGTTGATGCTTGATCCCATCAAACACAACACCCGCAAAGGTGGCAGCAGCTTGCTTCAAGCCAACCGGCGCTTTCGCGGGTGTCGTGGCATAAAGGGGGTGTGAGAAATTGGCACGGCACGAATGCCACTGCAACAGCAGCGACTTAACGTGTCCTACGCTTGCGGCGTGCGACTTCGCGCATAACCATGCTCCAGTTATAAAAAAACTGCGTAGTCCACCATGATTATCGGCTGCACCACCTGCTGCGTTTCGTTTTCCTGCGTTTTTCTGCAATATCTGCACCAAATTGGGTTAAATGTTTCACTTATAACGATCAGCTATTCATCCAGCATCACCGGAGCGGTCGGTTCTTCATGTTCAATCGCGCTGAAACTGCCTGTCTTCATCACCACGATTCCCTTGCCTCCCCGCCCTGTCACCTTGTACTTGGCTGTGCTGATCGTCTGCGTCGCGCCGCGGCTGGTCTTCACTTTGAGCAGGTCGCGCTCGCCTTGCGAAGCCTTGAACCCGAGCACGCGATCATCACTGGCCAATTTAATCAACCTGACACCTTTTCCCGGGCCTGCAAGATAATTGATCTCTTCAGCGGAGCAAAGCATCGCCCGCGCTTGTTGGCTGACTGCGATGATCGTTTCCAGGCCATGAATGTTTTCCACGCCCACGATCTCATGTCCCTTGCTCATCCGAGCATACCGCCGACCTGCGCGGGTGCTGGGTTCGACAAAGGCATCCAGACCGAAACGCAGCGCGTTGCCATCACTGGCGACGGCGATAGCGTGGCTTTCCGGGCTGTGGTCTTCATCTGGAGCGGTGATACTCCCACTGACACGCGGGTCAAGGCTCATCGCTGCCACGATGTGCTCGCCATCCTTCAGCTTGAACAGTTTCTGCACGGGGTTGCCAAAGCCTGTGGTCGCGGTGATATCCGCGATGCGTGCCGTGTAAGCCACGCCAAGGTTGGAAAAGAAGACGCAAGTCGAACGCGTGGAACCGGCAAAGACCGCGAGGATGCTGTCGCCTTCGCGCAAGCGCGTGTTGGCTGGATCCTTGATTTCCTTCTGGCGTTTCACCCAGCCATCGCGCGTCACCAGCACATGGCTTTCTTCATCGACGATGAAATCTTCCTCGGAAATCTCAGGCTCATCTTCCGGTGCTTCGATGATGGATCGTCTTGGATCATCCTTGCCATACTTCTTCTTGATATCGATCAGCTCGTCGCGCACCAGTCCCCATCGCCCGGTTTCATCGGCCAACAGCTTGCGTATCTGCTTAGCCCGAGTCTGCTTGTCCTTGAGCTCATCGCGGACGATGTTGATTTCCAACCGAGCCAGGCGGTACAGCTTGAGTTCGAGAATCGCGTCGGTCTGTTCCTCATCCAGTTCCTTGAACCGGGCCATGATCTTCCGGGCTGCGTCGGCCTTGCCTTCGCTCTTGCGGATGATGGCGATGATCTCATCCAAGGCATCGAACACCAGCGCGAAGCCTTGGAGAATGTGGATCCGCTTCTCCAGGGCTTCCAACTCGTTCTTCAAACGGTTGGTCACGACATCCAACCGGAAATTGAGAAAACTCTGAAGAATCACACGAATGTCGCAACGCTCAGGCCTGCACACTTCAGGATTTTCGGTTGGCAGCAGGCAGGTGAGATTCACGGCGAAGTTGGTCTGCATCGGTGTGTGCTTGAACAGGTAGGCAAGCACTTTCTGCTCGTCGGCATCGCGCTTGAGCGTCAGCTCGACGCGCACATCGTCGGTCGAGATGTCCTTGACATCCAGCAACTGAGGCAGCTTGCGATTGATCACCAGTTCCGCAACGCGTTCCACGAGGGTGGCTTTGTTCACGGTGTATGGCACGCTGGTGATGTAAACCGTCTTGCCGTTGCGTGTGATCGGGCCTAGCTCCCAGGTTGAGCGGACACGCACCGAGCCGCTGCCTGTCTTGTAGATTTCGCGCAGTTCTTCGCGTGTGTTCAGTACCTGTCCACCAGTGGGGAAGTCAGGCCCCTGCACCGCGTCGTTGGCGACCAACTGATATGCCTTGAGCTCGGGATTGTCGAGCAGCTTGACACAGGCGTTGATGAGTTCACTCAGGTTGTGTGGCGGGATGTTCGTGGCCATGCCAACCGCAATGCCCATCGACCCATTCAACAGCAGGTTAGGCAGGCGCGCAGGCAGCACGACCGGCTCACTTTTCGTGCCATCATAATTCGGGCGAAAATGCACCGTGTTCTGCCCGATCTCCTCGAGCAGTTCGGTCGCGATGGGGGCTAAGCGACATTCGGTGTAACGCATGGCAGCGGCACCATCGCCATCGAGTGAGCCGAAGTTCCCCGAGCCATCAATCAAAGGCACGCGCATGGAGAAAGACTGAGCCATGCGCACCAGCGTTTCGTAGATCGCCGAATCGCCATGCGGGTGGTAATTACCCATCACATCGCCGACGACTTTGGCGCACTTGCGGTGCTTGGCGTCACTGGTCAGTCGCTGCTGCCACATCGTGAAGAGGATGCGGCGTTGCACCGGCTTCAAGCCATCACGCACGTCAGGCAGCGCCCGGCTGGTGATGACAGACAACGCGTAGTTCAGATACCGCGTCCGCGCCACTTCATGCAGCGCGACAGGCAGTTCGCCTTCGAAATTGGTCAGTTCGCCCCCTGCTTCACCATTGGAGGAACTGCCATCAAAAAGTGAGGCTTCGTCTGCCTGGGTTGATTTGCGTCGCGAGGATTGACTGGATTTGGAACGCCTTTTGGCCAAATTGATCGCCCTCCCTGGCGATGGGTGCTTTTCGAATCTCCAAGCAGAATACGATCTGGCGGGGCGCGACTCAACCCAGCTTCATTTACACTGCACCCATGGCGACACGCATCCTCGGCATCGACCCCGGTTTACGACTCACAGGCTACGGCCTGGTTGAGTTGGCTCAGGGGCAGATCGAGCCTCAACTCGTCGAGGCCGGGGTCATCCGCCTGAAGGAAAAGACCAGCCTGGAAAGTCGATTAAGTGCGCTGCATCGCGATCTGGTGGAATTGATTGAGGAATTTTCGCCTGACGTGGCTGCCGTGGAGAAGTTATACGCGCATTACAAGCATCCGCGAACGGCGGTCATCATGGGTCATGCCCGAGGTGTCATTCTGCTGGCTGCCCAGCAAAAGGGCCTGGAGATCGAACACCTGCCCAGTACGGAGGTGAAGAAAGCGATGACAGGCTACGGCCACGCCAGTAAGGAGCAGATGCAGCGCGCGGTCGCGAGTCAGTGCAACCTGCCTGAACCGCCAAGTCCACCTGACGTAGCCGATGCGATTGCCATCGCACTCACCTGCGCACGGAGGAAGGCGTTGGAAAGGTTGTGAGGAAGCGGATAGATTTTTTCTTCGCACCACTGAGACACTGAGGCACAGAGTGAAAAAACGGGAGCTAGTGAGTCACTTTCTATTAACTCAAGTCCTTTTCATACATCTTTGTAGGGGCCAAGAAACCGAACCCCATTAAAGTGGATCAAGTGCGACGGCGCATCAGCCACCCAAACCTCTGTCTCCCAAGCGATTTCGCCAAGGTAACGGCTCATGATGGAGCGGTTTGGGAAGGCGGTCACATAGACCAAACCAGCCTTGGAACCGGCAAAGAGCTTAGTGAGTTCAGCATGGCGCTTGCCATCGACCGGGCCGTGACTGGTAACAGACTCCACCAATAACAGCCAATTTTTCTCGGTGAAGTGTAAGACTACATCAGGCATCTTGCCGTGTGAGTCCACTTTGATACCCAGTTCGGTTAGCAGTACCGAATCGAAGTAACCCCACTTATCGCCAGTGTCACCTGCATAAACCAAGACACTACCCGGTGCAAAGCGGGGGGCAAAATCTTCAATGACTGCTCGGATGAGTTCGCTGTGTTCGCTGGGGCTGATGGTAATTTTCTTCCCTGGTGCAATCTCAACAGGAACCAGATTCTGCTCACGCTCCTTTGCATATTTGGCAACCAGCGTTTGACGGCTAGCCAGATAAGCAGCCAGGTTGTCGTTCCACTTCGCTGTGCCGAAGGTACGAAGCAACTTGAGTACGGCAGGTTCAACTTGATAGACGGCCTTTGGGCTGTTGACTGGACGGTCTGGATTGTCCGGGTTGTAAATGGCCAAACCTGCGTCACAGAACTGATGCATGGTCTGACGGCGGAAAGTCTCGCGGGTGTTCGGGGCGTACTCTTTGCCGTAATGTTCGCGTACCCACTCCATGATTGGCGTAATACCTACAAGCGGGTTTTCTGCCTGTTTCCACTGCTTGCCGGGGGTAAGGTTTAACAAAGCCAGCAATGACAAAGCAGACCGTTCATTTTGTTGCGCGCGGGGTAGGCCCAGAGAAATGATGATCTGTTTGGCAGACTCGATATATTCGTTCTTCTTGTCTGTCATGCAATCAGTTTCCCAACATGCTCGTCTATCATGTGTTGCGTGATTTCGTTGTGTTGCATGGCCCACCTGCCCAGCATGATCAACGTGTCACGGCTTGGATACTTCATCAGCTTCAGGTCGGTCGCATTGACCTGCGTATGGCCATTGAAACGACGGAAGCTCTCATCTACGGCAGTGCTGTTCAAGAACACAGCAAGCCCTCGGGCTAACAGTTCCGACAAACCATGCTTTTTCTCGTGAAATAGATTCATGTGGTTTTCAAACCCAAGCACCGGATGGTCGCCAAATACCGCAGGTTCAATCACGCTCGCCACCACACGTCGCTTTTCTTCCTTCGCCGAGAATCGACGTACTACGCAGTAGAATCCATTGGGATAAAGCCACTTTTCTGTCTTGGCATTACGCAAGATCGCGTTAGGTTTCTTCAATCCCGGTATCGGCCACACTGTCCCGGTTAAGCTCAGGTGTCCGGGGTAGATCAGCGGTACCGAGCCCTCTACGGGCATGTCACGCAGTTGCTCTTTCAAGCGGAAATCCACCACAGGTCCGGTAGATACGTTGATACCTAGTTCGTCCAAAGAGTAGCGTACAGCGGTTGATAACTCGATAGTGCTTTTCTCGGTTGTGGTGGGCACATGGATAAATCTCTCAGGGTCATTCGGGAACACAATTCGGTCGAATGAGTGCTGATGAGTGGCAAGGTCTGTAAAGCTGTCGTCAGTCGAGGTGGTGATCGTCACCGGATACTGCTGGCCGTCCCGCTCAAGTCGGATGATGATATTTTCCTGTAATACTTTATCGTCCTTGAACGCTTTATTGCGCGATTCAAAAAGATGTATGTGGCGGATGGCGGAACGCTTAAGAATAAAGTCCCGGAACGGGCGGTAGTAAGGCCCATTACAGAAGCTGCGTGGAATGATTGCCACGATCTGACCACCAAGCACAGATTGTGCCACGGCCAATGCAACAAAGGCCGAATACAAATTCACGGTCTCAATACCAACCGACCGCAAGGCTAGTCGGTGGGCTGATTTGCTATTGATCTTCTTGTAGGGTGGATTGAGTATTGCATGTGTATATTGAGGTTTATCGGCAGCAAAAATATTACCAGAGATCGCTTCTGTGGCTGCATGAATATAATCATCCCCACGTATCTCGGCAGAAAATTCTGCCCGGCTATGATGCCTCTCGAGTGTCTTTCTTAAATATACATGCAGAGAATTGTCAATTTCATACGCATCTAGCACTACCTTTTGGAAATGAAATCCACCGGAATGCCACCTTTCCAGAAAGGCATCAGATAGAGAACCAATCCCCGCTCCAGCATCAAGTAAATGGCATATTCCCTTATCATCGGGAAAAAGGCTGGCCATAAACATTGCCGTTTTTGCTGGCGTAAGAAATTGACCGAAATGCGATTTTTTACTCGCCTCAGTTTTTCTGGACAACTGCATTCGTGTTTGTTCAACTGACAACAATGTTACTTCCTCATAATTTTCGCCACAACAATTGATTAGGCAGAATTCGTAATGCAACAATTTGTCAAATAGTTAGACCAGAACATGCTCATTCACCAGAAACTTCTCCTGAAAGTGTGTGAACAGTTTAATGTCTCCCTTCAGTTATGCCCAACCAAATCAACTCTGACAATCAATAATCAACACAACAGCATGTAGCGCAAGGGGTAGGTAGAGCAAGTCGTCAAACCAAACCGGTCCCATTCACCCCGCCAACACTTTCAACGCCTCGCGCATGAATGCTGGCAAATCATCAGGCCGACGACTGCTCACGTGATGACGATCCACCACCACCTCGGCATCAATCCATTCCGCCACACCCGCGTTCACCAAGTCATCCTTGATGCCCGGCGTGGAGGTGTATTTGTACCCCTTGACCACCCCGGCACTGATATCCATCCAAGGCCCGTGGCAGATCGATGCGATCAACTTCCCTTCCGCTTCAAACCCAGCCAGCAGGGACTTCACTGAATCGAATCGGCGGAGTTTGTCAGGCATCCAACCGCCGGGCACGATGGTGCCGACGAAGTCACTGGACTTCAGCCCGTCCAACGCCGCGTCAGCCACCTGAGGGTAGCCATGCTTCCCCAGATACTTCTCCCCTGCTTTTTCACCTGCCACGACAACGTCATATCCCGCTTCAAGCAGGCGGTATTTGGGGTATTGCAATTCCATGTCTTCATAATCGTTGCCGACGTAAATCAGTATTTTTCCTTTAGCCACGTTTCAATCCTTTCGATTCATCGTTCACTTTCGACAGATTACCGGACGCCGACATGCAGCGTGTCGGCCTTACTTGTCAGACTGTAGCCCTGCATTATGGGCATGGCGAGTCGCGTCCGATAGCTCAGTCCACTGTCAGCAGCGGAATTAAGCAGGTGCCTGAATAAGCCGATTTTAACGATTGTGCAGGCCAGTTCAGCACGCACCAGTAGAGGAACGCCGCGATGATTCGATCGACAGGGATGTCAGATCAACCTCATGATACCACGCTGCCGCGCTATGACTTTGCCAGCGATTGCAGGCATTATCGCGGGGACAAGCCTTGCCACGTCGGCAAGCTGTGCGGGCAATGTGACAGTTACGAAGCTTTCGCGCAGCGTATCTGCATCATCAAGCTCGGGGCCTTGGGCGATGTCATCCGTACCTTGTGCATCCTGCCTGCTCTGCGCGAGCTTTACCCGCAGGCTCACATCACCTGGGTGAGCAAGCCCAACGGTTGTCGCATGATTCAGGCCCATGAAGCGATCGACCGCGTGCTGGAGTTCGACGCGCTCAATGTCATGCAACTTCAGCAGGAACAGTTCGACCTGGTCATCAATCTGGACAAAGAACCGCAGCCTTGCGCACTGGCGATGTCACTCTCTGCCGGGACGCGGCTGGGGATCGGCTTGTCAGCAGAGGGTAAGCCCGTCCCGTTCAATCGCGAGGCGGAGTACTACTTTGCGCTGGGTTTGAATGATGAATTGAAGTTTGAACAGAATCGCAAAAGTTATCAGCAACTGGTGTACGAAGCGCTCGGTTGGGAATACTGCGGCCAACGTTACGAACTGCCTGTCACAGAGCAGGCTGCAAAGCAGGCGAAGCAGTGGCTGTGCCATCAGCGAGGCTTTAATGCGAGCCGCAGGACACTGGGCATCAATGTTGGCGCGGGTAAAGTGTTTGCCAATAAGATATGGCCAGTCGAGCGGACGGTGGACATCATCTCCGAACTGCTTGATCGCGAGACGGATATTCAGATTCTGCTACTCGGCGGGCCTGACGAGCGGGACACGATCGATCAGATTCTTTTCAGTTTGTCGCGTCATCCGCTGCGTGAGCAGGTCATTCATGGCGGGTGCGAGCACGATGAGCCAACTTTTGTGGCAGTAGTCGATCATTGCGACATGCTGTTGACAGGCGACACCATGGCGATGCATGTCGCCATCGCGAGGCATAAACCCGTCGTGGCATTCTTTGGCCCAACCTGCGAACAGGAAATCGATCTCTACTCCCAGGGCGAGAAACTTGTCGCGAAAGTTGACTGTGGCCCGTGTTATCGACGGCAGTGTGATCAGCATGACCAATGTGTCTGGCAGATATCGACGCAGCGGATTGTCGAAGCAGCTTTACGCTGGCTGACGCCTGAACTGCATAAGTCGCGTCGGTTATCTCCGCCGCACATCAAAGTTTATCCCTTACCCCAACTGCCTGAGCGCTTGGCAGGCTGACCAGCCGGACAGGAGATCGAGATATGAAACAATTCATCCTGCTGGTTGGCGTCGTCGTCCTGGGGTGCATCGGCTCGCTGTATTCGCCTGTCTGGGGGCTGATGGTTTACTACGCGCTTGCTGTATTGCGCCCTCAATATCTTTGGGACTGGGCTTTGCCTGTCGAATGGCGCTGGTCTCTGTTTGCCGCTTTGGCGATCACCGTCGGGCTGGTCATCAACCTGACTAAGTTGATCCCACGTATGCGCCTTTCCCCGATGTTCGTTCTCCTTCTTCTATATGGGGCTTTGCTTACTTTCAGTGCCTTGCAGGCTTATGACACTACAATTGCTCAACATTGGTTGATCGAAGCAGGCAAAGTACTTTATGTCTGCATTGTCGGGTCATTGATTATCACGAAGCTGTGGGAATTCCGCTCGGTTGCATTGATTATTCTGATTTGCCTGGGTTACATTGCCTGGGAAATTAATACGACTTATCTGTTCAAGCATCGACTTGATGTTTATCACTACGGCTTTGGGGGTCTGGACAATAACGGGGCCGGTCTCATGCTCGCGATGGGTATCCCGGTCGCTTATGCTTATGGCATGTCTGCACCTCGGCTTTGGCAGCGGGGTTTGGCGTGGTTCCTGGGGTTGGTGTTGATTCACGCGGTGATGATGACCTACTCGCGCGGGGCGATGCTTTCCGCTGCAGTAGGTGGTATCTGGCTGATCATTCACCATCGTTCAATTCCGCAGCGGATCATCATCATTGCAGCCTTGGCTGTTGCTATTCCGATTCTGGCTGGGCCTGAGATTCGTGATCGATTCATGTCGATTCAGGATTACAGGACCGATGAGAGTGCTCAGTCGCGCCTGGCGAGTTGGCAAGCAGCATTGGAGATGGCCAACGAATATCCACTGGGCAAGGGCATTCGTAACTCCAACAAGTTCTCATACAACTATGGGGCGGACATGCAGGGACGTACGATCCATAGCCAGTACCTGCAGATAGCCGCAGACTCAGGTTTGATCACGATGATTGTTTATGTCGCGATGATTCTGCTGGCTTTGTATAATTTCAGGTTGGGTCGTATCCGTTGCCTCAGATTTGTGCGTCGGATCAGACAATCAGATTCCAACGATCCGGATAGTGATTTAAGCAGTACTTATCTGACACAGACTGCACAGATTTCTCTCGGTTTAGAGACGAGTCTGATCGTTTTTGCCTTCGGCGGTCTGTTCCTGTCTCTGGAAGTGTTCGAGTTACCCTGGATTCTGATCACACTTGGCGGTGTGATGCCTCGCGTCATTCGGGAACACCTTGAGACGATGCGCACTGCCATCGGTGAAAACGAAGTATTACCCGAGCCTGAACTGGCTTCGCCACGCAAACCGGGGTTATCACTGGCCTGGCCTGGGGTTTTGGCTCCAATCCGTTAAAGATTAATGTTTAGGAAGAGTTGCACACGATGACGATATTCAGCCCTGTCCATACAATGATCGACCAACATCTGGCGCGGACTGTCCAGGCGACCGGTTGGTTCAAACTGAAGCTGGCCAACCGTTGGCTGGCCTTTCGCAAGCTGGGGGAAGGGGTCGATTTCCTGGCACGTGGTGTGTTTCACGTCTGGCGTAATCGGCAGTACCTTTCCTTCCTCAAACTATCGAACATGGCTGCGATCAACTTGCAGTTTTACTTCAAGACTGAACGTGTCGTGGGTAGGCCTTATAAACTGAAGATTGAAAGCACAAACATCTGCAATACCAAGTGTCAGCTCTGCCCGACTGGTCTGGGTTTGAACGATCGAGACAAGGGCAAGATGACTTTCGAGCAGTTCAAAGCACTGGTTGACAGTCAGAAGCGCACCTTAGTTGCCTTGGATCTCTCCATGTGGGGGGATCCCCTGATCGTGCCTGACATTTACAAGATGATTCAGCATGCCCACAAGCAAGGTGTCTGGACCTACATCAGTTCCAATCTGCATGCGTTCAAGCCTGACAAGGGCCAGGCAGAAGCGCTGGTCAACAGTGGTCTGGACTTGATGACCTGTTCTTTGCACGGCGCGAGTCAGGAGACTTATGAGAAATACCAGCCGGGCAAGTCGCTGAAAGATAGTATTGAGAAGATCAAAGCCATTGTGGAAGCACGCGACCGTCTGGGCAGTAAGACGCCTGAAATGCAGCTTAACTTTGTGGTGACGCGTTTCAATGAGCATGAGATACCTGCTTTTCAAAAGCTTGCTGCTGAGTTGAAATGCAAACCTGTGTTTTCCACTGCGTCGCTCAATACACGGTTTGTGAACAAGGACAAGAATCTGGTGGAGTTGGGGCTGGCCAAGGATGTAGAGGTCAATCGCATCAAGAAACACATCAGAGAATGGCTGCCCAGTGATCAACAATATGTGCTGGATGCATATCACAGAATGCTTCAGGATGATTTTTCACCTGAGGATTTCAATGGCAAGAAGTTATATAACTGTTCCTGGCCTTGGCGTGAAAGTGTGATTAACTGGGATGGCAACGTCTCGCTCTGCTGCGGCTCGTATGAAAAGCGGGAAGACATGGGCAACGTCTTCGAGCAGCCGTTTGGCAGGATCTGGAATGGCGAGAAGTATCGCCTGGCCCGTCGCAGCTTCCGCAGGAAAGTATCAGCAGACAATGTAACGAATAACCCCTGCGCCACTTGTCCGGGATTCATGGTATGACTCAATCCATCTCCTTTATTTCTGGTCATTCCTGCAATCGGCCTCGTGTCTTGCACATGCGGGTAGTCAGCGGGCATGGCGGTGGGCCTGACAAAACGATCCTGCGATCGTTGAACTATGCGGACGCCTTGGACGTCGATATGTATGCTGCCTGGATCTGTCCGGATCGGCAGGATGATATTGAAGCGTTACACAATAAAGCCACGGCGTTCGGCCAGGCGATTGATGTCCTGCCGGAGCGTGGCGCTATTGATATTTCTACGGTTAAGCGCGCCTTGAAATTATGCAAGAAATACCAGATCAACATTTGGCATGCGCATGATTATAAAACCAATGTACTGGGACTGCTGCTGCGTCCCTGGTATCCGATGCACCTGGTCAGCACCGTGCATGGGTGGGTGGATTTCTCACAAAGAGCCAGGTGGTACTACCGGCTGGATCGCCTGTGTCTGAAACGGTACGAGCATGTCTTTGCGGTCAGTCGTGATCTGACCCATCGCTGCCGACGCATGGGCTGTGCTGATTACCGCGTGACGTACCTGCCGAATGCGATTGAGACCGATCAATTCAAGCGCGACCGGAGCACCCAGGAAGCTAAGCAAGAGTTGAACATTCGTCCTGACACGCTGGTCATTGGCATGATCAGTCGGCTGAATGAAGAGAAACGCGTGGCGGATGCCATCCATACTTTTGCCCTGCTGACGAAACGACACTCCAGGCTTGAGTTGCATATTGCTGGGGATGGGGTGCAGCGTCATGAACTCAAACAACTCGCTGAATCACTCGGTTTATCGTCACGCATCCATTTCCATGGCTGGATCGACAAACCGGCTATTTTCTACCAGGCGATGGATGTGTATCTCTTAACCAGTATTCGCGAAGGTTTACCCAACACGGTGCTTGAAGCCTTGGCTTATGGAGTGCCTGTTGCTGCGACGCCCGCAGGTGGCACGGAAGATTTACTTGACGATGGTGCAGGCATGCTCCTGCCGATCGAAGCGGATCATCAAAAATGGGCTGATATGTTGTCCCACATGCTGCGACATCAAGCGTCAAGAAATGATCTGGCGAAACAGGGCAGACAGCGTGTCGAACAGCAGTTTGACTTCACTTCCCGCATGCAGAGGCTAGGTCACTTTTATCATCGATTGAAAAAATCTCGTGCGATCAACTCTGCCCATCGATTGGCAGCGTGATTGCTCAGGACCAATGCCCCAGTGGACAGCTTTCGCGCTTCAGGCGGGTTTTATGCTTCAGTTGGCAGCCACACACCTCACATAAACAGGCCTGCCGGGTGTTCTCTGCGCAAGGCACGCGATCTGAGCATTGATTGCAGACTTCCAGGCGATATTTGATCTCGGTCGGTGATGCCAGCCCCCAGCCCAGCCAGGATTGCAGGATACCAGCGGTGCCCCGCGCGACCCTCTTGCATGGAAGGCAGATTTTGATGCGCAGAGATTTAGAGCGGACGTTCATCCTTGATGTGATCGGCTGATTCCGATGAATCGCAGCAGTGTGGGATTGGTGTAAGACGTTATCCGCCGTTGTCAGTCAGGTCAGTGATCTTCAGCTCAAGCTCGGGTGGGGAGGTTTCTGCTTGGACACCCTCAGGCAGATCAAAGACCACAGCTTTCCGCTCGACCAGATCTTCAAGTTCCGCGACGGACAGGCGAAGAATGGCTCGGATGGTGATTTCCCGTGCTTCGATTCGGCTGACCACTTCCGGACTGCCGACGATGGTCACGTCCACAGGCAATACCCAGTTGGGATTGTCAACCAGTTCAACCGCGAAGCGTTCATTCATCGTGCCAGGCATTTGCAGAACGATAGGCACGGTCTTGATCGAAGTGCGCGACAGCTTGCGAGAGACCACGGCTGAAGCAGTCACACGTGATGGCTCAATGCGGATATCCGCATCAGCCAGGGCTCCGATTCGCATCACCGGCAACGAAAAATCGCGACGGATCGGAATGACCCCCAATTCGCCGTTCAAGTCCTGGTGAGCGGACCAATCCAGCAACACCGGCTGGTCAGGTAATTGCTCAATGACGGAGCGTGGCCCACGAATCGAGACTGTTTCCTGACTCAACGTCTCCGAAGCAATGGTGATGTCCTTCGGCCAATTTGCATCGATGGATCGCGTCACGATCACAATCGGTTCAGCACGGACAGACAAGGTTTCCTCGCCTGAATCGGCACGTGCGGAAACGACCTCCACGCCGATCTGCCTGAACTCTTCTTCGAGCGCGGCTTTGAGATCGATTGTCTTCTGCCCGGCATTCAACTCAATGGGTAATTCGCTGGCGACGCGGTCATTCACCTTGGCCAACTGACTGGCAGAGCAACGCAAGGTCAGTCTGATTGTCACGGCTCCCTTCGGCTCAATGGCCAAGTTCTGCCCCGGCGGTGAGACGAAGCGCATACGGATGCCATAGTTATCATGCTCCTGGACGTTTTCACCCTCGGCATAAACCCAGACGAGGATGGTGACCAGCGTCACAATCACAATCGTTTCAACATGATGGAGCAAACGTGAGTTCATGCGGCCGGCTGTTCCTAACTGCTGACCGAGTCGTCATCTACAACTCGAATCTGCACATTATCCTGCCCCAGGCCTCGCACCAGCGTGGACCTGAGTTCATCGACATCAAGATTACGGCGTAGCGTGCCACGTTCGGCGACGCTGATGGTGCCTGTCTCTTCACTGACCACAACGATCAGCGCATCGACTTCCTGTGAAAGTCCGATGGCTGCTCGGTGCCTGGACCCGAGTTCGGAGGAGTACTGCTCGCCTTCGGCCAAGGGGAATTGCACGCCGGCCGAGACAACGCGGTCGCCTTGGATAACGACACCCATGTCATGCAGGGCACTGCCCGGCCAGAATATGGTGTTGAGCAATTCCGCGCTGACGATGCCATCAATCCGCTGGCCTGACTCGATCAGACCTTTCAGGCCGACCTGTCGTTCGATGGCGACGAGTAAACCAATCTTATTACGGCTGGCATAGCTGACGGACTTGAGCAATTCTTCAATGACGCGTGCTTTACGCAAGCCGGTGCGGCCGCGAAACAGACTGGCTTCACCAAGACGCACCAGGGCACGGCGAAGCTCAGGCTGAAACACGACCACGAGCGCCAGGGCAAAAAACCCAAGTGAACTGCGATAGAGGAATGCGAGTCTTTGGAAAGTATCTTCGCGGCCAAAGACTTGAATGATCACCGTCGCGATGATGAGAATGACCACCAGGCCTCGGATGGCTCGGGCCCCACGCGTCCCTTGTAGAAAGCGGACAATCAGGTAAACGATCAGCCAGATGATCGCTAACTCAGCGATCACCTCGAAGGGATTGGTCTTCAAGTACTCGCTGACGCGTAAGAGCAGATTGTCCAGACGATCATTCAGCACGTGCAGTTACCGGTCCTTGGTTTGCTTGCCTGTTTATTCTAGTTGCAAAATCAACTCATGTTCCTTGCTCTATAGTCTTCGGCAATTCGACGGTGCCGTCCACACGAAGTGGTGCGAGTTATCGAACTCTTAGCGCAACGTTGGTCGCTCACGAGCTGATAACCACCGCGTTCGACATGGCCTTAAGCCTGGCCAACACACGCGAGCCGACCGTCGCCCGGTAAATGACTTCGCTGGCGTTGTACTCGCGCTCGCGGACGTTGGCGTGGGTTTCGACGAAGTGCATCGCCTTGCCTTCCGACATGGGCAACGTAATGGTCACATCCAGATTGCTGCCGCGCGAGGCTTCACGCACCGCCTCGATCAGTTTTTCCTGCCCCTGACCGGTCGCAGCACTTATGGGGATGGCATCCGTATATTCATTCAAAAAAGGCAGCAACTCAGCATTATGCTCCAACTTGTCCACCTTATTCAATACCAGCAGACGCCTTTGCGTGTTCGCACCGATGTCGTCCAGGACATCATGTACCGTCTGCAAATGATGAACTGCTTGCGGGTCGGCCACATCAAGCACGACCAGCAGCAGATCGCTGTGGACAGCTTCTTCAAGTGTGGCCTTGAAACTCGCGACCAAGTGGTGCGGCAGGTCGCGAACGAAGCCAACCGTATCTGAAAGCATGACAGCATCGCCGCCACCAAGCTCCCATTTGCGTGTGCGTGTGCTTAGCGTCGCGAACAGGCGGTCGTCAGCGTAGGCCGCTGCATCGGTACCCAGATTGAAAAGCGTGCTCTTGCCTGCGTTGGTGTAGCCCACCAGGCCGACCGTATAGAAATCCTGATTCCGCTTTTCGACTTCACGGGCCTTACGCCCCTGCAACCGGGCAATCTCACGTTTGAGTTCGCTTTTGCGTCGCTGCACGATGCGGCGGTCTATTTCCAACTGCTGTTCACCCGGCCCACGCGTGCCGACACCAGCCGGACTGCCTCCGGCGATCCGCTCCAGGTGTGACCACATCGCACGCAAACGCGGATACGTATATTCCAACTGGGCCAGCTCCACCTGAAGCATGGCTTCGTGGGTGCGTGCCCGCTCAGCGAAAATATCCAGAATCAATTCACTTCGATCGATCACCTTTCGCTCGATCGCTTCCTCGATGTTGCCAATCTGCGAGGGGCTCAAGTCGTTGTCGAATATCACGACATCGGCTTCGCGCATTTCACAAAGCTCTTTCAATTCCTGCACCTTGCCTTTGCCGATGTAGGTGGCTGGGTCAGGCTTGCGTCTGGGCTGCATCAATTGATCGACCACGTCGGTGTAGGCTGATTCAGCCAGGGCGCGCAATTCCCCAAGCGGGTCATGGGGGTCGAAGGACTGGCCTTCCAACATGCAGGCTACCAGCACCGCGCGCTCCCGTGCGACACTGATCTTATTGCTCCGTTGCATTTGTTCCATAAAGGGCAATCTCCCGTCAACGACGATGATGGTTTAGCGTATTCGTCGAAGACCTGCTATCTATGCTATCTTTCCTGCCATGTCAGATGCGCTATCCCCACCGCCGCCATTGGGTCAGAATACCAAGAGGATCATGTTTCTGGGCGACATTGTCGGCACGCCGGGCAGACAGGCTGTCGCTCAACTGCTGCCCGGGTTGCGCGAAAGCTATAGGCCGAGTCTGGTGATCGCCAACGGGGAGAACGCTGCGAACGGCTCTGGGCTGACCCGGACGCTCTACCAGAAAATCATCCGGTGCGGAGTGGATGCGATCACCTTGGGCGACCATGTCTATAAGAAAGTCCAGATCACCAGCACGCTGGAAACCGAAAGCAACATCACCCGGCCTGCCAACCTTTCGGATAAAGCGGTTGGCAGGAAGATGATGGCATTGCCTTTGAATGGCTTTGATGAGGATGGCAAGCCGCGCGGGCCGATGCTTTATGTCATCACGGTGCTGGGTCGCGTGTTTCAAAGTCTGCCGGTTTCTGATCCCTTTGCCTGCGTTGAAGGACTCTTGAATTCGATTCCCGAAGCCAGGCCATTGGTTTTTCTTGAGGTGCATGCCGAGGCGACCAGTGAAAAGCTGGCGATGTCGCGTTACTTCGATGGCAAAGTCGTGGCTTGTGTCGGCACGCATACGCATGTCCCCACAGCCGACGCCTGTATCTGGCCCGGAGGCACGGCCCACATCACCGATGTCGGGATGTGCGGCCCGCATGACTCGATCATCGGCAGGCAGGTTGATCGTGTGCTGCATTTCATGACCACCAGCATGCCCGCCCCGTTCGATGTCGCTCAAGGTGACCCGCGACTCAACGGCGTGGTGATCGACTTCGACATGCAATCAAGACAAGCGTTGCGCATCGAAAGAATCGAAGCCAGGGCTGACACGAACAAACCCCCTTTTTCAGAGAATTCGTGAGTATTGGAGCGTACCTAAATCATTCATAGCGGGGTGCCACAGTTTGACCGAGTCCGCGAGGCAAACTGTGCTGTCGATGGTAAGCAGAAACGCGTCGGGTGGCTGTGGAAACTTTTGACGAATCCTGAGCGAAGCCGAAGGATGAGGAAGAAAGTTAACAAAGAAATTCTCAAATCTTACTCATATCATGG
Organism: uncultured Phycisphaeraceae bacterium; assembly: GCA_964546335.1. GTDB lineage: Bacteria > Planctomycetota > Phycisphaerae > Phycisphaerales > Phycisphaeraceae > CAZJJN01. Next base: position 24,577 of record CAZJJN010000031.1, read on the forward strand.
CCATGCTGAAGCGATGACCATGCCACCCACCTTGGCAACCAGCCACGCGAAGACAAACCAATATCTGTGGTTACGCTGCGTTGCTTCATTCCTCGCGTATCCACAGCCACGCCACATAGCATCAGCACACCTTGCGCCACTCTCGCAAGCCCTTCGACTACGCTCAGGACTTTACTCGTGTGTCGCCAAGGCGTGGCACCCAAGACGCACGATTCGACTCATCCTGTTCCAGGTGGTGCGTGGTTTTTCACGCCGCGTTTTTCACGCGTGGCGCAAAGACACGCACACAATTACGCCCGCTGCGTTTGGCAGCATAAACCGCCTGGTCGGCTGCTTTGACCAGGAGCTCAGCCTTGGTGAAGAAGTCGCCGGTGTAGGTCGCCACACCAATGCTGGCTGTGATGTGCAGCACCTCACCATCTTCATTGGTCAGTTCAATCTGCTCGATGGCTTTGCGTGTTTCTTCAGCTTGCCGGGTGGCGGTGACGCGATCCATGTTGGGCAGGATGATGGCGAACTCTTCTCCGCCGTACCGACAGACCAGGCCCAGTTCGCCAGTCACTTTTTCCAGAGTCTTGGCTTGTTCAACGAGAACCATATCCCCGACCTGATGGCCGTAGGTATCGTTGAATTTCTTGAAATGGTCGGTATCGAGGAACATCACGGAGAGCGGGTTTCCGGTGCGGGTGACCGCCACAAAGGATTCCTGTATGTAGTCATTGAAGCCTCGGCGGTTGGCCACGCCGGTCAGTGAATCCGTGGAGACTTCGCGCGAAAGTTGCTGGTTCTGTTCTTCAGCTTGTGCGGCCTGTTGCTGAGATTGCAGTGAGATATTCAGCAAGGCTTCGTTAGCGCGAGCGAGGATGTCGTCCGCATTGCCCAATTCACCCGTGGGCAGGTCGAACAGTCGCCTCATTTCCACGCTGCCGCGATGGACATCCTGTAGCAATGCTTGCGACTGATCGCGTGAAATGCCCAGTTGGTTCTCTGCTTCTTGCAGGTATCGTGCCAGCGCCGGGCCGGGCTCGTCAGCCGCGAAGACATCCGCCACGCTGTTGCCGACATACACACACTTGGCCATCTGCTGAATCTCTTCCGGGGCCTGTTCCGGTTGCTCGTGGTAACGAATGGGCAGCACCAATTCAGGGGGCAGATGCCAATGCTCAGCAAGGTCGGCCCCGAGTTGGGCGTGATCCGTGCCATACTTTTCATATTCGAGTTCACTGAGTAAACGGTGATCGCCTTGCGTCTGCGCGATCAACTGCTCATATTCCTGGCCGAGGACTTGCGTCAGCATCATCATGCCCAGATCCTGCATCAGGCCGCCGAGGAAGATTTCCTCATGCTGCGGATTGGCAAGTGTCTGGGCCAACTGTCTGGCCGCCGCCGCGGTGTAAAGACTGCGTCGCCAGAATGCCAGATGATTAAAGCCATCGCCACCTTCACGCGATAAATTAGGCACGAGTGAAAAGCCCAACGCCAAAGTCTTGACGCTGTTCAATCCAAGCACGACCAGGGCATGGCTGATCGTTGAGACCGCATGTCTTTGCCCGTAGAAACTGGAGTTCACGGTTTTCAAGATGCGTGAAGACAAGGCCGGGTCATTCTGAATCGTCTCCGCAATCTCGCGGATATTGACGTTTTCCTGCTGAACAAGGTCGATCACATCCAGCGCGACCGCAGGAAGGCTGGGCAGCCGGGGTGATTGGAGAACTCGATCAAGCAGTTCCTGATTCATATTTGACGCCTGCACAAGCAACTGAAACGATGGGCGTAACACTTATGCCCTCCCCCATAATGGAAGTTCTCAGTAAATCAATCGGGATAATGCATAGAGGACTTAACCCTAATTTCCGCACCATTACGGAACCCTAAAAAGAAAGACCTGTCGAATGAACAGGCCTTTCGTGTGGATCAAGTTGTTTTCTCAGTCAATCAAGTGCTTTCTGCGCCAGCCTGGGCGACTTCTTCATCATCCGTGCCTTCCGAGTCTGCCTGAGGAGCTGGCACATCTTCTGCGACCAGCACCAGTTTCTCGTTATCGGAATCGGCAGTGATCTTCACCAACTGGCCTCGCTTGAACTCACCTCGCAGGATGGATTCGCTTAAAGCATCCTCAACATGCTGTTCAATCGCCCGGCGTAAGGGGCGGGCACCGAAGTCAGGGTTGTAACCCTTGTTGATGAGGAACTCGCGAGCGGTCTCGTCCAGATCGATCTGCATTTCCTGGGCCTGGAGGCGCTTGCGGACTTTCTTGAGTTCATACTCAACAATTTCCACCAGGTCTTCGCGGACCAGAGGCCTGAACACAATGACATCATCCAGACGGTTGATGAACTCAGGCCTGAAGTAACGCTCGATCTCAGCCATCAGCACCTGCTTGATGCGGTCGTAGTCTGCATCCGCATTCGGCTTGGAGAAACCAAAGCCGCTGCCGCCGCCCTTGATCAGGTCAGCACCGATGTTGCTGGTCATGATCAGGATGACGTTACGGAAATCAATGTGCCTGCCGAAGGAATCCGTCAACTGCCCTTCTTCCATCACCTGCAGTAACGTGTTGAAGACATCGGGGTGAGCTTTTTCGATCTCATCCAGAAGTACGACCGCATAAGGTCTGCGGCGAATCTGCTCGGTAAGTTGGCCACCTTCTTCGTACCCGACATATCCGGGAGGGGCACCGATCAATCGGCTGACGTTGTGCTTCTCCATGTACTCGCTCATGTCGATGCGGATGAGTGATTCCTCATCGCCAAACATGAATTCAGCGAGGGCCTTGGAAAGCAGAGTTTTACCCACACCGGACGGGCCGACAAAGATGAACGACCCCATTGGTCGGCGGGGATCCTTCAATCCGGAACGGGCGCGACGGATCGACTTGCTGATCGTCTTGATCGCCTCGTCCTGGCTGATGACTTTCTTGTGCAGTTCGTCTTCGAGTTTGAGCAGACGCTCGCTCTCGGCCTTCTCAAGCCTTGTGAGGGGCACGCCTGTCATCTTGCTGACGACCTCAGCGATGATTTCCTCATCGACGATGCCATCCACTTCGTTGACTTTCTCGCGCCAATCGCGCTGCTTCTGCTCTTTCTCGCGACGCTTGTTTTCAACCTGGTCGCGTAACTCGGCTGCACGTTCATAGTCCGCGGCCTTGACCGCTTCCTCTTTCTCAATGCTCAGCCGTTCAATTTCCTCTTCAATTTCAGCCAAATCCGGCGGTTTGCTCATGCTCTTCAAGCGGACACGAGCACCGGCCTCGTCAATGACATCAATGCTCTTGTCCGGCTGGACTCGGGCGGTGATGTAACGGGTTGAAAGCTCAACTGCTTTGAACAAGGCTTCATCCGTGATACGCACACGGTGGTGCGCTTCATAACGATCGCGCAGGCCTTTGAGAATCTGAACCGATTCCTCTTCGTTGGGCGGTTCAACCATGATGGTCTGGAAGCGTCGTTCCAGAGCGCCATCTTTTTCGATGTACTTGCGGTATTCATCCAGCGTGGTCGCACCGATGCACTGAATCTCGCCACGCGACAAGGCCGGCTTCAACACATTGCTCGCATCAATCGCGCCTTCCGCACCACCTGCACCGACCAAGGTGTGCAACTCGTCAATGAACAACACGACATTCTTGGCCCGGCGGACTTCATTCATCACAGCTTTGATGCGTTCCTCGAACTGGCCTCGGTACTTGGTGCCAGCCACCATCATGGCCAGGTCGAGCACGACGATTCGGCGGTTATCCAAAATCTCAGGCACATCATTGCCCACGATCTTCTGAGCCAAACCTTCGACGATGGCAGTCTTGCCTACGCCGGCTTCACCCAGCAGCACGGGATTGTTCTTCGTGCGTCGGCAGAGGATTTGAATGAGTCGCTCAATCTCATCCGCCCGGCCAATCACCGGATCCAGCGCGCCTTCCTGAGCCAGTTCGGTCAGGTCGCGGCCAAAGCTATCCAAGGCGGGGGTCTTGCTCTTGCCACCCTTGCCTGACGGGGCACCTTCGCCCTTACCGCCCGTCACCGTGCCTTCTTCCGGATCGACACCTGCACCGAGCAGGTTCAAGACTTCCTCGCGGACTTCATCCAGCTTCAAGCCGAGGTTCATGAGAACCTGGGCGGCAACGCCTTCGTGTTCACGCAGCAGACCCAGCAGCAGGTGCTCGGTGCCGACATAGTTATGGTTCAGGTTCCGCGCCTCTTCGATGGCATACTCGATGACCTTCTTGGCGCGGGGTGTCTGTGGCAGCTTGCCCATCGTCACCATGTCAGGGCCGCTGCGCACCAGTTTTTCAACTTCCAGGCGAACTTTGCGAAGGTCCACGTCCAGATTCTTCAGGACATTGGCTCCGACGCCTGATCCCTCCTTGACCAATCCCAGCAGAATGTGCTCGGTGCCGATGTACTCGTGGTTAAAGCGCTGGGCTTCCTGATTCGCCAGAGCCATCACCTTCCGGGCACGATCTGTAAAACGCTCAAACATTGAAATCACCTTCCTTGCGGCCCAACCTTTTCGGCAAATTCCTTCCAGCGAACCGCATCTGATCGATTACTCGATTCTAGGCAGCAAGCCATACGCCTACAAACACTGCTGAACCATCCGCAAGGCGCATGCCAAGCTGGCACCATAGTTACCATCGGCAAAAACATACCCGACTGCGGTATTCAACCCCGTTGCAGGCTCCGATATTCCTAACCGTGTCAAGTCACTAAAGTTGCTGACATCAGCGAGTTGAACATCAAAAACCTTTTGTTCCGCGTTTGTCGACATCAAAACGTAACAACCCCAAAGACAGCCAGATGCATCTGCCCCATTGGCAGTCAGCTTCATGTCAACCTGCGAAAAAGCGTAGTTACTGACGAATCTTCCCCAACTCATCCAGCAGGTGAACATGCGTTCGCACACCGAGTTCGAAACACTTGAGATCGAATTTTTCGTTCGGAGCATGGATGCAGTCATTGCGCAATCCGAAGCCAATCAGCAGCGTGCCGACGCCTAAAGTGCGCTGAAAATCAGCAACCACGGGAATCGTTGCCCCTTCTCGGACCAGCACCGCGTCCTTGCCCGAGGCGAGTTTGCATGCCTGCTTCGCGGCCTGCATGTGAGAAGAATGGCGGTCCACCAGAACCGGATACGCCAACCCATGTCGTTTGATTTTCCACGTCAAGCCACGCGTATCCTTGTTAAGAAGCCAAGTTTCAAATGCCTCTGCCACAGTGGGGGGGTCCTGATTCGGCGCTAAACGAAAGCTGACCTTGGCCCCGGCATAACTGGGGATGATCGTTTTCGCGCCTTCGCCACCATATCCGCCATACAGCCCGTTGATGTCACAGCTAGGCCTGGCCCAACGTCTTTCCAAACATTCATAGCCGGCTTCACCACTCCCCTTGGGCATGCCGATCTCGCCGAGGAACTTTTTCTCGTCGAAGTTCAGCCCCTGCCATTGCTCTATCTCATCATCCCCGAGGGGAACAACATCATCATAGAAGCCGGGGATGGTGACGCGATGGTTCTCATCAAACAGGTCGCCAAGGATGCGGGCAAGGACATTGGCCGGGTTAGCCAGCGTGCCCCCATACATGCCGCTGTGCAGGTCGCGGCTGGGGCCTTGCAGTTGGATATCAAAATAGACCAGCCCACGCAGGCCATACGTGATCGCCATCGTGTCATCCGTCCACATCTGTGTGTCGCTGACCACGGCAATATCACAGGCCAACTTATCTTTATGCTCTTCAAGGAAGGCTGGCAGATTCATACTGCCCACTTCCTCTTCGCCTTCAATCAGCACGATGACATTCACGCCCGGGCCATGGCCTGTCTCATACCAGGCGCGTAAAGCTTCAACAAAGCAGGCAACCTGGCCCTTGTCATCGCTGGCTCCACGGGCATAAAGCGCGCCATCGCGCACTGTGGGTTCAAACGCGCCGGTGATCCACTTCTCAGCCGGGTCGGCTGGCTGGACATCGTAATGTCCATAGAAAAGCACGGTCAGGCGATCCTTTTGCCAGCGGTCATCAGGGGTTCGGCCAAGAACGACCGGATGCCCGTTTGTCGGCATCACCTCAGCAGACAAGCCACACTTGGCTAACTGATCGCGTGTCCAATCTGCTGCTTCGCGGATGCCTGTGTCGTAGGCCGGGTCGGCACTGACACTGGCAATCGAGAGGTAGGCCTTGAGCCTGTCCAATGCTTCGTCCTTGTGATCTTTGATGTACGCCAATGCCTGTTCAATCATGACAACTCCAGTTTTTTGTTCCTCTGCCGTGGGTATGTGTGCTTTAACCCGCGCTTCTTATTGCGTTGCATCGTCTTCCTGATGGGCTGGTTCCATCTCCACCCACACGCATCCATCCTCAACTTTCACAGCGAAAGTCGGGACAGGAGGTTCAATGTCCGGGAAGTCGATGTTTCTGCCGGTCTCGATGTGATACGTGTAGCCATGGAACGGGCAGGTGAGGATGCAGCCGCGCAAATCACCCCCAGCCAAGGGCATGCCTGCATGCGGGCAGGCGTCGGCAATGGCGTGCCAACCTTTTTCCGTATGGAAAATCACCACGGCCCGGTTGCCCAGACGGACTGCTGTCTGCGTGCCGACCTCGAAGTCGTCTGCCAATCCGACTTTTTCCCATTGCGCCATCGTGACTATCCTTATTGTGCATGACCACTCCATTGGCCAGTTGGCATGAGCATCTTAGAAGATGGGGCGAACATCTGCGCCACGCAGGGCTAACGCTGCTGAAAGGGCTTGAAGCAGAGCACCCCCTGGCTTGTCAGCCTTCGATCAGCTACGAGGCAGGCTATTTCACCTCAGCCATCGCGCTGCCGATCGCAGCGGCAATCCTGCGTGATAAACCGGTCAGTGACACGTTGCTCCCCTCGCTCGAACCGCTCGTGCGATCTTTCCAAACCACTGCCCAACCGGCTGACGCTCTCATTGCAGATGTAGGCGGCTCCCGCCGGCCTGCGATGACGGGTCTCACACTACATCTCTTGGCTGAACACCTTCCGAAAGACCACTGCGACCAATCAGGTTTACGGAACATCTTGAGCGAACTAGGAGGTAGCTGGATCGGCTCTTGGGATGGACCTGGAATGATGCAGGATCGTTGGGCACGAGTCTGGGAACTTGACTTGGACTGCCGGTTCATGTTTGAAACACTGGATCATACCACTGAGCGTCTAGTCTTCGACAAGCCGCAGCCCATGCGTGAGATGCTGCCTGACGAATCACTGGACGGCTACATCTTCGACGAGTTATGCAGTCTGCAAGCTTTGGCGCATCTGGTCGTGCGGTCCAAGCGATTCCCCGAAGACCTCGGGCGGCTGCCTTCCGCCTGTTTGTACCACCTTGAAAACACGCAGCCAGACAACGTGACCAACCAGCCTTGGGGACTCGCTGCCTTCATGCTATTGCCTGAAACCGAGTCTTTCGCCCAGCAGCAGGTGCATGACTGTCTGACCTTTGCCAACCAGCAGCAGTTCAGCCCGGCTGCAACCATCACCAGCCTGCTTCTGTTGGCAGACAGCCTGCATATCGCGACTCACGCGGTGATGAGTTAACATATCCTGCTGAATCATTGACCATGCAAAGTAAGGACCTCAAACATGAGTTCACCGAATGACCGCAAATACAGCAAGTCGCACGAATGGCACAAACTGGAAGGCGACACCGTCACCATCGGCATCAGCCAATTTGCTGTGGATGAACTGACCGACATCACCTATGTCGAATTCACCGAAACCGAAGGGCAAATCAGCAAGGGTGACCCTTTTGGCGAGATTGAATCCGTCAAAGCCACGAGCGAAATCTACTCTGGCGTATCGGGCGAGATCATCGAAGTGAATTCTGCCCTGGAAGAAGCTCCGGAAACACTTAACAGCGATCCGTATGAAAAGGGTTGGCTGATTAAGGTTCGTGTGTCCGACCCGTCCGAGCTTGATGCCTTGATGGACAGCGAAACTTACGACAAAGAGAACGGCTCCTGATTTCAGGCCTGCGAGACTCTTCATGATTGCAGATTTGCATGTCGATATCTGGAACAGCCCCGACCAATGGGGACTTGCTGTGGAAGGCATGGTCAGGCGCAGCAGCAGCCCCAAGTGGGCGCAACGCACGCCGACACCTGACGCCTTGATCGAAGCCACGACTGAAGCGTCGGCCATCTTTCTGCATGGCTACCACAGCCTGATGCTGGAAGCAGACATCCCGGCAACGACGGTGGCTGAATATGTCAAGCAAGGTCCGGATCGTTTCGTTGGTGTGGCGGGGATTGATCCGCTCACAGCGGACGCGGATGATCGACTGCATGAAGCATTGGAACTGAACATGGCTGGCGTGACCGTCAGCCCGGCAGGACAGGGTTTCCATCCTTGCCATTCTGAAGCGATTCGATTGTTTGAGTTCTGTGCTCGCGAAGAGTTGATCCTGTTCTTCGATCAACGCGTGACGATTTCGGACCGCGTGCAGATGGAGTTTGCACAGCCTTTGCTGCTGGACGAGATCGCCCGACAGTTTCCCAACCTGCGTTTGATCATCGGCCAACTCGGTTATCCGTGGATCGATCAGACGTTATGCCTGGTCAGTAAACACCCCAATGTCTTTGCGGAAACATCGGACATCATTGGCAGGCCTTGGCATTTGTATCAGGCGTTGCTTACCGCGGAAGAACTCGGTTGCTCAGACAGGCTGCTGCTGGCCTCCGGTTTCCCGCGACTGACGCTGCGCGAAGCGGTGCAGCAGGTACACTCAGTCAACAATTACGCGCTGGGGTCGCAACTGCCCAGCGTCTCACGCGAGACCTTGAGCAAGCTGGTGAATCGTGATGTGTTCGCAGCGTTGAAGATGAAACCGACGTTGGCTGGCAGCGTGAAATCTCAAGCGGAAATCACTGATAACGACCAGGATGATCTTGAACTGGACGCTGATTGACTGTACATGAAAATACATACCACCGATGGAGGGGTACACATGAAACTTTTCACCTGCCTGCTGGTTCTTTGCGGATGGTTGTTGATGCCAAACCTGGGTTGCGCACGCATTCAACAGGCGACCACGGCTGTATCTCTGATGGGATCGGATGGTGGCAAACTGGAAATGTTGAGCCTGACCAATGGCAACAAGTTTGAGTCAAAATTCGACTCGGCGATCTATGAGTTTGGTGATGAAGACACGGTCACCATCGTCATGCTCAAGGGCACGCCAGAAGAACCGGAACTGGCAGCAACGCTTCGCCTGATGTGGAAACCTCGGGCAGGGAAAACGCCTGTGGACAGGTCGGCAACGAATTTAACGATCAATTATGTCGTGTTTGCCGGGGACGATCAGGTGGGTATTTACTCGGGCGCGGGATTTATGCTGCCTGAGGGTAAGCCGGGCAGAGGGCGCATCGGAGGTGATATTCGCCAGGCTACGGTGAGGTTGTCGGACAGCAGCGATCAGTTCACTGACCTGCTTGAAAACATTCGGCTGGAAGGTGATGTGACCGCTTTGCGCGCGGACGGGGAGGTGCAGCCCTTGCTGCGTAAGCTGGCACTGAAGATTCGCGAAAGGCTTGGCCGGGTGAGGCTGGTGTCAGCAGAATAAATAGCCGGATCAATCTTTCTCGCGGTCAGGAGTCTCGATATCCGCTTGGGAATGGACATGTTCTGATGCGCCGGGGGTGGCGATGACTTTGTAGATACACCATGACAACAAGGCAGTCACGCCACCAACTGACGCCAACATGAAAAGCCAACCCAACGAAGTCAGGGCGTATTCAGATGCTGCGAGCATTTGCATTGTCATGCATCACCTCCCTGATGGTTCTGTTCTGCCAAGGCTTCTGCTTTCTCCCAGCGCTTTACGCCTTGATGGATCACCAGCAGGAAGAACAAGGCAACGATAAAGATAAAGCCGATGCTCATAGCCACGACTGGATCAAGCCAGACCTGGACAAACATGCTTGTTGTTGTTGTGTCGCCGTCCATGTCCATATTGATCTGCCCATACAAAAAGGCGATAAAAACAGCGGTCAAGAATAACGGGGCCAGATACTTGAGCATAAAGCCAATGATGGAGGGGATTGGGATTTCAGCCCCTCGGCGAAGTTCTTCCAGGCCTTTCTTCGGGCCTAGCACCCAACCGAAAAGCAAAGTCTGGAAAAGAGCCAGAATGAAGATACAAAGTGTCCCCACCCAATTATCAAATGTGGCCAAAGCTTTCGTTCCCTGCGAAAAGTAAAGCACGAACAAGGCACCACACAGAGTCACAAAGCCAAGAATACTCACCGAGGCTGAACGGTTGATGCTGAAAGCTTCTTCCAACAAGGCAATGGCTGGTTGAAGCATGCTGAGTGAACTCGTCACCGCTGCGAGGAACAGCAGGAAAAAAAACAGGAAACCGACGAAGTGCCCCATGGGCATTTGCTCAAACACCATCGGCAGTGTGATGAAACCGAGGGTAAAGGACGAACCAGCCGCGGCTGTGACCGCAGCAGCACCGAGAAAGATGAAGCTGGCAGGGATGATAATCATCCCGCCTAACGCCACTTCGCAGAATTCATTTCCTGCCGCCGAACTCAGCGATGACAAAGCAATGTCGTCGTTCGGCTTCATGTAACTTGAGTAGGTAATGATGATGCCAAAGCCCACGGATAAAGAGAAGAAGATTTGCCCCACAGCATCAATCCACATTTTCGGATTGGCCAGGGAAACCCAGAAACCATCGCCTAATCGTGGATTCCACATGAATCCCAAGCCTTGAGCGACTGTTCGATCTTCATGGACAGGCAGCGTCAGAACGCGAATGAGGATGAGAATCGCACAGACAATCAAAGCGGGCATTGCCACAAGACAGAATCTTTCGATGCCTTTGCTGAGCCCTCGATAGATCAGGGTGAAATTGAGAACAAAACAGATGGCCAGGAAAATCAGGCCAGCATTGGAAAATGCACTGCCATCCGCCTGGCCCCCTGTGTAACTTGTAAAGGCGTTAGCATAAGAAGTCTGGTCGATCACCCCTGTTTCCGGATTCACAGCGGCACGACCAATTTCAGCCATGGTGCCGTTGAGGTAATACCACGCATAGGCAAGACACCACGATTCGATCAACACGTAATACATATAAATGATGACTGGCACGAGCATGCCAAGGACACCAAAATACGGGGCGAAACGATTTTTCCAGATCGCACGATAAATACCCGGGCTGGAGTTGTATCCTCGCGTGCCGCCGTACCGCCCCATCGCCCACTCACCCCAGGCAAGAGGAAAGCCGATCAGGACCAGCGCGATGAAATACGGAATCATAAAGGCGCCGCCTTCATACTGAGCCGCAAGCCCGGGGAAACGCAGAAAATTGCCCAGGCCTACAGCACTGCCTGCCACTGCCAGGATCACCCCAATGCGAGTCCCCCAGGCCTCGGTTGACCGTCCGTTGGTGTTCATATCACCGCCCTCTAAGTACTGTCGTCGTCTGACAGTACATTACAGGCAACTGCCTGCGACGCAAGCAGAAAGAGTGAATAACATAGGGTCAAATTCATGGAAGGATTGCCCGTGCCAGATGAGAATTACAAGTCTGATTCGTCAGATCGCTCGAAGGAGTTGGTGTCTGCTGCACCGCAAGCTCAAGCAGATGAGGCCGGAGATTCTGCAGCGATCCCTGACGTCATCACTGAATCGACGCTCTCCCCTGCTGTGCTGCTTCGTTGCAGCATGGGGGGCATTCTCATGGGCCTGGCCAATCTCGTGCCCGGCATCTCTGGCGGGACGATGCTGCTCGCTGCCGGGGTTTATCAACGCTTCATCAACGCCATCGCCGAGGTGACCCGACTCCAATTCAAGCCTCGCACACTCATCCCTTTTCTCGTCATACTCGGGTCAGCATTGGTCGGCTTCGTCGGGCTGGCTGGGGTAGTCAAGTGGCTGGTCGTCGATTACCGATGGGCGGCTTACAGCCTGTTCATCGGCCTGACCCTCGGCGGCGTGCCCATCCTGCAACGGTTGATCGGCCAATGGTCACGCTCAGCCATCGCAGGTCTCACCGTCGGCTTAGTTGGCATGATCGCTTTGGCGCTGCTTCAGTCCGCAGGTTTGACCGGCAATGTGGATCGCACAGGTTGGCTGTTCATGTTGCTGGCAGGTGTCGCAGGCGCCAGTGCCATGATCCTGCCGGGCATCTCAGGCGGGTATCTACTGTTGCTCATGGGTGTTTATGTGCCGATCCTGGCCGGGGTCGTGGCTGTGCGCGATGCGCTGAGTGCACGCGATGTCAGCGCATTGATGAACCCGTTGTTGATGGTGGTGCTGCCGGTGGGGATTGGCGTGGTGGTGGGCATCGTCGTCGTGAGCAATGCGTTGAAATGGCTGCTGACGCGATATGAGAAGGCCACCCTGGGTATGCTGATGGGGCTGTTGATTGGAGCGGTCGCTGGGCTTTGGCCTTATCAGGAAGGGGTCAGACCGCAGCCTGGTGATCGGCTGAAGAATCAGACGGTTGTTGAAGTGACCGAGGGGATGGCGTTGGTGACAGGCGAGCATATCGCTTTCGATGATGGGCTTGCTTACATCGTGAATGAACGTGACCAGCGAGAACCTTTGCCTACGGGATTGATCTTGCAGGAGACCGGCCGGGCAGTGGAGCGTGAGGATTACCCCACGGTTTTCTTCCAGCCGACTGCAACGCAGGTCGCGGGGAGCGTGGCCTTGGTCGTGCTGGGCATCGGCCTGACGTTTGGTGTGGGGTTGCTCGGGCGGGAGAAGCAGGCTGAGCCTGCTGAGTAAATTTTTCGCTCAATTGCAACAACATCATTGCAACAGAGAAAAAACAGCCGCCCCGTTTGAGGCGGCTGTTTGATTTTCACATTGTCATTGACCGTTGAAGGTTCAATATAGCGGACTTGTCCAGTGTCTCATTAGCGACGACGCAGCATGGCCAGGCCGCCGAGAGCCAGCAACGCGAGGGAAGCAGGTTCGGGGACGAAAGCACCGGGGTTGCCCGTGTCTCCGTCTGATGAGGTAGTAAAACCAATGGGATAAGGTCCACCACCAGGAACAGAATCAGCGAAACCCCACAAAGAATCATCATCAGCCCCTAAAGCGGCAAGGGTGGTTGGTACACCAGATCGGCCATCGGTTTTGATAGGAGTAGCGTCATATGTCAGCACATCGACCAGGCTGTCATTGTCGTCGTAAATATTAATTTGATCAGAACCTCCGATATTGTTCGACACACCACCTAATACTTTAATCGATCCCGAAATCCCCCATACCGAGCGGAAGTCAGCCGGATCCGCATTCTCGGTGAAAACGACACTTTCACCTGGCTGAACCACTCCAAAACCTGACAAATCAAACACGCCGGGAGTTGCAGAATCATCATCATAACTCCAGTCGGTCAAGTCGATTGGATTGACACCAACATTGGTCAACTCAACAAATTCAAAACCCTCACCCTTGTACATCCATTCGGTGATACGAATGTCAGCGGATGCTGATGCGAAAGCAGCGCCTACAGTCAGCGCACCCAAAGCCATAGTTAAAGTCTTCTTCATCACATTTCCTCCAATTCAATCCTGAAATTTACTGCATTTACTTCTTCAACACCGCGTTGAAGATCATGCAGTTGAACCGTACTAAAAGGTACCGCATCATCATTAGCTTACTATTTCACTAAGGTTAAGATTCCGTGAAACATTAAGATATTATTTAAGATTGATTAATCATCTGCTACGCCAAAGGGTGACCAGATGAAGTCTTGTTTATTCCTGTCACCGCCGTTCTCTTCCTGATCTGCATATTCCACGGACACCGACTGGGCGTGGCCGTCGGCATAAACGAAGTTGCAATCGTCGCCGTGGCGGCTTGCCATCCTTTTCCAGTCGGCTTTGGCGCGATCAGAACCATTGCTGATCACGGCACCATCCGGATAGACCGGCTTCCCCGCAGAGTTACGTGGAAATTCATTGACGGTCGATCGCAATTCCAGCATGGTCACTGTCGAAGAGGGCAAAGGAATCTGGCTGAGAAGCACAACCGATTGATTGGTGCCTGGGAAGATGCCCTGCGAGCCTTCTTCCAACTTCGAGTTGGGGACATAGTTAAAGTAAAAATGCCCCTGCTTGTTGAGTGCTGAATCAAAGAAACCGGCATTGCCATACGGTGCCTCCGCCTGATCACCACTGGCAGTACTTGGTAACTCAGCCGATGGGCAGAGGAATATTTTCCCGCCTCGTGGATTGCCGGGGACAGGGACCTCTTTGCCGTCGCCGTTCTCCACTGCCTGTTTCATCAGTTCGTAATACTTGGGCTGATCCACGCGAGGCGTGATGGCATTCCCCCACCAGTTATCCCACTTGACCCAAGGCGTGGAGACGCCGTCCACATCCAGATTGAACTGCAGTTTGTCTGAGGAGTTATCTCCATTAACAGGAAACCTGTCCTTGTTATCTACCACAAAGGATTGGGCACCGATTCCCCATTGCCTGAGATTCGACATGCAGACCATCTTGTTCGCAGCTTCCCGAGCAGCCCCCAACGCAGGCAGCAAAAGTCCGATCAATAAAGCAATGATGGAGATCACCACCAGCAGTTCGATCAGGGTAAACCCCTTGATCCTTAACCGATGACTATTCATTAGTTTCATAGACGAATGTCTCATTCTCTTATCGTTTTTATAAATCCGGCTGAGCCTGTATTTCAAGACTCAGCCAGTGTTTTTCATCAAACATCAGAAGCAAGGTTTATCGACGGCGTGCAAACAATGCCAAGCCAGCCAATCCGAGCAATACCAATGAAGCGGGTTCGGGAACAGCAGTTGCACTTGAAGACTGGCCATAATTCGTTGCCAGAATACTCAAGTCCAGAACATCCACGTCTTGATCCGCGTTAAAATCACCACCCTTCCACGTATTGGTACCGCCGTAACCGGTTGCCAGAATACTCAGGTCAAGGACATCAACTGTCCCATCCAGGTTCGCATCGCCTGGCAGAATGGAAGAAAGCCAGCCACGCAAGACGCTGAAGTCCTGAACGCCGTCCAGCGTATCTTCGGTGTTGGCATTGAACAGGTTCTCCGTGCCAAAGGTCGAGAAGTCAACGTCTTCGAAATCAGCGTTGACATTGCTGTCGCCAAGTCCGGGCGTGACATTGGCAACCAATGTGATGACTTCCTGATTATTCACACCACCTGCACCCGTATTCAAACCAAATTTACTGGAGCCGAAACTCAAGGCAGATTCGCCGATGAGTTCACCAATAGCACCGGTCGTCAGGTCCAGATCGCCGCGAACTTTTGTGCCGTCCTCAGCATCCGCTGCGATGGTGGTATTGCTGCTGTCAAAAAACAGCGTCTGCCATTTATCATTATCAACTTTGATGTTAGAGCCTGCCAGGAAATATTGAGTATCCTGATTCAAGGCTTGAGTTGTTTCTTCATCCACACTGAAGTGGAGATGCCAATCAGCATCGGCACCGGGAGCCGTGGGCGTGCCGCTGCCAACCGGATCAAAGCTCACATCTGTACTCAGGTCATAGTCATAACCTGTATCCGCGGTCCCCGTGCCAGGCGATCCATTCGGCCAAGCATCTGTCACTTCATCGATGGTGGTGATGTTATCTTCACTTTCGATCATCGTAATAATCGTGCCTGCACGCAGATTGTTCCAGATCGGATCATTTGAGATTCGGATGACGCCACGTTCATCCGGATTTGAACCCACACTGCCGTTCTGGTCATCATCATTTTCCCAGTAGATGGTCCAGCCGCGCATGTCCAGGCCATCGGTGGTGACCACAAACTCCATCCAGTCACCGCCATTGCCAAGGATGCGACCCCAACCGGTCGTACCATCCCACCCATTGGGCAGTGTGGTCTGATTGCCAGATGTACCGGCATCGATGTCGCTGACAAACGCATTCGCTGGACTGCCGGAGTGAGGAATGACACCGTAGTCATAACCCTCATAAGGCTTGCCAAAATCCAGATCGACATAATTTGTTGCTGAAGTTGCATTGGCCTCATTCAGAAGCAACTGAGCGTGGCCGGACTGCACTGCCATGCCACCAGCCATCAACGCTGCTGCCAGAGCAGCTCCACGACTACCAAATTTTGCAAAACTCTTCATGATTCCTCCTCTTGTATGCATTCGGGATGAATGCGGGTTTTAAGTCTTTCAGTGATCAGGCACCTGTAGCGCACACTGAAATCCGTCGCTAACGCTTATTCTTAAGAACATTGCTTGAGAAAAACTGAGCAGAACTATTGGCTATATCCGCGTCAGTATTTTCTATTTAAGGAATGATCTCGTGCGTTCAGCCGCAAGAGTAATCAATGGTCAGACCTGAAACAATGGCTTCATCAAACCCTAACCAATTACTAGCAGAGTCTTGACGTTTGTGCTACATTTGGCGTGATTGTATTATTCTCACTTATTTCTCAAGCCGAACCCACACGCCTGATGCCTCGGGCACGCGCACCACGATCGTTCGATCCACCGCGAGAGGTTCACCCGACATCAGTTCCACGCCTGATGAGTAACTCGCATCATCCGCTTGAATCCACACCGTCCGGGCCGGGCCTTCATTCAACAGGAAGTAATGGTCAGCCTTCTCAGTCGTTCGGCGGAAAGCGAGAGGTGAATTGGCGCGCCAAGGCATCGGCCGACCTTGCATCAACAATCGCGTTAACCACTGCTTCATCTCGGGAGCGTGATCTTTCTTATGCGCCTGTCTGGCTGGATCGAAGCCAATGATGACCGCGCTGCCACGGCCGAGACGGTGCTCCGTCGCTGCGATTCTGCCATCACTGAACCAACTGATTGGCTTGGCGTCTGTCGCAACCACATCGCCGAAGAATCCTTCGACTTCGATGCCATCGACCTGCACCGGCGTCGTGCGTGCATCATGAATCACATCCACGTAACCGCCGAACAACTGCTCCAACGCGCTGCCCTTCCCGCGAGGCTGAACCTTGCCATGATGATCCTGAAAAGCGAATTGCACATCCACGACCAGTCGCCCGCCCTGCTCGACATGCTCTTTCAGTAGCGGTAACAATTCCGGGTTTACCGCCCGGGCATGGGGGAAGTAAATGGTCGGGTAAACACAACTGATCCCTTCTTTCAATTCATGGGTCGTGGCATACTCGAAGGGCACATGATGATTCAGCAGCGCCCGCGCAGCGCCGATGCGCGCGCGTTGAGCCTGGAAGATCGTCCCCCGCGCCAGCTTAGGCCCGGACTCCAGCAACTCATGCCGTTGAGGCTCGAAGTTCAGGATCGCATCGGTGTCCCAGACATCCATCAGCGCTATCGCAGGCTGATGCTCCGCTTCCCAGAGCTCATCGATGTACTGTTGAGCAAGTCGGCTGACCTTGCCGATCTCCTTCGCCCAAGGCGTGATCTCGCCGGACAGACTGGTCAGGCCATACTCGCCCGACTCCCACCCGCCGGGCCTGTGATTCCATGTCCAAAACGCCATCGCCAGATTACCCGTGCCCAGGTAGCTGAGGATATGTCTGCGCATCAGCCCTTCCGTCATTCCGCTGCCGTAACCGCCGGAGTATTGCACGGCCCCGCCGATGGTTTCAAAGCAGGATGTCATGCCATGCTTGAAGTAATCGCGCGTCAGTTTCGCCTGCATCGCGACCGGGCGATCCACTTTCCCTTCCACCAGTTCGAAATGCCAGGGCAGATGCAACGAACAGAAATGACAATCCGCCAGGCGTGCCCATTCACCGAAGTCCCAGCACATGGACGCCTGGTTCAGGAAGAACTGGTGCATGCCGACTTGGGCGATACCTCCGCCCCGATACTCACGGAAGACTTTGTAAATGACGCGCAATCGGCGGAGAGTTTTCTCCGTCAGATAACGCAAGGCATCGCGACCGGCTGCATAGTTCATCTTGGCGCGGTGAACCCCTGAAATGACTTCCGATGCTTTGAAGCCTTCCAGTTCGCGCCAGACATCCTCAAAGCTGGCCAGCAAGGGCCGTTCCTTCTCGGGATACAAGGCCCATGCCTGATTAATTGCTTCCAGATTGCCATACTGCTGCTCAAGCCAGGCCGCGAACTTCTTTTGCTCATCCGGATGTTCCACCGAGGCGCGGATCGGGCCCGGCTCACCTTCCAGTTCCTGCGCGATGATGAAATCATACTGATCCAGGTGCTCCATCACAGGCTTGGCCCAGGCGCGCAAGGCTGCCAACATCTCAGGCTCAGACAAGTCGCTACGTTGGTAGGCATTGGGATCGACGCCTTGCTTTTTCAGAAAGCCAGCCGGGATTTTTCGTATCGCGCCGTGGTAGATGACATCGATGCCGACCTCGGCTGCCATCGACAGCCAATCGTCCGCTCGCGTGAAATCAATCTCCTGTTTCTCTTCATTCCACTCCGGCGTCGCGGTGTGAAAGCGCACCGCAGTGAAGCCTGTCTCTTTCATCCGCTTCAACTCATTGACGATGTGGCCGCGATCATAATCACCCGGTTGCCAATACACAGCCGCACAATAGAAAGCGCGCTCCTGACGCAGCTTCTGCTGCATGGGACTATCGTTCAATTGCTTGTAGGCTTGCAGGGCAGATGCGTAGACTTGCGGGTCGATACCTTGAGGACGAGGCATGGGGTCACTCCTGAAAAAGACAGGCCGCGATCTTACCCCTTTGCAAATTCTCTGCTTCAGTTTTTGAGATTTTTGAAAGCCTGAATTGCGCTTTCACGGGCGGTCTTGTGATCCACGATCGGCTGGGGATAATCGATCTGGCTGAACAACCCACTGGCCTGATGAGGTTCGTGTATTTGATCGTCAGGCAGCTTTGCCAACTCGGGGATATATTGACGGATGAATGTGCCCTTGGGATCGAAACGCTTGCTCTGAGAGTACGGGTTAAATATTCGGAAATATGGGGCTGCATCGGTGCCCGTGGAGGCAGACCATTGCCAACCGCCGTTGTTGCTGGCCAGGTCTGCATCGACCAGATGCTGCATGAAAAATCGCTCGCCCTTACGCCAGTCGATAAAACAATCCTTGGTCAGGAACATGGCCACGACCATGCGCAGGCGGTTGTGCATCCAACCGGTGCTCAACAGTTGCCTGATACCTGCATCAACGATGGGGACGCCTGTCTTCCCCTCGCACCAGGCCTGAAAGAGTTCTTCATCGTCATTCCATTTCAGTTGCTCTGTTTCGGGGCGGAAGGCGCGATACTTGCAAACGCGAGGCCAACCTGTGATGACATGGCGGTAAAACTCGCGCCAGATCAGTTCGCTGATCCAACAGTCCGGGCCTTGCTTGCCTTTCTGCATCTTGCCCTGGTTGGCTTCGACTGCTTGGGCCAGGCATTGGCGTGGAGAGATCACGCCGGTTGAAAGATATGGCGACAGTGTGCTGGTCGCGTTCATGGAAGGGACGTCCCGCGACTGCTTGTAATTGTCAATCAAATCGGCTGCGAAGCGTTCGAGCCTTCTGCCTGCTTCACTTTCACCGGCAGGCCAAAGTTGAGCAATGTCTTCGCGAAAGTCATAACCGGGGATGTCATTTGGCACCTTGTCTCCCGAGCAAGGCAACGCGCGACGCTTCACTGGCTTGCCTGCTGGTTCCCAATCACAGCCTTCATCAATCAACTTCAGCCAGGCCCGTTTGTATGGCGAAAAGACAGAGTAAAAGTTGCCTTCGCCGGTCTTGACTGCATTGGGTGGCACAACAGTCTGGTCATGGTGCGCAATGGCCTCGATGCCTGCTTCTTCAGCCAAGGCTACGAACTGCTCATCACGCTCAACTTCGTTGAATTCATATTCCCCGTTGTATTCAACAGTTTGCGCACGGATGGACTGCGCCAACTTGAGAATGGCTTTTGGCGTGGCGGCGAAATCATCGACGTTCAATACGTGCAGCGGAATGTTGAGATTGGCCAACTCCTGCTGAAGTACATTGACATTGCGTAAAGTAAAATGCACTTTGTTGGCCCCCCAGTCATGGGCCTGCCATTGCCCGGGGGTCACGACAAACACGCCATGTACTTGCGTATCGCGACCAGCACACGCAGAGAGCAATGCTCGGTTGTCCGTTACTCGTAAATCACTGCGAAACCAGACCAGACGTGTTGACAACGTTCCACCATCCTTTCGACAGACCATAAGCTTAATCATCGCGATGAACCCGGATGGCTCGTCGCGGGGTGCCACAGTTTGACCGAATCTGCGAGGCAAACTGTGCTATGGATGGAAAGCAGGAAAGCAAAATAATACATATCTGTGGTTACGCAGCGTCGCTTAACTCCGCGCGTATCCACAGCCACCCCACCTCTCGTCATCAACACACCTTGCGCCACCCTCACTGCGTTCGGTTCTCATCAAGGTGTGAATCTATG
>CAZJJN010000032.1:0-43541 GCA_964546335.1 uncultured Phycisphaeraceae bacterium
TGGAGCCAGACGGGATCGAACCGACGACCTCCTGCTTGCAAAGCAGGCGCTCTCCCAGCTGAGCTATGGCCCCTTGACGCGGGCATTATACGCTTCTTGTCATCGACGCCAAATGTCACCCGCTTGAGAAAAAGTGCCACTAATCATCTGATCGTCGCTCTGCGGATAGTTGCCTTCTTTTGTGGTCGCGCAGCCTCTCCAGCAGATACTGCTGATCCCGTTTGTAATCCAGCAACGCCCGGGCGTCCGCCAACTCCGTCTGCCGTACTGCCAGCAGATTCCGCAGTTCCGCAAAGCGACCGGCCACGGCTGCATACGCATTCTTCGCAGCATCGCGCTTGGCAAACACAGGCCTGGCTTCTGTCATGATTGCCTCAAGCCCTGTCGTTGCCTGCTCAACCTTCGTTTCCGCCTCCACCATCTCCGGAGACGCAGCCACCTTCTCAGGCACCGCTTCCTGACGCTCGCGCAAGGTCACACGCCAATGCTCACGAGATTCACGGGCTTCAACAAAAGTCTCACTGGCATTTAACGTTTGCGATTCCAACTCAGACACAGCCTGTTGAAGATTCATCAGTTCCTGAGCCAGTTTCACCGTGATCACGCGCTCTGCATCTTTCTGCTCGCGATGCTCTTCCAGTTCAACACGTTTGGCTTCTGTCTTTTTGATCAGATCACGATAAGTCGGGTCTTCAAACAGGTTGGCCAGCACTGCTTCCCGGGCGCCGAGATAAAAACGGTCCGCTGATTGCAACTCATCACTGGCCTCGATGATCTCATCACTGCGCTGCAGTTTCTTTGTCATCTCGCGCTCCGTCCTGGTTCGCGCCTGTTTGGTCTTGGCCAGCGCTGTCTCGGCTTGAGCCACTTCTTTTTCCAATGCCGCTGCCTGTTTCCTGGCTTGGATAAATTCAGCTTCAGCTTCGGCAAGTTCCGGCTGGAGTTCTCTTAAATCATCTTCAAGGTCATCCATGTCATCTTCGATCTCGTCGATATCATCGCGGATGTCATCAATATCCCGACGAATGTCCGTAATGCGGTCACGGATATCATCAATTTCACGTTCGAGTTGTACCTCACGTTCGGCATCCGCGTGGACAAGCCCCACTGTCAGGAAGAGAGTCAGGTAGCCAAGAATGATTGACAGGCGTTGTCGGCGCATGGGAAAGCTCCAGAGTCTTTTCACCTGATTGTAGGTTGCCCGGCTGACGATAAAGGGTTCAAAGGCAATTGTTACCGAATGATGATGACATTGCCTGTGAATATCTTGACCAGTTCCTCGCGATGGATGGTGATTTCGCCGACTTGCGGGTCAACCATGCGATAGAAGCCGTTTTGATGCTTCAGGATAACCACCATGTGGTGCTTGGTAGGTTCGTATGCCAAGGCCGTCAGGATCGGCATGGGCAAATGATTCAATTCAGACTCCTCAACGCGGATGAGTTTGGCTTGCCGGGCAGAACCGACAAGTTCAAGCTTCCGCTGGATACCTCCCAATGCCCGAACAAGGGTTGAACCTGTGCCGGGGCGGGTAAAGGTCAGGTCAGCCATCTCCGCTTCGGAAGTCTTGATGCCAATGCGGTTCAATGCTGTGGCGCAGGCAGCCGGGACGCAGGTGTAATTCTCCGTCTGAAGGACATTACGTTCTCCTACCGTATGCGCGAGGCTGGGGGCTGGCGAGGTTTGGATCATCCAGAACCCACCGGTGAAGAAGTAAACCGCACCAAAAGCCATGGCCGCGAGTGTCAATCGTTTATGCCGAGGCAAGTTCGATCTGGCGTACCCCAACCCCATCAGCAGCATGAAGAAAGGCACAGCCGAGACACCTTCCATCGCACTGACGACGGTGGTCGGCAGAAACGAAAGTGGCACGTAGGGCTCGCGGGTCATGTACCCACAGAAAACGATCAACCCCACTGCTGTGAATGCAATCAGAACGCGGATCGGCGAACGCAGCTTGCCTGCCTGCCATCCCAGCACCCAGCCAAGGATGGACAATGAAACTAAAACAGCAAACCACACCACCGAGATCGACATGGCCGACAGCCTCCGCAAGGCTGGCACCTGGCAGAGCGCAAGGCACCATATGTTTTCATCGCCTGCCCGGTGCCCCCACTTGAAGCGAACCAGCGATTCACGATGATGTTTCTGCTGTTTCACCTCGAGGAGTTTCATCATGCCAAAGGTTCGCGTCGGTATTGTCGGTTGTGGCGGTTATTCGGGCGTGCATGCCCGTCGGCTGAAATTGCGGGAAGATGTGCAGATCGTCGCGCTTTGCGACAACAGGCCGGAGGCAGTCAAAGCTTACCGCATCAAGAACCTCGAAGATTATGCGCACCAGCCTCGCGATTTCACTGATCTGACGCGGATGTTGAACGACGTTGAACTGGACGCAGCAGTCATCGCAACTCCTCACACGCTGCACTTTGAGCATTGCAAAGCTGCGCTGGAAGCGGGTTGTCATGTGCTGGTTGAGAAGCCGATGGTCACTGCGCTGGCCGATGCTTATGCCTTGCAGGAGTTGGTGGATAAGACAGGCAAGTTGCTGGTGATTGGTTACAACACGCCTTGCACGCCTGAGTTCAAATACCTGCGCGACCTGATCCGCAAGGAGGAGCTAGGCAAGCTGGAACTGATCACCGGTTACATCTCACAAGGCTGGATGAAAGGCACAATCGGAACCTGGCGTCAGCAACCTGAGCTCTCCGGCGGCGGGCAGGCTTATGACTCCGGCGCGCATCTGCTCAACAGTCTGTGTTGGACCGTTGAAGCGGATGTTTCGCGAGTCTTTGCCCTGGCAGACTTTCTCAACACGCCGGTGGACATCAACTCAGCCATGACCGTCGAGTTTGCCAACGGCGTACTGGCTTCCATGACCATTGGCGGCAATTGCCCGACGCATGGCACACACATGGTGTATCTGTTCGACAACGGCAGAGTGGAAGTGGATGGCTGGGGTGGCAATTGGATCAACGTTTTCAAGGGGAAGGATCGCATCAAGTACCCGCCTGTTGGCAATGAAGCGCTGACGCCTGACGATAATTTCATCGATGCGATTCTGGGCAAAGCTGAGCCACGAACCCAAGTCCGCAACGGCATCATCCAGTCGCAACTGATGGAAGCGGTGTATGAGTCGATTCGCACAGGTCAACCCGCTTCACCCAAACTGCAAGGTTGAATGGGATCAATCTGGTTCATCCAACCCAATCTTCTCCGCCAGATCGGGAGGGATGCGTGTCGGCTTACCTTGGCCATCAATCATGACCAGTGTGGATTCCGCTTTGGTGAGCACCTGACCATCCAGTCGCACTGCATAACGATGTTCCACCAGGCTGGCGGCGCATCGCGTGGTTGTGACTTCAATATCCAATAGATCGTCATATCGGGCAGGCCTCTGGTAGCGAATGTTGAGCCGGGCGACGACAAAGTACAGACCTTGCGATTCGAGATCGCGATAAATGACGCCTTGCTCGCGTAGCAGTTCGGTGCGCGCCAGTTCAAACCATGCGGCATAGCTGCCATGATGGGCGACGTTCTGCGGGTCGCACTCAGCATAACGGACGCGAAGTTGAATCGTCGTGGCTTGCATAAACTGACTGGCAGTGTCAATCATTTTCAAGGGGAAGCAGGGGCACTTTGATGAAACGGGTTTCAACAGGTTCGATCTCAGGCTGGGGCTGGCCTGTGATCTTTTCGACTGCCCACCGGCTGTAAGCGCCAAGGTCTTCCCGCCTTTGAGGATCAATCATGTAGTCTTGTAACGTTTCAAGCGGCTGCTCACTGCCGACGAACCCCAAAGCCACTGCTGCCATTCTGCGCACCTCTATGGCTTCCGGAGCAAGGGGACTTTCATCCGTCAGTCGCCCAAACAGGTTACGTACCACATTTCGATTATCACGTTGTCCCTGATAGAGTTGCCCAAGTGCCCATACTGCTGAAGCGCGCGTATCAACGCTATAAGGTGATTCCAGTTGCTTGGACATGACTGATTGAATCAGACCGCTGGCTTCTGTCATCTGATGGATACCAAGAACTTCCATGGCAACACAGAGTTCTTCTTCTGTGGCCCCTTTGAGTGATCCCTTACCCGAAGTTTCAATGGGGACACTCTTGCTACGTGAGGTGCGGATGTGCCCACTCAGTTTCTGGGCATGTTCTAAAACTTGAGTCATGGCTTGCTCGGAGGAAATCTGATGGAGCGACGCCAGTGCAGCCATACGCAGACTTGCGTTCTCGCTCGAAAGTAATTCAGCGACAGGTTCAGCCAACTCACTCAATTCTGCCGTCCCAGAAGTGGAAGCAGCCACCAACTTGATTGGCCAAGGGTCAGCCCCTGTCATGATCTCGCGCAAAAGCGTGATGACATCCTGCTGCATCTGGCCTCGAGACAATACAACCAGACTTCGACCGGCCTCAACACGCACCATCGGATTCTCATCGCGCATCAATTGGGCGAGAAGTTTCAGGCTCTCTTTTTCCTGTTGATTTGCCAAAACTCGCGCCAACACCAGTCGCACACGCGGATGAGAATTCTGCATCAGGTCAGTCGATTTTGCATAGAGGAACTCAGATTGAGTATCCAGAAGTTTCTCTGCCGCCAGACCCGTCGAAGCAATATGTCCTTCGGTCACGATTTTGTACAGCAGATCGCGTTCGGGATTTGTTTTTCCTGTTAGCACCGTGGTTGCGAGTAATTGATCAGCGACACTGCGACTCCAGAGTTTCTCTGCCAATGGTAGACCCGCAACTGAATCATCCAACGCCACCAGCAAGCCTGCTTCAATTTTCAGTTTCAAGGGTAATAGGCCATTGCTGACAATTTCCAACGCCACTTTGCCGGAATCCGTATCTCGAAACTGTACCAATGCCTTGGCAGCCATCAGGCGTTGATTCACAGAAGCATTGTCATCGGCCAGAACCTGGCGAAGTGCAGGAATCGCTTCTCTCGTTTGCGAGTGCATGAAATAATCAACTGCCAACTGCATAGCTGTATCATCCAGAGTAAGGTTGGCCAGCAAAGGCTTGACCGCTTGCTCGGGCGGGTAACTCGTCAAGGTACGTAGTGCTTCAAGCCGAACACGACGGGCATATTTTTCATGACCCAGGTAGTCAGCCAATCGTTTGACATCACCATCGAACAAGTCGATGCCCCCCTCGCGGGCGCGCCGAATCGCATCCAACACCTCCACACCCAATGCTGAATCATCGGTGTGCTTTTCAATTGCCTCCCAGAAGATTTCATGCATGCGCTGCGGTGCGACCAGTTTTCTACGAACGGGCTGGATCGCAGGCATCTTGGCTGAGATCAATGCTTCAGGCATCCAGTCATCTGAGCCTAGATCTGAATGAATGGTCGCAGCTAAGGTTTGATTCGCGAAACACAAAGCCACAAGCAAGGCCACAACCAGGTAACAGTCAATGCGCGAGTGTTTCATGATGAGTTTACTGGTCAAGAACATGGCTAACCTTTTACTGTGGGCGTGTCAGCCGCCAGGTCTGAATTGTCAGGACAATGACACTGATCAAGCAGATGGCCCCCATCGCCCACCAGTTGACAGGCAGCAGGTCATAGTGACTGAAGTCCGGGTTGCCAATGATCTGCAATGCTGCTGCCAATGGATTGATTGTCAAAATGCGCTCAACAAAACTTCTTGAAAAAGGCGATTCTTCCGCCAGCCAGAAAAGTAGGGTTCCTGCATAGATGGCAATCAAAACGCCATAGCTGACTGTGGTGGCGATGGCGGTCTTGGCAAACAGACTGCTAACGGTGGCGGAGATAAACAACGCCATCAAAGCCGCGAGCACCAGGGTCACGATGACATCCCCGATGCGCAAGCTCTCGCTCAGATCACCCCACATCAACACGCCATAGGCAGGTAGTGTGGCCACAAGGATCAGAAGCAATACCACGGCCGCGCTCATCAACTTACCAAGCACAATCGTAAAGGCTGACAAAGGCGTGGCCTGGAGTAACTGCCAGCCTCGACTTTCACGCTCAGAACTGATCAGACTGCTGGCCAGGCTGGGCGTCAGAAACACGATCAACGTCATCTGCAGCAGAACCACAATACTGCCCAACTGACTGATCCCTTCCGCGCGTTTACTGACAAACAATGCGGTACTGTTGGCCGCGGCCAGCATCAGAAGCAGGGATACGAGCAAGGCCCCGGCAATCAGGCGGATCATCCAGCCGGAGCGGCCGAACTTTCGGCAGCGAAATTCCTTGATCATCACCGCATTGGTCAATGGGCTGATCAGACCTGAGCGACGCTGCGGATCAAAGAACCACAGATAAAGAATCCGCCGCATGGTCTGCGTGGAATCAGACATTTCATCGGTGACCTGCCCTTGGGCGCGAGGTTTATCCAGCATGCGGCCACTTAAACGCAGTATGGTCAATCCGCCAACGAGTAACGTGATAATCGGCGAAACCAGCAGAAAGCGGAAAGGCTGAGAGGCACCGCTTTGCAAGCCGCGTGAAAAGAGATCCGCATTGCCCAAAGCCTCGGCCACGGCTGGTAACGGGGAGATCGCCTGCATCCACTCGCTGATGCTGACAAGATACGCCCCGAGAGATTCGCCGAACAAACCCGCGAGAAAAAGCTTGGGAGCCAATGTGAAGACAGCCAAAGCGAGGACCAGGCCATACGTTTGGCGTAGCGCGCCATCGACGGCATCGCTACGACTGCTGACCCATAACGCCAAAGCTGAATACTGAGCTCCAAGAAAAAACAAGACAAGATAAAGTTGGAGAATATCCAGTCTCCGAACGCCCCCCATCGTGAAACAAGCCACCGCCAATGGAAGGCTCAGTACGAGCAGGATGGAGATGAACCCCATGGAGGCCAGGAACTTGCCAGCAAAGATGGAAAAGGGGGACAAAGGTGCGTTCAGTAATAAAGGGAGTGTGCCTTTGACTTTTTCCTTGACGATGCTGACGGATGGGAAAGCCGGGGCCATGAGAATCATCGCACCCAATAGGCCGTAACCAAAAACCGAGAGCACAGCCTGAGCCTGCTGCCCGGCCCCCTGTCCCCCGCTTTGCACCAGACCGCTGCTGGGCCAACGTAATAACACCAGGCAACTGAGCAAGATGACCAGCAGGAGTTGAAAGACCAGCGCCCGAGGCGACCTTAGCGTGGCGATGAGTTCGCGATGGATAATAGGGTTCTGCAACATCTCTGCTTACTTCGCCTCCGTGCCTGACAGATCAGCAACCGCGTTTGCGCTGGCGGTTTCTGTCTGTTCACGTTCCTTTGCTGTGACGGATAGGAAAGCATCTTCGAGATCGAGAGGAACTTCGCTGAATCGGGAAATGCCTAAGCCTTTGCTGACTGCCATGGCGAGAATCCCGCTGAGTTTCTCATCATCCGCTTCGGTATCGAACCGTACCTGCCCCTCAGCCTGGCTGGGCTTGACCGTTGCCTCAGTTTCAAGGTTCTGCCCAAGTAACTCAGCCATGGCACCAACTTGGTCATGCTTGAGCAAGGTCACTTCCATCATGCGCCGTTGCGACAGTGACTTCATGATATTCTCGAGCGTACCAAAGGCTCGCAGCTTGCCTGACGTGATGATGGCGACCGTATCACAGATGCGCGACAGTTCGGGCAGGATGTGGCTGGTGACGATCAACGTTTTGCCTGTCTCAGCCAGTCGCAAAAGGATTTCCCGCATTTCGATACGAGCATTCGGGTCCAGGCCGTTCGCCGGTTCATCGAAGATCAGTACTGCCGGGTCGTGCAACAGTGTTCGTGCAATAGCGACGCGTTGTTTCATGCCATGGCTGAGCGACTCAACGAAGCGGTCCTGCATATACGTTGAGCCTGTCAGTTCCATGACTTCAGAAATGCGATTGGCTCGAACCTTGCGCGGCAGTTTGTAGGCTGCACCGAAGAAGTCCAGATACTCACGCACGCGCATGTTCTCGTAAGAGCCGAACGTGTCCGGCATATAGCCAACCAGACGCTTGATGCGATGGGTGTCGGTCGTGCAGTCGCAGCCGGCGATCGTCGCGGTTCCTGCAGTGGGCTTACTTAGACCGACGAGAATCTTGATCGTCGTTGTTTTTCCAGCACCATTGGGACCGATGAAGCCGAGGATGCGACCACGGTGTAACTCAATCGACAGATTATCCAAAGCCACAAAATCTCCGAACCTTTTTGTCAGGTTCTTTGTGACGACCACAGGTTCATCTGCACCAACTTGCTTGACCATATTCGATATTCCAATCTCGCTGCCGCGATTATTCTCCCTGCTTTGGCAAACCATCCATACGCCGACCCGTGACTGATAATCTTGGATTTGCCAGTTTCCATTCTTCCTTCAACCCTGTAAGCCCGGGTTTGTTTTCAACTCGAACCAGAACAATCAGACTTTGATTGTGATCAACCAGCATGGCTTTATCCTCACCGATTGATATTCTGCCTGTTATTTCACCTGAGCCGTCCAGCATTTCGCCGACCTGTTGAAAACGGTTTGCCCTAAGCAGACCGATCGTGATTTGCCTGCCCGGGCTTTCCAGATTTGCAGCCAAACTTAAAGATTCAACTTGAAATGGCAGCACAACTTCAGGCAGATGAAACTCCACTGCCACGATGCCCGGCTGCACGACATTGATGAATCTGTGATGCACGGAGTCATAGGTTGGTATGACGCGAAGATCAGAATCCGGGAATCGCGTTTCAAACTCAGATTTCCCCATGACATGGTAGCGCGTCATGGCCATGGGTACCGTAACTTCCTTCCCCACATCAGGAGGCTGGACGCGAATGGGAACACGAACAAGTTGCATGCCGCGCCGAACTGGATCACCCTCAATTTCAATCCCCGTAGCTGGCTGATTGCGCCAAAGCAGCAACTGAGGATTGATGACATCTTCATTCACCCCAGCAGGTTGGGTTTGGCCGTTATCACCTGTTGTATCGGGTTTCAACAATTCACGATATAACGCCAACCGCAACGTGCGTTCATCATCTAACTGCTCAGTACCAAGATAAGCATCATCCGTCACATAAGCAGCATCCTGCAATCGCAGTTGGTTGCTCTCAAGGCGAGGGATCGCAGACCCAAAACCAAAACGAACGAGCGGGTTGCTGTTATCCAGGGAAAACGACTCATCAATGGCCGAGAGTGTTATCTGTGCTGGCCCATTGGTGAATTCCAATGTCGCAGCGACTGGTTGGTTTGACAATTGCTGAGTGGAGTAAAAAGCGTGACTGACCACGGCACCACGCGGCAATTGATAGCCCTCTGCCACCATGCGATCAATATCAAGGAACTTGTAACGAACGGATGTGTCAGACTTCGCCTCTTCAGCCGGATACAGTCGCAAACCTTTGTCAACTTTAATCTCACGCAACACATCATCCGATGAGAAAAAGGCCGCTTGCCCCTCACCAGCCGCCAGATTCAACTCGGGCTCAATGCTGACCAGTTCCGCACTGGAAATGGTCAATGGCACTTCCCCTTGATGAGCAACACCGATGCCATAGAGAATGATTGCCATGACCACCGCGACACCACATGAAAGTGCAGCAGAATATTCCATCCTTCCAACACGCGCCAATACGACAAATCCTACGATCAGCGAGCCAATGAAAATGACCAAAACAAGGAACACATTGGCTCGTGAAATGATTGTGTAACCGACCTGAGACTGAGCCACATAATTAAGCCCATTCGATACATCCCGTTTCGTGGCGTTATTGTTGAAATCAAACAGCTCGCTAAATATTGGTTTTAATCCACTGCCTGGCAATCCACTTTGCGACTGGTCGGCATCCAACCAGGCTTGAGGCGACAAAGCTGTCACCAGAACTTGACCATTCCCGACTGACAGCCGCCAAGCGACAGGCAGGTTTTCCATCGTAGCCAGAGTTTGCTGGCGATCTCCACCGAGGCATCGTACCCAAGTGTACCCATCATCTGACCTTGCGTTGTATGACTTGGACATATAGTCAAGACGCACTTTGTCAGTCTGACTCACATCCAAAACTGTACTTTGCATCACTCCGCCAAGGAGTTGGCGTGCATAGTCTTCACCCACCACATCCAGAGGAATCCAGAGTCTGCCACCATCCATCAAATAGCGACGAATGGTTTCGATCTGGGCGGGACTGAGAGGTAAAGACTCCGCTGCGACCAGTACATCCGTCGAAGCGTAACCAACCGGCGCGATCGGCGTGGACATTTCATCCAAGTGATCAGGCCTGAACTCTTCACTATCCCATGAGGTCAGGTCCTGCAAAAACTGACGTACTGCGTCATTTCGACCCAGAAAAGTCACAGAAGGCAACGATGCTCGAGCTCGCAAGGCTGTCATGTTAGCCGAATTACTTAATTTTGATTCTGTTTCCGTCGCTGCATCCAGAAGAAAAGCCTGCCCCTTCAAGGGCATGAACCGTCGATCAGCATTCATCTTTCCTTCCGGTGCGAGAATGGGAAGATTAACGCTTCGTTCCGTATTGGCAGGTACCCATGCCTGGCGTGCGACCTGAATTCCCTTTAACCCGGTCACCTCGAATACGATTTCGGCATTGAGTGGTTGATCGGTTCGATTGATGGCTGTGGCTCGTGCCAACGACCACCGTTCGAATACAGCCATACCCGTACCGCCATACTGTGCCTTCATGGAGGTCACGCGGACTGTATAGGCCTCCTCCGCATCTGCAAAGACAGATGAAACGGTGAGCAACAGTAGCAGCGACAAGCACAAGGTGAATCTGAACATCAGCGAACTCGCGGAGATTACTTAAGAAGCCCGCATGATAGCCAATTCGCAGTCTTGGTTCATGTTGCGACAATACCAAGCCAGATTTTGTCTTTGTTTCAGCGCTTGGCCAGACTTTGCAGCCGTTCTGCCAATAGCCTCGCGATGGCTTCGACAATTTCCGCCCGGTGCGTCCCGGCCAGCGCCAGGGCAAGCTGACTTTCCATCAGGCCGTAGGGAATGCCGGTATCAAACCGCTGGCCTTCAATGCTGCATGCCCCATATTGCCCCGGCTTGAGCAGATCGGTGCGCATGTATTCCTGGGCGTTGGTCAGTTGAATTTCATTCTTCTCGCGGATGTCATTCTCGATGTGATGGCCGATGGCGTCGAAAATCAGACTTGGAAACACGTGCATGCCGAAGTGACAAAGGTAACTTCCCGCAGCCACACCCGGCGATCGCAAATGTTCCGCTGCATAGTCCTCACTCGGTTTCTCAACGATGGCATCCACCGCAAACAGGCGAGAATCCCCCTCGACAGGCGTGCCTTTGAGCGTGCCAAAAAGGTGCAGCAGATGCCCGGATGTGACTTGCACCGCACTGACAGCCTCCAGCGATGACTTGTTGTAGCGGTCAATTAGTTGTTTGGCACAGTTGTCGCCATTGGCGCTGATGTAAATGTGATCGCCCAGCATCAGCAGGAAGGGGTCTTCACCGATGAAGTCCCTGGCCTGGTAAACCGCATGCCCATAACCTTCGGGCGAATCCTGACTGACAAAGTGCAGACGGTCACCGAAGTCCGCCAGCTTCTCACCAGCACGGATGGCCCATTCCTTACCCTTGAATGCTGCCAGGGTTTCTTCGTTCATGGCCTTGAAGTAATCGGTGTAATGCTTCTCTTCACCCGGCTGAATGACGATGCAGATTTCTTCAACACCAGCTTCTATCGCCTCCTCACCAATGATCTGAATGATCGGCTTGGTCAGGCCATCCCGATCCACCAATGGAAACATTTCCTTCTGCACTGCCGAGGAGGCCGGGTACTGTCTCGTGCCTCGGCCAGCAGCGGTGATGACTGCCTTCTTCACTTTTCGTTGCGTTGACATCTCGTGTTCACTCCTTCGCTGGTTGGCGATTGACGCCTTCCAAGTGTTATTCAGTTCTCAGCGACAACCCCGCGTTTTTCAAAGAATTGACGGATCACGGGTTCGATTTTCTGTTGCAATTTTCTGTTGCCGTAGCCACACCAATGCACGCCCGTGTCCACATCCATTGGCGCATCCAATGGCCGGCCAAAGCCATCAGTCACAATCACCCCGGCCTGCTCCGCGACCAGCAATCCCCCCGCGTCATACGGGTGACACTCCAGGCCGCGAATCACCTGCCCCTGATCTTGACCGATCGCGTCATAAAACAGTGGCCTCAGGTCACAGATGAAGCGATCCCTGCCTGTGAGTAATTCCACGAATTGCCCGCCTGTGCTCATGTATTGGTCGTCAAAGATGCTGGCCTGTCCGGGTTGAGGCGGGCCGACTACGGCCTCGGCGATGGCTTCCATCAACTGCGCTCCCAGCACTTTTGTCCCCGGGAAAAAATTGGCTACCTGACCGAAGCCATGCAGCAACGTGTCGGACTGACTGGGTGTTGGATGCAACTCAGTGTGAGAATCATCCGCCACATCGATTCTCACACGCTGACCTGTTGTCGGTAAGCCTCGCCTGGCTGAGAAGCTGTCAGCCCAGCCAGCTTTACTTGGAGGGATTTCAACAATGACTGACACGAAGGAGTCGCGCAGAGTTGGCAGTTGATCAGCATGCATCTCGGCCACGGCTGCAACAAACCAGGCAGCGCGTTTGTCGTACATGATGTTACGCGTGCCATCGATCGGATCGATGATGACGCAATACTGCGGCGAATCACCGCCGATGGATACTTGGCCATTCACTCCCATCCCCTCAGCCACGAGAAGCAAAGGCTTCATCTCATCAGGCAACGCTTCCAATCGTTCAATGATGATCGGCTCTACGTGGCGATCCACCGCATAGATCGTGTCGCCTCCCTCGTGCGCTACTGCTGCTGCAAGATCGCCCCCCTCCTGTTTCCATGCCTGTCGCACTTTTGTGCGCACGGCTGCACCAATCTCCAGCAACGTCTGCTGCCAGGCTGTCATCAGGTTTTCATTCAGATGATTCGCTGTCATGACTGACCTCCATGTTTGATTGCTCTCTCGATAAAAGTTCGATGCGTGCCAAACTCTTGCGCCCCCGGGCCGGATCGCTCCATCAGTTGTGTTCGATGCCCAGTTTGCGATTCGTAAGCCAGGCAGGCTTCACCCAAGGCTTCGCGAGCCAAATGAGTATCGCGGAATAAGACCGCCACCGACCCGCCACACCCACCGCCAGTGATCTTGGCCCCGAATATGCCCGCATCCTTCCTGCTCATCAGGCAATCAACCAGACAATCCGTGGCTACGTGGCCTAGTCTGGCGCAGTTGCTGTAACTGCGATGGCTTTCCAGCATGAGCGATCCTGCTTGGCTGGCCTGTTCTTCGCTCCAACCTTCGGCGCCAGCTTCCATCAATTCAACGAACTGATTCACGCGAGCCGCTTCATAAACATGATGGTCGGCCGCAGCCTGCACATGGTAAATGCGATCAGTCTTCACCTTGGTCACGGAGTCGATCGTAGATTGATACTGATCAATGAATGATTGGCCAGACATCTGCTCAGGCAACTGCTGACGCCAGAGTGATTCGTAACTCTCTGGAGATATCCGAGCCAGAAAACCTGCGGTGGTATCCGTAGGCATCCGCGAGGTCATCATGCGATGGGCCATGAACGCCGCGGTGCGCGTGTCTGTGTATGGATCGCCACTGACCTGGTGCGATACACCAGCATGAATCGCGGCAAAGCGAAAACCTTTGGGGATATCAAACGCGCCTTGCAGATGCACTGCGTGGCCTTGGTCGTCCGGCTGACAAAGCAGACGAATGCAACAACCTTCCTTGCCACACTCGGAGGTGACCTGATCCATCGCCCCACAAGGCGCACCAACGACCTGATTCTCCACCTGCTGACAAGCCAAAGCCAAGTCCAGGCCTGACAGTTCGATCTCTGCCAATCCCGCCAGGGCACGCATGCTCGCCACTTCGATGGCTGCACTGCTGCTGACACCACTGCCTAAAGGTACATCGCTGGCAACCAGCATCTTGACGCCCGGTCTGAGTCTGGCACTCGCCTGATCCTGCTGATGCTTCAGTAACCACCAGGCACAGCCGACGACGTATCCAGCCCATGAATCCTCTGAAAGCAGCTCGCGTAATTGGATTGCTTCCAAACCAGCCAATGCATTCATCTCAACAGTAACCGTTCGGCCCATCTCCAGACTCGTGACGGAAAGTTCGCCTGATTGATCTGATTGAGCAGCCACGGCTGCAGCTTCGAATAAAGGCATTTCGCAGACCAGTGAGCCGGTGTAGTCAGCGATGCCTCCCATGATGTCCAGTCGCCCGGGCGCACGAGCCAATGTGACGGGCTGTGTCCTGTCAAAGCCTTGCGTCGCACAAGCGTCCAGCAGCCTCGGGATGGGACTTGGTTTCTGCATCAGACTGCCTCCCCAGTTGCCAAGGCGCTTTCGGCCAGCAACACGCGATCCAAACCCGCTTGCGACAACCCCATCAGACGCCGGCGTGGCGCACTTTCGCAGGTGACTGAAGAAAACCGTGAGAGCATGGATTTATCCACGATGGTGTTGCACAACGCTTCGGTGACAAACGCAGGCAATTCGTTGATTGAGCCAGTGATCACGACATGTTTCAGGCCTGTGAGATTCAATGCAGAAGCAATCACAATGCCCATTTTCTCCAGCGAAGGTTTCAACCAACCGGGTAAACCATCGCACTCATCCAGCATCTTTCTCAATTCACGCCAATGGAGATTCCGCCCCATCGCCTGTGATGCTGTCGCCAACAAACCCTCGCGAGAAAGCAAAGTTTCCACGCAGCCGACCATGCCACACCCGCATGCGCGGTCGTTACCGGGAATTGGCGTGTGTCCAATTTCGCCATGCACCGGTGAAGGCGTGGCCATGATGCGACGATGTTGCACAGCCGCGGCCCCGACCCCTTCGCCAAAGTCAACCAGCAGAAAATCATCGGCTTCGGGTACCGCTCGAGCATGCCCCATCGCAAGAGCACGGATTTCCTGGACACCAACCGTTCGCAAGCCAAAGCGTGATTGCAACTCAGCCATGATCTGACTGCCTGCCAACCAGTGCAGGTTTGGGCAATGAATCACTTTCGAATTTGTCTCATCCACAATGCCCGGCAGGCTGACCACAATGCCTCGCAGTGACCCATTGAGTGCTTGGGCAAAAGATGACTCGGCTGTTTTCTCATTCAGACGCTTCCACCAGGTGGCTGGCTTGGCTCCTGTGGCGAAAGAGGCTTGCCAGACATCGTCAGCAACAGCCGCCCCCATCAGTGCCAACCTTGTTGTACGCACACCAATCTGGATCGCCAACAGCAACGGCTTGTTCGTTTGAAGTCGAACCCATTGAGAAGGTCTGCCAGGCCTGCTTTCCTCATCGAAAGTCACTTCGCCAACGGGACTAGCCAAGTTGCCCGACGCTGAGTCTGCCTCATTGGAACTGACCTGCTCCAGTATTCCTTCCTGCAGCAGGTCGGCGACCACTTTCCCGATTGTCACCGGGCTTAACATCAAGTCGCGCGCCAGTAAAGCACGTGAGGAAAGCCCTGCCAAAGCAAGCTGCTGAACCACCGCTCGGCGATTGTGCAGTCGCAAGGTTTGAGGCTGTCCACGTTCCATATTTAATTAATATACTTCATTAATTAACTAAATCAAGCTCATGGGGCCACAACTCGCACTTTCATGGTTTAGAATCCGCCATCTGGGGTTTTCTCAGGCCGAGGTTTCGTGTGCTGAATCATGACAAGGACATTTTCGATCTGCTGGATCACGTTGCCGCTGGTGGCTGGGAGATTGATCTGGCAACGCGGTTTTTTACCCCGGGTCCGCGGCTGCGAGATTTACTTGGTTATGTCGAATCGCAGCGTCAGCAACAGGCTGGTTTTCCGATCAAGGCTTTGATCCATCCGGAAGAATTCGACACGCTTGAGTATGCCTTATCCGAGGCCAGCATGGGTTCGCAGCGGAGTTTCAATCTCGACCTTCGCCTAAAGTGTGCCTCCGGCGAGTGGTTGTGGGTTTCGCTGGCTGGCTCTCCCTGTCCTCCTGAGCCAACCCAGGCCATCGGACACGTGACTGGAATTGCCGTCGATATCAGTCGGGTCATGCGGGCGGAGGCAGAAATCGCCTCCGCAACTGAAGTGCTCGAGCAAGGCGTGCGTGAGCGCACCGAATCATTACGCCAGGCAAACCGCGACCTGGTTCGCCAGATTCGTCAAAGGCAATCCGCTGAAGCTCAGATTCGTGAGCATACCCACCACCTGCAGGAATTCATTGACCGTATTCCCGTCGCCCTGATGGTGTTCGACCCACAGAAGCGCATTCATCGGGTGAATCAGCAATTTGTCTCGCTGGTGAAAACTTCGCGCGAACGTCTGATTGGCAAGCATCCCAATGACCTGTTCAACCTGAAACTGGCAGAGGAACTTCTCAAACATAACGAAGCGTTGACGGACGAATCACCTGAGTATCACTACGAAGCGGATCTGGTTTTCCCGACCACCGGCACGCGAAGGACCGCCATCACAAAAACTCTGCTCCCCATTCCGACATTCGATAAGCCTGGCATCATCTGTGCGATACAGGATGTCACCGCCCGACGGGCGATGGAAGATGCGCTGCGCCGCAGTGAAAGACGCTATCGAGGCATCATTGAATCGCAAACTGACTTGATTGTGCGCATCAATCCGGAAGGCCGATTCACTTTCGTCAATGATGCTTTCTGTAAGTTCTTCTCAACCAAGTCGCAGGGATTGCTCGGCGCCAGTATCAGGCCATTCATTCATCCCGACGATGTCATGCGCACCATGGAGCAGATCAACGCGGTACTCAGGCCCCCCTACCGCAACCGCGTGATTCATCGCACCCTGACTGCGCGAGGCACGCGCTGGATTGCATGGGAGAATGTTGCCATCCGCAATGAGTTCGGCAGAGTCGTCGAAATCCAAGGCGTAGCTCGCGACATCAGCGACTTGAAAACCACGCAACAGGCATTGGAAACCAGTGAATCGCGCTTTCGCTTTGTCACAGAGGCTGTACCCGACCTGGTGATGCTGGTCGATGCCCGGGGCGAGGTGCAACAGGTCTTTGCCGACAGCCCGAATCTGCTGCCTGATGCTGTAGACAGTCATGAGGGAACATTACTGACCGACCTTTTCCCGGAAGAGTCGGCCAGTTCCTTGTTGACCTTGCTGGAGCAGTCACTGTTGACCAATGAAATGCAGGAGGTGGACTTTGGCATCGCGTATGAAAGCAACGCACGCTGGGTGTCTGCTCGCTCGGTGCGGTTGGATCGGCCCGGCGAGCCGATGGTGCTGCTGCTCTGTCGCGATATCACAGAGCAACATGAAATCGAAGAGGCGCGGAATCAGTTGGACAGCCAGGTGCGCGAAATGCAACGGCTGGAATCCATCGGCACGTTGGCCAGTGGCGTGGCGCATAACTTCGACAACCTCTTAATGGTGATGACCTCGGCATTGGAGATGGCTCAGAATCCCAAAGCTTCGAGCGATGATGCCCAACACGCGCTGGCCCTGATGAACAAAGCGGTCATTCAGGCCAAGGACTTGACGCGGTCACTGAGTACCTTTGCCCGTCGCAGTGCCCCCGCGATGGAGAATATCGATCTGCGTGAGGTGCTGGAAGAGGCCAGGCCTTTGGTTGAACGACTGCTACCCAAGCCGATCAAAGTTGACACGAAATTTGCCGATGGACCCATGCCGATGGTTGGCAACCGGACAGAATTGCAGCAGGTGCTGATGAATCTGGTTACCAATGCCCGTGACGCCATGCCACAAGGCGGACAATTGACCATCTGCTTAACTCGACATGATGATGGCAATGCCTCGTCAGCAAGACTTGATGTGTCGGACACAGGAACAGGTATTCCGGAAGACAAACTTGGAAATATCTTCGAACCTTTCTACACCACTAAACCGAGAGGCCAGGGCACAGGTCTGGGTCTGGCTGTCGCGCATGGCATCATCCGCAGGCATGATGGCCAAATCACGGCTCATTCCATCATGGGCCAGGGCACAACATTCAAGGTCGAGCTGCCTCTGACAGAATGAACGCATCAAGGCAAGTTCTGAAAATAGAACACTTTGATACCGGTTTAAGGCACTAGATTAACGTTTTGCTACGATATTAAGAGTAATCACAATCTTTAGGGTGGACGATCTCAATGTCTGAAAATGTCAAGATCATGCTGGTGGACGATCATGCCCTGCTGCTTGAATCGCTGGCCATGCGACTCCGTGCGGAATCCAACCTGGAAATCATTGCGACCGCGGCCAACGCAGATGAAGCCTTGGAAAAGATTCGCACGCAATGCCCGGATGTCTTGCTGATGGACATCGACATGCCGGGCATGAGTTGTTTTGATGCAGCCAAGCGCATCATGATGCTCGACCAGGGCATCAAGGTCGTCTTCCTCAGCGCTCACTGGAATGACCACTACATCGAGCAGGCCATCGCTGGTAATGCTCATGGCTACCTGACGAAATCGGAATCGCCAAGCATGTTGATCGATGCGATCAAGCGCATTGCTGGCGGAGAAACCGTTTACTCTTCCGATGTCGAGTCGCGCATCATCGGCCAGCGTCAGGGCTCAGACGATCAGCCCCGCACTCGCTTAAGCAAACTCTCCCCCCGAGAAAAAGAAGTCCTCTGCTACATCGCACAAAGCCTCAGTCGGCGGGATATCGCCAAGACCATGCATATCTCAGATAAGACAGTCGCCGCCCACACCAGCAGCATCATGAGCAAACTCGATCTGCATGATCGTGTCGAGCTGGCCCGTTTTGCCATCCGCGAAGGCATGGTCAAGCTTTAATCTGCATTTTCTGTTAGCCGCTGCCAATCTTCTTCCGCGATGTTCCCGCCCGACACGATGATGCCGATGCGTTTACCCACAGCTTTGTCTTTCTCTTTCATTAAAGCAGCCACGGGTACCGCAGCACTTGGCTCAATGCGCAGGCCTGTCGTTTCATGGATCAATAGCATTGCCTGACGAATCTGTTCATCACTGACTGTGATGATCTGCTCAACATGCTTTTGGATGACTGCAAAAGTCAACGTGCCCAACGATGTCAACAGGCCGTCCGCAATCGTGCGAGGCTGAACCGAAGGCAGCAGTTTCCGCTTGGCCAGCGATCGGGCAGCATCATCAGCCCCTTCTGGCTCCCCTGCCCAGACTTTTGCATCAGGCAGTAACGCATGCGTCGAGATGGCTGACCCGCTGAGCAATCCCCCGCCACCGACCGGGGCCATGACGACATCAAGGTGCCCGACTTTTTGAATCAACTCTTTCGCAGCCGTAGCTTGACCCACAATGATGCGCGGGTCGTTATACGGATGAATCAGCGCCGCCCCAGTTTCCTGCATGATGCGCTGGCAGGTGGTTTCTCGTGCTTCCAGGGTCGGCTTGCAAAAAGTGATTTTCCCACCATGCCTGATCGTGTTCTGCTGCTTGAACCTGGGGGCATTGTCCGGCATCACGATGTAAGCTGGAATGCCTCGTTTTGTCGCAGCCAATGACAACGCTGCTGCGTGATTGCCTGACGAATGCGTCGCGACTCCCCGAGCAGCCTGCTCATCGCTTAAAGACATGACTGCATTGCAGGCTCCACGAAATTTGAAAGCCCCGGTTGCCTGTTCGTTTTCACATTTCAGAAAGACCTGGCAATTCAAGGCTCGATTCAAATCAGGTGAAACCACAACACGCGTCTGCACAGCCTGACCCGCAATGCGTTCAGCAGCCGCTTCAACATCAGCAAACGTCGGTATGGTGTCAGCCTTCATGCGGAGAGTTTATCGCCCGAGAATCAAACCATCCCACCAAACATTAAAAAGGCCACCAAAGGTTCATCACCCGTGTTCTTAATCACAGGCTTGCGTTTGACCGCCTCGGCCCCGAGGAAAAACTCATCAGCCTTGCCCACAGGTCCGCCGCCACCTTCGATTTCCATCTCGTCGAGCAAGCCTTTGCCTCGCCAGACGAACAGGACGCAAGGCTGCCTGACCTGGATGGTCATTTCCGTTTCCACGATCAAACGTATACCTGAGAATTTATCGGTGAACTCAGGCGGGAAGACCCAATCCGCCTGGCCACCTTCCCAAGCCGGGTCCACCGCATTGGGCACGATGTGCACTTTGTCGAGCAGGCCGTCCTCAAGGTTTTCTTCCCAGTTGACCACTGCTTCCGCAGCTTCTTCGATGGTGTCAAAGCCCGGACAAATAGCCTCGGGAGCCAACGGCTCACCTCCAAAGTCTGTCTGAAACATCGTGTAAACATCGGAAGGTTGCTGAATCTCCAGCGTCAGTGCGGTGCCGGGGCGATGCAGCAAGCCAGCCTTGACGAAAAAGCCCTCGCCGAAGTTCTGTAACGCGCCAGGTGACAATTCCAACACATGATCCGTGCTGCGGTTCATGGCTTCGATCACATCCTTGGCTGTCACACCCGGGAACAGGCCAGCATGCGTGTAAGGGCAATCTCCCTTGGGGACGTCCAGGAAGTGATAGGCCTCATCCTTGCCGAACTGCTCATTGGGGTACACCAAGGGGTTGGCCTTCACGAATGCATCATCTGCATGCACGTGAAAGGGAATGGGGTACATGGCATCCAACAGCTTGAGCAACATGAGGAATCGGCCTTCATGCTTCTTGAAACGATCCTCCCCCAGCAGTGCCGGGCCAAGGCTTTCTGAAGCCAGCAAGTCGCGCAATGCCACCGATTCACTGAGGCCAGCGATCTCACTCACCCCGCCTGAAGGGATATCCGGCGGATTGCTGGCCGGGGTGGATGAGCCGATCCAGCGTTCCGGCTGGTAATAGGCGGGCTTGGGGGCGTGTGTGGCGCGCTGGCCAAGGCGGTTGCCGTCGCCATAAAATCGCCCGACGATCTGAGGCTTCAGTTGCAGAATCCCGCCGGTGCGGGACAGATATTCGTGGATGGCTGGCTCGTTCATGCGTAACTCCCATGGGTGAACCGGGCATGATGACATACTGCAAGGCCCCCCGCCACCTGTTGCCAGCCGCCCTACCCGAAAACTTCACAGGATTCTTGCAGAAAAGCGCACCTCAACACTTGCCGGTGTCCCGACATGTCTTAAGCTATAGGTTCCCGGTTAGTTAAGAGAACCCCCTACCGTTGACGACAAAGAGCGTTATATGACTGAGACCAATCCCGCGTCGCAAACTACGTCCGAAAACTCCGACAAACAATTGGAGGCAGAGATTCAAGCTGCCTTGGGCGATGACTCCGTCGAAGACCTTGTCAATGCCAGCGTCGAAGCTCAGCAACAGGAAGCTGCCCCCGCAGCTTCCAATGAGAGTGATTCGGCTGAGTCAAAAACAGGTCAGCAGCGACCCGCACCACGAGGTGGCCGACAGGAAAGCATCGTCGGCAAAGTATGGCGCGGCCGAATTCAAGCTGTGTCAGGCGATGATGTGCTTGTGGAACTCGCTGGTGTCCAAGGCAAGAACACTGGCATCGTGCCCGGCAATCAGTTTGATCGCCCGCCGCGCGCTGGCGCGATCATGGACTTCGTCGTCAATCGACTTGACGAGAAAGAAGGCCTGTACATTCTCTCCCGCGAAGGTGCGGTTGGCGCAGCCACGTGGGATCAGATTCATCCCGGCACCAACGTGGAAGCCCGAGTGACAGGTACCAACAAAGGCGGACTGGAACTCGAACTGGTGGGCAGCATCCGCGCGTTCATGCCAGCTTCACAAATCGACATCCATCATGTGGACGACATGGAAGCCTTGGTCGGCCAGAAGCTGCAAGCTGCCGTGCAGGAAGTCGATCGCAAGCGCAAGCAGGTGCTGCTCAGCCGCAGACAATACATTGAGCAGGAACGCGCCCGCAATCAGGAAAAATTGCTGGCCGAACTGAAGGAAGGCGATATCGTCGAAGGCACTGTCTCCAGCCTGATGGACTACGGCGCGTTCGTGGACTGTGGCGGGATGGATGGCCTGCTGCATATCAGCGACATGAGCCACGCCCATATCAACAAGCCTGCCGAAGTGGTCAGTGTCGGCTCCAAGGTACAGGTCAAAGTGTTGCAACTCGATAAGGAAAAGAAACGCCTGAAGCTGGGCCTGAAGCAGATTCAGCCTGATCCTTGGGAAGGCGTGGATTCGAAGTATCGCGCAGGCGATCAAGTCACCGGCCGAGTCGTCCGGCATGCTCAGTTTGGTATTTTCCTGGAACTCGAGCCTGGCCTAGAGGGCTTGATTCCCGCCAGCGAAGTGAGTTGGCGGCGAAGTGATAAACCTTCGGACATCGCCAAGGAAGGCGACATGCTTCGCGTCAAAGTGTTGGATGTCGACCCGGAAAAGAAACGCCTGTCGCTGAGTTTGAAGCAATCCGCAGGCGACCCATGGACCGGGGCCGAGAGCAAGTACGCTCGTAACACCGTCCTTGAAGCAAGGGTGATTTCGACGACAGACTTTGGTGCGTTTGTTGAGATCGAACCCGGCATCGAAGGCTTGATCCATATTTCCGAGTTGAGTGACAAGCGTGTCAATCAGGTGACGGATGTGGTGAAGGTCGGCGACCAGGTGAAGCTGCGCGTGCTTGAGGTGGATGAAGATGAACGACGGATCAAGCTGTCGAAGAAGTACGCTGAGAAATCACTGGACGAACTGCCTCCGGAAGAAGCCCCACAGGCACCAGCCAAGAAGAAAGCCAAGCGCCAGAAGCCTGGCAATCTGACGGGCGGCATCGGTTCCAGCGGAGGCTTGGGCATGGGCCTGGGCGATCTCAAGCTTTAGTGTCCTTCGGTTGATCGGTTCACCGCCACTGAGTTCGCCCATGATGCAGGATGCGAAAGCCCCCACGCCGATGGCTGGCCTGACCCGGCAACAGATTCCCAACATGCTGACCAATGCGCGTGTCGTTCTCACGGTCATCTTTATCGCATTGCTCGCGTTTTATAAAGTCGGGCATGATCGGTCCTGGCTGCTGATTGCCGGGCTGGTGCTATTCATCATTGCTGCGATCACTGATTTTTTTGATGGCTACCTGGCGCGGAAATGGCAGGTGGAAAGCGCGTATGGCCGAGTCATGGATCCGGTCTGCGACAAGGTACTGGTGCTTGGCGCTTATGCCATGCTCGCAGGCCCCGGCTTTGACATTGGCAACGTGCAGGTCAGTGGTGTGCTGCCTTGGATGGTCGTGGCGATGCTCGGGCGCGAACTGCTGGTCACGGCTTTGCGTGGCGAGATTGAAAGGCATGGCCAGAAGTTCGGCGCCATGATGGTGGGTAAGGTGAAAACCACCGTGCAACTCGTGGCCGCACCTGTTTTGATGTTTCTCATCCTGCTGGGAGACATCAACGCCAATGCTGGAGATTACGCCTGGGTGACTTTCAGCCTTGGCTTGCTGGTGACGATCATCACCCTCATCAGCGGCATCCCTTATCTGACCGCAGGTGTGCGCATCTTGAAGCAACCGGGCTGACTGCAAGCACTCATTCATCGTCTTATACTGCCTGCGAAATCATCCATACACAGCGTCCGTTGCTGTTGCCATGCTCACAGGAGTTGTCATGTCAAAGAAGGGATACGTCGCGTTCGATCTTGGAGCCGAGTCTGGCCGGGCCATGCTCGCGGTCCTGGATCAAGGCCAACTGACTCTGCAGGAAGCGCATCGCTTTGCTAACCTGCCTGTCACGTTGCCGACCGGCCTGCACTGGGATATCACAGGTCTGTTTCGCAACCTCATCGAAGGCCTGCGTGCAGCCAGCGTCATGGCCAACGATCAACAGATCGAACTGGTCAGTCTGGGCGTGGATACATGGGGCGTGGACTTCGGCCTGATCGGCGAAGCTGGCGAACTGCTCGCCCTGCCTCATGCCTATCGCGATGCCTCGCACCCGCAAGCCATGGAACAAACGCTGACCAAAGTGAGTAAGGAAAAGCTCTACGAAGCGACCGGCATTCAGCCTTTGTTTTTCAACACGATTTTTCAATTGCTCGCGCGTCAACAGCAGTCGCCGGGCCTGCCTGAACGAGCGTTGCGCCTACTCAACACCCCCGACCTGTTGCATTACTTCTTCACAGGCCAGATGAAAAGCGAGATGACCATTGCTTCTACTTCCAGCCTGTTGAGTGCCTCAACAGGAGATTGGGATCGAGCGTTGCTGGACTCGCTCAACCTGCCCCACCAGATGCTGGGCGAGGTGGTACCTGCAGGCACGCAGGTCGGCACCGTGCGAGAAGAGCTGGCCAACGCGGAGGGGGTGCCTTCCATTGCGGTCGTTGCCCCGGCTGGGCACGACACTGCCAGCGCAATCGCTGCTGTGCCTGTGTCGCCTGAGTCAGGCCAGAACTGGGCTTATCTGTCCAGCGGTACATGGTCCTTGATGGGGATGGAACTGGACGACCCAATCGTTACGCCTGAAGCCTTGGAGGCAGGCTTTACCAACGAGCGAGGCGTCAACAACACCATCCGCTTCCTGAAAAACATCGCCGGGCTTTGGTTGATTCAACAGGTGCGCAAGGATTTTGCCCGTCAGGGGCAGGAATACGACTACCCCACTTTGGAAGATTTATCTGCCGAGTCGCAGCCGTTGCGGACGTTGGTTGATCCGGGCCACGCCCCGTTTGCCATGC
Source organism: uncultured Phycisphaeraceae bacterium (assembly GCA_964546335.1). Lineage (GTDB taxonomy): Bacteria > Planctomycetota > Phycisphaerae > Phycisphaerales > Phycisphaeraceae > CAZJJN01. Next base: position 24,535 of record CAZJJN010000032.1, read on the forward strand.
CTGGGGATATCTGTGCAAAGATCGAAGCCTTCGCACGCAAGACAGATCAGCCCATGCCGCAAACGCCCGGCCAATATGTGCGCTGTTGCGTGGACAGCCTGGCATTGAGTTACCGCAAGACAGCCCGCGATCTGGAGAAAATCACCGGGCGAAGTATCGACATCCTGCACATTGTGGGTGGCGGTGGCAAGCATATCCAACTTGATCAACTGACCGCCGACGCCATCGGCTGCCCGGTCGTGGTCGGGCCTTACGAAGCCACCGCGGTGGGCAATGCCCTCGTGCAGGCGATGGGCATGGGGCAGGTGGCCGACCTGGCTGCCTTGCGTGAGATTGTCCGCGCCAGCTTCGAGCCCAGAACTTTCACCCCCGGAGATACCCGTTTGTATGACGACGTGGCTGAGCGATTTGATTCACTGATCGGTGCCGTGGGATGAGCCAGGCGATTTTACAGTCTCTGCAATTTCCCACCGATCATCTATACTGTGAGCAAGGAGTTCATCCCATGTTGAAACAGAGTCTTGCACTGATTTGTCTGGCGGGTCTGGCTATCACCATGACCGGCTGCAACAGCTACCCCAAGTCCACCAAGCACGATCCTTTCGACGATGATTTCCGCAACCCGCCGCCCGGTTACGACACAACACTGATCTCGCGCGTTGGGCATGATCCCCAGCCGGTTTCAGGCATGCACAACCTGTGGTTGGAATTACCCGTCACCGGCCAACAGGGCATCACGCAAGGCAAGGAACTCAAGAATCTCACCGGCTACGACTTCGACGAGTTTTATCGTGAGAGCAACATCACGCTGGATAAGGTTCGTGCCCGATTGGATGATGCCCGGCAGTAAATGCACTGGAGCGCACGCTCGTATGTGCCGATGAAGCCTGTACTCATGTAGGCAAGGGGTGGCACCGGCCATGCGAATCCTGATTTATGCCCATAATTACTTTCCGGAGAAAACTGGCTGCGGCAAGTACACCGGGGAGATGGCGCCTTGGCTGGCAAAGCAAGGCCATGATGTTCATGTCATCTGCTCGCACCCGTTCTACCCGGAATGGCAAGTCCACGAAGATTATCAGGGCAAAGCGGGCATTACTGAACAACATGAAGGCGTCACCGTCCACCGCACCCCGCTGTTCGTCCCAGCCGCTGACGATCTCTCAACGAAAAACCGTATCCTGCACGAGTTGAGCTATACCCTCAGTGCTTCTCGACATTGGCTGCCAAAATTATTCAGTAAACGGTTTGATGTTTGCATTGCTGTCTGCCCATTCATGCAGGCCGGGGCGTATCCGTTTCTCTACCGGCTGACGCGAGGCGTCCCCTGGGTGTTTCACATTCAAGACTTGCAGGTCGATGCTGCTGTGCGTCTGGGCATGATCAAGGGTGGGCTTTTCAGCAAACTGCTTTATCGCACTGAGGAGTTTCTGCTCAGGTCTGCCACACGCGTCAGCACCATCAGCGAAACCATGCGGCGGCGAATCGTGGAAAAAGGCGTGCCGGACGAACGCACGTTCATGTTCCCGAACTGGTCGGACGTTCAGTTCATCAGACCGATGGATCGGTTAAATGAATTCCGAGACCAGTTAGGGCTCAGCGCGGACGACCTGCTGGTGCTATACGCCGGGGCAATGGGGCAGAAGCAAGGCCTGGAAATCGTGCTGGAAACAGCCAAGGCTGTTGAATCGCGCGAAAATCTGCACTTCGTCATGGTAGGCAGTGGGCCAGCCCGAAGTACACTTGAGCAACAGACTCGCGAGATGAACCTGCCGCGACTGCGATTCCTTGATCTGCAGCCGTTGGAAATGCTGCCCAAGATGCTGGCAGCGGCTGACATCCATCTCGTCGTGCAGAAGCGCGAAGCTGCCGACCTGGTCATGCCTTCCAAACTGACCAACATCCTTGCTGCGGGTCGTTGCAGCGTGGCGACGGCGGAACCGGGCACGGCCTTGCACCAGGTGTTGACCGAGCATAAGGCTGGTATCGTCTGTGAGCCAGAGAACCAACCCGCTTTCCAGCAGGCATTGGTGCAGGCGGTTGAAGACAAGGCGCTGCGTGACCAGGCTGGCCTGAATGCCCGAACTTACGCTGAGCGATACCTTGATCGCGAAACCATCCTTCGCGATTTCGAAAAACAGCTCATTTCTCTTGCTCAGTGACTACAGGATGGCTATACCTTTTCATTAAGGAGTCATCCCATGTTGACCGAAGCCGACGTCGCCCAATTCAAACGAGATGGATTTTTCATCGCCCGGGAAGTGTTCAACGCAGAGGAACTGGAACACTACCGCAAACTTGCTCGCAACATTCAGGAGAAGACAAGGCAACATCTTTATCCGGGCACACGCTACTGGTTCGGCGACAAGGAAGAACGCACCCGCGCCAAGGACACGGACTACCCTCACGAATTGCGCGCCCAGGCAAGCTGGGGTATTAACGAACTGCCACGCAAGGAACTGTTTGAGCCTGATCTGGTCAATGTGTTCGGCCAGGACAATATTCATCAGGCCATGCACGCTTTGCTTGATCAGCCCCGCGCCTGGGGCATCAAGATGCTGTGGTCGCCGACGTATAAACCTTACGATCTGGGCTGGCATCGCGATCAACTCAAGCATGATCTTTACGATTACATCCATTACAAGCCGGTGGCACAGGATCATGTGCAGTTCAACGCGGCTTTGAATGAAGACCATTGCTTTCTGGTGATCCCCGGCTCACACCGCCGAACGCTGACCGAAGAGGAATGGCAGAAGGTGCGCACCAACGAGCCGATCACCGGTGAAGTCGTGGCTGAGTGCAAAGCAGGCGATGTCTTGTTCATGGATGCTCATGCCTTGCATCGAGGCCGATGCAGCACGGACAGCGACCGCTTGACGCTGCATTATTCCGCGCAGTCGCAGTGGGTGCCCTTGAAGCCATGGGGGCATGAAGGGCATTTCGATTGGCTGACCAGTGATGCATTTATTGGGCAGTTATCTGAGAAGACCAGGCCTTACTACGAAAGGCTGAAGACAGCAGAACGCACGGAAGATGCGATGGGCTTTGTGAAACAGGAAGCAGTGGAACATGGGTGGGTGGCGCAGGCTGTGTGATAAACTGTTGCCCTTGCGGTTCATCTCACTCAATCCCCGGCCCCTTATTCTCACTGACATACTTACCCGTCATCGGATCCAGCTTGCCGGTGAAGGTATAACCCCCTGCTTCGACATGCAGTTCATATTCCTTCCATCCGAGGTGGATTGGCGCTTTGCTACCGCCCGCCGGGCTGTAAACCGCACGATGATCCTTCTCAAAGTCATGGGCCTGGCCGTTGCGTGTGATCTTGACGCCATCACCAAGTGATAATCCAACGGTTTCGTTGGTGATTGGGCTTTGCATGTCAATGCTCTTGCCTGTAATTTTGGCGACTTTTGCTTTGGCTTTTTGCCACTTGGTTTTGAAAGCCTGATAGCTCTGGCTGTGTGCAGCGTCACTGACCTCGAAAACAAAACCTGCCACGCTATCGCCCGTGCCCTTGGCCGAGATTGACCTCAAGTGATTGACCCGTTTACCCGGGTTGATCTTGTCGAGTTCAATATTGCCGGTGTTGACAAACTTCACCGCGGCCCAGGTCTTGTGCAGTTTGATGAAAGCCAAATCACCATCAATCTCGACTTGTGCGCTTGTTGGGACGAACAGGACATAGCTCGCATCGGTTTGCGAGGCGTTCCCAAACACCACCATGTTTCGATACTGGGCCAGGCGGTCAGCCCCGACGCTACCGACCGTGGCATTACGAACCTTGCCTCGGGTTGAGCCAGCCATGACATAGTCGGCGGTACCTTCTGCATTGTCTGCCAGCAGTTTGAAGCCACAGGTGTCAACATTGTCATTGCCTTCGACCAGTGTGCCGATCATAAAAGTCTTGCCTACAAAGAGCGTCTCATGGAAAGCAGGTTTGTCCCCTTCGCCCGGCAGCCAGTTTGAATAAGTGGGATGCGTATTAAGCAATTCAACAGGTCGAGTGAAATCTTTCTCTGCCAGTTTGACTACGGCCATGGGTGGACGGTAACTGCTGGTAAAAACGAAGGCATGTTCCAGATCGCTCTTGGCCAGATTGAGGGGGGCATTGCCAAACCACGGATACACCGTCTTGGCCGAAGTCGCCCAGGGTTGCGTACTGCCATAGTCACGCTTGACTGGCCCACCCCATGAACCTTGGTAGTACTTCACTGCCGCCGCGGTGGAAAGGTAATCAAGTATTGCCTTGGCGTAGCCGCGCACTTCCGGGTCCTTGGCATAGTCATACAGTTGCAGGTAGGCCGCGATGGAGTGGCCGTGATAACTTTCACTGTCCCATTCCCCCATGCCCATGCCCATGAAGCCGCGAGCGGAACGCAGCAGTTTCTGCTTGTAAAGCAGGCGCGTTTCTTCATTGCCGGTTTCCTCGGCCATGAGATAAACCGCCACTTCACGCATGGCGCGGAGGTTATCCGTGTTGCGTGCATCGACGGCGAAGCCCCTTACAGAAGGATTCCAAGTTGCCCCGACAGGCCCACTTCCTCTGCCGAAGACAGGATGAGGATGGGGGTTGATCAGGCGTTCGACTTCCTCAAAGACCTTCCAGCCACGATTGGAGAAGAAGGCCCACCACTGCATCCACTTGTCCTTGTCGCTGCCAAAGTCTGCCTTGGCCATGTCTGATTTCAGGTAAGCCAGGATCGCGGCCTTGGCTTCATCATTGGTTGCCTTTTCCGCTGCTTCTTCCGTCAGGTTGGCGCGCATTTCCTGAAGCAGTTTCAAAGCATACTCGCGCACGCGCTTGTCCTGGTGATCCAATGCCAGCACCAGTTCCATCGTTGGCTTGGGGTCGCGCTGCGTCCACATCTTGGCCCCTTTCTTCATCTTCTCGACATAAGCGTTGTCCATGCGGTCGCGCAGGAAGAAATACTTGCGCATCTGTCCCTTGAGGGTGAAGCTCCAGTAGAAATCGATGCCTTCGGTGGCGCGGTGGTCTCGGCCGGCTTCAAGATCGGTGGCCTGCAATGCTTTCACCGCAGCCGCTTCATTACCATTGAGAAAAGCAAGCAGGTTGCGCGGGATACTCCATTTTTCATGCTCGCCGGTCGTGCCTTCGCTTGTTCCCGTGCCATATTTATTGAGCAAGGCATTGGCGCGTTGCCAGTAAGCATCTTCCTGCGACTTAGGCCAAGGATTGACATAGGCTGCGGGGATGTCGCGTAGCTTGACTCGAACGGTGTCGCCATCACGCTCGACCAGATCTTTCGATTCAGCCTGACAAGCTGAGGAGAGTAGAAACAGGCCTGCCAGAATCATTGCGACACTTGTGGTTTTCTGATTGAGCGAGATCAACATAGCTGACTCCTGAAACGGATCGAGAATGCAGATAAGACATAGGACAGAGTCTTATGCTACCAATCTTTACCCTGATGAGGAGGACAGGTTTCAAACCTGCGCAAAGATACCTGAGCCGTTCGCAGCATTTGCCTCGGATGAAAGCGCACAAGACTGAATGAAGGAAGGTAATCCTGACTGTGTCTTGCCCCTCAATGCATGGAATCAGAACGACGGTTGTTTGCAATGCATCCGTTGCCTGCGCAAACTATTTCAACGATCTTGTCCTGAAACACTCGACTGTCACGGAGAACCACCATGCCACGCCCCGTCACCCTGTTCACCGGCCAATGGGCCGACCTGCCTTTTGAAGTCATCTGCGAGAAGGCTTCCAGCTTCGGCTACGACGGCCTGGAACTCGCCTGCTGGGGGGATCACTTTGATGTCACCCAGGCCAACAAAGACAAAAATTACTGCAAGAAGCGATGGGAGATACTGCACGATTTCGACCTGACCAGCTATTCAATCAGTAACCACCTCGTCGGCCAGGCGGTGTGCGACCTGATTGATGACCGTCACAAGGAAATTCTTCCCGAGCATGTCTGGGGGGATGGCGATCCGGAAGCTGTACGCAAGCGAGCGGCCAAGGAGATGATCGCCACCGCCAAGGCCTGCCGAAAGTTGATTGACGCCAACCCGGACAAGAAAGGCAAGAAAGATCCCTTCCCTGCTGTGGTCAATGGCTTCACCGGTTCGTCAATCTGGCACAGCATTTATGCCTTCCCGCCTACAAGCCAGGCTTATTGGGAGAAGGGCTTCAAGGACTTTGCCAAACGCTGGAAGCCGATCCTCGATGCCTTCGACAAGGAAAACGTCAACTTCGCGCTGGAAGTGCACCCGACAGAAATCGCGTTTGACACGGCCTCGGCTGAACGGGCCGTCAAAGCTTTGAACGGGCACAAGCGATTCGGCTTCAACTATGACCCTTCACACTTGGGTTATCAGGGGGTGGACTATGTCAAGTTCATCTACCAGTTCAGCGACCGGATTTACCACGTGCACATGAAGGATGTCTGGTGGGGACATGGTGATGGCAGCGTCGGTGTATTCGGTGGCCACACCACGTTTGCGGATCCCCGCCGATATTGGGACTTCCGTTCGCTCGGGCATGGCGACATTAATTTTGAAGAGATCATTGTCGCGCTGAACGACATCGGATACAGCGGCCCGTTGAGCGTGGAATGGGAAGACAGCCGAATGGATCGCGAGCATGGTGCCAGCGAAGCGTGCGACTTTGTTCGTGATATCGACTTCCCACGGAGCGACATTGCATTCGATGCTCAGTTTGACCGATGACACAAATCCAACAAAGTTTTGCAGTTGTGGCTCGCAGTCCGGTCGATGCCCGGCTATACTGTAAAAGTGTCAGGGGTGGCTCGCGTCCAACGAATTGAGGGAATGCCACTTCTCGGGTTGTTTTATGACATGGGTATGTTTGGACTACATGAAGCGACGAGTTTATCAATCATTTTAATCACAAGTGCGGCAGCGTCTGCTGCACATTCTTGAATCGTTTGGGGTATTTTGCGTTACGGAGTCAATGAAATGAATAGATTGTTAGCACCACTATCGTTACTGATGATGGCTGCCATCGTCATGCTGGGCGGTTGTCAGACCACGACGACAACCAATGAGCCAGCACCGAAGAAGTCCATGATCGGCACTTACGACCAATCATCAAAAATCACCAAGGGGATGGAAGTCTCCAACGGCGGGATGAATTTCAGCTCGCTGGGGTTTGAAGCCGGTGCAGGCGATCCAGTCGTACTGGAAAAAATCATGCCTGAAACCGTGGCGGCAGGTGTGCCTTTTGATTACATGATCAAGGTTTACAACACGACCGCTCATCCAGTGTATGACGTGACCGTCACCGAGAAGTTCCCCAGCGACTTGAAAGTCGAGTCGGCCTCTCCCGCTGCGGATAGCGTGAACAACGGCGTCGCCACTTGGAACATGGAAAAACTCGATGCCGGTGAAACCAAGACCATCACCGTCAAAGCCAGCACCAACAAGGTTGGCATGATCGGCTCGTGTGCAACAGTCACCTTTGTGCCTCAGGTCTGCGTCACGACCAAGGTGGTCAAGCCTGAACTGGCTCTGAAGAAGACCATGACGCCAGATGTCCTGCTCTGTGATGTGATCAACGTCACCTACGTGGTCAGCAACCCCGGCACGGGCGACCTGACCGATGTCATGGTGGAAGACAAGCTGCCTGCTGGCCTGATGACTCTGGATGATTCCGACACCATCAGCTTTAAGGTGCCAACGCTCAAGGCTGGCGCTTCCATGCCCATGCAGTACGTGCTCAAGGCTTCCAAGACTGGCAAGTTCGCCAGTGAAGCCACCGCGACTTCGGGCAACATGTCCGCCAAGGCTGATGCAGGCGTGACTGTAACTCAGCCCAAGCTGGTCATCAGCAAGGAAGGCCCGGAGATGCTGTACCTTGGCCGCAACGCCACCTACACCATCACCATCAAGAACGAAGGCGATGCTCCTGCAGCTGATCTGATCCTGACAGACTCACTTGATCCTAGCTCGCAGTACATCCAATCCAGCGATGGTGGCGTGGCCACCCCCGGCAAGGTGACCTGGAACTTGGGTACGCTGGCTGTGGGCGCGAGTAAGGACGTGACCGTCACCGTCCAGCCGACCGCCAAGACCAAGATCACCAACACAGCCATGGCTGTTGCCACCTGTGCTGATCGTGTCTCGGCCCAGGCCAGCACCGAAGTCAAGGGCATTCCTGCCATCCTGCTCGAAGTGGTCGATGCGAATGACAATGACCCGGCTGAAGTGGGCAGCAACGTGCTTTACACCATCACCGTGACCAACCAGGGTTCGGCTGACGGCACGAACATCTCCATCGTCGCTGAACTGGAAGATTCGATGGAATTTGTCAGCGGTACGGGTGTGACTGCTGGTAAATTGAACGGCTCAACCATTACCTTTGCTCCTTTGGATAAACTCGCTCCAGGTGCCAAGGCCAGTTGGAACGTCGTGGTCAAGGCCAAGAAGGCTGGCGACGTCCGCTTCGGCGTGAAGATGACTGAAGATCAGCTTGAGCGTCCGGTGATCGAAAACGAAGCGACTAACTTCTACGAGTAAGTTGAAAAGAAGGCAGCATGACTGCCTGGACAATTGAATAAATCCATAGCCGCACGAATGAAAGTTCGTGCGGTTTTTTATGCAGCTTTTTATGTTTGGTGCGCACCAATCTGTTGCATTGTGCGGCCACATGGCTAACTTGCCTGTCATGTATCCAACTCGAATCCTCTTAGTCATGATTGCTGGAGCCATGATGTCGCTGATTCTTTCCATGTCCGCCGAAGGCACCGAACCGGTTTACAACCCCGAAGGCAAAATCAAACTGCCCGCACCCGACAAGATTCTCGACAGCTTGAAATCAGATCATCCACGTCTGCTGGTTGAACCCGACAGCTTTAATCGCGTGAAGAAACTGATTGAAACGAACGAGACAGCCAAGGGTTGGTTTGAAAAGGTCAAAGCACGGGGTGAGAAGCAACTGAAAGAGCCAGTGACGAAGTATGAAATCCGTGATGGCAAGCGGTTGCTGTTCGTTTCACGCGAAACCAAAGACCGGGCCATCACGCTCGGTTTGCTTTACAAAGTCACGGGCGAAGAGAAGTACAAAAAGCGAATCTGGCAGGATATGGAAGCCTTGGCGGAATTCCCGGATTGGAACCCGTCACACTTTCTTGATGTCGCTGAGATGGCTTTGGCAGTCTCCATCGCCAATGACTGGCTGTACGATGATTGGTCAGCCGCACAGCAAAAGCATATGGAAGACCTGTTGGTGAAGTATGCCTTGAACGTGGCACTAGCACACTATGAAAATCGGGCAAAAGACAATTGGTGGATTCGCGCCACCCATAACTGGAACCAGGTTTGTAATGGCGGCATCGGTGTGGCTGCGTTGGCGATCGGTGACAAGCAACCCGAGTTGGCTGGCAAGGTGCTGCATCATGCCTTGGCGCGACTGCCTTTTGCCATGGCTTTGTATGCTCCCGATGGGGGCTATCACGAAGGGCCGGGCTATTGGAACTATGGCACACGATACAACGTCTTTATCCTCTCTGCGTTGGATACCGCGTTGGGTAAAGACTTCGGCCTGTCTGACCTGCCGGGCATGGACAAAGCTGGACAGTTTCCCATTCACATCCAGGGGCCGACCGGCAAAACCTTCAACTTTGGCGATGGTGGGCGTAACCCGCCCGAGGCTGCGCTGATGTTCTGGCTGGCCAGGCGATATGACCGCCCGGATTATGCAGCCTATCAATTGCGCGAAGCCAAACCGGATGCCTTGGACTTGGTCTGGTTTGAGGAAGACGCCAAGGCTGACCTGACCAAGCAGCCTCTTGTGCAGGAGTTCAAGCGGATCGGCGTGGTGGTGATGCGCAGCAATTGGGACAAGGATGCTGCGTTCGTCGGACTCAAGGTCGGCGACAATCGCTTTAACCATGGCAACCTGGACATGGGCTCGTTCGTGCTGGACATGCAAGGCAAGCGCTGGGGGCATGACCTTGGTGCCGATAATTACAACATGCCGGGCTATTTCAGCAGCGGCGCCACGGGCCAACGCTGGACCTACTGGCGGATGAGGGCTGAGTCGCACAGCACGCTGGTCATCAATCCGGACAAGAAGCCTGACCAGGACCCGACAGCCGAGGGCAAAGTCGTCAGCATCCAGCAGGAAGACAGCAAGGTCACGGTCGAGACGGATATTACGGCTGGCTATGCGAGGCATGCCAAGTCTGCTCGCCGAACGTATGAACTTGATCAAAAAACAAAGAAGGTCACGGTCAGCGATAAGGTTGAATTGAAGCAAGCCGGTGAGGTTTACTGGTTCTTTATCACTGATGCAGACATCAAACTCAACGACGACGGCCGCGTTGCCTTGCTCACACAAGACAAAAAAACGTTGCAGGTCACTCTTTCAGGTCAGAACGGTGCACGCTTCAGCATCCTGGATGCCTCCCCCCTGCCGGGCACCCCTGACCCCAGCATGCAGGCGAAGAATCCTGACTATCGACGACTGACGATCCATGTCAATGATACCAAGAAGGTCGACTGGTCAGTGACTTTCTCGCCTGTCGATTGACAAGCGATCCGGCGTATCATGTCAGACATGGAATCAACAGATCTATCTCAAGCCAATCAAGATAAGCCCGGCGGCCTGTCTGGTCGATCTGTCCTGATTGGTGTCATTCTCGTGGCCATCCTGTTCGTCGGCTCAGGCATGTTTCTGGTCGTGCTGCGATTCAACAGTGGCCAGCGCCTGCCTGCGACTTATGTCCAGCCCAACGGCCCGTGGCAGGTCACAATCACCGTCAATCACGACAAGACCAATCCTGACCGGTATTTGTACCTGGACTTGTCTTTCAGCCGATCCTCTGCCGACACATCAAACGAAGTCACGACGCAAAGCGCTGCAAAAACTGAGCAAATGATCACCAGCCGTATCACCCACCGCGACCCCTGGCTGGCTGCTTGGGATGATCAGGGGAATTTCTGGATCGCCAGTGAATCAGCAGGAGCGGTGCGATTCACCTATCGCTCAACGACAGGCTGGACCTGGCAACAACTTGAAGAAAAGATTCCGCAAGAGATGCCTCAGCAGTTGAAGCCCTTCGCGGGGTCATGATCTTTGAGACAATATAGGTGTGACTTCAGGTTCGATTAAGCCACTGCTGCAAGCCATCACACAGCAGTTGCCAGACTTCATCGACCTCACCTCGGGCATCGATTACCAGATGCCTGGCCGGGTCCGATTCTGCCTGATCCAGATATCCCTGTCTGACCCGACGATGGAATGCAGCCCCTTTCGCTTCCATGCGATCCTTATCCGCATCAAACTCGCGCTCGCGCAGCAAGGGAGTCATCCTTCGTTCCGCCGTGTCGATATCCACATCGAATATCACCACCAGGTTCGGCCAGCAGTCCTGCAAAGCGATCTGCCCCACCCGCAGGATGTCCGCCATCGACAAACCCCCGGCTGTGCCCTGATATGCCAGCGTGGAACTGATGAAACGGTCAGCCAACACGAGCTTACCTGCTTCACGTGCGGGGCGGATGCGTTCAGCCACCAGTTGGGCGCGACTGGCCATGTATAGCAGCATCTCGCAGCGCAGGTCCATGTCGCCCGTGGCTGGGTCCAGCAGAACCTGGCGTACCTGCTCGCCGATGGCTGTCCCACCGGGCTCGCGCACCTCGCAGGTGGTCAGGCCTGACTGCTGCGCTTCGCGCATGAAATGACGAAATTGTGTCGTCTTGCCGCTGCCATCAGGCCCGTCGAAGACAATGAACTGTCCAGCCAGTGATTTCATCCATGAAGTCATGCGACAAAGGATAGCCGATTCAGCGAATCATCTCAGGCCAAAGGAAATCACACGCCATCTGCCGTCCCATGCTCAATAATCCAAGGTGATGATCCGCCCTTCCGCGAAGCTGAAGAGCTGCTTTTTGTCGGCCACGATAACCTCAGGCCTGACCTGCTCCGGTGTCTTCCCCGCAGCTTTCAGACACCCCGGGCAGACCATCAAAGTGACATCCCTCTCGCGGAGAGATTTGATCAGGTCGTCGGATGAGCCGAACGGCTGCATGGAGATGGCCTGGGCATCTTTCATCACGACATGCACCGCATCAATGTCGAAGTACACCAACACAGGTTGCGTGTCGGCCATGATCTTGGCCATGTGCAAAGCCATGAGTACGCGATGAGCTTCGTCAGGCCCGGAGTGAATATGTACCAGAACACCGTCGTCATCGTAATCGCCGTCTTCAACTTCAAAGGTGGCTGAGCAACCCATGAAAGAGATAAGTCCCAAAGCCAATAAACACGTCAGCATCATTCGATTCAACATCACGATTCCTTTCAGATGGATGGATATCAATTTCATTACTTGGACAAGCAAACTAATCTGATCTTCATGATGTTGATAAAAAAGCACGATGTCCAATCATACGTATTCAATGCTCTTTTTTCCGCAACCGAAATTCCCCGGCGCAGCGTGCGAGTCATCAATCACTAAGATATTCATAGAAAAGCAATCCGATGGCTGCTCAACCTTGCTTCACAACCACAATCAGGAGTTCCCCTTGAGTTTTTCCCATCCTCTCGACAAGCATCCGCACTTCACGCGAATCGATGATCCGGAATCTGGGGCAGTCAGTTATGCCTTGAAGCCGATTGTAGCCCCCTTTCAGAAAGGTGGCTACTTCCTTGCACCCTCAATTGCTGGCGACAACAACATTCTCTGGTTCCGAGGCAGTCACCCACCGCTCAAGAAAGAGCAGACTTTGGCTGCGGTCTCGCTTGACCCTGACCAGCCGGACTATCGCTGGTTTGACGGGGCACTGATGTCAGGCAATTTCATGTTGAATGAGTCAGGCGATGGGGCGTGGGTGCCGATCAACGATGGCATTTACTTTCAGCCATTCACCGGCAGCATCGAAGAAACGTGGAGGCTGGACAAAAGCTTTCTGCAAGGCCGTCACCTCTGGCGGTTGGTCACCGACCTGACTTCCAGCCCCGATGGCCGGTACTTCCTGCTCGACAGCTATATCGGCAACCGTTGGCTGATCTCGCTCGTGGATCGCCAGACTGGCGAGCACATTGAACTGCGCTGGTTTGGACGAGGCCATCACCACACCATTTATTCCAGGCACGACCCCGAACTGTTCATGGTCAGCCATTCCCATTGGCTTGACCCATACACCGGCTTCAAAAATGAGATGGACATCCGCATCTGGCTGATGAACACCAAACTCACACGCTACGAGCCTTTGGACAGCAGGCTCTGGTTCGGCCAAAACAGCAAGACATGTCACGAGTGGTGGACGCCTGAGGGTAAAGTCCAGTACTGCGATTATGATCAAGGCATCGTCGAGATCGATCCGGACACCAAGCAAAGCGAAATCATCTGGCCTCGCCCGTGTATCCATGGCATGTGCGACCCGACCAATCGCTACCTCGTGGGCGATGTCAACTGCTACTCGTGGAATGACAAGAAACCTTGCAGCGTTTGGTTCTTGGATCGCGAAACAGGCCAGGAGAAGGCCATCATCTCCCGCATGCCTGAGCAGCCTTACGATTGGCGTGACTTTCGCGCGTATCACATCGACCCACATCCGCACTTCTCAGCCGATGGCTCGATGGTGATCTATACGACGGTTCATGATGGCAGGGCAACCGTCGCTGTCTCGCCTGTTGCAGGAAACCTGGTGCAATAACGGGTCGGTTGCGAATGCCCGGCTAAAGTTGGGTTTGGCTCGCGTTGTATTTCGTGATAATTGACAACTGCCCCCACTCCTTGCCATGATCTTTCATGCTTGTTGACCAAACCATCATTCAAGTCCGAAGCGGGAAAGGCGGCGACGGCTGCATGAGTTTCCGTCGGGAGAAGTACATCCCCAAGGGTGGGCCTGACGGCGGAGATGGCGGACGGGGTGGTGATGTCATTCTCCTGGCCGACCCGAATGTCGCGACGCTGCTGGACCTGACCAGCCGTCATCACTGGTTCGCGGAAGATGGCAGGCCGGGCCAGGGCAAGCAGAAAATCGGTAGAGATGGCGAAAGTCTGACCATTCCCCTCCCGCCCGGCACACTGGTTTATGACGACGACTCGGGCGAACTGCTGATCGACATGGATGAGCCGGGCAAGGAATATGTGATCGCACGAGGTGGCGCGGGAGGTTATGGCAATGAACACTTTGCCACTTCAACCAGACAAGTGCCCCGCATCACAACGCCGGGCAAACCTGGCGAGGAATACACACTTCGCCTGGAGCTGAAACTCATTGCCGACATCGGCCTGATCGGCAAACCCAACGCTGGCAAGTCCACGTTGCTTTCCAAGCTGTCCAAAGCCCGCCCAAAGATCGCCAACTACCCGTTCACGACACTGGAGCCTAACCTGGGCATCGCAGAACTGTCGCCGGAGCGCAGACTTGTGCTGGCTGACATTCCCGGCCTGATTGAAGGTGCCAGCACCGGCCAAGGCTTGGGCAATCAATTTCTGCGCCATGTCGAACGAACGCGACTGCTCGTTCACCTGATCGAAGTTGAGCCGATGGACGGCAGCGACCCGATTGCCAACTACCAGGCCATCCGCAAGGAATTGGCTGACCATTCAAAGGAACTGGCTGAAAAGCCTGAGGTGATTGTGCTGAGTAAAGCGGAACTGCTGGGTCGCGAAGAAGATATACAGGCTGCTTCGGAGTTGATTTCACAGGCTTTACAGCGGGACGTTTTGACGATCAGTAGTGCCACAGGGTATGGTCTGGACAGGTTGCTGGAGACCTGTTGGAACATGGTGGCTCAAAGCCCGGGCCAGGGGCGTGCGGTGCGTTGGTCCACTTCATAACTCGCCGTCGCAGCGGAGTCGGAGTTGTCGAATGACGTTCAATATGTTGGCCATCTCAGCGGGGAACACACGCACCAGGTTGGGCAGTTTTGTGGACGGCAAACTCGCTGGAAGCCTGGCAATCTCTCATGACGATCCGCAGGAACTCACGGCAGCAGTGGACGAAGCCTTCGCCCCATTGCATGGCCGATCTGATGCACAACTGCTGGTCGCTTCAGTGAACCCCGCGGTGACCGAACGTATCACGCGCATCGCTCCTGACAGAACCAAACTCAAACTGTTGCGCGTGGAACAGGACTTGCCCATTCCGATCGGCAGGCAGCTTGATCGTGAGGCTTTGACTGGGGAGGATCGCCTGCTCAATGCAGCCGGGGCATATGACACGCTTAAGCAGGCCTGTGTCGTGATTGATGTGGGTACGGCCATGACCATCGACTACATCGATGGAGCGGGGACTTTTCATGGCGGTGCCATCGCCCCGGGCGCACAAATGATGCTCAAAGCCATGGCTGAACAAACCGCCCAACTGCCTGAGGTGGAATTTGCTGCCCCGCGCGAAGCCGTTGGCCACAACACGACCGAAGCGATGCTCAGTGGTGTTTACTTTGGCATCCGTGGCATGGTGCGCGAGCTGGTTGAGCAATATGCTGAGGCTGCGGGAAATTATCCGATGGTGATCGCCACCGGCGGTAACGCTTCGCTGCTGTTTAAGGATTTCGAACTGGTCGAGCGCATTGTGCCTGATCTGACCCTGATGGGAATGGCAGCGACGTTGCGCTCGGCGATGGAACGCGATAAGACTGAATAATTTCGACGCCTGCAGATGGGTGAAGATGATTCTTGATGAACGATCCATTGACTATCGCGCGCATTAAGTGAAACCAAAGGATTAACGGAGACTGAGATGAATCAATCGCGACAAGCCATCGACAATCCGGAAAAGGCTCAGAAGATGACACTGCTTGTCTGGGCTGGCCTGATTGTCGGCCAGGTCTTGGCGTTCGGCGGAGCAGTGCTTGCCTTGCGGGGAGGGCAAATTGAACCCTTGCCACCCCAGCAGTTCAATAATCTATACAGCGGCAGCATCATTGCGTTGATTGTCCTGCTCTTCGCTGGCTACGCCATTCGCTACATCATCTACTCCAAATCTGCAGAGAACGGCATCATCTCCCCTTTCGGCTATTTCGCAGGCAACCTGATTTTCTTTTCACTTGCTGAAGCAGCAGCCTTGTTTTCCATGGTCGTCATGGTGACCGGCGGGGAGCTCAACTTATATCCGATTCTTCCCGCACTGGTCGCACTGCTTGCACAGATCATGAACTTCCCGTCAGGCAAACCGATGTATCAACGCGACTTTTCAGATAATTTGCGAAGCTGAAATGAACGTGGCCATCAGCGAAACAAGCGCTATCGACCTACCTGAACTGAAGCAGTTGGCGATGGATGCGTTTGGTTTAGAGGAAGGCCCGGAAATTGCATTGCTTATTGAAAGATTACTGGTTGATGCGACCGCTCAACCTGGTCTGTCATTGAAAGCTCAAGTCAAGGACGCGATCGTCGGCCACGTTCTGTTGACTCGAGCCCGGATTCTGCCTGATTTTGAAAAGATGCAGGCGTCAATACTCGCGCCGCTGATGGTGCATCCTGATTACCAATCGCAAGGCATTGGCAGCAAACTCGTCTACGCTGCACTTGAAAAGGTGAAGCAGCAAGGCAACACACTCGTTTTTGTCCTTGGCGATCCCAACTACTACACCCGCTTCAATTTCGCTCCTGCAGGCAAGCAGAATCTTCACGCTCCACACCCCATCCCGCCTGAATATGAGAACGCATGGATGGTGCAGGTACTCAGTCCCGGCCAGCTTGGACATGTGCAAGGCACTGTCCAATGCGCGGATGCATTAAGTGATAAAAAGTATTGGCTGTAACCGTTAGCAATCCATTAAAACATGCCAAGATGACTGGCGATGGCAAAGGCACTGATCCCAGCGCACACAGCAAGCATTCCCAGCTTGCAAAACAGTTCCTGCTGGGTTGAGATGATGCGACGAACAGCGAAACCTCGCATTTCAAAAATTTCACGAGCCTCAGCAGCATTCAGGGCTTTGACGGTAAAACGTCCTCTGCCTGACCGCTTGCCAGTGACATATGCGACGAAAGTCTGTTGGTTATCCATGAACCTGCCTCCAGTCTGAGTCTGTTTCAGACAGCCCACGCTGCCTGCCCTGGTTGGCGATGAAGCCAAGGCAAGTCAACGATTCAGACAGGTTCGAGTCCAATAAGAAAACATTTCTACCGACAACATTTGCCTTGGTGATGGGTCTGTATGACTTCTAACGAATTTGCAGGCGAAACAACGCATTGCATGAAATGACCTGCATGCTACTGGCAACCAGCAGTTGCTCATTTGCCAAGGCCATTTACAATGCATTGACTTCGTGAACGGACCCTGTCTGCCAACCGAGCGGTGGACAGGCTGCATAAAGACAGGCTCGGTGACAGTTTTTGAAGTCAACACCTCGCTTTGATGCGAGGGTATTCGTTCACGGAGTGAAATATGCCCATCGTCCCCCTGCCGGTCATGCTCGAAGACGAGGAAGATCGCAAAATCTACGAAAACCTTGAGCCACCCAAGACCGTCGTTGTCCGCTACGGCTACATGAAGATGATTGCGGAACTGCCCTACGGAGGGACCGAAAAGCCCGGCTGCGGCAGCAAGCTGGTCATCCGCAGCCCGAGAGGCATTGAGTTGGCGACCATGCTGACCAGCACCTGTCCGAATGCAGGCTGCGGCCACGCTGTCAGCCGGAAGGAAATGCTTTCCTACATCGATAACTCGGGCGGGAAAAATTACCCCTTCACAACGCAGGGCAAAGTGCTTCGCATTGCCACGATTGAGGATATGAATGAGCAAGCCCGGCTGGATGCTCGCAAGCGTGACATTCTGAAAACGACCAACCAGATGATCCAAGAGCTTGATCTGCCCATGAAGTTGGTGGATGTCGAACTGCTGCTGGGCGGCGAGCGCATCACTTTTCATTACACCAGCGATGAATGGGTGGATTTTCGGACACTGGTTAGACAACTGGCCAGTGAATTTCAGACGCGGATTGAAATGCACCAGGTCAATGCCCGCGACGAAGCCAGGCTCGTGGCAGACTACGAACGATGTGGGCAGCACTGCTGTTGCAAGCAGTTTTTGAAAGTGCTCAAGCCTGTGTCAATGCGTTCAGCCAAGATTCAGAAGGCAACGCTGGATCCGGCTAAAATCTCCGGTAGATGTGGCAGACTCATGTGCTGCCTGCGTTATGAGGATGAGACCTACAACTCGCTGCGCAAGAAGCTGCCTCATCGCAAGTCACGTGTGTTGACCGAAGAAGGCATCGGCACCGTCATCGACACTCAGATTCTGACGCAACTGGCATTGGTCAGGTTGGATGCGACAGGCGTCCAGGCTGCTTACCCGGTGGAAAATCTGGAAGTGCTCTCACGGGATCGGGAAAATGAAATTCTCGATGAGATGGAAAAGGCTTCGCAAGCCCGAGCTGCTGCGTTGGAGCAGGAAAGGCAAGATCGCAGGCAGCAAACTCGAGAAGAAGAAAAGCAACGCCGGGCCAATCGCAGAGACAACCAGTCGGGCAACGGTTCCGATGACAACTCATCTGCCAGTCCAAGGAAAGATGGGCCAACGGCAGGTGGTGGTGAAACACAAGAAGATCAGAATAAAAGCAAGGGCAAGCGGCGTCGCCGACGAGGGCGAAACCGAGGCCGAGGCAATAAGCAAGGCGATGGGAACCAGCAAGCGTCAGGGGAAAACTCAGGGAACGCAAGCGAAGGCCAGTCATCTTCTGATGGCGGCAGTAAGAAAAAGCGCCGACGTCGAAGAAGACGCCCGGGTAAAGGTGGCGGAAGTCAAGGCAGCAGTGGTGGTGACTCGCCGAACGACTAAGCGATCCAAGGTCGTGGCTGCACTACCTGCCAATACCTTTTGCAACTTGTCATGATAAATGCGGGTGACAGGAGTCGAACCTGCACGGGTTTTACCCCACTGGAACCTAAATCCAGCGCGTCTGCCAATTCCGCCACACCCGCATGAATAAACAGCAGCATACCGACAGCTATCGGTCAAGTCACCTCCAAAGATACGAAATCTGAAAACAGGCGTCCATGACTAACCCGGATTATTCACTGTTGGGTTGAAAAAGCAGCCTCCATGTGTTCTAACTT
>CAZJJN010000033.1:0-42265 GCA_964546335.1 uncultured Phycisphaeraceae bacterium
GAACCTCCGACCTTCTCGTCCCGAACGAGACGCGCTACCAAGCTGCGCTACACCCCGCAGGTGTCCCAGTAATTTACACGCCCAACGAAGTCACAACAACTCCACCACGTCAAGGTTCTGCCAAACCCCAGCAGCCCGGCAATGCTGATCATGCTGGCCTGGCCTTGTAAAAAATCGCATAAAGCAAAGGCACCACAAAAAGTGTCAGCACCGTCGCGAAGGATAAGCCGAAGATAATCACGACCGCCATATCCTTGAAGAATACATCTGTCAGCAAAGGCAGCATACCCAGAACCGTGGTCAAGGCCGCAAGCACAACCGGGCGAGCGCGGCTGACAGCGCTGTCCAGAATCGCGTCATAATGACTCATGCCCGTCGCGGTCAGCGCGTTTGCTTCGTCTATCAGCACGATCGCATTCTTGATCAGCATGCCAGCGAGACTGAGCACGCCAAGGATCGGCATGAAGCCAAACTCCGAGCCGGTGGTCAGCAATCCGACTGTCACGCCAATGATCGCCAAAGGCACGGTCAGCAGAATAATGAGTGGTTGCCTGAGATTGTTGAACAGCAGCAGCAGGATCAATGCCATGCCACCGAAACAGACAGGCAGAAGCGATATCAACCCGCCGCTGGCTTTGGTTGAGCTTTCGTATTCGCCGCCCCATTCAAGGGTGTAACCTACAGGCAGTTCGATGGCTTCAATCTGAGGCCTGAGGCGATTGAACAGTTCGCTGGTGGAGCCAACTTTCGGGTCGCACTGCACGATGAAAGTGGGTGCCCGATTGCGCTGGCCGATGATCGGGTCTTCCCAACCAAGCTTGACCGAGGGAGCGACCTGATCCAGCGGGATGAATTTGCCCGTGGTGGCAGGCACCAGCACTTCAGGCAATTGACCAGCCCCGGGAGATTGGCCCGGCTGTGATCGCAACTTGATGGGGATCAGATCATCACCATCACGTAGCAGACCGATGTCCAGGCCGTCATACGCAATCTGCAAGGCCTGATTGACTTGTGAGCGTGTGACGCCGAGTTGTGCGGCACGGGTCTGGTCAATCTCTGGCTGGACAACAAGCATGCGCTGTCGCCAATCTGTCCGCAGATTGGCTGCATAGGGATCGCTTCGCATGATCTGTTCGTACTGCTGGCCGATGGTTCGCAGGACATTGGGGTCTGGGCCGCGCAGTCGGGCTTGTATCTTGGCTTTACCTCCCGGCCCCAGCACCATGCGCCATGTCCACCCATGCAACATGGGTGTGGAGTCGTTCATTTTGCTTTCGATTTTTTCGCGAAGCGCGTTGATCTGAGCTTCATCTTCGACAGAAATGAGCAACTGGCCAAAGGCTGTGTTCGGGCTTTCCGGTGAGTAGGTCAGTTCAAAGCGCAAAGCGCCAGCCCCGATGTTGGCTGCGACATCTGTGACCCCGGGTTGCTCGCGTATCCAACCGGCCAAGGATTGCAGTTCGCGATCGACCACATCAATCTGCGATCCTTGCTTCAGCCAGACGTCCACCATGAACTGAGGTCTAGAGGAAGCTGGAAAGAAGCCTTGCTTGGCTTTGCCGAAACCGATGACGCTGACTACGAGCAGCACGATCAGCACAGCCACGGCAGGCCAGCGGTAAGCCAGCAGTGTTTCAAGTAGCGCACGAAACTTGCGAAAGATGTATCCATCATATGGGTTCTTGTTTTCTGCATTCGAATTTGAACCGGAGCGAAGAAACCATGAGCCGATGACGGGCGTGCTGGTCACTGCAAAGACCCAGCTCAAACCAAGTGAAACCCAGATGACGGTAAAGAGAGAGCCGCAGTAATCACCGGTACTGTCCGGGCTCAGGCCGATGGGAGCGAAAGCGAGGATGGCAATGACAGTCGCTCCCAGTAGAGGCCAGGTTGTCTGGCCAACGATTTTCTTTGCTGCCTCGCCCCGGCTCATCCCTTGCTTGCTGCCAGAAATGATGCCTTCGACGATGACGATGGCATTATCAACCAGCATGCCCAAAGCAATGATCAAAGCCCCCAGTGAGATGCGTTGCAGATCGACTGACAGCGACTTCATGATGATGAACGTGCCAAGAATCGTCAGCAGGAGGATGCCGCCGATCAGCACACCTGCGCGCAAACCCATGGCAAAAAGCAAGACACCCACGACGATCGCCACGGATTCAAGCAATCCGATGGTAAAGCCTGAGACTGCTTTCGAGACGGACTCGGACTGCATCGACACCACGCCGAACTCAATGCCAATCGGGGTTTGCTGCTCGATTTCTCGCAATCTTTGCTGAACAGCCTGTCCCATGTCGACGACGTTACCCCCAGCCACACCCGACACACCTACCGCAATTGCTTCGTGATTATTGAAGCGGTGTTTGATGACGGCTGGTTCGATGACCTCCCGAGCAATGTCGGCGATTTCGCCGAGTCGATACGTCGCACCTGTGCTCGAGGTGATGGTCAGATTCTTAATCGCTTCAACATCCGTGATGGTGCTGTCGGGAACGACACGCAGCCTTTGGTCATCGATATCCACACTGGCGCCGGGCGTCACGGAGCCTTGGCCTTCAATGATGGTGCCGATGGCGCGCAGGTTTGTGCCCAGCAGTTTTAAGCGTTCCTGATTGACATCAATGTAGATGGCTTCTCGGGGTTGGCCTTGCAATGAGACACTACCCACACCGGGCACAAGCAGTAATTCGTCGCGAACGAAATCCGCAAAGTCATTCAGCTCAGTCAGCGAGTAGCCATCGCCGTAGATATAGAACAGCACGCCATAGACATCACCAAAATCATCATTGACCGAGGGAGTCATGGCTCCGGGTGGCAGCTTCGGTCTTGCCTCGGTGACTTTTCGTCTCAGTTCATCCCAGATCTGTGGCAGTTGTTCACCCCGGAATTCATCGCGAATAAACACATCAATCTTGGATCGACCGGCGATGGACTGGGAAGTGACATAATCAATCTGGTCCAGTTGCTGGATGGCCGACTCCAACGGGTCGGTCACCTCAGAGGCGACTTCCTCCGGCGAGGCACCGGGATAAGCCGTCGTCACCACAGCCTGTTTCAGTGGGAAACTGGGATCTTCCAGTCGGCCTAACGTCTGGTAGGCTTGGATACCTGCGAGGATCACAAGCAATGAAATGACCACCGTCACGACGCGATAGCGCAGAGATAAGCTGGCAAGGTTCAAGGCAAGTCCTCCAGAAGTTTGACACGCTGACCCTCGCTCAGAAAGCCGACGCCTGCTGTGGCCACGATCGCCTTGGCGTCCAGCCCTGACTCGATGATGGAAAGGTCACCAGCAATCGAGCCGATGCTGACATCTTTGGCCGTGACAAGATAGGTGCCATTTTCCTGCTGGTTGAGTACCCAGACGCGCTGCTCTCCCTCTGGGCCAACGAAGATGGCTTCGGTCGGGACGGCCAGTTGACTGTCGCCCTGCTTTTTGCCGGGGAAGATGATGGTAGCAGCCATGCCCGGCAGGGCGGTGAATTCGGTCGGGCGAGGCATGGTGAAGACCACGCGATACGTGCCCGTCTCTGAGTCGGCATCAGCAGAAACTTCCTTCATATCGACGCCATAGGTTTGCGATGGAAATGCAGGAAAGGTTGCCTGTACTTCCACCTTATCCCCTTTGCGATACCTGGCGATCATTGTCTCAGGAATGTCGATGGCAATATCCAGATTCGTGATGTCCTGGAATCGGACAATCGTCTGGCCTGCCTGAACGGTCTGAAAATTTTCGGCCAGCCGGTCAACAACGATGCCGGCGAAAGGTGCTTTGAGCGTGGTGTCTTGCAAGGCTTGCTGAGCAATTTCCAGTTGGGCAGCGGCACGGTCTCGTTCCGCTCGCACTTCGACCAACTCTTTCTCAGTAGCGGCATTGTTCTTGAACATCGTCTCGACCCGGCTCAGCTTAGATTCAGCCTGTTCCAACTGAGGCTTGAGCACTGAAATCTGCTGCTCGAAACGCTGCGGGTCGATCTGGGCCAAGACTTCACCAGCCAAAACCTTGCGCCCCCTGGTCAGGTCTGCCTGCAACAATGGGCCACTGACCTGAAAAGCCAACTCGACGGTTTTGCCCGGAAGAACCTTGCCTGAAAATCGACGTTCGGGTAACTGGGCCAAATCGAGTACCACCGTGGCTTTCACCGGCCTGACAATCTCTGGCGGGGGTGGTGGCGTCGGACTCCATTCAACCAACAGGATGGCACCAATGCCCCCGGCCAGTAGCAATCCACCAAGAATAAGCCCAAGCCATTGATTCATGGGCACTTTGCCAGCCGGTCGTTTGGGTTGACTCCCACCAGCAGTTGACGAAGCGCTCCCCTCGGGTGAAACAGGCGATGTATCCATAAGCCAACCCTCACATGTAACGTGGAGAAAATTGTGAATAACAATCGTCAATTATCTTAGGCCTGCTGATTCGTATTTGCGAGACAGGCGATGTGGGTTAATCTCACTACATGAACATTCTCCTGCTCTGGACAGATCAACAACGAGCCGACACGCTTTCCTGCTATAGCGAGCATGGCCCGCGGACGCCCAACCTCGACAGCCTGGCTGAGGACAGCACCGTCTTTGAACAGGCTTATTGCACTTCCCCTGTGTGTACGCCATCACGCGGGTCGGTGATGACCGGCCTGTACCCGCATGCGCATGGGGCATATCGCAACAACCTGCATCTCCATGAGGATGCCAGGTGCTTGCCTGAGTTACTCGCGCCAAGTCAATCGCGCGCGATGGGTTACGTCGGGAAGTGGCATCTGGGGGATGAAATCTTTGCTCAGCATGGCTTCGAAGAAT
Organism: uncultured Phycisphaeraceae bacterium; assembly: GCA_964546335.1. Taxonomy (GTDB): domain Bacteria; phylum Planctomycetota; class Phycisphaerae; order Phycisphaerales; family Phycisphaeraceae; genus CAZJJN01. The sequence goes on from CAZJJN010000033.1 coordinate 4,801, forward strand.
GGCAGGCGTTTGAAGATGGCTACCGGGCGCATTATTCGGCGAATCGCGACCCCGAGGCTCGCAGCCCGTACCACCATGAACTCGTGGCCAAGGGGTATCGGCCTGACCCCAAGAACAATGCCTTCGACCGCGACTGGTGCATGAAGCTACCCGCGCGTGACAGCAAGCCAGCCTTCTGTGCGGATCATGCGATGGACTTCATCACGCGACACTCGAGTGAGTCTTGGCTGCTCAGTGTGAATACCTTGGAACCTCACCATCCATTGATGGGGCCTTTGGCCGATGCGTATTTGCCGGACGAACTGAAGGTGTCGGACAACTTCTGCGCGACTGGCGAAACCGATCCACTTTTTGTGCGATTGAAGCAAAGGCGGTGGCGCGAAGGCTTTGAAGATTTCCATCTGAAAGATGAAACAAGTTGGCGCCTGCTCATGGCCAACTACTTCGGGCAGATGGAACTGGTCGATCAGCAATATGGCAGGATTCTTGGCACGCTCAAACAGTCGGGACAATATGACAACACGCTCATCATCCATTGCTCAGATCATGGAGAGCAGTACGGCTGTCATGGCCTGTTCGGCAAGGGGGTGCCTTATCAGGAGTCGTGCCATATTCCGCTTCTCATCAAGTGGCCGGGACAGAAGGAACAGCGAAGGATTCAGACGCCTGTGAGTCTGGTTGACCTTGTGCCGACGGTCCTGGAAACCTGTGGTTGTGATGTGCCTGACTCTCTGCATGGCCAGTCTTTGGCCTGGTGCGCGCAGGGCAAGGAACCTGCTGCACGCGACATTCTCATTCAATGGCATGGCAAGGAGCCGGGCGAGTTTGAAAGCCTGCCTGACTGGGTGACGGAGATAGCACCGGCAGAGCAGGCAGCCCCGGCGATGAACCCCTTCTTCCGTACAATCGTGACTCCCGAGCAGTGGGTTTACACTGCCACGTCGTATGGCGAGGAGATTCTGTTTGATCTGAATCACGATCCGGGTGAGATGAACAACCTCGCGCAGCAAGCCGGTGATGAGTCGCGATTGGATGTTCTCAGGCAACGATTGAAGCAGGCCATGGTGGCCGTGAGCGATTCAATGACTCAAAAACTCAATCATTGGCTATAGCAACAATGACAGATCAACGATATGCCTGCCCAGGTGCAGGTTTGGTAAAAAAAGCATCTGATGTGTTGATCGCCCCAAACCAATGATGAGTCACCTGTGCAGTGATTCAACAAGATCGCGAAGACGTGGAGGGTGAGTTTTCGTGGGGGTCGAGTCTCACGGGGTGCTGAAGATATCGATGACCATGGCCCGCACATGGGGACCGTTTTACTCGGTTGAGCCAAGGGGACATTTTTACTTCGGTTGCACATGCCCAAGCACGCACTTGGCATGCCTGATTTCCTGTGCTAAAATGCATAGCTCGAATGAGCATGAGTGCGTAGCTCAATTGGATAGAGCGGCTGACTACGGATCAGCAGGTTGGGGGTTCGAATCCTCCCGTGCTCACTTGACCCAGCCGACGGCAAAAGCCCGTCGGTTTTTTCATTTCCCGCCTGCATCACCTTCCCCCGATGCAGCCGTTCCTGCTACGCTGGAAATGGAGGTAACCCATGGCCCAACCCAACATTCTGCTGATCCTCATCGACGATCTTGGCTGGCGCGATCTGTCCTGCTACGGCAGTGATTTTTACGAAACCCCGAATCTCGACCGACTGGCTGAATCTGGCATGCGCTTTACCGATGCGTATGCCTCCTGCCCGGTCTGCTCGCCGACCCGAGCCAGCATCATGACAGGCAAGTATCCAGCCACGGTGGGCATCACCAACTTCATTTATGGACAGGGCGAAGGCAAACTCAAAGCCGTGCCTTATCTACCTCACCTGCCCTTGACTGAACACACAGTGGCGCAGACGCTGCGAGAGGGTGGCTACGCGACATGGCATGTGGGGAAATGGCATCTGGGGGGCAAAGAGTATGAGCCTCAACATCAGGGATTTGATGTCAATATCGGTGGGGGGCATCACGGCATGCCTCACAAGGGTTTCTTCAGCCCGTGGGAACTGGAGAATCTTGAAGATGGCCCGGAAGGGGAGTATCTGACCGACCGCCTGACGGATGAGGCCATCAATCTGGTCAAGGAACACGATGGCAGCAAGCCTTTCTTTTTGAACATGTGTCATTACGCGGTGCATATTCCGATTCAGTCGCCGCCTGACCTGGTGGAGAAGTACAAAGCCAAGGCTCGCGCGATGGGACTGGATCGTCAGACGACATTTGAAGAGGGGGAGTATCTGCCTTGTCTGCACAAACGCAACGAACGCATTCGGCGAAGGCTGATTCAAAGTGACCCGGCATACGCAGCCATGATCGAGAACCTGGATACCAACATCGGCCGGCTGCTGGATGCCTTGCGAGAGACAGGCCAACTCGACAATACGCTGGTCATCTTCACCTCTGACAACGGCGGACTGAGCACCTCCGAAGGTTCACCTACCTGCAACAAGCCACTTCTGGAAGGCAAGGGCTGGGTGTACGACGGAGGCACACGTGTCTGTCAGATCGCAAGCTGGCCGGGCGTGATTCAGCCGGGTTCGACTTGTGCGGAGCCTGTGACCAGTACGGACTTTTACCCGACTTTCCTGGAGGTAGCGGGTCTGCCTATGAAACCTGAGCAGCATGTGGATGGCACGAGCATGATGCCTTTGTTGGAAGGCAAGGAGACGCTAACTCGCGAGGCGATCTATTGGCATTACCCGCATTACTCGAACCAGGGAGGAACGCCCGGTTGTTCCGTGCGCGCAGGCGATTACAAGCTCATCGAGTTTTTCGAAGATGGCAAGCTGGAGCTTTACAACCTGCGCGAGGACATCGAGGAAGCGCATGATTTGTCGAAGTCTGATCCTGAGTTGACGAAGAAACTGCATGGCATGCTGGTGAATTGGCGAGAATCGGTCGAAGCGAAGATACCTGAGCCGAACCCCGAATGGGCGAAGATCATGGGAGAGCCACCCGAGCCGATGGAAAGCGCTTATGTCTAAGACGATGCGATTGGAATTTGGTTTACCGCAGTTACTTCGACCGGCGTTTCACCTGGCCGACGGCGCGATACGCGTCACACCTGAGCAAGCTGACACATCGAGTGAAAGTGGCGACGACCAAAGACTGTTGATCGCTGGTGACTGGGCCAGTGTGCGTTGCTATGAAGATGCTGCGGCCAGGTCGCCACAGGATCTCTATGGCAATCTTGCGCCAATCATCGCGGAAGCGGATTTGTCCATCGTTAATCTTGAATGCGCCATCGCGGGCGATGAACCGGTATTCAAAGATGGGCCGAACCTGAAGGGAACGCCCGAATCACCTGCCGCGCTCAAGCAGGCAGGCTTTGATATCGCCACATTGGGGAATAACCACACGGTGGACTACGGCCCCGAAGGTTTGGCTCGGACCATCGCCTTGTGTCAGCAGGCAGAATTACAACCAGTCGGGGCAGGGATGAATCTTGACCAGGCAATGCAGCCTGTGTTTGCTGAACTGGCGGGGAAGCGGGTCGGCATCCTCAGTGTTTGTGATCGTGAGGAAGGGGACGCGGAGTGGAATCGTTGCGGAGTCGCACCGGCGTTTGATCAGTTCCTGTTGGATCGTGTTCGGGCCATGCGAGCCGAATGCGACTGGAGCCTGGTCATCATGCATGGAGGCAAGGAGTATGTGCCCGTGCCACCTCCTTATTGGTATGAACGCGTGTTGGCTGTCGCGGGGACAGGCGTTGATGCTGTGGTTTGCCATCACCCGCATGTGATTCAGGGCATGGCTTTTGCCGATCGCGCCGTTGGCCTGCCGGTGCCGGTGATCTTCAGTACGGGCAATTTCATATTCAGGCCAGCCAGGGAAAATCCCCCGCTGGTTTCGCCGCGCACTTCTGATGGCTACATGGTTGAGTTGGGTTTGCGAGACACAGGTGTCGCCCATGTGAAGTTGCATCCGTATGCCATCGAAGGTGGGGATGGTGTCCATGCGCTCGAGCAGACTGAGCTGGACGATTACAGGATGATGCTGGAGGTGATCAGCGAGCCTTTGCTGGATCGGCAGGCGATTCATGACTGGTTCGATGCCATCGTTGACTTGCATTGGACCGCGAACTGGCATCCAAGGCTCGAAGGTTTGACGCCTAAGTTATGTGCCGGGGATGTCGTTGGTTTGCGCCATGGCCGAAGTCATCATCGCAGCTTCACGCATGCGACCTTGATTGACCGCGCGATAGAACGACAACTCACGGGCACCTTCGGCAGCGCCAAACCTGAACTGCGCGAGAAGTTGGATGCCTGGTTTGCAGGGACTTGGCCTTGCCCAGCTTTTGGCAAGCGTCTGGCTTGAGTCAGCGCGTCTTGTTCTAACCAGCCTGAATTTAACACGCTGTAAACCAAAAGCCCATCAAATCCAGATATAAGGTTCCGATATCAAAAAGGAGTCGAAATGATGTCAACTTTTTCATGTAGAGGGGCCTTGCTCATGGTCATGCTGACTGCAGCGATTTTTCTTACCGGCTGCCAATCTTCGCTCTCGATTCCTGCTGAAGTGACTGTGGCCGAAACTCAAACATTGCCCGGCCATGGCGCGGGGCAGGGGGTGACCGTTCATGATGGCTTTGTCTATCTGTTCGGCGATGATGTGCGGGGAGAGTCTGGCACGGGGATCATACGTCAATACGCCTTTGATCCTGCCGGCCCACGACTTAACTACACGGGCAAGGAAGTTCGGCTGGAGAAAGATGGCCAAACCATCGTGCCCCACCCGACCGGTTTCACGCATCATCCCGAGTTCGGCTGTTTCCTGGGCAACACCGTCAGCGGTAAAGGGACGATCTACCACATCGATTGGCCGACCGCATTACGCGAAGGCAACCTCGACAACGCAGTCCTGAATGTTGCCGAGGATGATGCAGCGGTCAACGGTTGCCGACCCGAATTCGTCCGTGTTGATGGGCGCTGGCTGGTGGCCACGTCAGACTATGGCAACAAGGCCAACGAAGTCAGGCTGATGGATCCATTGAGATTAGCCAAAGCTTCGCGCACCTTGGAAGCAGGAGTGGTGGTGGACAGCTACCGGTGTGGTCCTTGGGTTCAAAGCCTGCATTGGATTGACGATCAGCAAGTGCTGGCTTTGGTGCAGAATCAGATTGTGGGCTTGTACTATCGCTTGACGTTTGTCGAACTGGGTACGACGGACGATCTGCGCGACTTTGAGCCAACCGATTTCTCGCGGAAGAATCTGAGCGATGAACTGGAAGGATGGGCAGTTTTGCCCGGCGGTTGGTGTGTCTTTTTCAGTAGCTCAAGCATGAATAATGTCTGGTTCGGCAGGTTTGCACTGGAGCCTGCGGATAAATCTTCCGCAGTGGAACTTGGGACAGGTGTGGAATTGGCTGAACTGGTTCCCGTGATGGCGAACTGATTCGATTCCGGTGGTTCGAAAAGGCAGCCACTCCGCCAATCGCTGGGCGATCGTGCTTTTCGCCCGCGTAACGCTATCATGTTGACTGATCCCACCTGAAAGACCGAAATCGGAATCCATACCCATGGCTCAGACCCACTTAAGAAATGTCGCGATCATTGCGCACGTCGATCATGGCAAGACCACACTGACCGACCAGTTGCTTTACCAGTCAGGCATGTTCCGCCGAGAGGAACTCGACAAACTGGCAGGCGGCCAGCACAACCTGATCATGGATACGGGCGACCTTGAACGCGAGCGAGGCATCACCATCACCAGCAAGAACTGTGCGGTGCATTACCGCCACAAGGATGGGGCTGACTACAAGATCAACCTCATCGACACGCCCGGCCACGCTGACTTCGGCGGCGAGGTCGAACGCGTGCTGACTATGGCTGATGGTTGCCTGCTGGTCGTGGATGCTTTTGAAGGGCCCATGCCTCAGACGCGGTTTGTCTTGCAGAAAGCGCTGACCATTGGCCTGAAACCTGTCGTGGTTATCAACAAGATTGATAAGTCAAACGCCCGGCCTGACGATGTGGTCAACGAAGTCTTCGACCTGCTGGTGGAACTGGATGCGGACGATGACACCCTTGATTTCCCCGTGATCTATGCCTCGGCCCGCGATGGCTGGGCGACCGCTGACCCGGCGAAGATCGGCAAGGACCATCCGGACAACCTGCTGGAGCTTTACCAGGCGATTCTCACGCACGTACCTTACCCCTATGCGGAAGGTTCACGACGCGGTGCGAACGCTGGCTTCAAGTCAGGTGTTGTCGCACTGGCTGCTCCCTTGCAGATGATGGTCACCAGCATTCAATACAGCAGCTACGTTGGGCGCATTGCCATTGGTCGTGTCACGGCTGGGCGATTGGATGCCGGGCAGAATGTGACCGTCATCAATCGTGCGGGAGAAGGCAGCCAGCAGAAGATTCTCAAGCTGCATGTGTTTGATGGGTTGAAACAGAAGGAAGCCAACGAAGTTATCGCGGGGGATATCTGTGCGGTGGTCGGGCTTGATCCTGTGGACATTGGTGACACGATTGCCTGCCCGGACAGGCCTGAGGCTTTGCCTGCGGTAAAGATTGATGAGCCAACGCTGAAGATCATGTTCCGGGTCAATGATTCACCGTTTGCTGGGCGAGAGGGTGACTATGTCACCAGCCGACAGGTGTGGGATCGCTTGCAGCGCGAGTTGCAGTCGAACGTGGCGTTACAGGTGGCGCGAGGTGACTCGGGCGAGAGTTTCCTCGTGTCCGGGCGTGGCCTGATGCACTTGGGCGTGTTGATTGAGGAGATGCGCCGCGAGGGATATGAGTTGCAGGTGGGTCGGCCTCAGGTGATTTTCAAGCGGATTGATGATGTGCTGCATGAGCCGATCGAGCAGTTGGTCATCGATTGCCCGAGCGAATGTCAGAGCGATGTGATGAGTCTGGTGACAGCCAGGCGGGCGACGATTGTGAAGATGGATCCCAAAGCCGGGGCCGGTGATTACGTGCACATGGAATTTACGATTCCCGCGCGTGGGTTGATAGGTCTGCGCACGCGCATGCTGACAGCCACGCAAGGCCGGGCCATCATGCACCACAATCTGCTCAAGTATGAGCCAATGCGTGGCGAAGTGCCTCAGCGAGGCATGGGGGTGATGATCGCCAGTGAGAAGGGGGCTGTGACAGCTTATTCGCTTGACCGGCTGTTTGATCGTGGCACTTTCTTTGTCAAGCCCGGCGATGAGATTTACGAAGGGCAAGTGGTGGGTGAACATTGCAAGGCTGGTGACATCACGGTCAACCTGACAACGAATAAGAAGTTGACCAACGTGCGTGCTTCGTCGGCGGATGATCAGACGCGCGTGAAGCCAGCCCGGGACATGTCGCTCGAAGCCTGCCTGGAATACATTGCCGAAGATGAACTGGTTGAAGTGACGCCTAAGAGTATTCGATTACGTAAGATGCTTTTGCTGGAGTCGGATCGCCGACGCGAAGGCCGACGGGCGAAAGACAAGCAGAAGGCGGAAGTGTGAGTTGGATGGGTTTGTGAAGCCTTTCGGCTACCTGTCACCATACAATATGACCGACCGGTAAACGATCCATCTCCATTTCACGCTACAATGATGCATCAATCATGTATTGGGTATCTCAAGCCCGTGTGTGGGGTGAATCATGGCCAAGAACTTGCCGAATAGTTTTGTTTGCATTTTCTGCTTGACAGCGATCTTTCATCTTTTTGGGTGCACGTCGATCATGGAGATTGATGCAAAAGATTCGCCTCAGATTAAGCGTGCAACAGGATTGACTGACCTTGAAGTTCAAGCCTTGGTCATGCAGATGGCTGATGATTACATCGCAGCATTGGGTGAGGCGAACTATGTCATCGCAGCTTCAAGAAATATGAATCCCAAGTCGCGTCTGCTTATGACTTCCTTTACACGCAACGGTGTGGGGTCAGCGATTGATATAGCCTCTGGCCCAAACCCGGATGTGGCGTTGCTGGACATGTTGACATTGTGCGCTCTGCAGAACCGAGCTTTGGAAAAGCACTGGGTGCCAGCGGGAGTTGATGCTGAAGCGGCAGCCGCAGTGGCGGAGCGATTGCGTGATGAGGAGGCCAAGATATGGGAAAAATCTCAAAGAGTTCTCAATGACGAGCAGCGCCAAAGTCTGCGCGAAACGATTGATGCCTGGGGGAAAGCCAATCCGGATCGTATGGTGGTGGCCTTCGTTCGCTTCGATGATTTTCTCGATGCCCGTTTCCTCCCCGCTTCCGCAGATCGGCAACGGGCTGGCGGTCTGCTGAAGCAGGTCAGTGAAGCATCAGCAGCAGTGGAAGATGCACGGCTACTTGGAGAAAGATTGATCTGGTTTGCCGGGCGGTACCCGTTTGTCCTTGGCGAACAATCGGAATTAACCGCGTACCGCATTGCGGCTCAGCCTGAGTTCGCCGAGTTGTTCGATTCAATTGCCAAGGTGGACAAGCTTGGCAAAGACTTGATCACCCGCTGGGATGCATTGCCTGATGAAGTCACAAAACAGCGCGAGGCTTTTTTTAAGGATGTCGCGTTACAACGAGAAAAGAGCCTTGAGGAATTCGAGCAAATTACTCGTCGATTAATCGATGACTCAATTGACAAAGCAACGAAGGAAACGCGAACCTTGCTTCAAGAACTGGCTGACCAGGAGCAGAAGCTGTCACCTTTATTGAAGGAAGTCAATCAGACGGTTGCATCTGCGAATGGCCTGGCCATCGAACTCAGGCAGACATCGCAGATGGTGGACAAGATTCTTTCTCGATTCGACGGACAGGATGCGGAGGGTAAACGGATCACGCTCCAAGGCTTGCAGCAGACAGTGACCCAGGCGACCACCATGGCTGTCGAACTTCGTGCCATGTTGGAAAAAATGGATGAAACAGTCGAAGCCAGTGTATGGGATGAGAAGATCGCAAGGCTGGAGGCAGTTTCAGAGTCATTGGTCGATCGCATCTTCTGGCGAGGACTGCTGCTGATCCTGATATTTCTTGTGGGAATTGGCATGGTACGCTGGCTGGTGCCTGTGCGCATGCCGAAGGTAGCAACATCCTGATTTCAACAGGTTTTACAAGTAGTTGTGATATGAAAGATCAGTCCAGCGATAATCTGTCAATGGCCTGAATTGAAGCGCCACTGAAATACTTTCGCGATTTGTTTTATATTCAGGCTTTGTTCTCTGCATGTCACAACATCACCTTACCCCTTCACGCCAGCCATGCTCAGACCAAGCCTTTCATACTGCTCCGCAGGGGCATCGACTTCCTTCATCCGCTCGATCAGTTGCTCGGTCAAACGGGCTTCAACTTCCGCGTTCTCAACGGGCTGGACCTGCTTCGCGTCGGCTTCGAGGTCGTAGAGAATTGTCTGCTGCTTCATCGGGTGCTGATGTTTGCCACCCCAGCCGGACGCAGCGATCTTCATCGGCTTGACCCCCTTCATGAAACTGAAAGGCTCAGCCAACTCAATGTTGTCGCGCAGTTCGTTCACGCCAAAGGTATGCCGCATGTGGGTGGGCATGAGTGTGTAGTTGAACAAAGGCTGGTTCGTTTCGTTGGCTTGCCCGCGCATGTAAACGTATCGGCCGTCAGTGACATTCACCTGCCCGCCAAACACGCCGAACATCGCGGTTTCACGCACAGGCGTGTCGCCCGCAATCGCATCGCGCAACGGCTTGCCTGTCATGTCAGGCGTCAGATCAATGCCAAAGAATTCCAGCAACGTCGGGCCAAGGTCAATCGAAGGCTGCACCAAGGCTTGCCTGCGTTCGCCTTTCTTGCCACTTCGCGGGTCCCAGATGAAGAAAGGCGTGTGAGCCACTTCCTCCCAGAAAGGCATCCAGATTTTCGCCCAGCAGTCGTGCTCTCCGAGCATGAAGCCATGGTCGGTCCAGACGATGAACATCGTGTCTTCCCACATGTCATGTTCATCCAGCTTGTCCAACACATCACCCAGCTTGGCGTCGCACATGGCCAATAGCGAGGCATACTCGGTGCGCATGTGTTCGACCATTTCCTCATCTTCAGAGACAGGTTCATAGCCCGGCCAGTCCCATTCAGGCCTGCCTTCCTTGCGCCATTTGTCATAATGCTCTGCGAAACGATCCTTGTACTTGCGGTGCGAGAAAAAAGGCTCATGCGGGTCGAAAGTTTCAATCTGCAAAAACCAGTTGTCTTCATCCTTGTTGCGGTCAATGAAATCGAGCCCGGTCTGGATGGTGCGCGATTGAGGCATCTGCTCTTCGTGAGGCATGGCTTTGCGGTTGATGCGATCCTGCCCATGCCAACGGTCGGGGGCAGCACTTCTGCCAAAGGCGTTGCCCGGCTCGATGTTGGCAACCTGGCCAAACCACGGGTCACCTTCCTGGCCTCGGAAAGATTCGTGGGTCTGGTAGCGGGTGTGATAAGTGCAGCCACCTTCCTCAAAGTAGTGATAGTGGTCTGTCGCCAGATGGGTGTAGATGCCTTTGTTCTTGAGGATTTCGGGAATCGAGTCGTCGAAAGGCTCAATCGGCCCCCAACTGCGGTGCAGGAAGTTTGGCCTGCCTGTGTGCAGGTCACGTCGGGCAGGCATGCAAGGCATGGAACAGACATAACTGCGCTCGAAGGTGACGGTTCGTTCGGCCAGCCTTTGAAAGTTGGGCGTGTGTGTCCAGTTGCAGCCATACGGGCTGAGCATGTGGCGGTTGAGCGAATCGAACATCAGCATGACGACTTTCATGGCAAACTCCTTTGAGAAATCGAGGCAAGGGATATCCAGACCTGTTGATGGTAACGCAACGAAAGCGCAGACGGTAATCGCGATTCTTCCGGCTTGAGATCACTTTCTCGACGTTTTTGAGACTAACTCTCAATTGACTTGACAGGCAAAAAAAGACTGCTATTGTGCGGAATAGCCACTGAGACACAGTTTCAATTACACATGGTGGCAAAATGGGGGCGGTCGATGCAGTCTGGCAACCGTGATCGACCGCCCGAGTGGACGATCCGGAGATCGCCTGTCGCATTCTTGTGCATCCCATGCGGAAAGGCAATCCCGGCATCAGGAAATCGCGCGATTGACCGCGCTCATCGGGACGCACAAGGAGTCAGTCATGAATCGTTTCTTGTTTTCGCTGGGGACAGCGAGTTTGACGGCTGCGCTGTCAGGTGTAGCCAATGCTGCTTTTGTTTCACCCAATACTTGGACGCGTGGGCAAGCGAACACCACCTATCAGGCATGGGATGTTTTCACCGGCCTGTCTGCTGTGACGCCTGACGTGGCAGATCAGAACAGCAGCGGATCAGCCGAATTAACGGAAAACTCAGGTGGCAGCTTTCTGACGGGTGGCGGAAACATCTACTCCCCATATCTGCCTTTGAATTTCACCGTGTCTTTGCCTCAGGCTGATATAGCCCAGCCTGAACATCAACTGACGGCAGTCGTTCAGATCAAAACGCTCGGCACCGAGTTGGATGGCCAATCGCTTGCGTTGAACGGCCTACCCCCCATCGATTCGGCAGAACTGCTGAGAAACCAACTTGGCGGTTTTGGCGGCAGTGAAGTCGAGCATTGGTTCCTGTTTGAAATTCCTTATAGCAGCTATGGCAGCGGAAGCAACGGGGTGGCATCACTCACATTGCAGTTCAATGCTTTGGAATCTTCCATGAGTCTGGATCAGTTGGCGATTGACACAGCAGTTTCGTCCGATGGTTTCCTGCTCGAAGAGAATCCGTTCGTGGCTACAGCTTTGCCGGGCGATATCAACCTGGATGGTTCGATTGATATTCTCGATTTATCAATTCTTGCGACAAACTACGGTAGTCAACACGCTCGATGGACTGATGGCGACTTATCCAATGATGATGTTGTTGATATTCTTGACCTTTCGCTTCTGGCTACTCATTACGGGACATCAGCCAACAACCCTCATTCACAATCAGTGCCTGAACCAGCTTTGATGGGTTGGTTGTTGTCAATGTGGTTCGTATGGAAAAGGCCTGGTCATTGCGCAAGAAGCTGAGGCTGTCATGTTAAGTGCAGATAAAAGCAAAAATGAACAGGCATTTACCCTCATTGAATTACTTGTCGTGATCAGCATCATCGCCCTGTTGATCGGCATGTTATTGCCTGCGCTGGGCGCAGCCCAACAGGCAGCCAATCGCATCAGCAGTCTGAGTGATCTCAAGCAGATGATGGTCGGCTACACGCAGTACCACACTGATAATAAGGGGCAGGTCTTATGGGGTGTGACCCCTCCTTCCATCCATGGCAAACCCGTCACCATCACCACTGAGGATGGCAGGGAATTTGGACTTCCCATTGCGGATCGTTATCCATGGCGTTTGGCTCCATACCTGAACCATGCCTGGCGCATCATGCACGCGCATGGTGAAGAACCGGATGCACCCAAGCGATCGGACGATAGCGGCCAGGCCATGGTCAAGGCTTACAGACTCAGCCTTCGGCCCAGCTATGGCATCAATGCCGTGTACGTCGGCGGGCAGGAAGGGCCTTGGGGTGGTTTCGTCTCAAACAACGGCACCAAGCAACCGAACCTTGGCCAACATGTGGTTTTCCATGCCGATGAGGTGAATCGCCCCAGTCAGTTGATTGTTTTTGCAGAGTCGCAAGCCCGGGTTGGGAATACGCCGGCTTTCGATCATGACGAACAGGCTGGGTTTCACTCGGTGATGGCGCCGGTGGCCAATGGCAGGCGCTGGCAGATTGACGATGGTGAAATACGTGCCCAAATGGTTTCCGCTATCGCAGGCCTGCCCATCGGGCGATTCGGTCTAAGCACCAGTACCTCATTCTTTGACGGGCATGCCCAGGCAGTATCGAGTGACAAGTTAATGGACATGCGGCTGTGGTCGAACCAGGCCAAAACGAGTGACAGTGATTTTCAATAATGAACAGAATAACAATTCAAAGGAGTATCAAAATGAAAAGCGTGATTTATCTCAACCTGATTCTCATGGTGTTTGTCCTGGCAGGTTGTCAGTCTCCACAGGAAGTTCGGGTGGAAGTGACGAAGCCGGTCAACAAGAAACTGGAGCGCGACCGACAGGCGATCCTGGCAATGGCTGGTACCTACAAGGTCGAATTCAACTTTGAAGAAGTTGTCTCAGCCAAGTCAGGATATGAATTGACCAAGCCTTATCACGCCGAAGCGTTGGAAGTGGTCAAGGTCATCGAAGATACCGGTGATTTCATCAGTCTTCAGCATTTGCTGCTGGTCGGGTATGAAGATGACAAGTCCCCGATTGTGATTAAACATTGGCGACAGGATTGGCAGTACGAAGATAAACAACTCATCGTGTTTCGTGGCATGGGGCAGTGGAAGAAGATCAGTCTTGAAAATGACGCGGTCGCTGGTACTTGGAGCCAGACGGTCTATCAGGTTGATGATGCACCACGTTATGCCAGTTATGGGCATTGGCATCATGTGGGTGATTATTCGACATGGGAGTCAGGCCACACGTGGAGGCCTTTACCTCGACGGGAGATCACCAAGCGCGATGATTATCAGGTGATGATGACGCACAACCGTCATACCATCACGCCTGCTGGCTGGGTACATGAGCAGCATAATCAGAAAGTGGTGCTGAATGATCAGCATGCCCCGATTGCGATCATTGCCCACGAAGTGGGGATCAATCACTACACCAAGACGCAACATCAGGCAGCAGCGAAGGCAGATGCATATTGGTCGCAAACACAGGATTTCTGGGCTGCTGTACGCAGCACCTGGCAAGAACGATTGAATGGCGCTAGCGTCATCACGATTCAGCCGAAGGTTGAAGGTAAGAAACTCTATGAAGCCGTGAATCGATTGGCTGAAACAACGCTTGACGATGGGGGCTACAACAAAGATAAGCATGATCCGATGCTTGACCAGATCATGAAGCAATACATCACAGTCAAATAAGTAAATCTTACATGAGGTCATTTTTAATACAGCCGAGGTAGGAAAGCCTCGGCTGTTCAATTTCATATCACTTCGCGTCGAACCACGAGTCACCCGTGCTGATCTCCACCTCCAAAGGCACAGCCAGTTGCATGGCCTGTGTCATTTCCTCCTTCACGACCTGGCTCATCTGCTCCGCCTGCTCAGCAGGGCATTCGCAAACCAGTTCGTCATGAATCTGCAGCAGCAGTTGCATGGGGAGGTTCTCGCGCTTGATGCGCTGGTGCAGCTTGACCATCGCCAGCTTGATCAAGTCAGCCGCACTGCCTTGCACGACGGTATTGATTGCCAACCTTTCGCCGAGCGATCGAGTATTGCCCCGCGCGGAACGAATTTCCGTAATGGCCCGGCGGCGACCCATGATGGTGGAAACGTAGCCATTCATCTCCGCCTGCGCGACACAGTCATGCAGGAAGGTGTCGATGCCCGGGAAGCGCTTACGGTAATCTGTGATAAGCGTCCGCGCAGATTCAACATCCATGCCTTCGATTCGACGGGACAAGCCATACGGCGTGACGCCATAAATAATGCCGAAGTTAATCGTCTTGGCGTGGCCTCGCTGGTCGCGCGTAACCTGATCAAGTGGCGTGTCAAAGACCTGGGCTGCCACAGAGCGGTGAATATCTTCGCCTGATTTAAAAGCGTGAGATAAAGCCTCATCTTTTGACAGATGGGCCAGCATCCGCAGTTCGATCTGCGAGTAGTCCGCGCAGATGAGTTGCTGGCCAGGTTCTGCGACGAACGCTTTACGTATCTGCCTGCCGATATCCGTGCGAATGGGAATGTTCTGCAGGTTTGGGCCGCTGGAAGAAAGCCTGCCCGTCGCGGCCCCGGTCTGGTGGAAGCTGGCATGCACTCGGCCTGTGTCTTTGCGGATCGCTTCCTTCAAAGCCACGAGATACGTACTGGTCAGCTTGGTCAGTTGGCGGTATTCCAACACCAGCCCAGGCAACTTGGCCTGCTCTGCGGTCAGGTCATCGTGGTCGGCCAACTTCTCCAGAACTTCAACATCGGTGGAATAACCTGTCTTGGTTTTCTTGATGGCCGGCAACTGCCATTCGTTGAACAGCACATCCGCCAACTGCTTGGGCGAGTCCAGATTAAAAGGGTGACCCACCAACTCATGGACGCTGTCGCGCAGTTCCGTAATGCGATCCGAAAGGGCTTCCCGCTGCTCCTCCAGCACCTTTGGATCGACACGAATGCCTGCGTGATCCATGTCAGCCAACACTTCTACCAATGGCATTTCGACCTGACTGGCCAACTCCTGCAAACCCATGACATCGACTTCGCGCTTGAATAGCTCATAGAGTTGCAGCGAGATATCCGCGTCTTCCGCCGCATAAGGAACGATTCTTTCCAAAGGCACCTTGTCCATCGTCTGCTGAGGTTTGCCCCGTTGTTTCTCACCAATCAATTGACTGATGGGAATCATCTTTCTGCCAAGGCGGGTTTCCGCCAGAGCATCCAGGCCATGCGCCTGCTCACCCAGCAAATGGCTGGCGATCATGGTGTCGAAAACGACGTTGCCAACCTTCACGCCAGCATGTCGCATGACCAGCAGGTCGTATTTCAAGTTATGCCCGACGATGCCAAACGACGGTTTCTCCAGCAAAGATTTCAATCTACTCAGCACAACCTCTGCGCTTAGGTGCTTTTCCTGTTCGGGTGATCGAACAGGCACGTAATAGCCGACGCCAGGTTCAACGGAAAAACACAGGCCACACAAGTCCTGCCAATGCCCCAGGCCGATGGTTTCTGTATCGAAACTGACGATGCTCGCATTCTTCAATTGCTCGACGAGCGCTGTCAGATCATCTTCAGTCAGCACGGCTCGGTAATCAGCTTCAGCCGGAGCAGTGATGGGTGCGTATGCCGTTGCGCTCTGTTCTTTTGCATCATCAGACGCGAGATCGGCAAACAAGCCGAAGGCCTGACCATCGTCAGAAGCCGCGGGTTTCATTGACCCGGTATCTTCGCTTTCATTAACGCCTGTGTTCGTTGCTGCATCCTGCCCCAGCTTTTCGATTTCCACACTATGCCGACGGAAACCAAGTGTCTGGAACATATCTTTCAACGCCACCGTATCGATCGGCCCGGCCTTGGCTTGCTCCCATTGAAAATCAAGCGACAGATCGTCTTTCAAGGTGACGAGTTGCCTGGACAAGGCCAGTGTCTCGCGTGCTTTCTCAATATTCTCCCGGCGCTTGCCTTTGATTTTGTCGATGTTGGCAAGCACGCCATCAACACTGCCGAACTCAATGACCAGCTTCGCCGCTGTCTTAGGCCCGATGCCCTCCACGCCCGGCACGTTGTCGATGGTGTCTCCCATCAACGCGAGGACATCAACCACCTGTTCGGGCGTGATGCCTTTCTTCTCCATCAAAGCCTTGGCATCGACCAGGGTGTCCGTATGAATGTCGAACAGATTGACATGTGGCGTGATCAACTGCTCCAGGTCTTTGTCCTTGGAAATGATCCGCACTTCACAGTCAGACAGTTTCTTGTCCTTTTGGATCAGTCGCACCAGCGAGGCAATGACATCATCCGCCTCCGCTTCATCGGAACCAAGTACGGGAATGCCGAACAATCGCGCCATCTCAAATATCCGCTGCTCCTGACTGCGCAGGTCGGCTGGGGCGGGGTCGCGAGTGGCTTTGTACTGTGGGTAAAGTTCATCACGGAAAGTCTTGGCCCCCGTGTCGATGGCCATGACGACATAGTCCGGCTTGTAATCGCGGAACAGTTGGATGAGCATCCCCGCGAAGCCGAAGATGGCATGCGTCGGTTCGCCGGTGTTGGGGCTGGTCATGCCGCCGCGGATCGCGAAGTAGGCCCGGAATATCTGGGCGTGGCCGTCGATGATGTAGATCGTTTGCTTTTCAGGCATGCAGGCGATTATATGTGTCTGCGGAAATGACGATGGAAAGGAGCCGTTTTGCCAGATACCCATTTTGCCGACCGACTTTTCAAGGCTTTCAACGCCAAGGGAGGGCCTGTCTGTGTCGGGCTTGATCCTGTCTTCGAGAAATTGCCTGATGCATTGCGCCAGGGCAGAAATAGCAAGCGCGCGACAGAGGTAGCCTCCGCATTTGTCGAGTTCTGTGAAGGCGTGATGGATGCGGTGCTGCCCGTGTGTGGCTGCGTGAAGATTCAATCCGCTTGCTTCGAGCGTTACCTTTGGCCGGGTGTTGAGGCATACCGCCAAGTCCTGGCCGCAGCTCATGACCGGGGATTGATCGTCATCGGCGATGCCAAGCGTGGCGACATCGGCACCAGCAGCGCTCACTACGCATTCGGCTGCCTTGCTGACGCTGACTTTGAAGACCTTGGCTCCTGTCCCGGACCTGATGCGCTGACGGTCAACGGCTACCTCGGCATGGAAGGCATCGCACCCATCATCAACCTCGCACGCGATCAGAACAAAGGCGTGTTCGTCCTTGTGCGCACCAGCAACCCCGGCGGGGATGATGTCCAGCAACCGGTACTCGCTTCGGGAGACACGGTCGCTCAAAACGTGGCCGCCCTGGTGCATCATGCAGGGCACACCATGGAAATGGTTGGCAGCTCGGGTTACAGCCTGGTTGGTGCAGTGGTCGGTGCGACCAAGCACGAAGAAATTGATGACCTGCGATCACGTATGCCCCGTGCGATATTCCTCGTACCGGGATATGGTGCGCAAGGTGGTGGGGCGGAGGATGTGAAGCCTTGCTTTAATCGCGATGGGCAGGGGGCCATCATCACCGCCAGTCGCAGCGTGATCTACGCTTATCAGGATGCGCCGGCTGGTGATTGGCAGTCTGCGGTAGGTGACGCTGCGAGCAGGATGCGCGATGAAATCGCGGGGCTATTCTAACTAGAGCAGGCTGGGGCTAATCGAAGTGTCTTGGGTGCCACGCCTTGACGCCGTTCGAACTTCGCGAGAAGGGCGCAAGGTGTGCTGATGTGGTCGCATGCCGGCTCACCATCGGCAGCACAGTTTGCCTCGCGGACTCGGTCAAACTGTGGCACCCCGCTACGAATGCCTTGGGTACGCTCTTTCGCGCCACTGATTGATCAGTCCAAATCCGCGACCAGCACGCGCGGCAGGTTCTCATGATCTACTAAAACCTGAACATTCTCGAAGCCTGCTTCCTTGGCTAACGCGATCGCTTCCACTTTCTGCGATGCAGCGATCTCCACAGCCAGGTGCCCAGGCTTGAGTAAATGTCCCCGCGCTTGTGAAATCACCCGACGCACCATGTCCAGCCCATCGGCGCCACCCCGTAAAGCCGATTCAGGTTCATACGCTTTTACGTTGGGCTCGACTTCCGCCCATTCCGCATCGCTGATGTATGGCGGATTGCTCACGATATAACGAAACTTCTGCCCGGTCACAGGCTCGAACAAGTCTCCATGCTTCAGCGTCAAACGATCACGCTGGGCTGGTTTCAATAGAGTGTCCGCGTTCTCCTGGGCGATCTGCAATGCTTCGGCTGAAATATCACTTGCCGTCACGTTGGCTTTGTCAATAGAACGGCAAAGAGCGATGGCAATCGCGCCGCTGCCAGTGCCCAGATCGAAAATGTCAGGCGAGGCGAAGCCGGGCGTTCGCCGGGCATGTTGAATGACATGTTCCACCAGGGTTTCCGTGCTTGGCCTTGGAACCAGCACAGCGGGGCTGACTTTGAGCATCATCGAAAAGAACGGGGTTTGGCCGACGAGATAATCCACCGGCTCATGGTTGACCGCTCGCTCGACCAGATCGCGAAAGGCCGCCCGTTCCAATTCGCTGGCAGGGCGATCCGGCTCCATGTAAAGCTTGAGCCTTTCGGTTTCCAGCACGTGGGCCAGCAGCATTTCCGTGGATAACCGGGGGTGATCGATGCCTTTCTTCTCAAAGTACTGCGTCGTCCAATGAAGAAGATCGCGTGTGGTCCACTTTTTATTGGCTGAAGATGACTTGGCCATGATTTGATTCTAGCGATCTGACTGCCGTTGCCTTACGATGCGTGCTATGCACTACGCCGTGATTGATGCTTTTACGTCGCGACCCTTTGCAGGCAATCCTGCAGCCGTGGTGCTGATGCCTCATGCCCAGGCGCTTTCCGTCCAGGCCAGGCAGCGTTTCGCTGCGGAGTTTAACCTTTCCGAGACCGCGTATGTGTATCCGAAGGATGACTGGAGCTACGGCATCAGTTATTTCACCCCACGTGAGCAGGTGCCACTGTGTGGGCACGCCACGCTTGCTGCCGCGCATCTGCTTTTTACAGCCGACCCCAGCATTGAACAATTAAAATTTACGACCGAGCTTGAAGATAAAAATCTGACTTGCGAATTGGAAGGCCAGTCCATTGCCATGTCCTTCCCATCCATATCCTGCGATGCCTTGGAAGATGACGCAGATTTGATAACGGCGCTTCGTTTAACGTCTTCTCCTGTCGCGACCGGCCGGGCAGGTGAGTTGATGCTTGTCGAGCTTGAAAACGAACAGGCGGTGCGTCAATGCTCACCTGACTTGCAGGCCATCCGATCGCTGGCGATGGGAGTCATCATCACCGCCCCGGCCGATACCAGTGACTGCGACTTTGTCAGTCGCTTCTTTGCCCCGGCAGTTGGCATTGATGAAGATCCTGTCACAGGCCTGGCTCATTGCGTTCTGACGCCTTGGTGGTGCCAGAAACTCAAGCGAAACGAGTTACACGCGCACCAGGCTTCATCTCGTGGCGGCGACTTGAAAGTCACCTTGAGCGACGATGGGAAAAAGGTCCAACTGGCCGGGCAGGCCAACACCATCATGGAAGGCCTGCTGGATGGCGACGCTTTGGTCGCAGCCGAGCGCTACTGATAATCCGTCGCTGCTCTGCTAGCATGAAGTGATGAATGTCGCACTCCTTGTCGATGCAGACTGGCTGGATGAGTACCTGCCGATCTATCGACACCTCGTCATCGGCTTGATTGATGAATCGGTGCCGGTGGTGCAGGTTGTCCCCGATATTCTTCCGCCTCGCGACACGGTCAGCCTCGGGCAGGTGTTGTACTGGCAGCCTTCGCGATTCAATTGGCTGACCCATCGCCGACTCATGAACCTGGCCGACCCCTTGCAGGCCATCGGCGTGGATGTCATTCACCTGGCGACATTGAAATATTGGAAGTCAGGCTTGGCGCTAGCCCAGGCGACTGGCGCTTCGATTGTCTTCGATGTCTTCAATCAAGGATCGCTGGATGTCGTTGAGGATGTGCGCAAAGCAGCCAGCGACATGGGATTGTCTTACATCACCGCCACGCAAATGATGTATGAGAAAACAGGCGAAGCTTTAAAGGAAGCTCAACCGGTTATCCTGGCCAAGCCCGGCCTGCACGCCCGTGAACGGCATCGCTCAGCCACGGCTGATCGTGCAACCTGCCTGACCGTCACCATTCCGCGATCACTCCAGCCTCAGCAGGAAGGTTGGCTGGTGGCGCTGGGCAGGCTGGTGCGCGAGTATCCTGACCTGATGGTCTTTGCGGATGTTCCCACGGGCTCACCGTCGCAGGATTTCTGGAAGCGAAGCCAGAAGCTGGACCTCTTCAGCCACCTGACCCTGGCTACGCGACCATTGGGCCGGTTCGACATGTTGACGCATGCCGATGCGCTGGTGATGCCTGTTGCCGCAGGGCAGATCAGAGGCATCGCCCTTCAAGCCATGGCCTGCGGCCTGCCCATCCTGGCGATGGATGACCCATTGACGGATTACCTGCAGGAAGGCGAGACCTGCAAGCTTGTTTCTTCTGATACCACCGAGGCATGGTACGAAGCGATCAAATGGCTGCTCGATCATCCCGCTGAAGCAGTCCAGTTAGGCGATCGCGCCAGGCAGTGGGCTTCCCAGCATTGCCGCGTCTCCAACTATGTCCACGCGGTCATCGATGCTTACCGACAGGCAAGCGGGGAGTCCATCCCTTTCAATGCCGACGTACCTGAACAGAGCTAAAGAGAATCATCATGTGGATTGCCAGAACGGTTGCGGAACTGAGAGAGAAACGCAACGCGTTGCAGGGGAAGGTTGGCTTTGTGCCCACGATGGGTGCCCTGCACGAAGGGCATCTTTCCCTCATCAGGCAGGCGAAAGCGATGGGCGATCACGTGCTGGTCAGTATCTTTGTCAACCCGACCCAGTTTGGCCCTGACGAAGATTTGTCGCGATATCCCAGGCCTGTCGAGCGCGATTTGGCTTTATGTGAACAAGAAGGGGTGGCTGGGGTGTTTCTGCCTTCGGTTGAAGAGATTTACCCGCCGGACGAAGTGGTCTGCCAAGTCTCCGTGCCCCAGTTATCGCAGGATTTGGAAGGGGCGAAGCGTCCCGGACACTTTGATGGCGTCTGCCAGGTCGTGGCCAAGCTTTTCAACATGACTCAGCCGGACTTCGCCGTGTTCGGCAGGAAGGATTATCAGCAATTAAAAGTCATCCAGGCGATGACACGCAGTTTGGCATTGCCGATTGAGATTGTGCCCGGAGAAACGGTGCGCGAAACGGATGGTCTGGCGCTATCCAGCCGCAATGTTTACTTGTCCGATGAGCACAGGCAGCAGGGAGTGGCGCTTAGCCGGGCCTTGCGATGGGCCTGCGATCAGGTCAAAGAAGCAAAAGCCATATCAATTTCAGAGTTGGAAAAGGGCATGCTTGGCATCATGCAGCAGGCGGGGGTTGAACCTGACTATGCTGCGGTACGGAATGAACATGACCTGACGGCCATCGCAAATGACATGGTCAATCCACAGGAAACCCGGTTGGTCGCGTTGGTAGCGGGACGCGTCGGACAGGTGCGCCTGATTGACAACATGACTTTAGAGCAGAATGAATCCAATCGTAGCGTTTTGGGTGCCACGCCTTGACGACACACGAGCTTGCGAGAGTGGCGCAAGGTGTGTGGATGACATCGCGTTTGGGCTTTTCTTCCCACAACTCAGTTTGCCTCGCGAACTCGGTCAAATTTTGGCACTTGGCGATGAATGACTTGGGTATACCCTATGTGCACAAGATATGTTTCGTCCATTGGCCAGCTGATACTGGGGGAAGTTGAATCTGCAATTCATCCCAGCCGAATTTCCCTTTGCATTATCACACCAGAAATGCAAGTACAAGTAGTGAGTTTGTATTATTTTAATTTTATTTTGATCTTAATGGATTGGCAGGGAATTGGGGATTACCCTCTTCATCATATAGAGGCTGCCAATGATCCAGGTACTCACGTTTATCCGGTCCTTAAGGAAGATATCGAATATCTTCTCCGGAATAATCTGCATGTTGACTAACCTTGTAAGGTGCATCTGTAACTACAGCGCTACCAGGTAACCGTAAATCATCGTAAACTTTATCTGGGCGCGTCATTTCATATGGAAGGTGATGAAAGTAACCTTCACTTGCAAGATAAATGATGATGCCATCGGATTTATCAGCCATATGTGTATCTTGAAAATATTATATTCATAGAAATACCGCAATTAAATTTGGATGTTAGCACACACACTCGCTGCATTCACTACGTTCATGCATCAACAAGATGTGGCACACGTAATCGGTATGTTCTCGAGCGTCTCTTACTTCCGCTTACTCAAAAACTGCTTCGCCGGGCCGGGGAAGAGTAAAAGCAAAAGCACATCGCGCTGGGTCTTGATGACGTCGGCGTGCTCCTTCTGGAAGTCAGCCATGTTGATGCGCTCGGTGTAGCTGGCCGGTCGTTCGGTGTACGCACTGCCGTCGGGCGATGCCTTGGCCAGCACGTCCGGATTGACCGGGCCGGGCGTTTTGCCGTACTTGCCCATGATGAGATTGCGAAACTCGTTGGACATCATCTTATAGCTTTCGCCGGTCATGACGTTGAACGAAGCCTGCGTGCCGACGATCTGGCTGGTGGGTGTGACCAGCGGAACGTAGCCGGTGTCTTTGCGCACCTTGGGAATTTCTTCCAGAATTCTGGGCATCAGATCGAGTTTATTCTGTTGCTTGAGTTGGTTGTGCAGGTTGCTGATCATGCCGCCGGGGATTTGAGCCTTGATCTGTTCGCGGTCGATCTCGGGGTAGCCTTGAGGCGTCATGATCTGATCACCTGTAATGGCGACGGCCTCGTCCATTTTATCGGGGTCACGTGATGCGATCAGGTCAATGCTCTTGTCGATGAGCTGGCGCATCTGCTTGGTCGGTTCCGCAGGCCAGGGGTTACCCATGTGCTGCGGGCTTTTGTCAACGTCTTTCAATTCCTCGCGTATCTTTCGCAGCGCCTTGTCGATCTTCGGCGTCAGCGACATGTCAATGTCATGTTCCACGTCCATGGCCTGGCAGAAGTAGTGGATCAATTCCGCCGGGGGTTGACTGGTCGAGCCAGCCATCGGGCCGTAGCAGGTATCAAGGTTATCCACGCCTGCCAGAATGCCAGCGACATAGGTGGCGACAGCCAATCCATTGGTGCAATGGGTATGCAGTGTGATTTCAATGTCGCCGAACTGTTCGCGCAATGCCTTGACCAGGCTGAAGCAGTCCGCGGGGTGCAGCAGACCAGCCATGTCTTTGATCGCCAGTGAGTCAGCCCCGTGTTCGACGACCATCCGGGCGAAGTTGATGAAGTGTTCGTTGTCATGCACTGGTGAGACGGTATAGCTCATCGCCACCTCGGCATGGCCGTCGTGGGTCTTGACAGCCATGAGTGCGGTGAGGATGTTGCGCCAGTCGTTCAAGGCATCGAAGATGCGCACGCGATTGTTGCCACTCTTCACGGCTTCCTTGAGGAAGCTGTACACGATGTTGTCCGGGTAAGGGGTATAGCCAAACAGGTTCTGCCCGCGACAGAGTGAGCGGATGTCTGCTTTACCTTGCAGGACTTCGTTGAATTTATCCAGACGTTCCCATGGATTATCGCCTGTGAAGCGCATGGCTGAGTCGAGCGTGGCTCCGCCCCAGAGTTCGAGATTGGTGTAGCCTGCATCGCGCAACATGGGCAGGACGCGCAGGCACTGCTCGGTGCTCATGCGCGTAGCCAGCAGGGACTGATGGCCATCTCTTAAGGAACAATCAACGAGCCGAATCTTCTTGCTCATGGGGTGCGAATTCCTGATCAGAATAAAACCAAGTGATCTATCTTAGGATCGGCTGGGAATGATAGCGGTTTCACACCGGCTGTGTGAGAGAAGATGGTAAAGACCGGTAATGACGGGCTTCTTTACGCGGCGTCTGATCCGTAGCCTTTGTTTTCCGTCGAGGCATCTGCGGCTTCTTCCACCTTGGGGATGTATTGTTCATCTTCCTGGATGACGTGGCCATCGGCAGTGCGAATCTCAGGCACCGGATTGTCCTTCTGGTGCTGCTGCCAGGCTTTTTCGATTTCCTTCTGCTTGGCTTCGTCCAGCTTGCTGAAAGCCAGTCTTCCACGGCATTTCGGGAAGTTGGAACAACTCAGCCAAAGGCCTCGCTTGCTGTCGCGCACATAGAGATTGTGCTCTTCGCATTTGGGGCAGTTGATGTCCGACATCATCGGCGGGGTCTTGGGCAGAACGACGTGGCCTTTCTTCGGGTCCAGCTTCACGATGTACTTGACCTGCGGGTAATTTGACGACGCGAGGAACGGGCCGAACCTGCCGGTGCGTTTGATCATCGGCTGGCCGTCTTCGGGACAAAGGATGTCGGTCAGTTCCGGCTGCTTGGGGTTACCTTCGCGGTCGATCGGAGCTGCATAATCACAGTCGGGGTAGCTGGCGCAACTAAGGAATCGCCCATTCTTGCCGAAGCGGTACATCGTCCCCGAGCCACACTTCGGGCAGGTGTGTGGGGCTGGTTCGGTTTCCGCCTTGGCGTGGGTCATGGATTCGTGGGCAGTTTCCAGGTTCTTACGGAACGGGCCATAAAACTCGCGAAGCATCTCGACCCAATCCTTGTGCGACTCTTCGATCTGGTCGAGTTTGGCTTCCATCTCGCGCGTGTAGGCGACGTCCATGATCTTGGGGAAGCCTTCCATGAGCTTGTCGGTCACGACCATGCCCAGATCGGTCGCGCGGAGACGGCGGTCGCGAGGCATGTAAGGTTCGACATACTTGCGATCCTGAATGGTCTGGATGATCGCTGCGTAAGTGCTGGGTCTGCCGATGCCTTCCTCTTCCAGTTTCTTCTGAAGTGAAGCTTCGGTGTAGCGAGGCGGAGGTGAACTGAAATGCTGCGTGGGGTCAACCTGCAATGGCGCGAGCGGCTGGTTTTCTTCCAACGCGGGGAGAATCGGTTCGCCATCCTGATTGGGCACGCCGGTCACGCGGTAAAAACCCTCGAAGGCGAGCGTTCGGCCACTGGCGCGAAGTTGTGCGATGGCAGGTTCGCCTGCTTCTATATAAAGCGTGGTGTTGTCCCACTCGGCAGGCACCATCTGACAGGAAACAAAGCGCTGCCAGATCAGCCGATAGAGTTTGTACTGTTCTTCGGTCAGGCGCGAGCGGATGGAGTCCGGCGTGATGCTGACATCGGTCGGTCGGATGGCTTCGTGGGCCTCCTGTGCATCCTTATTGGAGGAACTGTAGAAGTTGGGCTTTTCGGGAAGATATTTGTCGCCATACTCGCGGCCGATGTGGCTTCGCACCATGTCGATGGCTTCGCGCGACAGGTGCGTCGAATCGGTACGCATGTAGGTGATCAGGCCAGTCTGCCCGCGCCCACCCCCAAGGTCGATCCCTTCATATAGTTGCTGGGCGACCCGCATCGCGCGTTGCAGAGCAAAGCCTAGCCGGTTGGCGGCTGCCTGCTGCATGGTGCTGGTGATGAAGGGCGC
The DNA here is from genome assembly GCA_964546335.1 of uncultured Phycisphaeraceae bacterium. Lineage (GTDB taxonomy): Bacteria > Planctomycetota > Phycisphaerae > Phycisphaerales > Phycisphaeraceae > CAZJJN01. Next base: position 30,521 of record CAZJJN010000033.1, read on the forward strand.
GCCGGGGCGTGACTTCGTCCGCTTCTTTTCTATTGATGCGATGCGGAAAGGTGGCGCGTCTGTCGACAACGTGCTGATGTAACTGACCCGGTTCTGGGCTGGCCCCTTGGCTTTGGGGTCTTGCGTTTCGATGGCTTCGACTTGCTCAAAGCCCAGCTTTTGGGCGACAGACAAAGCATCGTCACGATTATCCGCTGCAAACTTCTTGCCTTGGATCTGCACCAGTTCGGCTGCAAAACTGCTCTGCTCGTTCAGCCAGGTTGTCTTTTCCTTGTTGGTGCGAGGTTCATCTTCTTCGGTCAGCCAGGTTCGCCATTTCTTAGCCTTGACAGCCGCGTCAGAAAGCTCCGGCGTGAGGTAAGCGGTGACTTTCCAGCTTTCGGTGGGGATGAAGGCATCGATCTCGCGTTCGCGTTCCACGACCAGACGAACTGCGACGGATTGGACGCGCCCGGCACTCAAACCTCCTGCGACTTTCTTCCAGAGCAGCGGAGAGACCTGGTAGCCCACGATGCGGTCAAGGATACGTCTGGCCTGCTGGGCATCGACACGATCCTGATCAATCGGACGCGGATTCGAGAAAGCATGCTCCACTTCAGTGCGGGTGATGGCATTGAATACCACACGTTTGCTGGACTCGGTGGGCTGACCCAAAGCCTGGGCCAGATGCCAGGCAATGGCTTCGCCTTCGCGGTCAAGGTCGGTCGCGAACCAGATATCGGCAGCATTCTTGGCTGCCTTCTTCAGTTCGGTGATGGTTTTCTTCTTGTCAGGCATGACCTCGTAAGTAGGTTTGAAGTCATGTTCGAGATCGACGCCGGGCACGGGATGGTCTTGGCGCTTGGCCCCTTTGGGCGGGCTTTTGGGCAGGTCGCGGACGTGGCCGACGGAAGCCATGACGACATAGTCCGGGCCAAGGTATTTATTGATGGTCTTGGCTTTGGTCGGGCTTTCGACGATCACCAAGTGCTTGCCGGTGGTATCCGGTGCTTTGGTGGATCGTGTCGATTTCTTTTTGGATTTTGACTTTTTCTTGGCCATATTTATCGCTTGCCATCGGTCGAATAGCGACCGTTCCTGAAGCTGAAGCTAACCCGGCTAGGGGGCGAGTAACTTGAGCAGGGGAAAACGGATTTGTCAAGTAATAGCGATAAGTACGTGTAAAAAATAGACTTACAATCTACTTATCCTGCAATGCGGCCATTTTGGGCAGTGATCGTGTCCAATTTTTCGATTATTGGCATCGGCCCCGGCAGCCAATGCACGCCTCGGAAGCGCTTCATCCAGGTGCGCTGTTGCTTGGCGAAACGCCGAGTCAGAATCTTCGTCCGCTCGTAGGCTTCATCCATCGTCATGTCGCCAGCCAAGGCAGTGAGTACCTGCTTGTAGCCCAAGGCTTCGCGTGATTGTGGGCCAAGTTTCTCTTCTTGCATCAGTCGCGTGACTTCTGCAGGCAAGGGTTCAGGCTCCCAGCTTTGGTAGTTGTCTTGCACGCGTGCTTTATCAGGATGGAACATCCACTTGACCCGCAGGTTGATGCGCTGGTTGATAGCCTCGCGTGGCCAGTCCAGACCGATGAGAATCGGATCGTGGCGGTAGCGCGTATCCTCTGCTTCGCCCTCTTGACGTGCGGTGGGGGCGGCGGACCATTGTTGTTGCTGCTGGGAAATGGGTTGCCCTGTCTGGTGCAGGACTTCCAAAGCTCGGGTCAATCGTTTGCGATCATTGGGGTGGATACGTTCCGCGGAGTCGGCATCCTGCTTTGAGAGTTGCTGGTGCAGTTCATGTGTCGAGATTCCAGCCAATGATTCGCGGAAGGCTGGGTCGGCAGGTGGGCCTTCAAACATGCCTTCGAGCAAGGCATTGAGGTAAAGGTTCGTCCCCCCCACGATGATGGGCCGAGTGCCACTCTGCTGCAATTGCTCGATCAATTGGTCAGCCTGAGTCAGCCAATCACTCACGGTGAAGGAGTCCGTCGGGTCAATACAGTCGATCAGGTGATGGGGCACTTGCTCACGCTGGGCAGGGGAAGGCTTGGCCGTGCCTGCATCCATCTGGCGGTATATCTGCATCGAGTCGGCCGAGATGATTTGGCCGGGTTGGCCGTCGCAATCAGTAAGGCGCAGGGCCAGGGCGATGGCCAGGTCAGTCTTGCCGCCTGCAGTTGGGCCCAGGATCACGATGGGTTTGGGTTTCGACACGCAGGCATGTTATCGGCGCGTGGCAGTCTGTCACAAAGCGATATGAGCTGCGCGTCTGTGATAGTTGTAGCGATTACAACGATTACGCAGGCAATCCAAAATCGTACCTGCGAAGTACCTCATCTTTCTCTTGCATGCCAGACTTCTGAATCGTTCGCTTTACATGTGCCTCGCTGGGAGTTGGGTTTCAAAGAATCGATTGGGAGTTTGGGATATGAAATATGGGTTGGTCATCGGAGCGGGATTGATGTTGGCGACGTCCACTGCGGCGTTTGCTGGCACAATGATTCTGGAAGACAGTTTCACCGGGCAAGGTGTAAAAAAAGGTGGCTATGGTGATGGTTTTCGCCATAACGGCACCTGGCGGATGAATCTGCATGAAGAAACCGCAGGCAGTGGTGCGCTCCGACTGGAAACGAGAGGAGATTGGGGCAACGGCGGGGTGATCAGCAATGATGTGGCCGACGTCTGGAACGCTACCGGCGCGACTTTCACCTGGCGCGCAGGTCAGGCTGAGTTCACCAAAGGGGATAATGGCCTGGTCGCAGAGATGGCGCTTCTGAACGACAGCATGAAGAACGCGGGTTATGCCATTGAGTATCACAACAAGAAGGGCGGCGTTTACGTCAAACTCGGGTACAACGCCGACGGAAGCACGGTAGGCGGTATCTTTGTCGCCACCGACGATCCGGGCAGTGCGGACAGTGGCACAGCCAAGACGCGTGTGGCCAGCTTCAGTGTGGGGTCGGGTTTCAATAACGCGACGGACTGGATCGAGACCAGCCTGTTCATCAACGATCAGGGTTTCAGTGTCAACCTCAGCGAAGACATCACCTGGTTGGATGGCGTGGACGGATTTAACGCTTCGGGTAATGCAGGTACGCTGATGTGGGACGATTTCAATTCTTTGGGCGCAGGCACGTTTGGCAACGCGGAATTTGGCGATGGGGTGCGCATGGCCGCGTTGGGTAGCTCAGGCCAGACGCGTGGGTCACATCGCTATGACTATATGTCCGCGCAGGTGGGTGGCAGCTTTGCGTCAGGTGGTGGTGGATCGATCCCCGAACCGGCTTCGCTGGCGTTACTGGCTGGCGGTGGGTTGCTGATGTTGCAACATCGGCCACGCCAGCGCGGCAACGCATAACAGATAGCCAAACCTCCTTCTGGAGATTCCTTTTCTGCAAGTGGTCTGTCATTCAGGTGACAGACCATTTTTATTGGGGGATCGGTGGTTGAAGACGTCTGCCACGGCGCAGGCACCGGGGCGAAGTGTTTCGCTTTCGTTTGAATCTACCACCAGTGCAAACGCATGGACACGACTCCGGAATGTACAGGGATTTGTCAGGCCGGGTGCCACATCTTGACGACACTCGAACGGAGTGAGAGTGGCGCAAGGTGTGTCTAACTCCAGAAAAGTTTCGATGGCCAGCGGCGACGCCGATCCATTATCACCAGGTTTGTCAGCACAGCTTGCCGCGTTTTCTTCGCTTTGCTCAGAAAAACTCGGTCAAGCCGTGGCACCCCCATTTTGACTCAGTTTCATTCGATGCTGTCAGTCAGGCTCAAATTTGGCTTCAAATTGTGAGATGGGTATATGCGTGCGCGCCAGATCGACCTCACCATTTCAGGCATCTTTGCGAGGCTTGTGCTAGGATTGAATGTCCGACGCCGAGTGCGAACTGATGCAATCATTTTCGAGTGAAAGGCTTTTGTCACCATGAGTCAACAAGATGGATTCAACGCCCGGGCTACTCTTTCCACCCCGCTGGGAGACAGGACGATTTATCGGCTGGATGCCTTGCAATCGCTGGGTGATATTTCCAAGATGCCTTATTCGATCAAAATACTGCTCGAAGCGGTGCTGCGGAACATGGACGGCTTCGTGGTGACCGAAGATCACGTCAAAGCCTTGGCTGGCTACAAAGCCAAAGCTGCCGGTGAGCAGGAGATTCCTTTCAATCCCGGGCGCGTGGTGTTGCAGGATTTTACCGGCGTTCCGGCGGTCGTCGATCTGGCTGCGATGCGAGCGGCCATGCAACGCATGGGTGGTGACCCGCAAAAAGTCAATCCACTCGTGCCTTGCGATCTGGTCATAGACCACTCGGTTCAGGTTGATGCGTTTGCCAGCGGCATGGCTTTGACCATCAACAGCGAGAAGGAATTTGAACGTAACAACGAACGCTACACCTTCCTCAAGTGGGGGCAGCAGGCGTTTGATAATTTCCGTGTTGTGCCCCCGGCAACAGGCATCGTTCACCAGGTGAATCTTGAATACCTGGCCAAGGTGGTGTGGGATAAGGATGGCGTGTTGTATCCCGACTCATTGGTGGGCACCGACAGCCACACCACGATGATCAACGGCCTGGGTGTCGTCGGCTGGGGCGTCGGAGGCATTGAAGCGGAAGCGGTTATGCTCGGGCAACCCATTTACATGTTGATTCCCGAAGTGGTCGGCGTGGAACTGAAGGGCAAGCTGCCTGAAGGTGCGACTGCGACAGATCTGGTCTTGCGGGTCACAGAGATGCTGCGAGCCGAGGGCGTCGTGGGCAAGTTTGTGGAATTCCATGGCCCGGGTCTGGCGGAGATGCCACTAGCCAACCGCGCAACCATTGCCAACATGGCTCCGGAATATGGTGCCACGATGGGCTTCTTCCCTGTCGATGAGCAGACCACGCGATACATGGCATTAACCAATCGGCCGACGGAACTGATCGAGACCGTCGAGCTTTATTGCAGGGAACAGGGGCTATGGGCGGATGATTCGCGCAGGCCTGAATACACGACTGATCTGAAGCTGGATATGTCCACGATCGAGCCTTCGCTGGCTGGGCCGAAGCGGCCACAGGATCGCATTGCGTTGTCATCCATGCAGGACAAATGGTTGACTGATCTGAAAGAAACATTTGACAAGGATCCCAGGCCTCATGAAGCCATGGCCGACGCGGCTGATCCATTAGGCATTGCCGCTGACCCGGCTGCTTCGGGCATTGCGGTCGCAGTAGACCCCGGCGTCGAAGGCGTTGAAGTCACCTACAACCACGAGACGTTTGAATTGAAGCATGGGGCGGTTGTCATTGCCGCGATCACAAGTTGCACCAATACCAGTAATCCTGAAGTGATGATCGGGGCCGGTCTGGTGGCACGGAAGGCGCGCAAGCTGGGCCTGACACGTAAGCCTTGGGTGAAGACATCTCTCGCGCCCGGATCGAAGGTGGTAACCGACTATTTTGAGAAGTCCGGATTGACCAGTGATCTTGAGGCGTTGGGCTTCCACACCGTGGGCTACGGCTGCACGACCTGCATCGGCAACTCTGGCCCATTGCCTGACGAGATCGCCAAGGCGATTGAAGAAACTGACCTGGTAGCTTGCAGTGTGTTGTCTGGCAACCGCAATTTTGAAGGCCGAGTCAATCCTCACGTGAAAGCGAATTATCTGGCTTCGCCTCCACTGGTGGTGGCTTATGCCATTGCCGGGACGGTGAATATCGATCCTTATAACGAGCCGTTGGCGACGACGGATGATGGGCGCGATGTCTATCTGGAAGACATTTGGCCTACGCAGGAAGAGATTGCTGAAGTCGTGGCCCAGAGCGTGACGCGAGAACAGTTCGAAGAGCAATACGCGGATGTCTTCAAGGGCAGCAATGAATGGCAAGCAGTGGCTGCGGGAACTGGCTCGCTGTATGAATGGGATGAAGAATCGACTTATGTGCAGGAGCCTCCTTACTTCGTTGAGTTGTCGCCTGAGGCGGAGACAATCTCGCCGATCGTGGGGGCACGCTGCCTGGTCAAGGTGAGCGACTCGGTCACGACCGACCACATCAGCCCGGCTGGGTCGATCAAGAAGGATTCTCCCGCAGGACAATACTTGCAGGATAACGGCGTACCCGTGTCGATGTTCAACAGCTATGGGTCACGTCGCGGGAATGACCGTGTGATGGTGCGTGGCACCTTTGCCAACATCCGCGTACGCAACCAACTCGCGCCGGGCACCGAAGGGGGCTACACCACTTACCTGGGCCAAAGCAACGGCCTGGAACAGGGCAAGGTGACGACGATCTTCGATGCTGCGGTGGCCTATGGCGCTGCACTGACCTCTGAAGCAACGGTGGAACGCAAGACAGATGCGCCGCCTTTGGTGGTGTTGGCAGGCAAGGATTATGGCATGGGCAGCTCGCGCGACTGGGCAGCCAAGGGCACTTTCCTGTTGGGCATCGAGGCTGTGATTGCCGAGAGCTTTGAGCGAATTCACCGCAGTAACCTGGTGGGTATGGGCGTGTTGCCTTTGGTTTACAAGGAAGGCGAGTCGGCCCAGTCACTTGGGTTGGATGGCACGGAGTTGTACGACATTGCGGTGGATGACACTGTCCAGCCGCGACAGGAAATCAACGTGACCGCGACCAAGGCCGACGGCAGCAAGGTGGTGTTTTCCACGATCTGCCGAATCGACACACCTGTGGAAGTGGAGTACTACCGTAATGGTGGGATTCTGCACACGGTGCTGAGGAAGATGGCCAAGAGTTGAATTGGATTGATGAAAAAGATGTGTCCCCACGAGCCGCGACCGTGAGGGAGCGGACCAGATACGTGTTGTTTCACTTCTTCACGTGTTAAGCGGATTGTCGGCTGACGGGCCTCGTCTTAAGAAAATATCTCAGGAAACCCATGCGATTGTTCATTCTCGGCGTGTTGCTGGCGCTCGTGTTCATCATCAGCTTCCTTGTGTGGGGGCAATCATGGGAAGCGATGATGCAGCCGGGCGAGTTAACAGAAAGCTGGCAACGTCTGGGTTGGCAGGGGGCTGGGATTGGAGTGGGGTTGCTGTGGGTGGATGCCTTGATGCCGATCCCTGCGACGGCTGTGATTGCTGGGCTTGGATTGGCCTATGGCCCGGTGACAGGTGGATTGCTGGCCAGCGTCGGCTCCATCGGATCCGGGTTGATCGGCTACGGCATCTGTCGTGCGGCCGGGAATCGCGGGGCACGGCTTCTACTGGGCGAGCGCGACCTGCAACGGGCAGAGCGTTACTTTGATCGCTTAGGCGGATGGACGATCGCGTTATCGCGGTGGATCATCGTCGTGCCAGAGGTGTTGGTTTGCGTGGCCGGCCTGGCGCGGATGCCTTTTCGCCAGTTTCTCCTGGCTTTGGTGGTGGGCAGTGTACCGATGTGTTTTGCATACGCGGTAGTGGGGTATCTCGGGCGTGATCAACCTGTGCTGGCACTTGTCATCTCTGCTGTGCTGCCTGCGCTGCTTTGGTTTCTGCTTCGACGCTGGCTCAGGCAGAATCAGGCTGAGGAGAAGCGAAATGCAACCGGGCACGAAAAAGATACGAATCCCGGTTAAACTGTCGCTCAGGCATGCCTAGTATTCGGGGAAACAGTCTCGCGTTGAGGATGATTGTTGTACACATACAGGGGTTGGAGTGGTATGACCACAGCAAAAGAAGAGCAAGGCAAAACCAGTGTGGAAGCGGGAGAGGATCTGAACGCGTTATTGAACGCGACATTGATCTCGCGACATGACATCAACCCCGGCCTATCCATCGTGAAGGTCAAGCCTGATGAGGGAGAAGTGCCCGAGTTTGAGCCTGGGCAATTCGCGACGCTGGGTATGCCCCCCGAGGCGCAGGAGTTTGCATCGGAGAAGAAGATTCGCCTGATCCGTCGGGCTTATTCGATTGCTTCACCGCCGGACTGGCGCGACCACATGGAGTTTTACGTGGTGCTGGTGGCGGAAGGGAAGTTGACGCCCAAGCTTTGGACGGTGCGCGAAGGGGGCAGGCTTTGGCTGTCCCCCAAGATTGCCGGCCACATGACCATGACAGATATCCCCAAAGGCAAGGACCTGGTCATGCTCGCAACAGGGACAGGTCTTGCGCCGTTCCTCTCCATGCTCAAGGCTTACCGCGCTCGAGGTGAAGGGGCAGGCAAACGCTGGCGTAAATTTGTCATTGTGCATGGCGTTCGTGTTGAAGAAGACCTTGGCTACAAGGACGAACTGGAACAGATTCAGGCTGAGGATGACAGCGTGGTTTATCTGCCCACCGTGTCCCGACCTGAAGGAGCATTGAGCGAGGGGGTTATCATGGGGCGCGTTCAGGCAGCCTTGGAAAAAGAGTTGTATGAAGCAAAGGTTGGCAGACCTTTGTCGCCAGACAATACGGAAGTTTTTCTCTGTGGGAACCCAGCCATGATCGATCAGATGCAGCAAGATCTGGAAGCCAAGGGATTTGTCACTCACACGAAGAAGCAACCGGGCAACATTCACTTCGAGCGTTACTGGTAGTTGATTCACTGTATTCAGAGGTGAGCGAGTTGCGCGTTCGCTTGGAAACGTCTGCTGCGAAGGCGACGACTTTTTCATCCAGCCCCGGCCAGGACTTCAAGCATAAATTGAAATGCTGAGCCTTCTCCACGCGGTGGTGCTGCACATCATGATGCTGCAAAAGTTGTAGCAGTCTGTCGCCATGCTGTTTGTTGGGCAGCATGCGATCTCGGCCGGCGGTGACAAGCAACACCGGGACATGAATGTGAGGGATCGCTTTAGCGACGGAGCAGGCAGCCATGTCGTAGCCTTCTTTTCGTGCGATGTGATTGACGCCTTGCATCGCCCAATCGAAAGGCAGGAAGGGGACGTGACTGGCGTGATATGTCGCCAGTGCGGTGCGCAGATCGAGGAAGGGAGCAAAGGCGATCACCCCTGCAACGCGATCATCCTGCGCAGCATTCATCAGGGCGACAGCCGCCCCCATACTGTGACCAAGGGTCAGGCAATGATCGTCCATCCAGCCACGTTGTTGGCAGTGACTGATGACGTCGGAAAGGTCATGCTTTTCGAGCAGGCCGTAGGTCACTTGCTTTCCCTGCGAGCCGCCGTGGCCGCGCTGGTCGTAGAGAATGACCGGATGCCCCTGTTCGCAAAGTTGCCGGGCCCGAGGCAGATAGTTTTCCTTCACTTCGACCCAGCCATGCGAAAAGACAACGGGCAATTTGTCCGCAGTTGTTGTTGCAGGTTCAAGGTACAGGCATTCGAGTTGAACGTCATCGCGCGTGGTGGTGGTGAAAAGTTCAGCACCGTTACGCAAAGCTTTCTTTCGACGCGTCCAGCGCGAGATCAGGAAGGGTGAGACGTGACGGGTTGCGAAAGCGAATTTGCCCACCTGCTGCGACAGCCAACTCGTCTTGCGTGGCGTACAGTGCACATTTTCGCGCGCTTCCTGATGTGGCTTCCCGCGTTGTGTCATGAGCCAATGATAGCGCGCATGCACTTGCGAAACGCAACATCGCAAAACCGTGGCCAGTCAATTCACGACCATAAACTTTGATTCAATGAAAAACGACAGGCATCTCGGCTTGCGAATTCCCACCGCAGATGTCGCTTTGCCGATGTTTGGGCAGGTCAATCAGAAGATAATGCCTGCCCTTACGTTCCTGCGTTGGGAACTCGCCTTCCACGACTCGGCCATACAGCCGGCGGACGGAAATACCCAGTACACTCGATGCTTCGCCCAAACTCAACCATGCTCGTTTCATGATGACCATCCTTGGTTACCTGCGAAACCCCATAAAACCACCCAGTTGCACACGTCCCTGTGTAGATTGCAAGTATCATGCCAAGTCCATGAAAGTATTCGGTGAGCAAATGGTCAATTCGTGTGATATTTGCCAGTCTTCTCATAAACACTAGTAAAATATGGATTAACAGATGCATATCAGGAATTTCAATCTCGCGACTTACGAACACAAGACAAAACCACCAGTTAATCCTTGCAGTAGCAGTACTTATTTTCCCAGCAATTGGGCCTGCCAAATCCTGCGGTTGCTGTTTTTTCTGGCAGTGTTTGTCGCCCCATTGCAAGCCGCTCCGAAAAGTCCGTATGACCTGCAAGACTTAAGAAAAGTCTTGGGTGATGCGGCGGTGTCCTATTCTGATGGGAAAGACCTTTGGCTGTTTGAACTTGAGTCAGGCAAGACGACCAAACTGGGTAGTGGGGCTAGCCCCGAGTTTTCACCCGATGGGCAGAGACTGGCCTGGATTCAAGGCGACAAAGCCCTGGGCAGGGTGCGAAGCGATGAGACAGTTCACACCATTGTCGCAGGCGTTGAAGAGCAAGGGGGCGTTCATTGGATCAGCAACTTTGAAGTCGTCGTACGTTTGAAAGAAGGGGGCTGGCATCGCGTGACATTGGCTGGCGAGAAAGAAGTGATTGAAGAGCTGAATAAGATCGCCCACGCTGGCAGGGAGACGGATGTCAAACTGTGCGACGACGGCGTGTGGACTTACGTGGCTGGACGAATCTGGCGGACAAGTGACGGGGGAAAAGGGCAACTGCCGGGCAATTGTTCTGCAAGTCTTTCGCCCGATGGGAAAAGTGTTGGCGGATTGCAGCCGGGCCATCGAGAATTCAAGTATGTCGCCATTCGCAAAGGTGGTAAGGCTGGTAAGTTGAAATGGAAATACGAAGGTCCAAAGAAAGACAAAGGCTTCGATAATCATCGCTGGGCCAGTCAGGATGCCAGACTGTTCCTCCTGGCTGATGAGTTGCACAACCAGCCAGCCATCATGATGGTCGGCAGCGACAAGGCCTGGCGTGTCGGTGAGAAAGTCAACAACCGTCGCGAGCTATACGGCGACATCACCGCAACAGCGATTGATAAAGAAACGCCTTGGCTAGACCAAGAAAAGAAGCTGGCGGATGAGTCTGATCGTGCAAACCAAAAAGTAAACGAGAAGATCAGCGAAAAGAGTAACGAGCAGAATGAGATTGAGCGCGTTGAGGTAAAGGTGAAGCTTGTGCAGAAATGTCAGACCCCTGAGCCTGACAATTACCCTCAGGCCTTGGCTGTGTATGAGTACAAGGTGGTGGAAGTTGTGTCTGGCCAGCTTCCCGAGAAACAGGAGACACTATTCATCGCCCGTTGGGTGGTACGCGACAAGCAAGTGATCAACAAGGTTACTGAGTTGAAGGTGGGGGAGGAAATCAAACTTACCATTCAGCCGTTCGATGCGGATAAGAGTTTGTCCGATCATCAGATCGCTCTGCCTGAGGGGGATGCTGTGATTGATGCGAAGTGGTGGTTCGCGGTGGAGTAGGATGCAGATACTCAGATTGTTGTCGCAACCCGGTCGATTACTCGTATGTAAAGAAAAGGATGAAAGACAACACTAAAAGATGGGTCATACGGGCATGTCTGGGTATTCTGTCACTGCCAATTATCGGCATCTTGCTACTTTCTGGTGACGTCATACGTCGATCCATGTCCCCATTGCCCGGTGAGGATGTCGTGTTAATGGCCTTACCTCTGTTCGCAGGATTTGCATTACCATTTTGTGCTGCGATGCTTGTTCTACTTATCGCGTTTGGTAAGTTACTGATTCAGGCTGAGAGAATTATTTTCTTCCTGATTGCTGTGGGGGCTGGATTACCTGCTATCGGCTTATTCGTCTTGGGCTGATACATCGAGAAAAACCAAGAGCGTTCACCGGTCAGGGTGAAGACATTTACTGTTCATCGCCGCCGGTGAGGGTGCGGACGAGGTAG
>CAZJJN010000034.1:0-35788 GCA_964546335.1 uncultured Phycisphaeraceae bacterium
TACTTCTTCTGCGGCGGACTCAACCTCTACCCACAATAATTCCGGAAGGACCAAAAAAAAAAGAAGCACGTTGTTACTCATACTTTGTGAAGTATCGCCACCCGTTTGCAGTCAGTCGGGCTGTTTGTTCACCACTCATCAAACTTTCGCGAATTCATCTTTTCTTAGCGCGGTTTTCGCTCGGGTGACGGTATGCTGTGGTCGCTATCGATGCCAACAATCATTCAATCAGGAGACGTTTCATGACCACTGCTGAAGTTGCTGAGAAACTGGCCAGCCTTTGCCGTGAAGGCAATCACCTCGAAGCCATCAACACGCTTTACTCGGACGACATCGTCACCGTCGAGGCTTGCGACAGCCCGGAGATGCCTGCAGAGCAGCAAGGCATCGAAGCCGTGCGCGCCAAAAACCAATGGTGGATGGATAGCCACGAAGTGCATGGCGGGGAAGTCAAGGGTCCATACGTCGGCAGCGACCAGTTCGCGGTGTATTTTCAGTTTGATGTGACCTTCAAGCCGACCAATCAACGCATGGAAATGGAAGAAATGGCGCTCTACAACGTGGCCAACGGCAAGATCGTTCGTGAGCAGTTCTTCTACAACATGCCTGGGATGTGAGTGTAAACAACGCGTGGTGCGGCTAGCGCCTTCTACCTAGACTAAATAATATGTACTTTCCCCCTTTTCTGCGCCAGGGGTATGCTATCCAATTTAGTCACGATAATATTACGCCACTTGTAATGCCGCTGCCATTGTATCCCTCTTTGGTCCTTCATCGGGTGGCGATGTTGGCGAATTGCGAGTCATGCGTTCATACCATTGCAAGACTTCGGTAGTGAGTTCAACGGGCTTTTCAGAATGAAACACTTTAAGTGGAAGAACTTTAATGGCGTATACATAAGCTTGGTGTGTAATTTGTAGTCGCACATCAGGTTTTGTGTTCAAAATATATACTTGAAGGTCCTCGATGCGCGTGGCTCGAGATGACGTTATTATTGTCTCTACAAGTATTTTTTCAAATTGCTCGGGTCGTTGGCGACAGTCTAGGTTCCACACACTATTTCCAAGAACCGATTGCACGTTGGTGGGAACGAGCATTTGATGTGCAGTCATGAGACATTTTTTGAGCCGCCGTTCTTCGCCTGTCATTCTTTGCTTTTTTGTCTTCTTTTTGCGTTTTGACATTTCTATAGCATCGACGATAAATCTTTGTGTTCGCCAATTTCTATAAACATAATCATAATTGAGGATATACTTTTTATGGTTGGAGTCGATAAAGGGGAGAAGTAAATTTCTCCAGTACCTTCCTGGCTCACACCAGCGATTAACGGGTCTCGCAAAGATAGATAGAAACCGGTCACCAAAGCTCGCTGTGCTTATCGATGCGTGCGAATCCGGTTCTTCCTCAGCCAGTCGATTTCGCGTTGAGCCTGGTCGATGACTTCCTTCAGGTTGAAGTCCGCGATGGGCGGGTCGATGCCCATGTTGTCCAGTTCGTCGGATACTTTGCGCCATTCTTCCAGGCCTTCCTGAACCTTCATCCACGCGGCCATGCATCGTTCCGAAGCCCGGCGCCATTCGCGGATGCAGTTGGGGGTCAATTGGCCGCTGTGCTGGTAATAGACCAGTTCCACGGTTTTTCGCGGGTCAACGGCATCTGCCTCGCCGATGCGTTGCATGGTGGCGACGTCATACTGGTCATACTTCTCGCGCAGTTCTTCAGCCTGTTTCACCAGTCGCTTGGATAGGTTCTTGGAGTCGCGCATGAAGATTTTGCCCGCGTCGCTGTAAGGCTTCCAGTCGCGCAGACCGTTGAGCATGCCCACGTCGCGCACCCCACGATCGACTGCACTGGCCAGACCCAGTTTCACGGCATCACCACGCGAGAGCGTGAGAACCTGCTTGGGACCATCTTGAATGATGATGTCGTCAGCTGCAATGTCTTTAGGCCGGGATTTTGTGATAAGCACCTTGCCGTCTTTGTCGCGGTAGCCATAGACCGATTCTTCCATGACCACCATGGGGGCGACGAGGTTGGCCGGGTGCCCGCGTGACTCTGCAATGGAAGTCAGCTTCGCAGCCGTGATCGACACCATCTTCGCATCCACCGCAGCGTGGCCGAAGCTGGTCATGTGGTACACCGTTGCACCACCAACGGTGCTGCCATCGGTCATGTAGATGCGGTCGGAAGTGAAGACCACCCAGATCGACGCGCTGATGGCCTGCTCAATCACACAGTGGATCGTGAAATCACGCTTGTAATCCATCATGATTTCCTTGATCTCATCAGCCGCCCAGACATAACCACCCCCACTTTTTATACGGAAGACCACGTGCTTGATGCCCTTGTCCTTGGCGTACTCAAGCGACTTCTTGATACCCGCTGGCCAGATGTCTTCGCCGAAGCCTCCTTCGAGCGGAATCTCCAAGTAATGGTTGGCCGACTCCTCGGGCTCCTTGCCTTCATATTTCAAGCTGCGGAAGACCCGCTCATCCACGCGGGCGAAGTAGTGCATATCGTCATCGAGGTCGGGATTGACCGGTGCCAGCTTCGGACCAAACGTTTCATCCTCTTTTTTCTCGTCTTCTTTCTTTTCGTCGGTCTTGCCTGTGTCGTCGTCCTTCTTGTCTTCCTCTTTGAAGAAGTCATCAGGCAAGGCCTTGCGTTGAATCGACTCGATCTTCGAGCGGTTCAGCCGCAGTTGCGTGCGGATGGTGGCGATGACCGTATCGATCATGATGTAATCCGGCGTTTCGCGCAGGATTTTGCCTTCGAACTTTCGCCCGTCTCTCAGATAAACGACATCTGCCGAGGCTGAAGCTGTCCACACCGCCAACGTGACAAAAGCAGCCACGAGACCCATCAATACGTTTCTCATTTTCATCGTCTTCATACTCCGGAAAAGACTGCCCCGCGATGTGACTCACCCAAGGCCTGACTTTACCCAACTCAAGATGTCACCATAACCCAATATACCCAGTAAAATTGCATGATAAACCAAACCAGCCCTTCTATAAAGGCTGAAACTTGGGAAAATCGCATTTTTACAAATTTCACACGCAACGGCGCATGAAAAAAGGCGACGATACATATGCATCGTCGCCCGGAGGGAAAAGAGAGACGCCTGATTCATTGACCGGGGACACCCGCAAATTCGCGGCAGCCGGGTCCGGCCTCTTTCTCTAACTCGTTGGCCCGCCTAACAGTCGCGTGGCTTCCTCGACAGCGTCGGGCAGTTCTTCCGCTATTTCGTCTATCGCCTCGCGCTTCAGGTTGAGCTGTGTCAGCAATTCTTCGTCGTATTCCGCTGTTTCCGCGCCTCGGCTGTAACCAATGCTCAAGTTGCAGCACATCACGTCTGCCAGGTGCACGATGGCAGCCAGCACGCGGTGCTGTTCACCCAACTCCTTGGGGCGGTGGTGATAACCGGTGACGTACGAAAAGCTCGATGGGAATTTCCAGGTCTGACACAAGGCCGCCCCAAAGTCTTCGTGTGTCGCGCCAATGACCTCCAACTCTGCCTGACGCAACGTGATGGTTTCATCGCTGTCGAGTTTTTCAACCATCTCGACGAACTGGGCACGCTTGCCCTGCATCGCGACCATGATGCCGATGTCATGGATCAGGCCGCCGAGAAAAGCTTCATCCGGCAAGCCCAGTCCTGCTTTGTCGGCAAACATGCGAGTGGCTGTGCCAACCGCGATGCAATGCGTCCACAGGTCACGGGCATTGAATGACGGGCAAATCTGACCCCCTCGGAACAACTTGGCCAAGCTGGCGGCAATGGCGATGTTTTTCACGGCGTTCAAGCCCAGCAGAACAATGGCACGGTTGATCGAGCCGATCTGTCCCGGCAGGCCATAAAAAGCACTGTTGACGACTTTGAGAATCCGCGTACCCAAGGCCGGGTCATTGCTGATGACATCGTTCAAGTCCTGGGCGGTGGAGTCCGGGTCTTCAACCAGAGAGATGATCTTGAGGGTGACTTCAGGAAGCGTCGCGATATGGGAAATCTCAAGGATTGCCTCTTTGACGACTTCCTCCCGGCTGGGGTCGATTCCAATCAGTGTTTGACTCGTCTGGCCCATGATCCATCCTTCTGCCAAAGACAATGCAGAGCGTTTGCTTCCCCTGCTGACTGCTTCATCGACGCAGCAGGTAGGGCACTTGATGGCTGAGGTGATTTGAAATGGGAAAACTTCACCGGCTGAAGGGGTTCTCGCGCGATCAAGCCGATTGTGACGGTTGGGAAGTTTAGTTGCCAGAGCCACTCCAACGAAATGCTCTACGAAAACCTAACGCTTCAGCCTCCTCAACTGTTCTTACGTAGCATTCGCCGGGCTGATCACCAATAACTACTTGATCGTACTGCAGATCGAACGGAAGGTGATAGATTTTCTCGCCCGTTTCTCTGGCAACATTACATTTAATGCACGGATATGGCTTGAATGTTATGTTTTCCTTCACCTGCACTCCCAAATTATCTGCAAATTCGCGGGCTTGGGTAGAAAGTTCGTAAGAGGTAACCAAAACAGGTTTTATGTCAAATATAAAGGACTTGCTAATGGAGAGAAACTTTGCGGCTCCATATACTTGGGCAACTACATTTTCTCTAACTGGCATACCTTTGTATGGAGCTAGCCGCTTACATTGTACCGCAAGGGTTTCTCCTTGACGATGACATATCAGGTCAACGCCAAGATCTTCTCTTTTGTTTATTGCTCCATGATATTCAACCCTATACCCACTTTTCTCATACGTGTAGCCTACGTATCGCTCATACTGAATACCCACAAGCCAGGCAGACATCTTTCTCTGATTATTCAGATAACGATCTAAAGCAAGTTGATATTTTTCTATGCGGGATAGTTGTTTAATATCTATTTCTGTTACGAAGTACTTGATCGGGTCATCATCGGATGTAGGGTGCTCAATGTTGTAATCTAAATCAATACTTTCTAATACGTCAGCTACTGAATAGTCCGTATATTCGAGAAGCCATGGTGCCAACTTTTCATATAAACTGGCACATGCCAGTAATTGTTCGTTCTCGCTTCTTAATCTCCGGATTTCTTTGTGTGCTCTTCTCTTCAATTCCGCTGCTGTTACACGCGCAGGATTTCTTTTTGTTTCCAAATAATCTTCAATCAGGGCGTGCTTCTGTTCCAGAGCTTCGCCCAGCCATCTACGTAATACAGGAAATGTTACAGATTGTTGTTTCCATTCGGAAAATACGTTATTGAAAAGTGTCTCAAGATTCGCTCTTTCTTTGCGTTCTTTCTTGAGTGCTTCTCCAACTTGAAGCAATTTATGATCTACATCTTTTATTTTGGCTATGTAATTATCATTATCTTTCCTAAGGGAAGTGATGCTGGATATGTAAGCATTCTTATCGGTTGTCATTTTATCAATCGTTGCCTTTGCGTATTTATTGGCAGCATCGATTTCCGACTGACGTGAGGAGCGCCCAATTAATACCCCAATGATGCCCACCACAACTATCAACAGCGTGATTATCCCGGCCATGAATTCCACCAATAAATATGCGAACGAAACAGTCATTGACACTTTTATACTCAACAACATAGCAACTTGTATGAATTCATACTAGGTCGTACGCTGTACCCCATGGCTTTTCGCTTTCAATACGGCGGTGTCGATCTCGGACAGTCCCCACTGGCTAACCAATGGGTTGAACGCATCACAGGCAGACCGGCATGGGTCTGGAAACTCTCCGCCACGCTGGCGGGGCTGGTGCTGCTGGTGCCCTTGCTCGCGCTGCTGTTGGCGGTGGTGATGGCGGGGATCGTTTTTCTGCTGGCTCTCTACTTGCTGACGTTGCTGGCCAATGTCTTGAAGATGTTTGGGTTCGGGGCGTCGGCCTCGCGCGATCTGGACAAACCTCACGATCAATTTGAAGACCCCATGCGCGACAACGTCCGCGTGATTGATGGAGACCGTGAATGAACCGAGGGATCTTGTGCTTCGACTTAAAACCAAAGCTGGCTGTTGTTGCTCTTATCTTGTTCACAGCGGCTTTCTTTTTAATCGTTGCTGCCGCGAAGGCCGATCCGCCAGCGAATGAAAATTCACCGGCAACGGAACGCATAACCCCTCCCAGCAACCGTCAGCCGACAGTCGATCCTGTCTTCGCTTCCCCTCGCGCGACACTGACCACCTTCTTCGAAGCGATGAACACCAACAGCAACGGCAGGAGCGAGCCGGACTGGGATCGCGCCTTGGCCTGCATGAATACTTCGCTGGTTGATTTCTCCAGCACAGGCAAGCGTGATGAGGAAAAGCAACTCTGTAAATCGTTGCTGGGGTCACTCAATCGCATCAAACTCTTCGAGATGGAGAACGTTCCTGGCCGTGAACAAGTTCGGCAGAACCAGCAGGACAAGTACGTCATCTTCCCTCACTTCGACCAACGCCCGGAGGTGCTGGCCAGGCAAAAGGATATCCAGTCTCGGCTGAAAGATGAATTGATGCTGACGATGACGCGCGAGACCGATGGCCGATGGGTCTTCAGCGCGGAAACCATCCAGCACATCAACACGTTCTATGCACAGATCAAGGGTTTACCCAAGATGGCAGGACAGGATGAAACGCTGCTGACCGCGGCTGACCATGTTCGTGCGTTCATCATTCAAACCTTCGGCCAAAATATGACCAAGCATGCCTTCATTCTGGAAAACTGGCAGTGGGTCGCGCTGCTGCTGCTGATCCTGCTGGGCATTGTGACGGATTTTCTCGTTCGCGCGATCGCGAAAGTCATCCACGCCAAACTCAGGGCTCGCTTCAACCTGCCCAAAGCCGACGAAACCACGCAGAAAGTCATGAGACCGTTCGGCCTGACCGCAGCAGCCCTCATCTGGGTGCTGGCGATTCCTTACCTGGGTCTGCCTGATCTGCCCGAACGTGTATTGACCGTTGCAGCCCGCTTCTTTGCCGTGCTTTCCGCGGTCTGGGCGGCATGGCGCTTGACTGATCTTGTCGCCGACGCTGCTGAGCGTAAAGCAACCGCCACTGCCACGCGGATTGATGACATCATCGTGCCTTTGCTTCGCAAGACAATCAAGGTGTTCATTATTGCGGTCGGTGCCATCGTCGTTGCGGACAGTTTGAACTTTGACGTTTGGCCGATGGTCGCAGGCCTGGGCGTTGGCGGGGTGGCGTTTGCCTTCGCTGCCAAGGACACCATCGAAAATCTCTTCGGCAGCGTTGCGGTGATTCTCGATCGGCCTTTCGATGTGGGTGACTGGATCGTCATTGATGGCACGGAAGGCATCGTCGAACAGGTCGGCTTCCGCTCGACGCGCGTGCGCACTTTCTACAACTCGCAGGTGACTGTGCCCAATGCCAACCTTGTCCGTGCCAGTGTCGATAACTACGGCAGGCGGCGGTATCGACGCTGGTCCACGCACGTCGGCGTGCAGTATGACACCTCGCCTGACAATCTCATCGCTTTCGCCGAGGGCATCCGCGAACTGATCCGTGTACACCCATACACGCGTAAGGATTACTTCCAGGTTCGCGTCCACGAGTTTGCAGGCTCATCGATCAACATTCTGCTTTATGTTTTTTGGGAAGTGCCCGACTGGTCAACCGAACTGCGCGAACGCGAGCGATTGATGGTCGATATCGTTCGTCTGGCTGACAAACTGGGCGTCAGCTTCGCCTTCCCGACGCAGACCGTGCATTTATTCAAAGGGGCGAAGGCAGAAGCGGCCAAGTATGAACCGCCGCAGTCGATGACGGATCGTCGGGCGCAGGTGACGGGCATCTGGGCGGTGCAGGAACTGACGAAAGATCAGCCTTGGAAGGATGAAAAGCCCGGGCCTGTGGTTTATGAGGGTGGGCCAAGTTACATCGAGATCGATCCGGAGACAGGCAGGCCTGTGGATGAGACGTTTGTTGAAGATAGGTCAGCAGGGGGAGAGTGAAAACAGAAACTCAATCCCCACGAGCCGCGACCGTGAGGGAGCGAAATCTTATCGAAGCGCATTCATTTCACCACAGAGCCACGGAGGCATAGAGGTTCAGTGAGAGAAAGAATTTTAGCCAGCGAGCCTGCTCGCTGTTGAGGGGGCTTTTTTGTATGGCAGTCGCGTTCTGACCTGGGTGCCAAGGTCACTGACAAGTTCTGAGTGTACGAAGGACGCAGGCATGACCATGAACGACACGTGTCATGATACCCTAAAACGATGCCTCTCAAACGCGCCAATGTCAAAAATCAGTGGCGCTGAAGGTGTCCGGATGACTGGCTTGTTCGATCATTTTTCTCACAGAGCCACAAAGGCACGGAGAAATCATGCGAGGCTACCATTGATGGCACGAGTGATACCTTCTTTCATCAGTGCTTCTCCGAAGTTCAACAGATATCCCAATTTCAGACCTGTCAGTTTCAGGTAGGTGAGAAGCTGCTTCTTGTGTGCCGGATGCACCTTCTCGACAGACTTCAATTCGACGATCACTTTTTGTTCGACAATCAAATCGGCACGGAACCCTTCATCGAACCGTTGCCCATCATAGGAAAATGCCACAGCCACCTGTCGTTCCACAGAAAGACCCCGTGCTTTCAACTTGTGGGCCAGGGTCACCTCATAGACCGTCTCAAGCAAACCAGGCCCAAGATCTTGATGGAGCTTGACGGCACAGTCCACGATCTCAGTACCGATATCATTCTCATCCATCTCCGTTTCTCCGTGCCTCCGTGAGAGACCTCTTCGGTGATTGAACGTGTCCCGCGGATCACTGGTGGCCGCGAGCAAACGGAGTTTGTGAAGCGGCTGTCCAGTGCAGCCGCTGGTTCGGTACGCGCTTCGCGGGCCGACCAGCGAGCGACAGACGCGGGACACGTTCAGACGACGCGAAGCGTCGTCTGAACGCAGAGCTGACTCGCAGAATGGGCGCCAGCCCATTCTGTTGAGTCCAGCGTCTTGTTAGCCGGTCCTTCCGCTGTGAAATGACTGGTCCTTTCTTGGTTCAGTACCCAGCCATAAAACATTTCCGTCAATATCTTTATACTTCATCTCGTAAGCCCATGGATGATTCTGTGGTTCCTGGAAGACCGTCACTCCCTTGGATCGATATTCTTCAAACAGGGAATCATCTTCTAAACCGATCCAAACCCATGAAGGCGTCTCCAGCTCCTCTCGTTCCGTGAGCATAATACAATGCTTGTCCCGGGATACAGAACAAATCGTACCACCTTCATCACCACCCCAGTCACACTGGAAGCCAAGAATATCAGTGTAGAAGGCAATACTTTTCTGGAGGTTCCGAACAGGGATGACAGGGATAATGTTTTCAATCTGAGGGATCGTGGTTTTCATATTGTCTCTGCGAACGTGTCCCGCGGATCACTGGTGGCCGCGAGCAAACGGAGTTTGTGAAGCGGCTGTCCAGTGCAGCCGCTGGTTCGGTACGCGCTTCGCGGGCCGACCAGCGAGCGACAGACGCGGGACACGTTCAGACGACGCGAAGCGTCGTCTGAACCGATTGAATTCACCCGCCGGCCTGGGCGCGAGTGACGTTGCCTTCAGGAAAAACAGCGACCGCCCATGCCGGTCGGGCGCAATGATTGGTTATGCCGCGCGCGAATCAAAACCCTTTGCCAGCGAGAACACTACGCGAATGTGTTTAGCAAGTTGAAACATAACGGCATCGGAAACTTCGGTCCGAAGGAGTGCCTTGCCCTCTTCAGTCGCAGCGTCAAAATCGACAACGCCCCAGATGGATTGATCTGCATCATAAATGGGACAAGCAAGGACAAACTTCAATCCTTCCTGAACATCACCATGCACGCCCTCAAGATTGTCTGAAATGGGCCCAACTTCAATACGTGCAATCGTGTCATTGACGGCCGCTCTTACAACAGCGACTTGATCCGCCAAGTCTGCGCGGATCGCGAAGCGAAGTCTACCGACCATCTCCTTCGCAGGGTTCGGTGACCAATAGTGACTGCACAACAAGTCATTCTGGACCTTGCGAAAGATGAATACGCGAAGCTTTGCTAACTCCGGTGTTTGTGGCACGCTGACGGCTCTACAAACGGTCTGAATCGCACCATTCACCAACTCATCAAGTATCTTCGAATCCGGTGTCAAGGGGCTCGGCACCATACGTTGATCCTTCGGCGCTCGCGATTCCGTCACTTCGACGATGACAATCCCGACAATGGTCACGAGTAAAACTCCCGCACATATCGTCATTGCCCAGATAGTCTGCTCTGACGGGAGGGCAACCAGCGAGCCAAGGAACAGCGCTTCTGCTACCACTGCTATAAGCGCAAGAACTTTGGTACGCGTGTCGATCGTCGATAAAAGTCGCTGGCGAGATTCTTTAGTCATAAAATCACCCAATCTCGCAGCATAACGTGTCCCGCGGATCACTGGTGGCCGCGAGCAAACGGAGTTTGTGAAGCGGCTGTCCAGTGCAGCCGCTGGTTCGGTACGCGCTTCGCGGGCCGACCAGCGAGCGACAGACGCGGGACACGTTCAGACGACGCGAAGCGTCGTCTGAACAGTTGATTAGACAGATCTGGTAAAGCGCCAATTTGTTGTGATAGACAGACCGGCGTGTGCCTTTTCCGCCGGAAACCGCTCCCGGCTGCACGCTGACAGTTTACGACGCCGTAGCCCCCTGCACAAGGTAAATGCATGGTTGTAAGAGATTTCTGACGAGTTATTCAAATACGGTTTAATATCGGCATGGCAGTACGGAAAACTGCCCATCACAATCAACAACCCGCCGAGGCACGTTTCGCATCCACCACGAATTTCCGCTAAGGCCGAGCAGGCTCGTCATAGCATCCTTCATCAACGACCTTAACAGTCACCCATTGTCGCCTACCAATAAGATGACTTCTTCTTTACTCGCCCCTCGATGCCTTTGTGGCTCGGTGGTTTTCTTCCCAACTTAGAGCGTACCCAAGTCATTCATCGCGGGGTGCCACGGCTTGACCGAGTCCGCGAGGCAAAATGTGCTGTCGATGGAAAGCCGAAACGCGTCGGGTGGCTGTGTAAACTCTTGACCGCAGGGAGAGAGTTCACACAGATATTCTCGATCCTTGCTCATATCATGGCCATGCCTCGAGATGGCCATGCCACCGATGTAACTTTCCTAGCTCTGCGTCCTTCGCGTCTTCGCGCCTATTTTTCTTCGGGGTGAGTGACGCAATGCTCATATCATGGCCATGCTTCGCCCATTCGACTTCACTCAGGACTTCGCGATGGCCACGCCACCAGCCGATGAATCCGCTTACTCACGTGCGCGGCTCGTGGGGAGAAGAGAGTTTCACGCCAAGGCGCGAAGACGCGAAGAACGCCAAAAAAATTGGGCTTCATTGATTGCTAACCTCTGCGTTCTTTGTGCTTCGTGCCTATTTTTCTTCGGGGTGAGTGACGCAATGCTCATATCATGGCCATGCTTCGCCCATTCGACTTCGCTCAGGACTTCGCGATGGCCACGCCACCAGCCGAAGAATCCGCTTACTCACATGCGCGGCTCGTGGGGATTTCATAACCTTGAAACAGGCACTGGTCATCCGTGCAAAGTCATCGCAAAAAACATACGCGGTGCAGGCACCGCGGCTAAGGGGCAGGTTGATGTTTATCTTCGTGCCATGGCGCCTTCGCGTGAAATGTCTTCCTCTTGCTCCGCAACTCCGTGCCCTTCGAGTTCTCTGTGCTTCATCCCAATCTTTCTTTGCGATGGTCATACCACACACCTTGCCAACTCGTGGGAAAAATGGCGGACGAGACGTCCGCCCCACCAAAGAGAAGAATATGGCACCCAAGACGCGACGATTGGACTCATCCTGCTCCAGGTTACTCCCGATGGCACAAAAACCCATGCTGAAACATTCACCCTAAACATTCAAGGCACTGCACTGCAACTGGCATCGGTTGGGCCCAGCTTGAGCCATTCCAATTCAGTGAGTTTCCACTCGCCGGTCGCCTCGCGTTGCCAGTGGAATAGCCAAGTCGTCGTCACGCTGTCCCGGCCATACGTCGGAGCCAAAGCGGTGGTCACGCGAAGCAAGACTCGAGCCTGATCCTCTTTCACCTCGACGCCTTCAATACTTGCTGCATGGTCGCGCAGTTTCATGCTGTTGGCTGCCTGCTCATAGCGGTCAAGCAGTGTCTGCGTACCAGCCAGGCATTCTCTACCTGAGGCGGTGACGCTTGCGTTGTCTGTCATCAATGCCTGCATCTTCAAGGCATTGCGTGACGATGCCTGTTTCACAAATTCAATGGTTTGGGTTGCGACTTGTTCATGTTCCGTCTGCCAGAACTGGGCCAGCAGATAGTTGAACAATGCGACGAAGAGGAGGGTGGTGAGTGTGATTCGCGCCATTTTCCTCGACCGTTTACGAAGCGTGATATAGCACACCGCCGCGGCCAGAAGCACGACCGCGATCGGCACGGTCGGGTCTTCGAGCAGCCAGACTTGCCAGACGGGTTGGGTGGTTAGATCGGTCATGGTATTTGCCCTGAAGTTATGAAAGTCTATCGCTGTGGGCTGGGGTCGTCGTGAATTTGCTCATGAATTGCGGTGAAAACACACGATAACGATAAAGGAAAAGGCCTGTGGAACAGGCCTGGTGTGTTGTTTAACGCATGGAGGCGACCTCGACCTGTCTAGCCACCAATCTCGCCGCGCTAAGCGAAAACCAGCCGGAGCTGGCTGAACGTCTGAAGCAGACAGCGCCTGCGGAGATGTCGTTCGCGCCTTCCAAAGCCGGGCCTGTGACCGCTTCGGTGATGGTGGAGGGTAAGCCTCGCGCGTTGGCCAGCCAATATGACCCGGAGAAAGAGGCCGACCGCTGGGTTGAGCAGGTGGACCTGGCAGGAAATGCCTGTGTCGTGGTGCTGGGGCTGGGGGTCGGGCATCATGTCAACAAGCTCTATGACGCTACCGCCCGTAACGGGTTGATCGTTGTTTACGAGCCCAGCAGTGCGCGGTTACGCACCACGCTGGAACACGTGGATCATGCAGCCTGGTTGCGCGACCCGCTGGTATTCCTGGCAGACGAACACACTACCCGAGCGGAACTGACGCGCTGGTTTGATCGCTATTCAGGCATCGTCACGCAAGGCACCCGCCTGCTGACCCATGCCCCGACAAGGCAACTGGATGCAGAATCGCTGGATAAGTTCGGCTCACTCGTGGCGGACGTACTGCGCTACTGCCGAACGCAGGTGGCGACGACTTTGGTGAACGCTGCTCGCACTTACACCAACTTGAGCATGAACCTTGCTCACTATGCGGCCGGGGAAGGCACTGATGCACTGCATAACGCGGCCAAGGGTTGCCCGGCTGTTTGCGTCAGTGCCGGACCCAGTTTGGCGCGGAATGTGGCTTTGCTGGCCGACCCGGAAATTCGCGAGAAAGTGGTGGTCATCACGGCCCAGACGACATTGAAACCTTTGCTGGATCGCGGGGTCAAGCCTGACTTTGTCACGGCTTTGGATTATGCCTCGATTTCCAGCCGGTTTTATGAGGGGTTGCCTTCGTTGGAGGATGTGACTCTGATCGCTGAACCTCTGGCGAACCCGGCGATCCTTGATGCTTATCCCGGCCCGATCCGCGTGACCCACAACGATTGGTTGAACCGCCTGCTTGGTGAACTGGCCCCGTCCATGATTCCCATACGCTACGGGGCTACTGTCGCGCATCTTTCGGTTTACGTGGCTCAACATCTGGGGTGCGACCCCATTATTCTGCTGGGGCAGGACTTGGCGTTCTCAGATGGGCTTTATTACTGTCCGGGCACGGCGATTCATCGCGTATGGATGAACGAGCTTCAGCCTTTCAATACGCTGGAAAACATGGAATGGCAGCGGATTGTCAGGCATCGTAAGCATCTATCCCGCAGAGAAGACCAGCGTGGGCAAACAGTGTTCACTGATGAGCAGATGACCACTTATCTGAATCAGTTCGAGCGCGACTTTGCCGAAGCTGAACAGCAGATCATCGACTGCACCGAAGGTGGATTGGCCAAGGCTCACAGCGAAAGCATGCCTTTGGCTGAGGCTTTGCGGCGTTTCGCGGTGAATGGTGTTCCACCGTTGCCGATCCCCAAGAACAATGTTCACAAGGAAAAGCTGATTGCCATCGCGGAAAGATTGCAGACGCGACTTTCGGAGATCATGCAACTGCATAAGCTCAGTTGGGAAACCATGCCTTTGCTCAAGCAGATGAGTGAGCATCTGGAAGATGAAGCCAAGTCGTCGAAACTGTATGAAAAGATACAGGCCAGGAAGAAGAAAGTTGATGCGCTGAAAGATGCGTTCAACATCATTCAGCAGCTCAATTCTCTGGGTACATTCAAACGGGCCCAGGCAGATCGGAAGATCACGCGGAAAGATCTGTCAGGCATAGAGAAACAACAGGCACAGATTGAGCGCGACCTGGAAAATGTCCGCTGGATCAAGGAAGCCTGCGAAGAAGCGAAGGATATCCTCACCCAGGCGATGGCCCGGCTAAGAGATCACTTTGCCGATCTGGATCAACGGGTTCAGCCGATCGTGAAAAACCCATCCATCCCCAGCAAACGAAACCGGGAGGAGGCGGCTGCATGAAACAGGCTGTCGCACTTATCCGTTGCGATCTGGAAGTGGGGGGGCTGGGCCTGCCTGCCCATATATTTGCCGAATATGCTGGCCAACCTGTGCTCAAGCACACGCTCGCGCGGGTATCTGAAGTTGCGGGTATCCGAGAAATCATCGTCATTGCCTCAGGCGGGAACGAAGTCAGCTACCGACGACTTGCAGAGCTTTGTAAATTCGCGGATGTCGAACTGCCTGTCCGTGTGATCCGCTCATCGCGTCAATCGACCGATCCTTATCAACGCATGCGCACCTCAGGCAGACGCTGGCATGCGGATGGTTGGCGCGGCGGCCTTGGCGGGCTTACCTGTTACGACGAGTTGTTGCCCGCGGTTGATCTTGTCGCAGCGATGAAACAGGCCGAGGCGACTTCTGCACTGCTGTTGGGAGCGGAGTGGGCATGGCTTGATGCTCAACTCTCTTCAACTGTTTTGAAGGCTCATCTCGATCAGGCTGAGGATATGAAGCTGACGTTCTGTCAGGCCCCGCCGGGGCTGTCAGGCATCGCCTGTCATATTGATCTGCTTGAAGATATTGCAAATAACGTGGGTAGCAGCTTTGGCCAACTGCTGGGTTATCAGCCGACCCATCCGCAGGCTGATCCAATCGGCAAGGACATCTGCATCGCGTGCCCACCAGCGCTCCGCGATTTGACTCATCGGTTTATTTATGACCTGCCTAGAAGCCGACACCTGATGGATGTCCTCAGCAGTTCAGCCGGGCATAAGCCGATCCATGCTGGCAACCTGCCCACGCTAGTGAATGAACTGCCTGACGATATCTGTTTCGCCACGCCTCGCCATGTCACTTTGGAATTGACAGCTAAGAGATTGGCCACGGGGCCGGCCACCGTTCAATCGAAACTCGAATTGGCGCGCAAGCCGATGCCTGTTGAACTGGCACGACAGTTCATCAAGAAAGTGGTTGACCTGGGCGACGCGACGCTGACATTGGGGGGGCTGGGTGATCCGCTCCTTCACGATCACTGGGTTGAGTTGGTGGACTATGCAGGGAAGGTTGGCGTCTTTGCCTTGGCCTTGCGCACGGATTTGCTATCGAGTGATGCGAACCTGCCCGAGCAGTTGCTTGATCTGCCGATTGATGTCATCAGCCCGGCTGTCAATGCGGACTGTGCTGAGACTTATCGCCAGGCAATGGGGATTGATCGCTTCGCAGATGTCACAGGCTGTATTGAGAAACT
Organism: uncultured Phycisphaeraceae bacterium; assembly: GCA_964546335.1. Lineage (GTDB taxonomy): Bacteria > Planctomycetota > Phycisphaerae > Phycisphaerales > Phycisphaeraceae > CAZJJN01. Next base: position 15,820 of record CAZJJN010000034.1, read on the forward strand.
GATCAATCTGCGAAACCGCCGGGCGCTTGGCGAAGCCCAAGCTGCAGAAGCAGACAAGTGTGACGCGCTGGATGACCTGTTACCCGAGCTGTCTTTCACCAAGTTGGAGAATGAGGTAACGCCAGCAGACAAAACAGCCATACCTGAGTCTGCTCAGGACTTGGGGTACCCTTGGATTGTGCCTCGGATAGTGCGCTGCGAACAGACGTTGGCGGACATTGAGAATTTCTATGATCGCTGGACGCATTTTGCAGGCCAGGCTGTAATCGAACCTTTGCCTGCTGTCGATGCTGATTCATTGTTGTCACCGACACGAGGTGGGTTGGTTCATTTGCACAAACTGCCAGTGATTCAAAGGTTGGAAGCTTTGACCCGTCTGTCAATCTACAGTGATGGTCAATTGCCCTGGCATGAGGACGATCTGAAGGCTGACAACGCACTGTCTTACAAGGGTAGCCAAACTTTTATCGAAAATTGGCTTTCCTTGTGCAATGCACGAATGGAACGTATATCACAAGCAACGTCGGTTTTCCCTTCCATCATGGCGGTTGCATAAAGGGTAGCCATGACCAGCAAGGCCAACCTCATAAAACGGCTGTCAACGCCCGGCGAGGTTTACTGCATTGCGGAGATTGGTGTCAATCACGACGGCAACGTTGACAGAGCCACTGAGTTGATCGAGGCGGCTCGTCATTGCGGCGCCGACGCAGTCAAGTTTCAATTGTTTGATGCAGCCAGTCTGCTTAGCCGGGACGCATTATTGGCAAGTTATCAGGCATCTCAGGCTGCCGACGTCTTTGAGATGCTCAACGATCTTCAATTAGGCGTTGTCGAGTTGCATGCTGTGCGCGAACGGGCCCGTGACCTGGAGGTGGATTTCATCCTGACGCCTTTCAGTGTTTCGCTGGTACCTTTCTTGAAAGATCTTGCGGTGGATGCAGTCAAGATTGCTTCGCCAGACTGTGTGAATACGCCGTTGCTGAAAGCGTCTTTTGAAACCGGTTTACCGTTGATTATTTCCACCGGCGCAGCAACGCTGGATGAAGTTGCGTTAGGGCTTGATGTCCTGCCGGATCGGGCTCGTGTCGCACTGCTGGCCTGTGTCAGCAGTTACCCGACATTGTTGCGTGATGCAGCATTGTCTCAGATCGGAATGTTGAAGACTCAATTCAGTTGCCCAATCGGTTACTCGGATCATACGCAGGAGGTGGCAAGCGGCGCCTTGGCTGTGGCTGCCGGGGCAACGATTCTGGAAAAGCACTTGACTTATGACACTCAAGCGGATGGGCCTGACCATGCTGCAAGTCTGACACCCAATGGTTTAACGGAGTATATCAGGCTCGCAAGGGAAACTGCCCGGGCGATGTTGCCCGTCAATAAACCACTCAAATGCGAGATGGATGTGCGTCGGGTATCGCGGCAAAGTGTCTGCAGCGCGCGGGAGCTATCTGCTGGCCAAGTCTTGAAAGCGGAGGACCTGACAATCAAACGGCCGGGTACCGGTATTCCCGCGTGTGACCTTGAAACAGTTATTGGTTGCAAGCTGGTGTGTGATGTTCCTGCGGATAGTGTGATCCAATCAGATTGGCTGCGACCGAAAGCTACGGGGGGTGGCGATGACTAACGGAAGAAACAATAAATCCAGATCCGGTCAAACAAAACAATCTAAATTGCATTTAACCATAGCCACTGGCAGCCGGGCTGAGTTTGGTTTGCTGCGCAGCACCATTGATGCAGCGATCGATGATGCACGAATTGGCCTGCAACTGGTTGTGATGGGTAGTCATTTCGTTGCGGGGACGCATCGTGAAATCAAGAAGCTGGGTTACGAAGTTGCTGCTGAGATCAGAATGCAAAAGCGTGGGCAGGTTGGCCGCGTTGCCGACGCTGAAGCGCTAGGCAGAGGTGTGCAAGGCTTTGCCGGACATATCGGGTCCTCGAAACCAGACATCGTCCTGGTATTGGGCGATCGTATTGAAGCGTTCGCAGCCGCTGCCGCTTCTGCTGTTGCTGGCGTTCGACTTGCTCATGTGCATGGCGGTGACCGGGCGGAGGGTGTGGCTGATGAATCCATGCGTCACGCTATCAGTAAACTGGCTCACGTTCACCTTGCTGCCACTGAACAAAGCAGGCAGCGTCTGATCAAGATGGGGGAGCCTGACGATCTGGTCTTTAACATTGGTTCGCCGGCTGTTGATGGTTTGCATGATATTCAACCAGCCAGTGACGCGCCAGAATTGATATTGCTGCTGCATCCAACGGGTGAAGAAGATGGTGTGGAGCAACAGCGCATGAAAATGCTGCTGGACGCGACGGCCGATCATTCGCGCCTGATCCTTGAGCCGAACTATGACCCGGGTCGCCAGGGCATCATGCACGCGATGCGTGAAGCTGGTGTTGAAGCGATCAGTCATCTGCCTCGCATGTGTTTTCTGTCCCAATTGAAGGGGGCGCGAGCGATTGTGGGCAACTCCAGTGCGGGGTTGATCGAGGCTGCGGTGCTGGGCACGCCTTGTGTGAATCTTGGTTCCAGGCAGACAGGCAGGGAGAAGCCGGGCAACGTGATTGATGCCGACTTCAATAGGCGATCAATCCGGGCTGCGATCAAGCAAGCGCTGACGATGTCTCGGCAAGCGATCAATCACCCCTATGGGCCGGGCGGGACGGGCAAGGCAATCATCGAACTGCTGGCCAATCTGGAGCTGAGTGAGGTGCCGATCCACAAGCGGAATGCGTATTGATAGGGGTGCCCCAGCGATCTCGGTTCCCGGACGTCTAATTCGCAAGTCACCACCCGAAACACGAAACTTTTTGCCCCTGAAGACGTCTTTCGCGCGCAGAAAAACTATACTGCCCTGTTCGGCCAAGTCCCGGCCTGACCTTTAGCTTCGTCTTCGCCTCTAATCAGGAGTCGCAACATGTTCCTCAGTTTCCCATCCATGACCACTGTCACGATCATCGCCAGCCTGACCCTTCCCCTTTTTATTGCAGCCAATCTGCACGCTGAAGAGAAGACGGCAGAGACCAAAGCGGAGCCATTCACCTACCCCGCGCCTGACAAAATGGAACATCCCGGAGCCAAGGAAGCTCCTGCCAGTTCGCCTTTGACGTATCCCGATGAAGCGGGACACGACAAACGGGCTGAAGTCGTGCTCAAGGCTTTGGCGGATGGCGGGTTGGACAAATGGCGTCGCGGATATTTTTCCGGCGGCGACCCTGGCAAGTATCTGACCGGCCATGCCATGGCCAAGCTGCTCATCAACCCTAATGATCCTGAGCCGGTGAAGTACATGAACGACAACCGTTCGTACAAAGAGCATTACCACTTTGCTGCGGTGAATTGGGCGCGGTTCTACCCGATCTTTGGCGATCGTGTTCTGACACAGGACACCAAGGAGAAACTGGACGAGGCCGCATTCCGCTACGGCGCTTACCTGCTGGGTGGAGGCACGGAAAATCATAAAACCATGTGGTGGACGACAGCTAACGTTTTACCTTACTACACCGAGACGGGTCGACTCAATCGCAAAAGCAAAGAGCAGGCTCTTAAAGATGCCAAGCAATACCTGCATACTTATGTGAAGAAGTTATATACCGCTGGTGCTGGCGAGTGGGATTCTTCGACTTACACACAGTTCACGATCAACGGCCTGCTCAACATCTATGATTTCTCCGAAGATGAAGAATCTCGTCTACTGGCCAAGGCTGGGCTTGATCTGCTGATGAGCAGTTATGCAACCAAATACAACGATGGCATCTTCAACGGCCCGAATCAGCGCGGCCATTACGACCAGTCTCACGCGTCCATTACCGACCAGTCCGGCTACATCTGGTTCGGCTCAGACATGAAGGTGACGCATGATGATGCTCGCGATTGGCGTTACACACTTCACGCCATCACCACGGCATACCGTCCGAACCAGGTGATCTATAACATCGCCACACGAAACATCGAAGGTCTGCCCGTCACGCAGTACAACCGTAAAGCCAACTACTGGCATGGACATCATGCCGAAGCAAGAATGAGCACACATGAAACGGTCCACATCGCCAAGGACTTCACGATGGGATCATTGTGGGATGGACACTCCAGCCAGCACACGCGCTTCCAGGTGACCGTCGCAACGGATGACGGGGCGATGTCTTTCACCGCTGGCCATCCCCGCAAGAGCGATCACACCGGCAAGAAGATCGGCATTGGTTTCCGCGATGGCGCAGGGCGTTACGTTCAGTCGGCCCAGATTGGCTCAACCTACATCATGCTGGCCAAGGCTCCGAATGATGAGCCAGACGATTCACAGTTTGTTTACTTCAAATATCCCAAAGGCGCTCATGCCGAGAAAGTGGCTGATGGCTGGTATGTGTTTAGCCCCGATGGGGTCAAGGATGCCTTGCTGGTCAGAGCCATTGGCGGCGAAGTTGAAATTGGGAAGGATGTGCCGGGTAAGGGTGACAAACCCGAACCCAACAATGAAATGATGGTGGTGAAGGGTCAGAACGTTGGTCTGATTGTTGAAGCCATCCAGATCAAATCTGACGCAGAAAATGAAGCACTGCTGAAGAAGCTGAAACTGGATGCCAGCGGCTGGCCCGGTAAGAACACCGTCAGCTATGTCAACAAAGATGGCAAGAACATCTCGGTGACTTTCAACCCTGATCCTGATGGTGACCGCCACGGTGACCGCATGGCCAAGGTCAAAGTGGATGGCAAAGCTTTCAACCCGGGTTGGGAAAAGCCTTGGGGCGGCCCATTGATGACCCTCGAAGATCATGTGCTCACGGTGACCGACGGCAAGGATGGCTTTGTCGTGGACTTCACCGGTGACCTACCCGTGTATAAGCCCATGAAGAAGTGAGTGGCGAAAACGCTGCTGTTGCAAATCAACTCATTTAAGGAAGGCTTAAACGTGAGTCATTGGACAACCTTCTCGATGCTGTCATTGCTGTTATTTCCTCTCTTGCTTGGCGGCTGTTTTCTGATGGGAACCCGCCCGGCGGAACCCGAAAAAGTCACGGAGTCGGACTCAAGCCAGCAGCAAGACGCTGCTGCAAGTCAATACTGGAAGCCAACGCTATTGACGGATTTCAGTGAGGACTTGCCAGAAAGTGACGACCCCTCGCGCATCAGTTTCCGTCTGAAAGGCATTCGCCCGATGCCCTCCGGTGAGGTGGGTGATGTCTTCGTCGAACTGATCCATCGCGATGGCAAGTGGGCGGCCCAAGGCCAAAACGCCTCCGCTGATTACAACCAGCGCAGCAGCAATGAAGTGGAGATTGGTGATCTGGCATTCGATGGCAAGACGCTCAAAGGCTCGCTGACCGTCACCATCAACGCAGACCGACCGCGGCCCAACCCCAAGCAAGGCGTTGGGCCTTTCCCCTTCCCCTCCACCTTGGATTGGGACTCGCAGGCGCGAAATTACAAGCCCGATCCGGATGTTTTCAAGATCACCATTGATGCCAAGCGGAAGGCAGGGCAACCCATGCCTTACATCGCCGACCGTGTCCCCGGTCAACCCCCGTGGCGCAAGGACACGCCGACTTTCGGCGGGGAATGGATCGATGGCAGCTACACCGCCCAGCGCGATGATGTGACCACCAACGGCAAAGTCACCGGGGCTGTGGCTCCGATCAGCAACGACACCCAGTTTGGTACGTGGGGCAATATCAACATCAAACCTGCGAAAGACGGCAAGGGCGGCGTGGATGTGTTAACCCGCCTGCCTCGCGAGCGTGTCAGCGACCGCTACGGCAGCAGTTTCAGCAAGTCATTAACTGAGCCACAAGATTGGACGAGTTACGCGGGCGTGCGCATCACACTCGATTCTAAAACCCGCCGCAATGAGGTGGGCATCACCTTCAGCTTCCAGCAGAAAGGGCGGACCTGGCATCATCTCCATGACGCGGCGATTCCCATCGGGCGCGAGCATGTGTTCTATGTCCCCTTCGATCAACTCGGGCCTGAGGGGAAGGACCGAGATGCGATCACCCGGTTCGGCATTGATGTCAGTAATCCCATGGGCGTGGGTGATGTTGCATTCACTGTCCGCAAGATTGAGTTGATTCGCGACACAAACCCGCTGCTGGCAAAACAAGCACCCGCGCCACCAAGCGTAGTTGTTCACCCCGACACCATCATCTCCCTCAACGATGCGGACATGATCCCCAAGGGACTGTTTGGCCATCACGATGTCGGCGAGAGCAACCCACGTCAGGGCGATCGCGACATGTCACCCACCGATTACATGCGCGACATCAACCCCGGCTTCCTGCGTCCTCTCTCGCACGTCGGCTTCGGCCCGAACGCGCAAGGCCTGCCCGGCAAGACCTTCATCGAACGCGCCCGCGCCGCCAACGCGCTGGATAACTTCGTCTGGTGCCACACCGTCGATCTGTTCGCCCGTCCTGATTGGATGGATCAAGGCGCTGATGTCTGGGAGAAGAAGGTTGGCCTGTTTTATCGCGACCTTGCCTCCAAGATGTGGACGCCTGAAAACCCCGGCAGTGATGAACAGCCCGGTCGATACCTGCGCAAACTGGAAGTCTGGAACGAGCCTTTCTTCTGGGGCAGGCATATCAACATCGGCCCACAAACCCCAGCAGGCAAGAAGAAATACACCGACCCGACCCAGCACGGCTACATGCCTGGCAAACTCGGGGCAGAGGTTTACGCCCGATTCTTCAACGCAGCGGCGGAGAATGCCAAGGCTGTGAACCCGCACGTCAAGATGGGCGCGATTTCCAACGCTTCATTCAACGGCGACCATTGGGGCAATCTTTTCAACTACGCCGGCCGAATCATCGACCTGACGGTTGACAACATCGACTTCCTTACCGAGCACCACTACGGCGGTCATCCTGAAAGTTATGCCGCGTCCTATGAAGTCGTGACAGCCTACATGGATATCAAGCACAACAAGCGCGTGCCGGTCTATAACACGGAAGCGAATAATCTTGGTGCGTCCGATGCCGCCAAGGCGGAATACAACATCCGCGATATTCTTGAGTGCATCCGCCGATCACCTGACAAAGTGAAGGGACGTGCGCTGCACGCGCTCTGGTGGGGCTATCTGCGCGACAAGGGCGAGTATGACCTTTACCACATACTCCGCGATGTGCGCGGCAAGCTGGTGAAAGTCGAAACCAATCGCGAAGACTTAATCGCGGTGGCGTCAACCCCTGAGCAAGGCAAGCTGGTGCTGTTCGTGTTCAACCGACTGGGCGAGGATGCCGACATGCACATGCTTGGTCTGGATGGATTCCAACTTGCTGAGGCGCGCACTATGATCGCCGACCCGCCCAAGTACCGCGTGGACTACGGTGACCTTGAAGGCCAGGCTGCGGAAGAAGCAGCCAAGGAACGGACGCGCATCGAGCAGGCGAAGGTGAACTTCGATGGCGCGCATGCAACCTATCGCTTGCCTCGCCGAAGCGCACTGGTGATGACACTCACAAAGAAAGACTACGAACCTGCGAAGGTTGAGGCAGGCCAGCAGGATTTCATCAACATTTTGAATCAGACGATTGAGCCTGGCGCGACCATCAAGGTCAAGCCCCGCTGGCATCGCATTGACCCAGGCAAAGACTACGACAAGTTCATCCTTCGTGTCATCACACGCGGCGTCGGCGAGAACGAAGGCGAAGTCAAGATCGCCGGGCGAATTTACAAACTACCCGTCAGCTCACCCGCCCCCGGCGGCGAAGTCGTACAGGAAGTTGAGATATCGCCTGACTTGCTGAATAAGAACGTGACCCTTGAATTTTCCGCAACCGATGCCGACCAGAACGGCTATACCGTGATGAGTGCTTCACTCATCGCTGTCGAATCGCGCAAGACCCAAGCCGAATAAACAGACTATGTAAAAATAGAGCGCGACAATGAACTGACGAGCACGAACAAGCAGAAGAAGGAAAAGAAATCACATGAGAAAGGAATGCAGGATGTTGAAGCAATCCCTCCAGGCCACGCTACTCGCCGGGCTGACCACGCTGGCTTTCGTCGGCATCGCTCTGGCCCAACCCAGTGAAACCAAACTGCCCGAGAAGATGGCTGAGAAAGACGACCAAGGCCGATGGATCCCCGTCACCTTCCCTATGGATGACAAGTTCAAGAATAAGGTCACCGAGGAGTATGAGGATGGCTTTATTGATCGCGCCCAGATCGCCATCAAACACAACACTGCCAAGGGACCGGGCAATCCCAACACTTACTTTGAAAATGAGAAGGGGTCATACCCGCCGTTGATGTTCCATGTCTTCTTCGGAGACAAAGAAGGTGGCATTAAGGGATTGATGGTTGAAGACAACCAGGCTGGCTCATGGAACAGCCAGACCAAGGGCATTGATTTCTACGCCTCGTTCACATTGAAGCATCAGATGCGTAAGTACTTCCTGCTGGGCCATCTTCTTGACCCGGCCTACAAACAGCGGATGTATGAAGGCGCCAAACTCTGGACAGCCGAAGACCCCATGCGTCGTCGAAACAAGTACTTCAAGCGAGGCGGTGACGGCTGGACGCCTGAAACGAAGAACTCCTGGGTCGATGTCCGCAACACGGATAACCTCCGCGCCATGCGTGAAACCAGCATCTATCTCATGGCCGAGGAAACCGGCAACGAGGAACTGCGCAAGGCTTACAAGGAAGACATCCAGCGTTACGTCTGGGCGCTTTGGAACATCGGCATGGGTGAATGGGACAGTGAGAACTATCACTTCCATACCATCGGCCCGTACCTTAACCTCTACGACTTTTCCAAAGACCCTGAGATGAAAGCTACTGCCAAGGCAGCGCTCGACATGCTCTTTACCATGGCTGCGGTGAAGTATTATCAGGGCGGATGGACAGGCCCGATCAAGCGCGATTATAACAAGCCTTATGTCTTCGGCGGGGCGGCAGGCGAAGCCTGGCTTTACTTTGATGACACACCAATGCCCAACCCACACCCGCACGGCGACATGATCCACATGATCACCAGCAACTACCGCCCACCTATGGCCGTGATCGAACTGGCGCGCAAGGACTCCACCGCCGGGACGGAAATCTTCGCCAGCAAACCCACCTACGAAACATGGAAAGTCGAAGGTGGAGGCAGTGCGAGTAAGGATTATCCCGCGCCAAACTATCAAAATGCCAAGCACGAACCCTGGGTTTTTGAGACAACTTACTGGGGCCACACCTTCCAGCTTGGCACGCTGCCTCAAGGTTCGTTCGGCGATGTCAACGGCTTCAAACTGCTCATGAAAGACAGCAAGAAGGCCGCTCAATTCTTCGTTGCCGCCAGCGGCACCAGTCCTGCCGGGGTGAACCGTGGTGCGGGGAAAGACAAGATCGCCCATTACAAGAACCTGGCCATCATGGTCACGCCTGATGGCAGCGCGGACTGGTCATTTGTGATTCCTGCCGGGGCGAAGGTGGAAGACGTCCAGAGCATCCGCTTCATTCAGGCGGAGCAGACCTGGCTGGCACTTCGTCCGATCAATCTGAAGTTCAACGACCCCGATGGCAAAGCTCCGAAGAACTGGGCTAACACGCAGGGCATGACCGCCAAGGGTACCGGCGGCGACATCAGCGGTTACGTCCTCGAGATCGGCGAGAAGCAAACGCATGACAGCTATGACGCTTTCAAGAAAGCGGTCGTTGATGCGGCCAAGCCTCGCGTCGTGGGCAAGACGGTGAACTACGAAGGCACCAAGGGCAAGAAGGTAGGCATCAACGTTGAAGGCGGTTGGCTGCCGACGGTGACACGCGATGGCCGGGAGGTGAAGTGGGATCAATCACGCTGGCCTTTGTATCAGCCTGCGGATGGGGGCAAGAAGCCGATCAGCCTTGGCTGGAAGGAAGGCAAGCTCTACATTGAAGCAGGCGATCAGGTGTTTGAAGCGACTTATACCGACGGCCACGAATATACGTTCAAGAGTTCGACGAAGTAGCGAAGTAAGACGTTAAGCCGGGCAGTACAATTTGATCGAATCGAAGCCGACGCAGTCAGTGCGTCGGCTTTTACATGTGCGGGTATTGATCCCTGCAGAAAGGCACTATCCATGTGGCGATACCTTGTTCCCATCGCGTTGTTGGTCGGCTCGAACCTTTTCATGACATACGCCTGGTATGGCCACCTGAAAGATATGAAAGCTCGGGCCCTCTGGGTGGTCATTTTCCTGAGCTGGCTGATTGCCTTCTTTGAGTATTGTCTTCAGGTTCCCGCCAACCGACTTGGCCATCAGGTCTTTACACTTGCTCAACTCAAGGTGATTCAGGAAGTCATCACAATGCTTGTTTTTGCAGGATTCTGCATCTTCTACTTTCGCGAGAAGCTGAGCTGGGATTATGTCTGGGCCAGTCTGTGTTTGATTGGGGCGGCCTTCTTCATGTTCCGGGGATTTGGCCAGACGACCGAGGGACTGTAGGGGGGTTGAGTCAGTAGAAATCTTTCATCACTTCTTTCATGCTATTGGTGGCGGAAATAAGTTCATGACTCAGATCGAAGTTTGCGAGCAGAAGTATGAAGCAACCTGTACCAACGGCCATGAATACACGTTTAAGAGTTCGATGAAGTATGTTTATTGACGCGAGATACAATTGAATTAACTCGAAGACGATGCAGTGAATGCGTCGGCTTTGTTTTTGCGTCTTACTCGCCACAGCAAGAACAATGCTACTATCAGCATGAGGAGAAGTTGAACCATTATGATGGTTTGTGCCGGTTGATATGCGTTCCAGAGAATGTCTGATTGTTGTTCTGTGACTGTCAATAAGCCAAGAGGGGCAATTCGTTCATATATCACAACCCAGATCAGACCCGTGTGCATGTGAATGAAAGGCAGAGCTACTGCCAAAACGAGAATTGCATAGCTGAGTCGAGTGTGCAAATGTAAAGCAAGTGAATACATGATAATACTCAGCACAATACCATTTAGGGTGTAGTACAAGATTCTAAGAAAGATGCCAATCCAAATTGCCTTTAAATAATCTGGCATTATTTGTGGGATAATGGGAAATACGGAGTAGTTCTGTAATGCATAATCCATTCCTCGCGAACAGATCGCTGCCATACCTGCAAATAAAGCAACAGCGGGAACGATATACCCGAGCCACCTAAATCTTAATGAATTAAGTGTTGCATAAGTGAAAATGCAGCCAAATGCAGTTAACAGGCTTCCAAACACCTGAATGAACCATATCCACTTGTACTCAGGCTGATTACTTGCAGTAGGAATAATGTCGGAGTATCCAAATTGCAGCAGACATGCTGCTACAGACAAAAACACAAGTCCAGCAAAGACAACACGCATGCTGAGTGCATAGGCATGAATCATATTATTTGGCCATGTATGCATCTCTCTCGTAATTTGTGGTTTCGAAATACACGCCCCGCACTCCGGACAATTCCCATCCTGCTGCATCGTCCGCAGGTCGTAGCCACACTCAACGCAAGGCCATGATTCGGCGATTCGGCCTTCCCTATCGAGCTGGGGCATCACCACACCAGGTCGTGACTCACTCATCGTCCTCTTCCCCCGTGTTTGCTTCATCCGCCACAGGTCCGACCAGTTTCACGCTGAAGCCGGCCTGCATCTTCTCGCCGGGGTTGTCCACCTCGAATACCGCGCGGAAAGTCTGGCTGACCAGGTCACCCTCCCGACTGAAAGCCTTGAGCTTGCCTCGAATCACCTGTCCGGAGCGCATGTCCTCCAGCCAGTAGGCTTGGCCTTTCTCCATGCGGTCATACAACTCGGTGGGCAGGAAGGTGGTGGCTTCCAGCGGGTTGAGCACAAGGATGCGCGCGATCGGCGTCTCGTCGGTGACCGTCACACCTGGCTCGACAGCGACGCGATCGACCCGGCCTGCCACCTTGGTCTTGACCTGGTGCATCTCCAGTTCCAACTCGCGCAGTTCAAGCTCCGCCTTGGCAATTTCCGCCTGTTCCTTGGCTGCCTGTTGCACAGCCTTGGCCTGCTCCAACTCGAGATTGGCTTGGCGCACTTCCCAATCGCTGGCTGCGTTCTGCTGCCTCGCCTGCTCAACCTGCTCAAGGCGATTCGCCGCCAGATCGACCGCGACCTCAGCCCGGCGAATCTCGGCCTGGCTGTTGGCTTTGACCTTCGCGGAGAGGACTGCCTGTTTGGCGCGTTTGTCATCGATGCGCACGATCACCTGCCCGGCCTCGACGATGTCATCTTCCTCGACCAGCACTTCCTCGATGCGCCCACGCACCGGGGCATTGAGCACGATGTCCTGCGAGGCCTTGACTTCGCCGCGCATGGCAAACTCGTCGGCATCGCGCAGCTTCTGCCAGATCGAGCCAGGCTTGATGACCTTCGCGACGGTTAAGGGTTTGGCTGATGATGCGGGTTCGGGTGCAGCGTCGTCAGCGTTTGCGGCTGGCGCGTCAGCTTGTGCCAGTGGAAGTGCGAGCAGAAGCAAGGCAATACTCATGAAGATGAAGCAAGCCAGCATGGATTTCATGGTTTTCTTGTTTGTCATGGTTAACTCCCGTGTTCGCGTTGTCGTTTAGCTTCAAAAAGGATAATCGCTGCGGTGATCGAGGCATTCAGGGAATCGACGCCTGACTGCCCGGCCATATCAATCCGGACAGGTTGCCAGTTTGCAGCCGCGGCAGCATCCGGCGGATTGCGCCAAGCCTCATCCAGCCCCTCATCTTCCGGGCCGATGATGATCGCCTGCCTGCCTGTCCATGAAGCATCATCGTACCGCGCTGCTGCATCGACCAAAGTTGGCCTGATTGTGAACTCGTGATTCACCAGCCAGTGGAGCAGCACATCGCGATCAGTTTCGATCACGGGCAGGCTGAAGATGGCTCCGGTCGAAGCGCGGATGGCGTTGGGGTTGAACCGATCCACTACCGCGTCGGTGAGGATCATGGCTGCGGCACCTGCGGCTGCGGCAGAACGGGCCATGGCCCCGATGTTGCCGGGCTTGGCGATGCCTGACGTCACCAGCAGCAACGCATCCTCACCTACCTGCAAATCATCGAGTTCGATGACAGGTTGAACGAAGACAGCCAGGATACCCTCGGGCTCATCGCGGTAACACAACGGCTTGAACAGACGGTCTTCAACCAGCAACAGGTCGGGTTTGGGCGATGCGGCTTCGCGATCTCGCGAAGCAGGCGCAGCATCAACCGTCTTACTCAACAACGCTTCCACCCAGGGGCGGTGCGTCGCTTCTGCGGCGTTGGCGAGCATGATGGTTTCGACAGCCAGCCCCGCCTGGAGCGCGCGTTCGACTTCGCGTCGACCCTCAGCCAGGAACAGGCCGAGTTTCCGCCGTTGCCGACTTTGCCGCAGTTTTCCCGCAGCTTTCAGGCGTGGGTTGGCCCCACTGGTGATGATTTGCCAGCGCATCAGCGCAGTGTAAGTCGGAAACGGGCCAGGCGGAGCCCTGCTGCATGTAAAAGTGCGTAACTGGGCATGGATTCATCCCCGCTCATGGCACAACCGGGCCTACCCGATTTACACTATGGTGGTCAAAAATACTCTGACTGAAGAGGTTTAAGATGCGTTATCTGCCTGTCGCTTTGTTTGTGCTGCTGTTAGGGGTGGGGCTGTCGGTTGAGGCTCAGAAGCCGACCGGGGCTTCCAAGCAGAAAGAGGAAACGATTGACCCGACGCTGAAGGAAGAGCAGCAGAAGATTCTGAAGATGCCACGCTTCCGCAATGCGTATCGCATTGGCGACAAGGTGCCCATCAACTACATCATTATCAATGACCCGGTCGAAGATCCTTTCACGATTGAAGAACCGGGCACGGAAGAGAAACCTGCCACGGAAGAAACCACCGACGAGGCGAAGCCAGCCGAGTCTGCGGCGGGGGATAAGCCAGACGCCAAAGAAGGTGATGCAGAGGATACCCCGGGTGAGGATGGGGCGGATGCTGAAGCAGAGGAAGCCGTGGTTGAGGAGCCCAATCGCGTCACAGCCAAGAACTTTGTTGGCCGAATGACCATCGTCACCTTTCTGATGGTGGAGGACAAGCACTCGCGCAAACAGGTGGCCCATCTGAAGAAGCTGTATGAGCAATATGAATCGCGTGGCTTGAAGCATCTGTTGATTGCGCTGGATAAAGACGCCCTCGACGTCAAGGCTTTTCTCAAGCAGGAGGGGATTGAAGATTGGCCAACGGTTTGCGATGAGAATCAATGGAAGTCGATCACGATCAATCTCTGGGGTGTGCCTTATGTCCCTTACTCGTTCATTTTGAATCCGGAAGGCGAGTTGGTCTGGCGGGGGGACACGGTGTCGATGGATGGGCCTTTGTTCAAGGCCTGGGAGTTTTATCCGACCTTGCAATCGCGTCGGTATGAAACCAAGTTGGCTTTGAAAAATGCCATCAACGCCATTGAACGGAAGAAGACGGTGGGTGATGCGATGGTTGAGCTGCACCGCCTGCCCGATGAACCGATCAAAGATGAAGGTACGCAGCAGGACGCAGCCTACTTGCTGAAAATGATCGCCAACTCGGATGACAAGGAAGCTGCGGTTAAAGCCATCCAAGGCAACCCCGAAGTGATACAGAAGCTTTACATCCTGGCCAAGGAAGACACCAAGCCCAACAAGACGGATCCAGACAAACATAACCCGCCTAAGAACCCGGACGATGATCCCAAGACGGCGGACGGGAAGAACCCCAACGAGCAGGATGATCCGAATGAGGATGACGCGAACCAGGGCAACCGCACGCGCTTTGCGGAAAGTGTGCTGGATGCCTGGTTGGAGTCGGCTCAGAACGCGGAGCAGGATGGCAGATCACTGGATGCTTATGAGCAGTACAAGACGATGGTGGACAGGGCTGCCGCTTCCGATCAGGGGCGCGAGGCCATCCGCAAAGTGAAGGAGTACGAAGCGGACAAAACGTTTATGGCCCGTTATCAGCAGGTGAAGCTGGAAAAGCAGGCCCGGGCGGAGTTGAGCCTGGCCAAGGCATATCTGGATTTGCAGAAGTACGAGCTGGTGCGCGCCAAATGCGAAGCCGTCATCACGATGGTGCCCAACAGCGACTTGGCCAAGGAAGCCAGGGCGATGTTGGATAAGCTGCCGGAGGAGTAAGTTGTCCTACTGCTGTTGGTCTGTCTAACGCGGGTCGGTGTCAGGGAAAAACACACCGTTTCTCTCTTTGAGTTTTGACGGACATCTTGCTTTTATGCCAACTGCACCCGTTCGCTGTCGCGCAAGCCCAGGCTGGTGTAAATCTGTCGGGTCGCGTCTGACTTGTTGAGTGTGTAGAAGTGGATGCCTTTCACGCCGTGGTCCAGCAGGTCCATGCACTGCTGGGTGGCCCAGTGGATGCCGACGTTTTTGACAGCTTCATCGTCATCGCCGCAGCGTTGTAGTGCCTTGAGCAAGGGAGCAGGGAAGCGCGAACCCGCTGCGAGATCAGCCATGCGCATCATCCCCTTGGTCGAAGCGATCGGCATGATGCCTGCAATGATGGGCACTTTGATACCTGCCAGTTCGCAGCGCTCGCAGTAGTCATAAAAGTCATGGTTATCAAAGAAAAGCTGTGTGCAGATATAGTCCGCACCCGCATCCACCTTTGCCTTGAGATAATCCATCTCCAGCAGCCGGTTCGGCGTCGCTGGGTGTCCTTCCGGGAAACCTGCCACACCAACGCCAAAGCCTCGCTTGTCTTCGTGTTTACCCGACTCATTGAATCGGCGGATAAACGTCACCAGATCCGCAGCATGCTTGAACGCATCGGTCGTGCGGTCATAGTCAGGCAAGTTGCGAGGGGGGTCGCCTCCCAAAGCCAGAATGTTGCTGACCTTGGCAGTTGCGTAACGGGAAAGAATCTGATCGATCTCTTCCTCGGAATGGCAAACACAAGTCAGGTGTGGCACGGGATCGATCGGCGTCTGCTCCTTCACACGCACGACCAGATCGTGCGTGGCATCTCGCGTCGAGCCACCGGCCCCGTAAGTGATCGAAACAAAGGAAGGCTTCAGTTCCGACAACTGTTCAATGTTCTTAAAAAGTGAGTCCCAGCCGTCCTCTGTTTTGGGCGGGAAGAACTCAAATGACATCGTTGTCGCGTGCTTCGCGAAAATATCTTCTATATGCATAGCGTCGTCTCCAGCCCGGTCAGTCTAACGGAACCAGCAGAAATTTGGCAGAAACCTGAGAAAATCATTCATTTTCCTCGTTGATGACATCAATCATCTGCCGCAGTCGCCCGTAAGAGGCCCCATCAAACCGCATCACCAGACGAGGGAGTTCCAATCTTTCACTTTCTTCCTTCAGTGCTTTGGTCTGCTCCAGACTGCCTTGTTCGATGATGTCCGAAAAGTCCTTGGCGATCTTTTCAAGTTTGCTGGCAGGCAGTTCGTGTTGCAGACGGATCACCAACTGGTCGCCGACAAAACGCATGGAGTCATAGACTGCGTAAAAGCGTTTGACGTGTTCGGCCGCTTCGTTGGCATCATCCGTAATGTGATAGAGCGCTAGGTCAGGATCGCTGATCATCCCCTTGCGCAGCAGTTGCTCGACCACATACTCATGAAAGTGCTGCCAATAGTTTCCGCCCGGTTCATCGACACAGACCACAGGCACCAGCGGACTCTTGCCTGTCTGAATCAGCGTCAACACTTCGAAGGCTTCGTCCAAAGTACCAAACCCGCCGGGGAACAGGCCGACCGCATGAGCCTGCGAGACGAACAGCAATTTACGGGTAAAGAAGTAACGGTGGGTGACGAGTTTCTCATCACCAATGATGTATTCATTCGCATTGGTTTCAAACGGCAGTCGAATCGCCACACCAAAAGAAGCATCGCGACCTGCCCCATGATGCCCGGCCCGCATGATGCCATCACCTGCGCCGGTGATGACCATCCATCCCGCTTCACTCAGGCATCGGCTGAAGTTGGCCGCGGCCTGGTACTGGGGATGTTCCTCAGGCGTACGCGCCGATCCAAAGACGGAAATCTTCCGCGTGTCCGCATAAGGCTCAAAGACCTTGAACGCATGGCGCATCTCGCGCAGGGCCAACGACATCACCTTGACCTGCCAGAGATCTGTTTCATCGCGCACCAGCCTCAGCGCGTTCTGGATCATCTCACGCACGAGCCGGCCGGCCTGGTCGTTAGGATCGCCCCCGGCCTGCCCAATCAGTTGTTCGATGGGGGTGACGAAATCGGCAGACTTCAAATCAATTTCAGTTTTTTCAGGCATATCGCGCTTCCTTTAAGGACGCGTGATTTTAGCTACTGAAAACAAGAAGGGGAGATTCACAACGGACCTGCTGGCATTTTGCTTGACTGCCAGTTTGGAAAACGTCTCCACAGTTAATCGACATTCCCGCCGGGGTTGCGGTCAAACAGAATGGACAACATTGAAAGGCATGAGGAAAGATGCCGAACGACATGCAACCAATATACAAGCAAAAGGTTGGCTAGAGGGTTTGATTAGATCGACAACTCAGCCGCGAAAGCTTCGTCGAAGTTGAACACGCCATCGAAATCGGAAAGGTCATCTTCATCGGTTTTCTGCAGCATACCCGCGTCGACCATGGCAAAGACGATTCGGCCGAAGTCTTCACAGGTACGGATGTTCCAGCGACGCAGCACGGACTTGGCCAAAAGCCCATACTCTTTGAGGGCAAAGTCGCGCAGGCCGTGGCAAAGGTCTGCTCCGGTGACGTGCCTGCTCTGTTCAGGCTCTTCCTCGTCCAGTTCGCCATGCAGGCGTTGGACGGTGAAATCAAGCCCGCGCTGGATGAAGATGAACGCTTCAGCGGGATACTTGGTCTCGGCTGCGATTTGGAATAGGTCAATCGGCATGGCTGCCTCGGGGGGACTAAACCGCCACTTCTCAGGTCAACAATTAAGCCTACCGACCATCCGCGAGAATTTCAATGGGGTCAATGAGGCAATTGCAAAGTTCCCGTTGGCTGAGGTGGCGTATCCTCACCAGTTTCACATTTTCTAAGGGTTTTGGGGCCCGGGGCGGGTCGCAGACAGGGGAGCCGCGCGAGACGAATTGCCACGAGTTACAAACCATCCACCGCGTTTTAACAACTGACCACGAGCAACTACGCACCAGCAACTCACACCTAACAACTACCCACTGTTCTTCTCCACCTCCGCCCCACTCGACGGCATCTCGCAGACGATCTCTTTCAGGCGGTTATCGACATGACCCGTCAGCACACGCTCGTTTCCCAACCAGTTATCAGCAGTCTAGCGCGGCGAATCGCAAGGTCTACTGGCGGGCGAGTTTTTTTTGTTGACTGCATGATGCCATGGTCACTGCCGCAGGTATGACCATGAACTTGAAATGCAGCATCAACATTTCAATGATGGAAAGTCCCCACGGTCAATCGAATGCGAGTGGCCATGTTAGCCGGGTGCCTGTACCCGGGTGATTCATCGCTTGGCCACTGCTTTTATCCTGACCAAGCCGCTGATTCCGCTTGTAAGGGCTTTGGCAAAGTCTTAAACTGATGGCGTGTAGCCGGGAGCGGTTTCCGGCCGATAGAGCACGCGCCGGTCTGTCTATCACAACAAATCAGCGCTTTACCAGAACTGTCTAATCAACTGTTATGCCCCTTTTGAATGGTAGCCGAAATCGCTGAGCAACTTCTTCTTCTGATCGCCGGTGCCGGACTGACGTTCATCGGTGCCATTGTGAAGACGTGGCTTGACCGGCGGACGCACTCCAGCACCCGCATCTTTGAGCTACGAATCGAGGCGCTGAATCGGATTTGGCAAGCATTCAACGAAATGAAGGGTCTCTATGCGTTTCGGATCGAAGTTGGCTTTCCGCAATGGCAAAATGTTTACGCGCAACCAGCTAGCGACGCGTTGACCCGCTTCCGGCGAGCTATCGATAATGCCCAAGTCGTGCTGCCCGCCAAAGTGATCGACATTTTGCGGAAGATGGACGTAGCGTACTTTATCTACCACAGCGACGAGGTAGCGAGAGGCAGCCAGTTTCAAGGGCAAGTTAAGCGTCTGCTTGATGAGCTTGCAACTGCCGTCAATGAGACCATGAGCAAACAAACGCATGAGATAAACCTGCGTTTCCGAACGTAGGGGCATAACCACCGGCTGCAGTTGACCGGCGATGCCCGCGAGTAGAATGTTGTTGTCGGTTGAACGCCTGCTCTCCGCGGGCGGCCGGCAACTGAGCCTTTTTCTTTCAGACGACGCTTCGCGTCGTCTGATCGTGTCCCGCGTCTTTCGCTCGCTGGTCGGCCCGCGAAGCGCGTACCGAACCAGCGGCTGCACTGGATAGCCGCTTCACAAACTCCGTTTGCTCGCGGACACCAGTGATCCGCGGGACACGTTAGGTGCCTTCATGAGCTACGACCTCGACTTCTGGAAATACAAACCAGGCGTGTCGTTGGATCACCAAGCGACCTACGAAAAGCTATCTGATGGACAAGTTGTTGACGGGCTCGAAGAACTACCCATCAGCCGCATTACCGCTCGCCTAAAGGAAGTCTTCGCTGACTGGGATCAACTCGATGATGAGACGTGGGAAGGTGATAGCGGCAGCTTTCAAATATTCACCACGCCGCAATTCTTCCGCGTTGATTGCTACGGCATGGATGAGGAAGATATGAATAAGATCATCGATATAGGGAGTGAGTTCGGTTGCCCGCTTTACGATCCCCAGGTGACGACTCGGTACGACGGCACCTAACCAACTGCTGCAGTTGACCGGCTGCGCCCGCGATATGATGTTGTTGTCGGTTTGGACGTCTGCTTCTGCGGGCGGCCGGCAACTGAGCCGAATTACGTTCAGACGACGCTTCGCGTCGTCTGAACGTGTCCCGCGTCTGTCGCTCGCTGGTCGGCCCGCGAAGCGCGTACCGAACCAGCGGCTGCACTGGACAGCCGTTTCACAAACTCCGTTTGCTCGCGGCTACCAGTGATCCGCGGGACACGTTCGGTAAAAAGAAATAACTATGCCAGAAGGAACATCAAATTCTCTCGTGAACCTTGGCGATATCT
>CAZJJN010000035.1:0-35038 GCA_964546335.1 uncultured Phycisphaeraceae bacterium
GTATTGAATCCCTCGGCCACACGTACATTGAAACTACCGGGCAACACATGCATTGAAACCGTTTCGTGACACGTACATTAAAACTACCGGGTGACACACGCGTTGAATTCGAACATGCGTCTGCGAGCAGGCTCGCAGGCTAACTGCCCACCCAACCCTCAAGGCTTCTCAAGACTCGTCGTCAACCCTTCCCCCGCGAATTGCTTGACATACAACTCCCCGCGTTCGCGATGGGTGCTAAGCAAAACAGACTGCCCCTCGATGTGGGCTTCGAACGTCTTCTCCATCGCCTCATCAATATCCAAAGGCGTCAGGTGATAAACCGTCTTGATCACCTCATCGAACGAGTTCACATCATCGTTATGCAAGACCAACAACCAAGGCGGCAGCTTGCGCACCGTCGGCGTCGTCTGTTCCTGCTCATCAGGCTCAGCCGTCTCCGTCGCAGTCTGACTTTCCTGTTCCTCTTCTGGCTCGATCGGCGCAGGATCGTCTTCCAACTTCTCACTGATGTTTTGCATGTCGAATCGCGTCACAGTGCAAGTGTAGCACTGCGCGTCAGCGCATCAAAGCGTTCACGGTTAAGAATTTAAATCCGACAATCAGGCCGCAATAGGCGTTACGCCCCAGCCGGTTCCGCGATGGATTCGGTCACCTTACGGGCAGCATCAGTCAGGTCGCGGGCAGTGACCAGCGTTGGAATCACTTCCTTAGCTTCTTCCAGAATCTTTCGGGCAGGTTCGACGTTGGTGCCTTCCAGCCGGACGATCAAAGGCACCTTGAAGCCGACTTCCTTGGCCGCGGCAACGATGGCGTTGGCGATGGTGTCACACTTGGCAATCCCCCCGAAGATGTTGACGAGTACCGCTTTCACTGACGAGTCGCTCAGGATGATACGGAAGGCTTCGGTGACCGCTTCTTCGCTGGCTGAGCCGCCGACATCCAGGAAGTTGGCTGGTTCCCCGCCGTTGAGTTTGATCATGTCCATCGTCGCCATAGCCAGGCCGGCCCCGTTGACCAGGCAACCGATGTTGCCGTCCAGTTTGATGTAGCTCAGGCCGTACTGGCGGGCGCGGGTCTCAGCCTCATCTTCTTCTGTCGGGTCAGCCAATTCCTGTAAATCCTCGTGACGGAACAACGCATTGGTGTCGAAATCCATCTTGGAGTCGATGGCCAGGACGCGGCCATCGGGATAGTCCTCACTGGGCTCGGTCACCACCAGCGGATTGATCTCCACCAAGTTGGCATCGTTCTCCATGTAGAGGTCACATAGCTGATGCATGATTTTGCCTGCTTGGCGCACAGCCTGGCCGGTTAAGCCCAATCCATAGGCGATTTTGCGCGCCTGGTAAGGTCGCAGACGTGTTGCGGGAGGGATCAGCTCGGTCATGATGGCTTCGGGATTGGTGCGAGCGACTTCCTCGATATCCATGCCCCCCTCGACCGAGGCCATGAGCGTGACGCCGTTTCTCTTACGGTCGGTCACCATGCCGATGTAGTATTCCTTGGCGATCTTCACCCCAGCGGCAACGAGCAATCGTGTGACGGGCACACCTTCCGGGCCTGTCTGAGGTGTAACCAGGGGTTTGCTGAGGATGTCAGCCGCGACTTTTCGGGCTTCTTCCGCTGATTTGACCAGTTTGACGCCGCCACCTTTGCCTCGTCCGCCGGCATGCACCTGGGCTTTGACCACGGCTGCACTGATGTTGTGGTCATGCACCAGCTTGTCGTAGGCTTTGCCAGCATCGACCGGGTTCCGCACCAGAATGGCGGGGGGCACCGGGATGCCATACTTCATCATCAACTCGCGGGCCTGGTATTCATGTATTTTCATGGTCTTTGACGCCTTTCTCGCACCGTCGCGGGTGGGTTATCGTAGCTTTCCTACGCAGTCGGGCCAACTGAGTTTGTCGCGGCAGCATTTACGACCGATACTAGGGACAGTATGAACCCGCTTCAAAAGACATCCTGCCTGCCTCGGCCGATCCTGCTGATCGCGATCGCGCTGGTTTTCAGCGGCGGTGTCGTCGACCCGGTCTCGGCTCAGGTCATCCCCGGCCAGGCTGGGCCCCTGCGTGGCGAGGTGATCAGTACCCGGGCTTTAATCAGCCAGGTTTTGCAGCAGGTTCGCCGTCAGAAGCAGGCCCAGCGCCCTGCCATCGCGAACAAGTCCTGGGTGTTGGAGCCCACCCCGCTTCTATTTGATACCAATCAACTTCCCGCGGGGCAATCGGACAGCCCGGCTGGTCTTCGTCGCTCGGCCATGCTCGCCCAGTTGGTGAATCTGCCACCGCCGATGTCTCATCTCATGTCGGCCTGACTTCCGTTTCTTTTTATTCACACTGTCAACGAAACCCAAGCCCACCGTGCTGTGCTTTTTACTCACGCGCGGCAGGCCCGGCTGATTCACCTGCATACCCATAAGGAAACCCCATGGTTACCAGCCAGATCAGTAAAGGACTGACCAAGTTTTTCGGCTCACGCAACGAGCGATTGGTCACGACCTACAACCGTCGCGTCGAACAGATCGGTGAACTTGAAGCCGAGATGGTGCGCAAGACCGATGCTGAACTCAAACAGCTCTCGACCGACATCGCCACACGCATTGCCGAAGGCGGCAGCATGGTTGACCACCTGCCCCAGGCGCTGGCCATCGCGCGTGAGGTCATGGACCGCGCTATCGGCATCCGTAACATCTTCAACCCGACTTACGCCGACTCATTCAACCGTGACGGCCTGCCTTCCTCGCTGCAGAAGATGTACGACGAAATCAAAGCCAAGGCTGACGCGCTCGAACCCGTGGCCGAGAAGGGCTGCCAACAGTACGAAGCTTTGCATCATGAGTGGCCGACGGTGCCGGGCTGGATGCAGGTGGAAATTCCCGTTGAACTCTACAACGCCGTGCGCGAGCTTTACCCCAAGAGCCGACCTCCATTCCGCACGCGACCCTTTGACGTCCAGCTTATCGGCGGCATGGTGCTCAACGAGGGCAAGATCGCTGAAATGAAGACCGGCGAAGGCAAAACCATCGTCGCCCCGCTCGCCTGCTATCTGGCCTGCCTGGAAAACTTGCAGTGTTATGTCGTCACGACCAACGACTACCTGGTACAGCGTGACCGCGACTGGGTCTTCCCGTTCTATTATCACTTGGGTTTAACCGTTGGAGCGATTCACCCTCAGCACATGCAGCCGCCCCAACTCAAGGCCGAGGCTTACCACTGCAACGTGGTGTATGGCACGAACAGCGAATTCGGCTTCGATTACCTGCGCGACAACATGAAGATGCGCACCGAGGAACAGGTGCAGAAAGAGCGCGACTTCGTCATCGTGGACGAAGTGGACTCGATCCTCATCGACGAGGCCCGCACGCCGTTGATTATCTCCGGTGCAGCCAACACCGATACGCCTCGCTATGAGCTGGCCGACCGCATTGCCCGACAGTTGATTCAGAAACAAGCCAATTGGAGCGCCGCCAACCAGAAGGTGATGCATTGCGAGATGCGCATCAAGGGTCTGGAGGGTGATATTCGTAACGCGCGCGACAAAGCCAAAGTACCTGAGATGAAGGCAGAACTGGAGCGCCTGCGCGAAGAGGAACTGCCTCGCCTGGAAGAAGAACGCGAACAGCATATCCAGTACTACGAAGTGGAAATGGATCGCAAGGCTGTCCACCTTGAGCACGAAGGCGTCGCTGAAGCGCAACGCATCGCCAAGATCGGCTCATTTTATGTGGGCAACAACATCGACATGCCCCATCTGCTGGAGAACGCGCTGCGGGCCCATGTTGTGTACCAGCGCGACAAGGATTATGTCGTCCGCGAAGGTG
Source organism: uncultured Phycisphaeraceae bacterium (assembly GCA_964546335.1). Lineage (GTDB taxonomy): Bacteria > Planctomycetota > Phycisphaerae > Phycisphaerales > Phycisphaeraceae > CAZJJN01. Next base: position 3,827 of record CAZJJN010000035.1, read on the forward strand.
AAGTCATCATCGTCGATGAAAACACCGGTCGCCTGATGGTCGGCAGGCAGTGGTCGGACGGCCTACACCAGGCTGTTGAGTGCAAAGAAAACGTCAAGATCAAGCAAGAGACACAGACGCTGGCCACCGTTACCGTGCAGAACTACTTCAAACTGTTCAAGCGCACTGCCGGCATGACCGGTACGGCCATGACCGAGGCCACGGAATTCATGGAAATCTATGGCATGGAGGTGGTGGCCATCCCCACCAACGTGCCTGTCATCCGTGACGACCGCAACGACCTGATCTTCCTTTCGCAGAAAGATAAATGGAACGCGATCCTCGATGAAATCAAGCACATGCATGATGTGGGCAGGCCGATCCTCGTGGGCACGACCAGCGTTGAAAAAAGTGAACATCTCAGTGAAATGCTGACCAAGCGTCACCGCATCGAACACTCCGTACTCAACGCCAAGCAGCACGAACGTGAAGCCGGACTGGTTGAGGCGGCTGGTTCACTGGGGGCCGTGATGATCGCCACCAACATGGCCGGCCGCGGCACGGACATCAAGCTGCAGCCGATCCCGCGCGATGTCCTCGTCCGCCATTGGCAGACGCGTAATCTGCTGCCAGCCAAAGCCAAGTCGAGTATGAGTGATGATGAACTTATTGCTCAGGCGTATCGTCATTTGCTCCAGCGCGACACCGAGCTGAAGGCAGAGCAGGTCGAAGCCTTGAGCGATGCTGAAGTCCGCCGGGCCCTACTGATTTACTGGGTGCAGCAGTTCGGCGAGCAGGTGCAGTGGTATGACTTCAAGTGGTACAACCCCAGCCATTGGTTCGGCGTGCCCCCCTGGCATGATTCGGATTCGGTCGAATCCATGACTGACGAGCAGTTGACGCAAGTCCTTGACCACCTGCCCGGCTTCCTCTTCCATCGACTGAGAATCTACAGCAATGTCGAGGAAATGGGTGGGCTGCACATCATCGGTACGGAAAGGCACGAAGCCCGGCGCATTGATAACCAGTTGCGAGGTCGTGCCGGTCGTCAGGGCGACAACGGTTCGTCGCGTTTCTTCATCAGTCTCGAAGACGACCTCATGCAGATCTTCGCGCAGAAATGGGTCATGAGCCTGCTGCCCAAGATGGGTATGAAAGAAGGCGACGCCCTCGAACACAAGATGGTCACCAACGCTGTCGAGAAAGCGCAGCGCAAGGTCGAAGAGCGGAACTACCAGATTCGTAAGAACCTGCTCGAATACGACGAAGTGATGGAATACCAGCGCAACGGCTTCTACACCGTTCGCCAGCAGGTGCTTGAAGGGCGCGATATTGAAGAAATCATCTTCCACTACATCGGCGAAGCGGTCGCAGATGCAACCTATGAGTATCTGGACAAGGAGTATGTCACCACGCAGATTGCAGAGTGGTGCCGAACGCAGTTGGATGTGTCGGTCGAGCCGGGCAAACTGCGGGGCATTGATGATCTCAACGAAATAATTGAGGAGATCAAGGACGACGGCAGTGCAGATGTGGCGGCGGTCGTGGAAACCACGTTGGGCGAGTACATGTCCAACGATGTGCCCCCGGATGAGTGGGACTTGAAGGGACTTTCGAGTTGGGCGATGAGCCGGTTCGGCGTGAACCTTTCGGTCACCAAGCTTCGCAAGATGAATATTGATGAAGTGCGTGAGATTCTGATTGAAGCAGCACAGGAACAACTTGAGAAGAAGGACATGTCCGGGTTGGCGCCTTTCCTTGATCCGCTATGGGCTCACCAGCAGTTGGCCAACTGGGCCAATCAGAAGTTCGACACGCAAATCGAAGCTGCCGATTTGAAGTTGCCTGAGCGGGATGATGTCGTTGAGAAGATTGTGGAGATGGCCCGTACGGCTTACCACGAGCGCGAGCTGAACTACCCGATCGAGTTTGTCCTGGAGATGGCGTTCAACGCAGCCCAGCAGGACCCGGAATGGGCATCCCGCCAGTTGTCTGCCTGGGCCAAACAGCGCTTCGACTTTGAACTGACCAGCGATCAGATTGTTTCCACGCCTCGCGCAGAACTGCAGAAAAAACTGGTCGAGCAGCAGAAGCAATGGATGGAAGGCGACGAGATGGACAAACTTGTCGCAGCCAAGCTGGAGGAAACGCAGGATGCCGAAGTCCTGGCCGACTGGTGCGAGCAGCGCTTTGCTCAACCGACTGATGCCAGCGAGTTTGCTGAGTTGTCCAAGGAAGCATTGCATGAAGCTCTGGTCGCCAAGGGCAAAGCCATGCTTCGTTCAGACTTGACCACGTTGGAGCGCTTCGTGTTGTTGCAGATTCTTGACGCAGCCTGGAAGGATCACCTGTATGCGATGGACCGCTTGAAGGATTCGGTCAATCTGCAAGGCTACGCTGAGAAAGACCCGCGTATCGTTTACAAGGGCGAAGGTGCCAAGCAGTTCTCGGCGATGCAGGCGATGGTGCGCGACCGTGTGACTGATTTGATTTTCCGTGCCCGTCTGTCGGCCAATGTTGAAATGCGTAATGTTTACGACCAGCAGCAGGCACGACAGGACGAGGCTGGCAGTGCGTTTAACTCCGCGGCTGAGCGCGCGACCGAAGAAGCGCAACGTCCGACGCCTGCCGGGGCCGGCCGATCTTCGGATCGCCCAGTCAATCGCAGGCAGGCCCGGGCGGCTGATGCACGTGAACGTTCGAGCTCCTCTCGTGATACGCGTCAACGCAAGCAGAAGCGTCGGCGTTAAACTTCGCGAACCAACAAGGAAAGGGACGCAAGATGTGGATCAAACTTGAAGCCTGGCTCGGTGTTGGCGCCATGTTGATTGTTTTGTTCTCAGGCACGGGTCGATTGGATGCGCAAGTACATGATGCTGCGACAAGTCAACACGAAGCTGTGACTGCCACGGAAGATCATCATGACGATGTCGGGGCAAAGGATGAAGAAACGGAGCATCATGCTGAGGCAGCCAAACTACTCGTCCCCGGCGATGATGAGGGCAAGCCTGAAGTCGGCTCGTGGTTTGGTATGGTGATCGCGGGGACAGCGACTTTGTTTGCCGCTGCGTTGGCGGTGGGGATTGCAGCCAGGTTAATGGGTGTGCAGGACCCCAACGTTGAAGCCTCGGACTATGATCGCCAGCACGCTGAACACTGAACGACAAACGGAGGAAAAGATGGCAAGCGAAAACGAGCAGAAGTACTTCCTGATGCAGGAGGTGGCCGCCCGCAAGGCCATTCAGGAAAAGTTGCATCAGCAGGCTGAGCAGGCCGCAGCCCATCGCAAGGAAGCGCACGGCCAGGTGGATGACATCCACCTCAAACAACGCTTGGAAGATCTTGGCTTTTCCAGTAACACGGCCGGGGTGCTTCACCTGATGCCTTTGATCGAAGTTGCCTGGGTGGATGGCGGAGTCAGCAAGGAAGAACGCGAAGTCATCTTCGACGTGGCTGATGAGCAAGGCATCGAACCGGGCAGTAAATCTGCGCTGCTGCTGGCCTCTCTATTGGAGACCAAACCTGACCAGCAATGGCTTGATGAAACCCTGCTCGTGCTGCGCGACATGCTGGCTGCGAAAAATCTGCCCAGCGACTCCATCGTTGCTGCTTGCAGAAGCGTCGCCCAGGCCAGCGGAGGGTTCCTTGGCTTTGGTTCCAAGGTTGAAGACTCGGAACGCAACGCTTTGTCGCGGATGGATGCCATCTTCGGCGACCGCGTCCGCAAACGCCTGGTCGATCAGGCCAGCCAACTGGACTGAGTCACCCGTCAAGTTGTAACAATCATGCCACCTTTAGCGCGTGGGAAAACATAATTCACTTGCGACAGGTGCAAAAAGACTGGCAATTTCAATTTCATTTCCTCCAGCGACCGATATTACTCATACCTGAATTGGAGGAGTATTGTGATGTTTGGAATGAGAATGGTCGCGCTCGGATTAGGGTTGGTCGCTGGAATCGCCTCGCCTGCATGGGCTGGGGTGCAACTGGATTTCAACGATTTAACCATTACGAAATATGCCAATCCCAGCCAGGACGGCGGCGGAACTGCCATCGTCTTTGATAGCGGGACTGCCCTTGAACTCAGTGGCAACAACTGGTTCAAAGTCGAGTTGCCACCGGCACTTCGGGAGATCACCGAGGACACTGTGCTGGAGTTGGAGTATTTCTCAACTGATCTCGGCGAAGCTCAGGGACTGATTTTTGATAATGACAATCAACCCGACAACACGGACTTGAACCGTGGTGCGCTGTTTTACCTGGGCCAAAGCAGTTGGCCTGCCCCAACGGTGGATGATCCTTACACATCATCCGACCTTGGCCAATGGAAGCAGTACACCATCGCGATCGGGCAGATGTTCACCGGCAACTTCCAGTACCTGGTGTTCTTCAACGATGAAGACCGTTCTGGCCAAACCGCTAACGCTTCGTTCCGCAACGTGACCTTCAATCTGGTCCCGGAACCCACCTCGCTGGCATTGTTCGGCCTTGGCGGCTTGCTGATGCTAAGGGGTAAACGCAAGGGTTGAATGGCTTCACAATATTGATTTGTATCGCTAAATCACGGACACTACTACTTCAAAAAGTGTTCATAGGTAAAGGGCTGGCATGATCAACTGGCAGCAGGAACGCGTCGTGGTCACTGGTGGGGGTGGCTTTCTAGGTCAGGTCGTTTGCAGCAAATTGCGCGACCGAGGTGTTTCGCAAGACCGCTTGTTCATTCCCCGCCGAAAGGACTTCGACTTGACCGAAGAGTCAGCCGTGGTGCGCCTTTATGACGAAACTAACCCGACGATGGTCATCCACCTCGCTGCCGAGGTCGGGGGCATCGGCGCCAACCGTGATCATCCCGGCCGATTCTTCTACGCCAACCTGGCGATGGGCCTGCACCTGATCGAACATGGCAGACGGCGAGGCCTGAATAAGTTTGTCCAGACAGGCACCGTCTGTGCCTATCCCAAGTTTGCCCCCGTCCCCTTTAACGAAAACGATATCTGGAACGGGTACCCCGAAGAAACCAACGCACCCTACGGCGTGGCAAAGAAATCCCTCTTCGTCATGCTCGACAGCTATAAACGCGAGTATGGCATGGACGCAGCGGTGGTCGTGCCAGTCAATCTCTACGGCCCGGGCGATAACTTCGACCTGCACACCTCGCATGTCATCCCTGCCCTGATCCGCAAGTGCATCGAAGCCAAGCGGCGAGGCGATGAGAAGATCATCTGCTGGGGGACAGGCAGTGCGTCTCGCGAGTTTCTTTACGTGGATGACGCAGCAGAAGGCATCATCGTCGCGACGGAAAAGATGGATGACCCCTTGCCAATCAACCTGGGCACCGGGCGTGAGATCAAGATCAAGGATCTGGTGGAGTTGATCGCCAGGCTATGCGAATTTGATGGCGAGATTGAATGGGACTCAACCAAGCCGGACGGCCAACCCCGCCGATGCCTGGACACTTCCCGCGCTCAGGAACACCTTGGCTGGCAGGCGGAAGTTGAGCTAGAGCAAGGCCTGGCACGCACCATCGAGTGGTTCAAGGCTCAGGATACCATTCGTGAAGTGGTGTACGAGTGAGATGGGTTTGCGTGAGTCAATGATCACGAATCACTGACCGGACAGGCGTCGAGTCTGCCTTTGCTTTATTGAGATCACCGGCAAGCCATCCGCGCCAACCGCCGATTCTCTCACTTCCCCACGCCCACCTGCTTGGCCACGCTGTCAGGGATATCAATTTGATAGGACACCTTCTCGCCACCCCCTTCAGGCGTAGCCTCAAACGTGAGTAACCGTTGAGGCATATCCACCTTGCCTCGGATGCGGTGCGTCACGTTACCCGCGACTGCTGCGGTCGCATCGAAAGGGACGACTCCCTTCTGCAAGCTGCTGGTCTGCCAGGCAAAGCGGAACGAAGTCTGGTCAGAAATAATCACCCCCGCTGCCGCCAATTCATCGCGAACGGTGTTCTTGGCCCAGTCATCGACTTGGTGAACGATATTCTCAGAATCCGTCGTCCAGCGATCCTTGTTCATCAACACGATCGCGGTCACAGCCGACATCACCAGCGAACAGAGAACAAAGATCACGATGGGAATAACGGGAAGGCCTTTCTTGCGCGATGTTCGTCTTTCCCTGACGGATGTTGGCTGACCATCGTTCAATTCAAATGCCGGGGGTGCGCCACCTTCCTCACCAAGCTCCGTCTCGACTTCGGCGCGATCCGACATTGCCAGCGATTTTGCAGGCTCCATATCCTCCGCGACTTCGGCTGGCTCCAGCACGAATGAACCGGAATCATTGGCCCAGTACGGGCTGGAATGATCTTCCGCATCTCGCATGGGTAGCAACTCAGCTTCGGGTGTTTCGAGCAGTTCGAACTCAATCTCTTCATTCTGTACCTGCTCGCCGATCTCCGACACAGGCGTGGGTATCCGCAGCCGCGAACCACAGGACGGGCAGCGCGCAGCACGCCCGGCAAACTTGCGAGCCACCATCGACTCGTGCATGCAGCGGGGGCAGGCGAACTGAATAGGCAAACCGGCTAACCAACCTTTCCAGGGCCGGGACGCAATGGACACGCCCGGCGCAGGAGACTCGTACTCCCTTTCAAGGAATACGCATCGGCAACCCCTAAACTTGGGGTTTCTTCACTCATTATCGGCTATAAGTTGCCAAATTTGGGCGTTCGGGTTCAAAATAGCGCGTGTTGGAACCTCACAAACGCAAAAACCCATCTTTCCACTTCCCTCGCGAGATGCGACTGAGCGGTCGGCGCGCCTTTGGCCGGGTGTATCACGCCAACGCAAGAAAGAACCTGGGGCTGCTCACCATGCTCGCTTCGCCGAATGCGTTACCTTTCAGTCGGTTGGGCTTGAGCGTATCGCGCAAGGTGGGCACAGCGGTCAAACGCAACCGCATCAAGCGCCTGCTCCGCGAGAGTTTCCGCTTGCAACAACACTTGCTGCCTGTGGGGATGGATTGGCTGATTATCGTCAGGCCACACGAGCCGCGCAGCTTGGAGGAGTACCAGAGACTGCTGCAGGAAGGCACTGAGGCACTGAAACGGCAGTGGGATCGTCGCACCAGAAAAGAACAACAGCGGGATAAAGCAGTTGAGCCATGAGAAACACCATGATGCTGATCGTCCGCGGATTTAATCGAGCCATCAGTTTCACGTTGGTTGCACTGGTGTGGGTGTATCGTGGCACGCTGGGCATTTTCATGGGAGGTCATTGCCGTTACCAGCCGACTTGCAGCCAATACATGCTGGACGCAGTGGCCAAGTACGGCCCATGGCGTGGCGGGTGGAAAGGCATCCGGCGCATCCTGCGTTGCCATCCCTGGGGGGGGAGTGGTTACGACCCGGCTTGAAGAACTTTTACATACCAGGCATCAAGAAAAGTAAACACCGTAACATTATCGCCCTTTCTTTTACTCCCTGACACGTCGATAATAAGGGGGTGAACCAACTGGAAGCCGTCACCCATTACCTACAGCGGGTTATCACCCGTCCGCGAAGCGAGCTCACGCGCTGGCAGAGGTCGTTACGCTTCGCCATCGACCTGGCGCGCCACTGCACGCGCGAGCTGCGCCAGGATCAGGCCACGACTATGGCAGCGGCCCTGGCTTTCCGCACGATCTTCAGTCTGGTGCCCCTGGCTGCATTTGCGCTGCTGATCTTCCGCGCGTTTGCTGATCGGGCGATGGTGCGCGAACTGCTCATCAATCAGCTTTACACCTTCTTCAACATCGAAGCGCTGGAGTTGCATACCAACCAAGGTCAGGCCATGGCCACGAGCATTCAGGAAGCGATCGACCCGCTGATCGAAAAAGCCTGGACGCTTGATCTGGGCAGCGTTGGCATCGTCGGCCTGGGTGTCTTGATCTGGGCAGCACTGGCGTTGCTCGTGACCGTCGAGCAGAGCTTCAATCGTGTCTTCAAAGCCCCGGCCGGGCGTCCCTGGCATTTACGCATCATGATTTACTGGGCCATCGTCACCCTGGGCCCGCTGCTGCTCTTCGTCAGTCTTTATGTGGCAGGCAACTTGTATGACACGGTGCGATCAGTCGAAGGGTTCGGCCCCTGGCTGGCGTGGATGCCCGGGTTCACGGCATTGGCTGCCAGTTGGGTCTTGCTGTTTCTGTTGTATTCACTGATGCCCAGCACCAGCGTCAAGCTAAAGCCCGCGCTGGCTGGCTCGCTGGTGGCTGCCATCCTTTGGGAGATAGGCAAGTTCGGCTTCAAGCTTTACGCGGAAAACGCCTCGCTGGGCAGCCTGTACGGCGCGCTGGGCCTGATCCCGTTGTTCCTGATCTGGCTGTACATCACCTGGCTGATCGTGTTGTTCGGCCTGGAAGTGACCTACACGCTCCAAGCCATGTCGGGCGGTAAATTTGATCTGCACGACAGGACTTCGCGCGGGGCAGAGGACATCATCGACCCCGCCTGGCTGCTGCCTGTGATGGTGTGTATCGGCAAGGCGTTTCGACAAGGTCGTGTGGTTGAAGGGGAAGAAATATCGCGCTCGCTGCGCATCCCCAACAAAGCCGTCCGCAAGCTGACACAGCAGTTGGAAGAGGCCCGATTGATTAACACGGTCACGAGCAATCTGCGCGATGAGCGCGGGCATGCGCTGGCCAAGCCGCCGAATGAGATACGCATGACGGAGCTGATCGAGATCTGTCGCAACGTCTCGCTGGGTTCTGAGCCGCCGGACGGCAACCCGGACTGGGCGGTTTATGACCAGATGAACGAAGCCCAGCGTAAGGCCGTCACGGATCTGACCCTGGCGGATATGTTGAAGACTGACACCTTTTCAATCCCAATAGTTACAGATAAGTAACTTCTACGGCCATATGGAATACACCCAAGACTACTTAATCAGTTGGTTAGAGGCGTATGGTCTTTCCAGAGAGGAAGTGTGTGAACCTCATTATGACGAATCGCATTATGACTGTAAAGAATGGAAAGCCACCAAGAAACATCGTGATAAGAAGATCGGAATAGCATTGGCGGAATACTGGAAGGGTAGGGTTGAAAGACGAAACATGGAACAATTGATGTGTGGTGCGATGACTCTACCAAGACTGACTCAATTAATCATTAGTGTCTATCACCAACTGCGCGAAGCTGAACGCATTCGTTTACTTAAAACGATAGAAGCAGGCTATATGTATATGCAGTCGAGGGGATCAGATTACCGTCCAGAATTTGCTATCCTAAGCTTGTTGTGTAGAGATCCTGATTGGCTTGCACTTGACATTGCGTTGCACTTGAATCAGTCTACTAAAGATCAGTTGGTTGAGATCTATGATGAGTGTAAAGACTTGCCAAATAATGTTGAAATTATGGGGGAGTTATATTTAGGAAAACGAAGTATTGATTATCTTGAATGGTGTGCTGATTTCAGCGAAGGTATTGAGTGTGTATTTGAGCCGGACGAGTATAATTTATACGACTCAGTACCTGTAGTGAAAAGCAGTGCAGGTGTTGAAGCTTTTGCTAGAGCAATAGGTGTTAGTGCGAAAGAGGTCGGTGAATGGGTTGAGTATTTTGGAATACTAGAGAAGCAACGTAGTATTTAAGAGGAAAAGAAACTATGAAAACCGAACCTTCCATTTTTAATAATGTCGTCGTAATCTGATGCCTGGGGGTCGTTCCAGATACAGTGAAGCGTATACTATTATGCGATAAAGTATGCTCAAAAAACCGCGAGCCTTTCGACTCGCGGCAATGTTCTATCTTTAATTGTCATATCACTTCTGACGCGGTCTTACTTCTTCACTTCATATTCCGCATCAATCACATCATCATCGTTGGCGTTCTCGGAGTTGCCACCTGATGCAGACCCATCTCCACCGGCTGCCTGTTGGCCGGCCGCTTCGTACATGGCTTTGCCCAGCTCCTGAGCTGTAGTCTGCAAGGCTTCCATGCTGCGTTTGATGGCCTCAGGGTCGTCCCCCTTGACCTTCTCTTCCAGCTCGTTGATGGCCGACTCAATCTGCCCGCGCACTTCGCTGCTGACCTTGTCGCCATATTCTTCAAGCTGCTTGCGCGTCTGGTACACCATGCTGTCCCCCTGATTACGGGCTTCGACCAGCTCGCGCTGCTTGCGGTCTTCTTCCGCATGGGCTTCCGCGTCAGTTTGCATCTGCTTGATTTCATCTTCGCTCAAGCCGCCTGAGCCTTTGATTTCAATGGACTGTTCCTTGCCACTGGCCTTGTCCTTGGCCGACACATTGAGGATGCCGTTGGCGTCAAGGTTGAACGTCACTTCAATCTGAGGCATGCCACGCGGGGCCGGGGGAATGCCATCCAAGGTGAACTGGCCCAGCGTTCGGTTGTCCTTGGCGAACTCGCGCTCACCCTGCAAGACATGGATTTCCACACTGGGCTGATTGTCCGCAGCCGTGGAAAAGACTTCCGTCTTGCTGGTGGGGATCGTGGTGTTGCGCTCGATGAGTCGGGTCATCACGCCACCAAGGGTTTCGATGCCCAGCGTCAAAGGCGTCACATCAAGCAGGAGCACATCTTTAACGTCACCTTCAAGGACGCCGCCTTGAATCGCGGCACCCAGAGCGACAACTTCGTCCGGGTTCAGGCTCTTGTTCGGCTCCTTGCCAAAGATTTCGCGTGCAATTTCCTGCACCTTGGGGATACGCGTCGAGCCACCGACCAGTACCACTTCCGCGATGTCGCCCGGCTTGAGCTTGGCATCATCCAGGGCCTTGAGTACCGGCTTACGGATACGGTCGAACAGTTTCTCGGTCACCTGCTCGAAGCGCGAGCGTGTCACCGTAATCTGCAAGTGCTTCGGGCCTTCCTGCGTGGCTGTAATGAACGGCAGGTTGACCGTCGTCTCTTGCGAAGTTGATAGCTCGCACTTGGCTTTTTCCGCAGCTTCTTTGAGTCGCTGCAAAGCCATGGCATCCTTACGAAGATCGATGCCTTCCTGCTTCTTGAATTCATCAGCGAGATAATCAATCAGCGCCTGGTCCCAGTCGTCACCACCAAGGTGGGTGTCGCCATGCGTGGAGAGCACTTCAAAGACACCATCACCGATGTCGAGGATGGAAACATCAAACGTACCACCGCCCAGGTCGAAGACGCAGATCTTTTCATTCGCCTTCTTGTCCAGGCCATAGGCCAGAGCAGCGGCGGTCGGCTCATTGATGATGCGCTCGACCTGCAAGCCTGCGATTTGGCCGGCTTCCTTAGTGGCGGAGCGCTGGGCATCGTTGAAGTAAGCCGGGACAGTGATGACTGCCTTGTCGACTTTCTCACCCAGGTAATCCTCAGCTGTCTTCTTCAGGTTCTGCAAGACCATGGCCGAGACTTCCTGTGGCGTATATTCCTTGTCGCGCACTTTGACCTTGACCAGGTCTTCCGCGCCGCCAGTCACCTCATAAGGCACAATCTTCTCTTCGCTTTCGACCTCGCGATGGCGTCGGCCCATGAAGCGTTTGATGGAGAAGACGGTGTTCTTCGGGTTGGTCACCTGCTGGTGCTTGGCCGGTTGGCCGATGAGTCGCTCGCCCTTCTCTGTGAAAGCGACGATGGAAGGCGTCGTCCGTGCGCCTTGGCTGTTAATGATGACAGTGGGCTTACCGCCTTCCATCACTGCGACGACGGAGTTGGTGGTGCCCAAGTCAATGCCGATTGTTTTACCCATGATTCACCTCTACGGTATGGCTGGTTATCCAAGTTGGCGGAATCTTCCCGCTGAAAGAAATGTGCAAGCGGGATGCCGTCGGGCATACAGGAAAATCGTCGATTTTAGGCTGTGAATGGCGGTTTTCACTGCCAGACGCGCCAACCGACCGACGAATCCTGCCAAAATGACAAGTTGATTTGGCGATGTGATGAGTCGCGGTGAGTCGGGGTAAGGTTCCAAGATCGGCCAGCCCCTCTGCAAAGTCGCGCTGTGAAAGGCCCTGCTTTTCAGGGCGAAATGCATGTTGTGTTTGCATTGCCCCTGTTTTATGCCATAATCATGCCTGTCACGGACGGAGTCCTATCACACCTGTCGCTAAGGAGAGTGACTTATGGCAAAAACAGCCGCTGCTTCGAAGAAACCGTTAACCAAAACACAACTTTTTTCCGCAATCGCTGAAGACACAGGCCTGGCCAAGAAGGATGTGGCCGCTGTGTTCGACAGCCTGACCGATCTGGTCAAGAAAGATGTCGGCAACCCGCGTGGTGCTGGCGCTCTGACCATTCCCGGCCTGCTGAAGATCGTGCGCTTCAAGAAGAAAGCCACCAAGGCACGTATGGGTCGCAACCCCATGACCGGCGAAGAAATCAAGATTGCTGCCAAGCCTGCCACCACCGTGGTTAAGCTTCGCGCTCTCAAGTCTTTGAAAGAAATGGTCTGACTCAGACCTGTGCGATTGGGTTCATGTAACCCATCTCAGTCGTTCATGATTTGTCCGCCCGGACAACAAGCCCGTGACAGTACACAAGGAACCCTGACCCGCTCCGAGTCAGGGTTTTCTTTTTGTCAATGCGTATTCAAGATATGCATCCTTCACGCATCTGACGAATCTTTCTAGACAGGCTTCTCAAGCTCTTCCAGGAATTGAATCCACTTGACCTGATAAGGACCGGCCAACTGTGGCTCATCATTTATCTGACTTGGAAAATAAACATTCTGTAAAGCCTGCAAACTGCCAAGGGTGATGGTGATCTTGAACTCCTTGCCGAGTCGTTCCACAGTCAATTGAAGTTGGCCTCCCGGGCCTTTGCTGCGGATGGCTTGAGCAAATTGGTCGGTCAGGTTTTGTCCGGGTTTTAACGCATCACCCGATACGCCGATGATGTGATCGCCCGCGCGCAAGCGTCCATGGGCCGGGAATCCGGGGAAGGTGCGCATCACTTCCAGGGCTGGCTTGCTTTGCGCTTCCGTGATGTCTTCCGTAAAAGTAATGCCAAGCGATCCCTGCTTGTCCTGCTTGAATTGATCACTTGCCTTAATCAGTTGGGCCAGGAAATGATGTTGAATGACATCAAACAATCGGGTTTGCTGCTCAATGGATTTACTGCTGCGATAGGCTTTCTTCAACAGGTCAAGGTCAATGGCATCACATTGCAGTAAAAGTCGCAAAGCTGCTTCACGCTTGGCGTAGGAATCAGAATCCAACTGGGCAATCCATTCGCGAACCGTTTGAGCCGAGGCGACTTCGGGATCTGATTCTTGAGGTTGATCTGCACCAGCGTTGCCATCAGGTGCTGCAACGGAAGGGTTGGCAGCGAGCAAGGCCAAGAGACAACTCAGCGCCAGGACTTTCAGGAAATAGTGTTTTATGACTCGGTCGCGCCAAAACTTCATGACATGATCGTATCACACAGCCTGGCTGAGGAAAGCATTTTACACACGGCGAAGCAGAGAAAGTCCAGCCAACGTCAACAAAGCCAGACTGGCCGGCTCGGGGATGGGGGTTGGTTCGTTATAGCCGATGAAGCCCTCGGATTGGATGGCCGCGGACGATCCGTAGTACGTTGCAAGAATCGACAGATCAAGCACATCGACAACATCGTCCCCGTTGAAATCGCCCGACATCCATGAAGCGTTACCACTTCCGTATTCGGTTGCCAGTATCGCCAGGTCCAAAACGTCAACCATGCCATCAAAATTCGCATCGCCATGGATTGCAGCCAGTACAGGATCTGTTGTCACTTCCAGGCCGAGGGATTCCTGAAATTGAAGTTCCAGGCCGTTCTGTGCATCATGAAACGCCACCCCTGTGTTATGCCAATCTGTGGAAAGTGACAGATTGGGGTTTAGTAGTATTTCTGAAAATTCTTCGGGAGAGTAATTGACCCAGTTGATGTTGCCATACCCATCCTGCGGGGTCAGCCCTTGTCCGATCCAGACCGGTTCGTTAACACCGGGTTGAAAAGTGAGGGCGTCTGCTCCCGGGCCAATGACACGAATGTTGTAGGTCTGAATCTCATCAGCAAAAAGCCAGATTTGCCCGGCATCTGCAGTACTTCCAGGCAAATACCAAGCCCTGGCGTTCTGAGCATGACTAGAGTGCACGAACACAAGCCAAATACCCAAAAAGCAGAACAGGCCTTGAATGTGATGGTTCATCATCTCTACTTCTCACTATGAACTCATTTACAATATAGTCTAACACAGGAAATGACCTCGCCTAGATGTATTATATAAAAAAGAAAACAGGCGGGCCTTTCAGCCCACCTGTATGCATCATGCTTTTTGTAACGCCTGTTCGGCGAAACAGTTCATGGCGTCGAAGCAATTAGCGACGACGGACATGTTCGTCATAGCTTTAGCGACGACGAATCAAGGCCAGACCACCCAAGCCAAGCAGAGCGAGGCTGGCGGGTTCGGGAACACCAAAGCTGCCGCTGAAGGTACCGAGATTGACACCACCAGGACCCGCCAGAGTACCGCTGTAGGTACCTTCAGTTCCAGTAGGAACAGCCAGAATCGCAAAGTTGCCGTTCAAGGTAGCAGCACCAGGACTGGCGAAAACACCAGTCAGAGTGGCAACGCCAGGACCAGTATGGCCGGTTTGAGTTGCAACATTAAGAATGTCACTTGAAACGGCGTTGAAATAGCTGAGGGTATCAGCAGAGCCAGGAATGATCGCATTAGCAGTGGCTGCATTGTCTGAAAACAGAACTTGGTTGCCCAGAATGGGGACATTACCCGTATTGACGCCGAAGAAATCGATATCAACAGCATTGACGGGATCGCCACTGATGCTTGCTTGCCAAATGTCAAAACCACCGGTGGTGTTGACGAATGTGAAATCGAGTGATGGTGCAGCCGTGGCTGAACCAGCGAAGAGGGCTGCAGCACCCAAACCAAACAGAACATTCATCATTTTCATCTCTCTTCATCCTTCCTTCTCTTGCGATATGCAGAGAAAAAACAGTGTTAAACAAACTAGATTGTTAATCGGGGGGATTGAAGAAGACGAGGCCTCTCTCTCGTTTTCTGTTCCCCGCATTCCCTAAGACATGTAAAAGAATATCCCAACGTTGGCGTTTCTGCAAGAGGTTAAGCCTGATTTTTGATAATTTTTCTCGGACGATCTGACACCCAAAAAATTTCTACAAGACATTGTCAACAATAGATTTACTAAAAATATGCCCGATTCAGTGCCATACATTAGCGCATTGCTGACATGAAAACGACCGCACTTTCGTGCGGCCGCTCCACTTTCAATTCATTATTCGATGAACAAAGTTCGCCATTCAGCGAATGCCCCAGATCAGTTCGCAGACCAGTTGATCCAATTCCTCATATGGAAGTGAGCGATCGGCCAGCTTCTCGCGATTGAAGTCCATCGCCAGCAAGTCCTTAGCCTTCTTCTTGCTGAAACCGCTGACCAAAGGCTGGGTCGTACGGCTATCGCGGTTGATCTTCTTAAGTAACCCTTGAATCTTGCGATCCTTATTGAACTTCTCCACCTTGGATTCGAGAATCTTGTACGTCCGCATCGATCCTCGGGCGAATTCAATCACATCCTTGTGGTCACTGGTACGGAAAGCATGACTGTCGAAGTGCTTGCTGCCCTTATACTTATAATCTGTCAGCAACTTCACAAGGAAGAAGGCATGCTTCAGGTTGGCTGAACCGAAACGCCAGTCCTGGTCGTATCGGCCAAACTCCTGGTCGTTCAGGTCGATATGGAACAGCTTGCCTGCCTCCAGGGCCGCCGCCACCTGATGGACGAAGTTAAGCCCGGCCATGTGCTCGTGAGCCACTTCCGGGTTCACGCCACACATCTCCGGGTGCTTCAGAGTCGGAATCAAGGCGAGATAGCTGCCAGTCACAGCGAAATAGATGTGGCCGCGTGGTTCATTCGGCTTAGCCTCGAACGCGAATTTGTAGCCGAAGCCTTCGCTGATGCTGTATTCGCACAGGAAGTCGATGGCCTCGCGGAATCGCTTCACCGCCACGACCGGGTCTTTGGTCGCGTCACACTCCACACCTTCCCGGCCACCCCAGAACACGTAGGTCTTGGCCCCGAACTCGGCCCCCAGTTTCATCGCGTTCATCGTCTTCTGAATAGCGTAGGCGCGAACGTCCGCATCATTGCTGGTAAAGGCACCATCCTTAAACACCGGGTCGCCAAATAAATTGGTCGTGGCCATGGGCACCTTCAACTTGTTACGGCGAAGGGCTGCCTTGAACTCTTTCTTGATCTGAGCCGCTTCATCAGGCGTTGCGTCGATGGGGATCAGATCGTTGTCGTGGAAGTTCACGCCATACACACCGCCTGCTTTGCCAAGCAGATCGACAATTTCCGCGGGGGTCAGGGTCGGGCGTGTGGGCAGGCCGAACGGGTCTCTGCCGGGGTTACCGACGGTCCACAGGCCGAAGGTAAAACGGTCGTCAGGACTTGGGGCATACGGGTCTTTCTTAGCCATGGCATTTTCCTTTGGTTCACCAGTTGAAATGATGGAGTAATCAATGACAATTAACGTAGTCTCGCCAGCCAATGAAAACTGGTCAAATGTCGATTCGTATCTATCGTGCGAGCGCCGTTTCGGTTACAATGAATGATCAGGTGAGAAAGTGATGTGTATTGAAGGTGCAGTTCGGTCGGCCTCGGACGGGCCGACGCAAATCATGGATGATTTTCTCCTGGAATCCCTGTGCAGGGGATCATTTCAAGGCACGGACATGGAGGTCATTGCGTGCGATTAGCCAAACTCTCCCTTTGCGGGTTCAAGTCATTTGCCGACAAAACGGACATCGTCTTCGATGCGCCAGTGACGGGCATCGTCGGGCCGAACGGTTGCGGCAAAAGCAATGTCGTCGATGCCATCAAATGGGTCCTCGGCGAACTGTCTGCCAAGAGCCTGCGGGGCGGGGCGATGGTGGACATGATCTTCAACGGCAGCGCAGGCCGTAAACCCTCGGGTATGGCCAGCGTCACCCTCACCTTCGACAATCAGGATCGCACTTTGGCCCTTGATATGGACGAAGTGACGGTCACCCGCCAGCTCTTCCGTGACGGCACCAGCGATTACCTGATCAACCGCAAGCGGGCCCGTCTGCGCGATATCCGCGAACTCTTCATGGACACCGGCATCGGGACCGATGCTTACGCCATCATCGAGCAAGGCAAAGTGGACAAACTGCTGAACGCCAACGCTCAGGAACGGCGGGAAATCTTTGAAGAAGCAGCGGGCATCTCAAAATTCAAAGCCCGAAAGAAAGAAGCCGAGCGCAAACTCGACCGCATTCAACAGAACCTGGCTCTTTCCGAAACTCGGCTGGAAGACATTCAACGTCGCTTGCGCAGCGTGAAGATTCAGGCTGGCCGGGCCCGTAACTATCAGGAATATGCCAACCGCCTGCGTGAACTTCGCCTGCAATATTCGTTGGCTGACTATCACCGTCTGCAACAGCAATTGATCTCGCTGAATGATGCATATGAACAGGCTGAGGCCGACCGCGCCGCAGCTTCGCGTGGCCTATCCGATCTGGAAGCCCGGGTCGCTGACCTGCGTAATGAGCGCGAGCAGATCGCCAGTGAACAACGCGAAACCGAGCGCGAAAAAGAAGCTTTGCAAAGTGAAGTCAGGCAAGCCGAACAGCGCAAAGCTTTGGCCGAGCGCTCGCTGGAGGATCTGGAGCAGCAGATCGAACAGCAGATGCAAAGACTGGCTGAACTGTCTGAACGGGCCTTTGAACTCAAGGCTGAACAGGAAAGTCAGGAAGAAACCAATCAGCAACTGGAAACCAGGCAGACAGAAAATCAGCAAGAGCTCGAGCAGGCACAGGAAGCACTCAAGCGCGATCAGCATGATCTGAACGACCGCCAATCCGAACTGGAAGACCAGAAGGCCGGCATCGTGGCGTTGATGCAGCGACACGCGGAATTGAAAAACCAGATCAATGCGGCTGACAACTTCGAGAAAACGCTGAACAACCAGCGAGAAAAACTGGATCAGCGCGCGGGCGAACTTGGTAACGAACTGGAAGAACGCCTGTCGCTTCGCGATGAACTCAAGCAACGGCTGCGTGAAGCGGAAGAGTTGCACAAGGATCAGCAGAGTCAACTACAGACCATGCAGGCCCGAGCGGTGGAATTGACCGAAAGCCAGCGCACCATCAGCGCGTCACTTACGCAAGCCAAGGAAGAAAGGTCAGGCCTGGAGTCGCGCAAGCGCTTGCTGCAGGAGTTGGAAGACAAGCGTGAGGGCGTGGCCGACCCGGTCAAGGCCGTGCTTGCCTGGCGCGATACCGATGAACGTTACAGCTACGTGCATGGTTTGCTGGCCGACATGTTTGAAGTGGATGTCGAGCATGCCCCGCTGATCGAAGCAGCGCTCGGCGATTACCAGCAGGCCATCGTCATCGACACGCTGGATCGACTGGATGAATCCACGCTCAAGTCATTGGGCGGACGCGTCACCTTCCTGGCCATGTCGGAATATCATCACGTTGCTGGCGAGCCTGCTGCGTACTTCGACCATGCGACTGGCCAATCCTTCGAGTCCGTACTCAGCTATGCCCGGTTCGATCAGGGACTGGCCCCGATTGCCCGCCATCTGTTGGGACTCACTTTCGTCGTGCCCGACCTGCCCACCGCCCGCAGACTTCGTGCCATCTCGCCCGGCTGCCGATTCGTC
Organism: uncultured Phycisphaeraceae bacterium; assembly: GCA_964546335.1. GTDB lineage: Bacteria > Planctomycetota > Phycisphaerae > Phycisphaerales > Phycisphaeraceae > CAZJJN01. The sequence continues at coordinate 22,422 of CAZJJN010000035.1, forward strand.
ACGCAGGAAGGCACCTTCCTTGCACCCGATGGTCGCGTCACCGCCGGCCGAAGCAGCACTGCCGATGCAGGCCTGATCAGCCGACGCAGCGAACTGATGGAACTGGCCTCGCGATTGGCAGAACTGAACACGCAGATCAATCGGGAGCAAACCCAGCTTGAGCAGTTGTCTGACCGGGCAGCACACCTGGCGCGCACGACTGATGAACTGAGGCAGGCCGCGTCTGAAAGCAAGACCGCCGTCATCGAAATCACCGGCCGAGTTGAAACCATAGACGATCAGGTTGCACGCATTGAACGCGAGCAGCCTGTGATCGCAGCCGAGACCGAACGCATTCACCAGCAGTTGGCTGAATCCAGGCAGGAGAAGCAAGCCAACGAGCAGGCAGCCGCCAGCGTTGAGGAAGATTCCGTCCGCAAGCAGGAAGCGGCCAGGCAGATGGAGACACAGCTCAAGGAACTGGGCGAGCGCGTCGAGCAGTCGCGCGAGCAGGTCACGGCCTTGCGCTTGTCTGCCAGCCAATTGTCCGAGCAACTTTCCGCCGGCCAGAAGCAACTCCGCTCCATTGAGATCGCGCTAGCCGATGTGCAAAGGCAACGGCATGTCATTGATGAGCAGCTCAAACGCCAGCGCGAACGCGTCACGGAATATGAGCAGTCGATTGAGGATGCCCAGCAGGTCGTCGAAGGTTCGCAAGCCAAGATGCAGGAGTTTGGCGTTCGGCTGGACATGATCGCCCGGCGAGTGGAAAGCGCGACCAGGGAAATTGCGGATGCTGAAGGCGCGCTGGGTTCGCAACGTAAGCAGATCGAACAGGCAGAGCAGCAACTGCACAAGCTGGAGATGAACCAGCGCGAGGTGGAACTCAAAGCCGAAGGCGTGCGTGAGCGAGCCATGGAACAAGTCGAACTCGATGTGGCTGAAGCTTATGACGCCAACGATCCGCCCGATCTTGAAGGCTTCGACTGGGAAGGCATCAAGTCGGAGATCGAGGAATTACGCAAGAAGATTGATCGGCTGGGTAATGTCAACCTTGATGCCATCGGCGAGCAGGATCAACTCGAAGCCCAGGCCGAGGACTTGGAACAGCAGGTTCGCGACATTGTTGAGGCGCGAGTGAAGTTGGAAGAGTTGATCGAAGAGATCAATATCACCAGTCGGGAACGCTTCCAAAAAACGTTTGATGAGATCAAGGAAAACTTTGCCGGCCAGGACGGCATGTTCCGCAAGCTGTTTGGCGGTGGCAAGGCAGACATGAAGCTGCAACCGATCGACGAGGAAGGCACGATCGACGTCCTGGAAAGTGGCATCGAGATCATCGCCAAGCCGCCCGGCCTGGAGCCTCGCGTGCTGTCACTGCTCTCCGGTGGCCAGCGTGCCATGACCGCCATCGCCCTGTTGATGAGCGTGTTCAAAGCCAAGCCTTCGCCTTTCTGTGTGCTGGACGAAGTCGATGCACCGCTGGACGATGCCAACGTCGAGCGCTTCTGTCAGATCGTGCGCAGCTTCCTCGACCGCAGCCATTTCATCGTCATCACGCACAACAAGCGCACCATGGCAAACGCCGATGTGTTGTTCGGCATCACCATGCAGGAACGCGGCGTGAGCAAGCGCGTCAGCGTCCGCTTCGACCAGGTGCAGTCCACAGGCAGTGATGTGCAACTCGCAGCCGAGGCCCAGGAAAGCAGCGAAGCCCAGTCCTTGGATGATGAAGCAGTGGTTGCCACGCTTGATGAAGCGCAAGACGGTGACACGTCTGAGCAATCTTCTGCGGAGGCAACTTCTGACTTGACGTCGGGCGATGCTGATGTGGTTGAAGCCCAGGCTGAGCCTGAAGCAAACAAAGTAGCGCGTGAAGAACAAGCCGCGGCTGAGGAAACGGTGAAACCTTCCTCATTAGGCAAGCGCACGCGTGAAAAACTGAAAGCTGCACTCGAAGCGCGCAAGCAGGCGGAAGAAGCAGCCAACCAGAACTGACATTCCGATAAATTCAGTCGAGTCCTCAAAGCCTTTGGTCGACTTCAAACTATTTTCGCCAAATATAGGTTTGTAACGCCTGTAACGATCCTGTGTGAAGGGGATAACACAATCAGCCGATGTTGCTTGAAGCATGTTTGACCATGCAACGGAGGCAAGGTTTGAGCTCGGCGCTGATCCCATCTAAGCCTGAAAAGGATTCGTCACTTCGCGTTCTCGTCACGGACTCCCCGTGGTGGATGCGTCAGTTCCTGCGCGGGTGTGGCGTAGGGATCTGGATGACATTTACCATTTCCGTGGCCTCAGCCGTGTTCCATGCCTTCGGATCTGAGGTTTTCACCGCAACCGAGTTTGGTAAAAACTTTTTCCATTCCGTCATCAGTTGGGGCCAGCTCGTGATTCCAGTGCTGGGCTGCTTCTATGTGTTTGGCAGGCCTTACCGTAAGGTCCATATCGTGCCGACGGAGTCGATCCCGGCAATCCGCCGTGTCGCCGTCGAACAACCGCGAAAGTCCCATAAGAAGTCAATCGGCCACCTTTGGGTTTTCACGTTGCCCGGCATTAACCCCCCTCAGAACGATTGACCTTTCCCCACCTTGAACCCCTAAGGTATCCAGTCGATAACTTCTTTAGTAACAATCTCTCTTTGGAGAGGGTGAGGAAGTTATGCATCCCGGTGAACCGCTTGGTCTGGCTTGCAGATCAAGCGAAAGTGCGTTGGCGGTTCAATCACCGCCCTGGCTTAACGCCTTCCTTCGAGGGGGCGGCCTGGGTGTCCTGTGCTCTTTCTTTGTCGCTCTCGGTGGCGTGGTTTATACCGCCTTCGGCACGCAATACTCTTCCGCGTTCGACCTGGTTCGCATCTGGGCAAGTCTGTTCTCCGACTGGGGACAACTTCTGATTCCCCTGTGTGGCCTGCTTGCCCTGGCCATGCCCCAACGACATGCACTCACCCCACCCAGGCCCACGCGCTATTTCAACTATATCCCAGGTTTCAGCTACCTTCGCCAAATGCATTTCAAGATGCAGCAACCCAGCGACCTACTCCGTGGATTCGGCAAAGCGAAATTCGCGGATGCGGCTGAGCATTTCCAATCTCTCGCCCATACCATCGAGGCTGACACCATTGACAAATATGTTCAAAGTGATTTGGAGAAAGAACTTAACGGAGGCAAGTCCCTGACGGAAACACCAAAAAATGAGCTAGACAGGCTGTTTGAGGGCCTGGCCGATGATTTAGGTCAAACATAGACGTGGATGCTGCCGGTTCATACACAGCGCCTCTGAACGCGCTCGATTCATAAAGAAAGACTTCTCTTTGCAGAGAAGCCTTTCTTGGTCACACTCGTGGCCGAAACGACCACGTTCCACAATCTTGTTTAACGAAACGCTTAACGTTTCCTCATCACTTACTCATTATTACTTTCAGCACCCTCTTTGTCTAGTGCATCCACAGAGGTTTCTTCATTTTCCTCATCTTGCCCATCTTCAACTTCGACTTCCCCAGCAGTCAAAGGCTGATCAGACACGACCCAAAGCTTGATTTCCGTCTTCAGGTCGCTGTTGATCACGATGGGGATGAGGTAACTGTCCAGCCGTTTGATCTGCTCACCAATGCGAACATGGCGGTCTTCGACCTCGAAGCCCTCGGCTCGCAGGCCTTCAGCAATGTCATGTTGGCTGACACCGCCATACAGCAGGCCCTGCTCGTTGGCTGAACGTTCCAAAGTGAGCTCGAACTCGTTGAGCGACTCGATCATCTTCTCCTGAGCAGCTCGCAGCCGTTTCATTTCTTCTTCAACCTGACGACGTCGTTCCTGCAAAGCTTCCACCGCCTCGGGGGTGGGCACGGTAGCCAACTGCATAGGCAGAAGATAGTTACGGGCATAGCCGGGCTTGACTTTCACAACATCGCCCACGATGCCCAGGTTATCGACGTTTTCGGTCAGGAGTAATTCAACGGGTTTCATCTGCTGTCCTCTCAAAAGAGTAAAGGGAGTTAGGCGTCGGCCTGCAACACGCGTTGCAGCGCTACACCAGCGTGTGATTAAGTTGTGTCATCTGCCATCGGTCGGCAGGAGTTAGTCTTTTCGTTCAAAACGGAATGTCATCATCATCCATCGGGGCGTGCCCGCCGTCATCTCCGCCATAGTTCCCACCGCCGGAGTCCCCGCCACCCTGTGCGTCATTGCCTGAGCCTTGATACCCTCGGCTGCCACTGTAGCCCTGGTTGCCACGCGAGCCTTCGGATGAGCGTCGCCCACCCCCTCCTCCACCGCCACCACCCTGATTGTCATCTCGACCGGTCAAGAATTCGAACGACTCGATGATGACTTCCAGTTTGGATCGGCGGTTGCCTTCCTTATCTTCCCATTGGTTCAGATTCAGCCGACCTTCAATAAAGATCGGCCGACCTTTCTGGAAATACTCGTTGATCACTTCTGCCGTGCGCGCAAAAGCAGTGCAATCCACGAATGTCGTGTCGTCGATCAGGTTGCCTTCCTGGTCGCGGCGACGTCGATTTACCGCCAGGCCGATCTTCGTCACCGCTGTGTTATTGGGGGTATAACGCATCTCCGGATCGCGCGTCAGGTTTCCCATCAACAGGACTTTGTTGAGATTCGGCATGATTAACCCCTCAGTCAGCTTTGAGTCAATGATTCAGCTTGGTATGTCATCACAGCAGGGCTGAATTACTCAGCCTTGGTTTCCGCGTCATCAGCATCGCCCGCAACCGAAGCAACAGGCTCAGCCGAGGCAACAGGTTCAGCCGGTTTTGCACTGGCTTCTTCTGCTTCAGCGACCGCCTCGGACTTACCCTCAGCCTTTTCACCATGCAAAGCCTGCTCGACCTTGAAAGTGTCCTGGCTTTCAATGGCACTTTGCAGTTCCACCTCACCCACATGCTCAGCACGCAGGATCAGGCAGCGTAACACATCTTCCGAAAGGTTGACATCACGCTCGATGTTGGCAATCAGGTGACACGGAGCACGGAAATAAGCCAGGAAATACACCCCACGCTTCTGCCCCTTGATGGGGTAAGCCAGCCGACGTTCATCCCACTTACGCAGGGAAAGCGTTTCCGCCTGGGCACGTTCGAGCATACCGCGGATGATCTGGGCTGAGGCTTCCAGATCGCTCGACGCAGCCTGTGGCAGAAGGAACATACCTTCGTAGAGATCAATTCGCGTATCGGACATCTTCAAAAAGCTCCTTTCGCTGTCCCGGTTGCTGATGCCCACTGCCTGCCGGGCAAGGAGAATCAGCGACGGACCCGCCTGCGACAGGCAGACAGGACCGAAACAGGCGAGCCAAACAGTGTATCCAAGTTGAACAGCAAATTCAATTCGGGAAAGAACAGTGCGAGAACTGAAGTCGAAATGTCCCTTTGGGACTCAAGTAGAAGTATCCCCACGAGCCGCGCACGTGAATAAGCGGATTCTGCAATGAATTTCAAAAAGGGGCAAAGAGTTTCACGCGGATACACAGGGGGCACAGAGAGACACAAAGATTGAGGGGATAAACCAAGGGGCAACCAAAGCCCAAGCATCCCTGCGGGGGATAATAAACACAATCGGGAATTTGCTGGGATCGGGTCGGCCCGGACGTATGGCTCGGGTTCGCCGGTGCTTTGCCCATTTGGTTTCCAGGGGCTGCTGCATGATGAGCAGATTCAGGTGGGTGGCGGCGGCTCCGGGGCCGGGGGTGCGACACTGGTTTACAATCGCGCGCGGTATTTGCACCCGACCCTCGGCCGATTCATGGCCCGCGACCCGCTGGGCTATGTCGATGGCATGAGCCTGTATGCCGGGTATCACGTGATGTACGGGGGTGTGGATCCGAGTGGGATGAATGTTCCATCAGGATGGACACTTCCCAAAACAATACCGGGAAATCCATGGAAGAAAGACGGGCAACCGTTTACCGGAGATGGTCCACAACTTGCTACTCCATGGACAACAAGCTATGGGTTCTATTTTGATAAAGATCCCCCCAGCGGATGCTGTTCGATAGTGGCATATGTTGATTTGTCTAGACAGCAGGCGAAAAGCTCCCAAAAGTTCCAGAGATACCAGCGATTCACCGCGAACTTTTTAAAATTACAACAGCAAGTGAACAAACTCAATTCGCAGATCACCGACTTGAACAAAGAGGCCCAGAAGCAGTTGAAACTTGCTGAGAGCTATGGTGATACTGCTACGGCTTTAGCCTATGTCTCAGGATCGTTCGGCGCTACCGCGACTTCGATTGCAGTCGGTGGTACAGTCGGTTCATGGGTGTTTGGTCCAGCAGCTCCTATTTTCGCAGCCACATCGTGGGGGGTAGGTGGCTTCTTTGCTGGTGCCGCTGGGATAACTGGAGCTATTTCTTGGCATTACTCCAATGCCGCGGGCGCTGCAACACAAGCCGCATTGAATGCACAAAACAAAGCGAATGGAATCCAAGCAAATATTAATAATATTAATTTGCAGATGCAGGGGATGGGTGCCAATCAGAAATTCGAGTATTATGACCTTAAATTAACTCGGGCAATTAAAGCTGGGCCATATAAGACACTGACTATTCGTACCGTACTCTATCGTCGACCTGTTCCATGTTGGATGATACCGTGATGAAAATTTATCGAATCCTAAATATACTAGTGAGCTTTTTACTATTGCCGTTGAATGCAACCATTTATTTTGTGGTTGCGAATATGCCCTTGGAGAATCGGGAATGGCTGCTCGAATTAAATTTGGTGTTATCGTTAATAATAATAATATTTAATGTCGTAGTCAGTCCATTTCTAGTTCTGAATCCAAGTCGTTTACGTACAGTATGTGTTTACCTCGGAGTGTTAGCCAGCTTTGTCCTTATGGCATCTTTTGTGATACCTTCAAGCAATCTTACCTTTGTATGGGTAGTATTGACTGTGTCCTTAGTGCTCCTCTCTTGCTCTATTAGCATTCAGGGGTTCTTGAGATATCAAGCCGAAACCCAGAGGCAGGCGGAAAAGGGAGCACGGAAAAGGGGATAAGTACATATAAAAGACACAACGTCGTCGGCGTGGTCAACGAGCATGGCCGACTCAGCGAACGCTATGAGTACACACCCTATGGACAGCGGATCACGTTCAGCGCAGTGCCTTTGATCGCGGACTTTAATTCCGGTGGTTCGGTCGATGTTGGTGATCTATCTATCCTGGCTACATATTATGGTGAGTCTGACAAAGAATTTGAAGAGGGTGATACGAATGGTGATCGGGATGTTGACGTTGGAGACCTATCTATCCTCAGTGGGTTGATGGGTAGTAACGTCCTCGGCTACACCGGCGACCGGGACACGGTGGCTTACAGTTCGCCGACCAAGGAAGACCCGATGCGTGTGAGCTTTGCGGGGATCGGGTCGGCCCGGACGTATGGCTCGGGTTCGCCGGTGCTTTGCCCATTTGGTTTCCAGGGGCTGCTGCATGATGAGCAGATTCAGGTGGGGCCAAGTGCTTCGCTGGTTTACAACCGCGCGCGGTATTGGCACCCGACCCTCGGCCGATTCATGGCCCGCGACCCTCTGGGCTATGTCGATGGCATGAGCCTCTATGCCGGGTATCATGTGATGCATGGAGGCGTAGATTGGAGTGGGACTCTTGAGGTCGATCCCTGCCAAACTGGTGACGATGAACAGCCTCCGTGCTATCGGCTACAAGCCCCGACACGTCCTGATGGGTCGTGTCCTGATGGCTATGTCAAGACTGAAGTCGTTTTCGAGCTTCCAAACGGTACAGTATTAAGTGAATCCGTCTGTATCAAATGTTCTATGGGGTCATGCAGTGTATCATGCAAACCCCGATATCAGACTCGATACACCCCAGAGGGAGTAAAAGTGACAGAGGCGGTATGCTTCTGCCCAGATTGATTGAAATTTGATGTCAAACCTTACCATCGATTGGAGCAATACACTAATGCACCCCAACCAACATCGAACTATTGTTATCGCGATGATCTTTGCTGTATTTAGTACAGGTTGTCGAGTGGCCCCACCATCTAATGGTACTATTCGTGTAGTAGGTAACAAAGACAGTCATGCCTATTTAGCGATACGCACAGATTTTTCCCACTCCGAGCCAAAGTTATTAAATACGGAGCTTGAAGAGCTTGAGTTACAAAAGGGACGCGCAACGGCGCATGACATACTCAAGAAACTAGATGCATTAGACCTTGAGATGCAAGAGATTGTTGCACGTATCGCCCAAAACGACGATAAGAGAAACGGAGTCGATATACGGAAGCTTATTGATTTGAGTATTCTCAAATCCAATTTGATAGTGATTCTGAGTCATGTAGAACCAGATATGATTTATATTAACCCTCACGGTTATCCGCCACTTCACCGGCCGAGAGATTGGGGCAACCCAGACTGATTATCGCCGGTATAAATAATGTACTTATCCCCTTTTCTTGACCGAGAATCTAGACAAGAGACCAAAATTGACGCATTGCGTGAGAAAGGATATAAAGAAGAACGCGTTTACCGGACTCCCCACGGATTCAAGCACGTCTTCTATAATAAAGAACGAGATAAATTTAGCTATGGTGGAGATTCATCCCATGAAGAGTAGGATACGTGCAATGAGTGTTACCGCACTGCACAGACCGGTCAAGGAATTCAGTAGCGCAGCAGAAGCCATTTTCTATCAGAGAAATAATCCGAGGTCTGAGCGTGCAATGCAAGACACCGCGAAAGTTGGTGGACAAAAGGTAAAAAGTTATAGTATTTCAGATGTATCTATAGAATTTCATCTGGATAATAGTCAGTCGCTTTGTGTCTTTGATAATCCAAATTTTGTTGAATGGAAGCTACAGGACATTCCTGATAATACCGTTGATAATCCCTCGGTCACTTCAGATTACCCGATTGCTCTGTTTTGGGGGTATGACGGGACGTGGAAGGTTTACGACCCGGAGCGTCTATTGAGTAATGTTATCGGTGATACAATTGTCAAGATTGAAGCGGTTACGCCCTTTATTGTTGTTTGGTTCAAGGACAATATCAATCTTATGTTGTCGTCTATACAGAATACGACTACCAAAGAAACTCTCTTGTGTATGGTGAATGCCGATGGTTAGTCGCTTGGAATCGTCTGGTCGCCATCAAACTAGGCTACTTCGACAGTATTGGTGATCTCCAAACCGCCAGCCGGGTGCCATCTATGGAACGGAAAAGGGGATAAGTACATTTAATTGACGCCCGACTACCCGTTCGATACCTCATGTTCATGCCTCGCACAGTTCGATGTCAACCTGGTGGCATGGTGTTCCATGTCCTCAATCGTGGCAACGCGCGGATGCAGATCTTTGACAAACCTGCTGACTTTGCTGCATTCGAAAAGGCAATGCAGGAGACGGCAGAACATGTCAATATGCGCCAATCACTGGCACCTGCTGCTCCAGCCACGACAGACTGGCGATATGGGTCGTTACATGCAACGGCTGACTGTCACTCATGTCCGCCGTTGGCATGAACATCGCCACAGCACCGGCGGTGGACATGTCTATCAAGGCACGTATAAGTCTTTCCCCGTGCAGACCGATGATCATTTTTTAACCGTCGCGCGCTATGTCGAGCGTAACGCACTGACAGCCAACCTTGTGGAGAAAGCTCAGAATTGGCAATGGTGCAGTCTATGGCGTCGCGAGCATCCCGATGTGATGGCCGAGGTGCCAACGCTCGCGACGTGGCCTGTGGCGTGCCCGAGGAATTGGCGCCGGTTGGTGAATCAGGCACTGAACAAGAACGAGACCGAAGCGTTGCAGCAGTGCATTCAACGTGGTCGGCCTTATGGCTCTGAACGATGGCAGAAACAGACCGCCACTCGACTGGACTTGTCGTCCACCTTCCGACCACGAGGCAGGCCGAGGAAGGAAGAGGGTATATAATAATGTACTTATCCCCTTTTCTTGCCTGGTCGAGCGTGGTGGAGATCGCAGAAAGAAGGATACGTCAGATAATGAAGACGACTTAGAAGTAGAGGGTGAAACAGACCAAGATGGCCCTCCATTAGAGGACAATGTAGAGCCAGACTAGTGCTAAAATGATTTCCGTAGAAATAATGAAATTCAGATAAGAAAAGGAACAAGTCTATGAAAGCAATGATGCTTAGTATTTATATGCTGACTGTGTCAATTAGTGTGGTGGCATGTGCTAATAATAACCCGACCTCCGAGAACCATGCGAATACAGCTATGAAAGAAACCACGAAATCAAATCGATTCTTAAGTCAACGCCCAGAAACAGATAAGCTAATTCGGGACGTATACGAGGCAAGTAACGAAGAAGAGTTTTGGAGTCGTGTTGGTCCGATGGCTCAGCACTTAGGTTGCATATCTTTTGCCATACGTTTCGGTAATACCTACCCAATTACCGGTGGGTTCGATATTAGAGAGCGGGATAATAAATGGTATTTAGTAAAAAATAACAGTTCGTATGAAAAATTACTCCCGGGATCGCCTTTTGCATGGGTCATTGGAGAAGGTGGTGTAATTGATAGTATTGATCCTAATGATCGCGCGCTGGCATCTATAATACGTCTAGATGATAAAAGGATATTGGTTCATATATATAAGGAAGATAAGACATCAATATTCATTCTTGAGTGAGAAACAGCCTAGTTAGTGCTCTCTTTAGTTCAATTCCGGAAGTGTTCGGGTTTTCAGAACATTATATTGGGCATCGTATTGTTGGTTAAAGTCACCTATTCGGTTTGGCGTTAGTTGCGTCATGTCGAATTGGTGTGCTGGCTCCGGCAGGGCAACTCGGCGGTCGGTGCGACCGATTGATGACCCTTTTACAGACGCGGAAAAGGGGATAAGTACATATATTGGATCACTCGCTCGCACAGCTACTAGCTTTACTCGTCCTCAACGCGCAAGGGCTTGTGCCCATCGAGCGCGGAAAAGGTGTCAGGAACAGGAAAGTAAAATGTACTTATCCCCTTTTCTTTCCCCTATGCGATAACAGTTGCGAGGAAGACTAGTAATATTGTGTTGAGTGTGATATAATCATAGAGTGTGGATTTACAGCATATGCATAATCATAGAGGCAATAAAACATGTGCAAGAATATATACATATTGTACTTGCTCTTAAGTGTGTGTGGGGCACTTATGGTCATGGCAATGGTGTGCTTTTTTATGCCATCTATAGTGGGAAGTGCCTACGATAACAATAGTGTATTGAGTCTTGTTTCATATATTTTGTATGCGAATATGATTCTTGCTATCCTAATAATCGTTCAATCTTGTATGGTTCGATGGTCTGCTCGAAATCGTGCCAAGAATGTACGAGATGTATGGCAGGAGACAGTATTTAATCTTCTGCGTAAGTAGGGCTTGTAATACTCCCCAGAATCTGACTCGGATAAGGGGCACATACAATTCTGGGGCAGAAAAGGGGGCAGAAAAGGGGATAAGTACATTTAATTGACGCCCGACTACCCGTTCGATACCTTATGTGCATGCCTCGCACAGTTCGATGTCAACCTGGTGGTATGGTGTTCCATGTCCTCAATCGTGGGAACGCGCGGATGCAGATCTTTGACAAACCTGCTGACTATGCTGCATTCGAAAAGGCAATGCAGGAGACGGCAGAGCATGTCAATATGCGGGTGCTGGCCTATTGCCTGATGCCCAATCACTGGCACCTGCTGCTCCAGCCACGACAGACTGGCGATATGGGTCGTTACATGCAACGGCTGACTGTCACTCATGTCCGCCGTTGGCATGAACATCGCCACAGCACCGGCGGTGGACATGTCTATCAAGGCACGTATAAGTCTTTCCCCGTGCAGACCGATGATCATTTTTTAACCGTCGCGCGCTATGTCGAGCGTAACGCACTGACAGCCAACCTTGTGGAGAAAGCTCAGAATTGGCAATGGTGCAGTCTATGGCGTCGCGAGCATCCCGATGTGATGGCCGAGGTGCCAACGCTCGCGACGTGGCCTGTGGCGTGCCCGAGGAATTGGCGCCGGTTGGTGAATCAGGCACTGAACAAGAACGAGACCGAAGCGTTGCAGCAGTGCATTCAACGTGGTCGGCCTTATGGCTCTGAACGATGGCAGAAACAGACCGCCACTCGACTGGACTTGTCGTCCACCTTCCGACCACGAGGCAGACCGAGGAAGGAAGAAGGAACGTAAAATGTACTTATCCCCTTTTCTTGTTAGACCGATTACCGAGGCATCGTGGTAATCCTCCAGGACAACCCCACGCTCTGCCACGATCTGGGCTTGAAACGCATCCCGCATTACACCACTTTGCAGAAAGCCTCCCGCCGACTGCTGGGCATCGCCAAAGTTCAACGGCTTCTGGCTGGGACTCGGAAAAGGGGATAAGTACATTTAATTGACGCCCGACTACCCGTTCGATACCTTATGTGCATGCCTCGCACAGTTCGATGTCAACCTGGTGGTATGGTGTTCCATGTCCTCAATCGTGGGAACGCGCGGATGCAGATCTTTGACAAACCTGCTGACTATGCTGCATTCGAAAAGGCAATGCAGGAGACGGCAGAGCATGTCAATATGCGGGTGCTGGCCTATTGCCTGATGCCCAATCACTGGCACCTGCTGCTCCAGCCACGACAGACTGGCGATATGGGTCGTTA
>CAZJJN010000036.1:0-34364 GCA_964546335.1 uncultured Phycisphaeraceae bacterium
ATGTGAAATCGAGTGATGGTGCAGCCGTGGCTGAACCAGCGAAGAGGGCTGCAGCGCCCAAACCCATAAGTGTACTTGCAATCTTCATTTTTTACTCCTCCAAGAGAGTTAAGTGTGAGAAACTATAAAAAACCTGAAACCTTACTAACTAAACTGATGCTTCAGCACCAGAAACCAGCTGATTGAACTACTACCGGCAGCGAACTCTCCCGAGGCTGCCAACACAAATGTCTCACTCTCTCGAACCATCGACAGGAAAGGTTCCTGAAACCATCTCCTGCACTGGTGAAAAGATTAACTCGAATTTCCTTCGCCGTCAAGTGTTTTAAGCAACGATTTTGAAATTAACCATTATCTCACGGACCAACATGGTCTGTGCACGAAAAATGCCCATTTTAACAGAAATTGAGTATTTATTGAAGATCACATTCACACGGTTCCGGGGCAAACGCATGTGGCTTGTAGGATGGGTTAGGCGAGCCATCAAGCCGTAACCCATCAACGGAGCATGCATGACCATGGACTTCATTGATGGGTTACGCTCCGCCAAGAGGCTACGCTAACCCATCCTACCTCTGATGCTCCGCCCGATTGGTGCGTATGAATCCCGTACATGCGTTCGCCCTGCACACGGTTCCGTCTCAAGATGTTGAACACATGCGTTTTGTCATCTCAAGGGATTAACCCCTAAACCCCTGACCAGCAATAAACAAGATGCCCCACAGGGCACCTTGCTACAAAGAAATCCATGATTATTCTGGTGATTCAGGCGTTAACTTCCACCAGGTCTCTTTCAGCCTACTGATCCAGGATTGCTGCCGTTTCTGGACTCAGCCGATCGAGATAGGTCTCCTCCAGCGTCTGCTTCATCTTGGCCAAGGCCCGGTTCTGAATTTGGCGGACGCGTTCCTTGGTCAGGCCGATCCGCTCGCCGACCTGGGCCAGCGTTAATTTTTTGTCGGAGTCGGGATCGCTCATGTTGAAACGCAGATCGATCACCTGATATTCGATTTCAGAGAGTTCAGACAGGTTGCTCTGGAAGATTCTGCCCACTTCATCGGCACAGGCGGCTTCTTCATCCGCTGCTTTCACTTCCGAGTAGTCTGACCTTTCAAAATCAGGTTCAAACTCGACAGGGAAGGTGTCGCGGTAGCGCATGGCTTTCTTACCCATTCGGCTGAAAGCCTTGAGAATCGACCGGCAGGCGTATGTCGAGAACTTGAAGCCTCGCGAGTACTGGAACTTGTCAATGGCACGCAGCAGGGCAAGATTGCCCTCGCTGACCATCTCAGGAAGGTCCAAGCTGGAGCTTGGGAATCGCTTGGCCATCGCCAGGACCAATGCCACGTTGTATTCCGCGATGCGCTCGCGTAAGTCCATGGCCTGTTCCCACCAGACAAGCAACTTGTCGGCCAACCTCTTGCCAACCTTGTTGACATCTATGTCCTGACGCACGAGTTCGGCCTGGAACCGGCAGAAGTTGAACTGCAGGAACAAGTCGCGCTCCTGATCCTTATCCAAGAGTGGCGTGTTGGTGCTGATCTTGGCTTGGGTGGGTGTGGGTTGACGCGTGGCCAGCATCTGGTCGTACCAGGAAACGCTGGGCCGTTCGATCATCTTGTCATCTGCGAAGAGCTGCTGATAGGCATCTTTCTCTTCGAAGATGGGGTCGTCCATGTAATCGATTGGGCCTTGCAGGAGTTCGGCCAGCACTTGCTTCTGTTCTTCAGTCAGTCCGCGAGGGAATTTTGGTTGGATCACTCCCTCTGACTCGTGGTTGCTGGGGCGGCTGGCTCTGCGTGTTTTCTTGGCGGCCATGATCGAATCCTTTCAAAATTCCACATAGCATCAGTGGATGTTTATACGTTCAAAACGTTCATGGAGGATACATCTTTGTATCGGTTATGTCAATGCTTCTGGTGAACATTTTGGACTATTTCTTCAAAATATTGATTGTCAACAACTTAAGTTTTAAACAAGACCGCCATAAAAAGACCTTAAAATATAAAGATCGTGCAAAATGAGCACTATCTGCGGAGATGGGCTCCTGCTTGATCCTTTGTACAGCTGGAGATGATGGTGGCTGGATGCGTCCCCGCATCTGTTTGCGAAGTCAGTGCGTGATGTGTGTGACTTTTTTCGTACTTAGACCTGGTGAGTAAAAACTGAAGTCACACACGACTCACTTGCGAAAGTTTCGTTTGGTAAGCCACGGATTTCAGGTCATTAAGTGGTTTTGTGCCGTCATCATCCGATGCTCATGGCTCGACCCACGCATCATGGGCCAGGTCATCTTTGAATCACAGACAAGCCGAGGCATCCTCATTCTGACATAGCCACACTCTGCGCCGACGGAATTGGCAGGAGAATCGCCCGAATAAACAGACGCATCATATGCGTCGGTCCTGCCAGGTGATCCATATCATCCGCAGTACGTCGCGCTACTCCTGATCTTCCGCAGGCATCACGCGTTTCTTGGTCTTGTAAAGATCGTGCAGGTCAAGCCAGGCACTGACCATCGCGCGATTGGGAATCCACAGATAATCCGCCCGTTTATCCTCGGGCACGTCCGTGGCCTTGAGGATCAACTTGTCGAACGGCACGTTCCCCTGCTCATCGTCATAAACAGGCGTCGGGCGGTCAGGCCACTGTATCACCTGATACGTTCCCTTCTCATCCTGCTCGAAGGCAAACCACTTGAGCCCGAGCAACTGCTCTGGCGCTCGTGGATGAACCAGGTAACCCGTCGCCCGATCCACCTGCTTCAACTTGGTCGGCTTGTCTGTCGGGTAGCTGTCTTTGGGCACGCGCAGTTCCATGGCCGTGTCAATGAACTTCGCGGCATAATCCCAGACACGCTTTGTGCTGATATGCGTCGCTGGGACTTTCTTCCCCCAACCCGGCGTGCCATGCTGATCCACGTAGTAACCATGATCCACGCCGTAGAGCACGACCTGATGCGCCAGCCAGTTGGTGTGGTGGTGGTAGTTGAGCAGGCCCGGGCGCACATGGCGGTACCACGTGCCATCCCACTCAGTCAGGCCATTGATCGCCAGGTGCAACACGGATTCATCATCCACTTTTGACCACTTTTCCATCGGCCAGGTCGGCACTTCGCCGTGGTATGAGATGGAAGCGATCACGCGATCCGGGAACCACCATGTGGTGCGGAACGGGAATCGGCCGCGCGAACTCTTACCCAGCGTGATCCACGGGGCATGGCGAAACTCCGCAATGCCTGTCTCTTTGGCGATGAAATCCAATGTCGCCGCAAACTTTTCATCTGCGGTCGTGGGCGGGTCAGAACGCTCAATCACCTCACCACCGAAGTGCCTCAGGTAAACAATGCCTATCTCATGCTTGGCACAGACCTTGCGGACAGCATCGTGCTCAGCCAAGTGCTTACTGTCCGTATTGGCTGGGATCAGAAATACCGCGCGCAGTTTCTTTGCCCCCGGCGGCGTCCAGACCAATATGTCAGCTTGCGGGGATTTTCTAATGCGTTCAGCCCGTCCCCAGCCTTCCGTGATCGAGTCTGGCAGTTTCAATCCCACAGGCCAGTGTGGCAACTCCGCAAAAGGATCAGCCTCGGGTTTATCCGTCTCTGCAGGTGCAGCCGCGTCTGCCTTATCCTCAGCATGGGCTGGCGTCGCAGGAAAGAAAACGAAACCCGACGCAACCAGGCAACCAACTAAAAGTACCAGAATCAAGTATCGTGCGTAAGACATGATCGCTCCAGATTAGATGGACATGAGAATTCACGAATCATCTTAACGCGCGTTGTCTTTCGCGCTATCCATCCAAGGGGTGCATTTGCGCATCCAAGCCTCTGCCAATTCATCCCGGCGGATCGCCCCGACAACTTGGAGAATTGGCTACACTGTTTGTTGTCATAGGAGTGAAGCACATGAACATTCTCGTCACTGGTGGAGCCGGATACATTGGCTCCCACGCCGTCCGTTGCATCCAGAAGTCAGGCCACACCCCCGTGGTGGTGGACAACCTCTATCGAGGCCATCGTTCAGCGATCCCCTCAGGAGTCACATTTCACCAGATCGACATTCGCGAGACTGAAAAACTCGCGGAGATCCTGAAGATTGAAAAGATCGACTGCGTCATGCACTTTGCGGCCCTGGCTTACGTCGGTGAGTCCGTCGATGAGCCGCTGCTTTACTATGACAACAACACGCGAGGCAGCGTCAGCCTGCTCATGGCCATGGACAAGGCTGGCGTCAAGAAACTGGTCTTTTCCAGCACCTGCGCGACGTATGGCATCCCCGATGAAATGCCCATCGTCGAAACCAGCAGGCAGGAACCGATCAATCCCTACGGCTGGTCCAAGCTCTTCTTCGAGCGTGTCCTCAAAGATTATGCCGCAGCCAACGGCGACTTCGGCTTCATCGCGCTGCGATACTTCAATGTCGCAGGCTCCTCAGAAGATGGCAGCATCGGCGAAGATCATGAACCCGAAACACACCTGATCCCCGTCATTCTCAACACGGCCTTGGGCAAGCGCGAGTCGATCACCATCTTTGGCGAAGATTACGACACGCCGGACGGCACGTGCGTTCGCGACTACATCCATGTCGAAGATCTGGTCAGCGCCCACGTACTGGCTATCGAAAAGATCAAGCCCGGCACGGGTGAGTTCTTCAACCTTGGTATCGGACGAGGCTATTCGGTCAAGGAAGTGGTCGATGCTGCCAAGGAAGTGACCGGCATCGACTTCAAAGTTGAGAAAGGCCCACGCCGACCCGGCGACCCGCCTTCGCTTTACGCCAACGCAGACAAGATCCGCAAGGAACTGGGCTTCGAGCCGAAGCACACGGACATCAAAGCCAGCATCCAGACCGCGTGGAACTGGTTCCAGGCGAATCCGAATGGGTATGGGGATTAGTAGATTCTATTTGACGCAGACTATTGCTGAATAGAAAGGAATTTCTATGGTTAGCGGTCCACTTTTAATAATCCTGCTTCTTCTCATCCTGGCTTTGTTCTGGCTTTGGCAATTCATCACACTCATGCTGCTTGAAGATCAGTTGTTCCCTGGAAAGTACGACAAACTCATATGGGGTTTGGCCTTTGCTTTGATGGCTCCACTGACGCCGATCGCCTTCTTAGTCTGGAAGTCGGCTTATCGCGATCTGAAAAAACGCGAAAGCATCTAACCACACGCCTGCAACCGGGCGGTCCCTTCGTGCTTAATGCATTTCAATAGGCAATCGTCCGTTTCGGCTGCATCAAAAAACTCTAACTTTCTCGGAGGTCAGCCATGCTTCAGAAAATTGGTTCGGTCATATTGTGTCTCTATGCCCTGACAGCCGTGGGTTGCGAAAGTTTCGGAGAATTCATGGTCGATGCACTTGGGGCGGTCGCTGAAAGTGTCGAGTTCAGCATCGGCCCATCCGAGTCTGAAACTACCCCTCAGTTTGTCGAGCCAGACAGAGAAGACCAAAAGCAAAACACGCAAGCCAACGACCCCAAAGCTCCGGTCATTGTCGTGAACCTGGGCGACTGGATAAAGGAAGAGCTGCAAGGAGATGAATGACGACGAAAAGCCTTCATACTTTCTTGGTACATACGTACCGCGCGATGATCCCTTCCACCCAATTGACTTGCCTGATTTCCATGCCCGCGCGTGTGATCAGTTCCTGCATGATCCAATGATACGTGGAGTACTCTTCGCGAAAATGCTGGATTGCATCATCACGTAAGAACTCGCCACCTCGCTGCATCTGTCTGTCGATAAATGCCTGCACGGCTGCCTGGGCAGCCTCGTCCGGATAAACCACATCCTGCAGAAAGAACGTCCCGCCGGGTTTCAGCGCGCCATAAATCTTCTGTAATGCCTGCCCCTTCCAGAAGTCAGGCAGATGATGAAAAGCCAAAGAACTGACGACCACATCGACTGTGCCCGGTTTGACTTCAAAATCCAGAAAGCCTTGCAAGCGCAATTCGACCTGGCCTGCAAAATCAGCGTTTGCAAGTTTCGCTGCAGCGTGATTCAGCATCGCCTGCGACACATCCAAAGCCAAAACACGCTGGCCTCGCTGGGCAGCTTCCAAAGCAAACGTTCCCGTACCCGTACCAATTTCAACCACGAAGCTGCCAGCTTCCAGTTGGAGCATATCGAGGATGTCCCGTGCTTCTGCCTGAGCATCGCGAAAATCAGCGTGGCTGGCATCATAGCGATCAGCCTCTTCAGGCTGGCTGTAATCCTTTCCACACTGCTGATACTCATCCCACTGCCAACGCTTCATCGCGTTCACCTCATATTGCAGGAGCTTTGGCGTGTCTACCGCGCGTCGCCCACGGTTTGCTCATCAAACACAGGTCGGCCGCGCCAGGTCTCCTTACCTCCTGCAGGCTTGGTCACTTCCACCACATCCCCTTTGAAGGTGATCTTCACCACGGTGGCGATCGGGTCGCAATCCTCCTCAGGAAGATTGATGAACAGCCAACCCGCCAAGCCGAACTTGGCCCGTCCACCTGAGGCTCGAAAATCCAAAGGCTTGCCAGACTTGAGCAACGTGACTGACTCCACTTCCCCCTGCAAACCCTTCACGACCAGTTCCGGCTGAGGTTTGTCGTAAGCGATCAGATAAAGCACGCTGCCCCGCCGGGTACTGCTGCCGTTGAACAGACCCGCAGGCAGCCCTGCCTCCGTGCCATAGATTGCTTCGGCATGATCCTTGACCCATCGCCCCATCGCAGAGATCGGCTCGGTTTGAGCAGGCGGGATAAAGCCTTCGTTGTCCGGCGCGACGTTCATCAGCACATTTCCCCCCATGCCGATCATGTCGCCGAAGATGCGCGTCAGCTCATGGCCGGGTTTGACGTTGATGTTGGCGCGCTTGCCATCCCAATTCTCGCCCGGTGTGAAGCAAAACTCCCAGAACGGGCCCCCCTTAGGCGACAGCGGTGCGTTACTTTCCGGGCTGCCATAATGCCCCAGCGCCTTATGGCGCAGGCGATTGTTCATGACGATGTGAGGCTGAAGCTCTTCGATCATGTGCGCCAGCTCCACCGTCTGCCATTGCTCCGCGGAGCGTTCCCAGTCGCCATCGAACCAGAGCAGATCGATCTTGCCATAGGCAGTGCAAAGGTGGCGCACCTCGGCAAACATGTGGTCAAGGAACTTCTGCCAACGTGCGGGGTCATCTTCTTTCGAGTATTTGCAAGGGTCATCGCCACCGGTAAGGGAGGGATAATCCGGATGCGACCAGTCGGGCAGGCTGTAATACAGGCCGACCTTGAGACCTTCTTCGCGCAACGCTTCAACATACTCGGCAATGAGGTCCCGACCGGCGGGGCTGTCGTTCTTGGCAGTAAACGGGCTGCCCGGACAATCGAACAAGGCAAAGCCGATGTGATGTTTCGTGGTCAGCACCACGTACCTAGCCCCCCATGATTTGAACATGCGGGCCCACTGGCGCGCGTCAAACTTGGCAGCAGTGAACTCTTTAGCTGCTTCACGGGCTGCGGCCCGGCGTTCGCTGGCGGGTGGCTCGGGACTGGGCCAACTCGGGCAGGCTTTGAGAACCCAGTGAATGAAGATGCCAAGTTTGGCGTCGGGAAACCAGGGGGCGATGTGCGGCACGACAGACTCCTTATAGCGTGGTGAACGCGACCATCGTAGCAATTGCTCCGATTCATTTGGGCCTGGCGCTGCACACGCGTTGCAGGATGCGTGATTACTCGGTTCAATGACGGGAATGTGGCCTTACGTTTTGCTTGCAGCCTTGCCCGGATTCATTGTCGCAGTGATCGCTGCGCCCCAGTTGGCGCGGTGGGCGCGCAAGCGAGGCCACGTCGATCAGGCTGATGCCACGTTGGCTCATAAGCAGCAGGTTCAGCCGATTCCCAACATCGGCGGGGTTGCCATCGCGTTGGGGCTGGTGGTGACCGCTTGCCTCGCAGGCTTAGCGTTGCTGGTAGTGCCTGTCGCGATCGTGCCAGACTCGATGACCCGCCTCATGGCCGGGGTGCGCAGCAGCGATGCGCCCTGGCAGTTGCTGGTCATTCTCGCTGTGCTGGCTGGCATCCATATCGTCGGTCTGTGGGATGACCGAAAGCCACTTGGGCCTAAGCTGAAGCTGGTGATACAACTCGCCGGGGCAGTGATCTGCGCCCTGGCTGGGGTGCGCATCTTTGAGTTAGCCGACGCATGGGGGCCTTTGGGTTACCTGCTCAGTCTCAGCCTGACTGCGCTCTGGGTCGTCACCATCACCAATGCGATCAACTTCCTGGACAACATGGACGGGCTGGCAGCAGGCATCGTCTGCATCATCGCGGCTGCGCTGCTTACGCTGAACCTGATCGTCGGGCAATGGCTCATCGCCGCAGGCTGTGCCGCTTTACTCGGCAGCACCCTTGGCTTTCTTGTGTGGAATTATCCCCCAGCCCGGATCTACATGGGGGACGGCGGCTCGCTGCTGCTTGGCTTTGCTTTGGCGCTGCTGGCAGTGGAAACCACGTATTACCTGGTGCCGGGAACTGACGAGGCCTTGACTTCCGCAGCGTTGCCTGAACGCATTGCGGGGCATTGGCATGCCATGCTGACGCCTTTGGTTTTGCTGGCGCTGCCTTTGTATGACATCACCAGTGTCACCTTACTCAGATTGGCGCAAGGCAAAAGTCCTTTCGAGGGGGACAAGCAACATTTCTCGCATCGCATCGCAGCGCGAGGCTGGTCGACCCGGGCCACTGTCGCCCTGGTCTGGCTGGCGACAGCAGCGACCGCTGGGGCCGGGATCGTCATCGGCTGGGCAATGCCAATGGTGGCGGTCGGGTTGGCGTTGTGCGTTGTGGCGGTGCTTGGGGGACTGGCTTATTTTGATTTCTGTGGGCGATCGGCGGTTACGGCCGGCGAATGAGAAGAGCGTTAAAGCATGAACATAGGTGTTTAGCACAGTTTTATGGATGACAACACTCGAAACATCTGTACTCACGCGTCCATGGCCAACTGTGACATGGCCAATCAAGGCAATGTGATGACGTCTTAGTTTTCCCTGACTTTGTTTTTGATTTCGCGTTTCTTGAGCACCTTGGCTGGGGTACCTGCGACCACGACCCAAGGCTCGACATCTTTAGTCCTCCCAGAATAAGTCATCAATCACGTAGCTGAATACAACGCACGGGGTTGATCCAAGTCGAGGCAAAGCGTGAATCGCCACCGCGCCAGCCACACACGCTCCGCGCAAGGCAACAATCGCAGCAGCTTTGCCGGGGCGCCATGGTCCGGACAGACCAGTTCGCCAAACGCGTCGTCGAATGCAGCCCAGTCGATCTGGTTGGCCAGCTTGATCAGCGGATGAGATGGGTTGAGCAGTTGCTCGAAGTGGGCTTGAAACAGCAGCAGGTCGTCGTTGGGCGTCGATTCGGGCTTCATCCGTGAACTGCGATTTGCAAGGTTTAAGCCAGAAGCCACAACTTACTTTGCAATCTACCTGCAACCATACGCGCAGGTTTGCCTTAAAAAAGTAAGGGAGAAAAAGGTTATTCAGGGAGGACTAAAAAAAAGGCCGCGGCTTCGATGACAAAGCCGCGGCCAGAGGTTGAATGTCAATATTGACCGATTAGACGAGTAATTCGTCAACCGGCTCGGAGCTGGCATCCTCCCACAAGCCAAGCAGGTCATTGCTGCCTGAGTTGTTGGATTGTTCATACCAGGCAGCCAGCGCGGTGTAATCACTTGCATCAGAAGTCGAGTCACTCGTGCCAGCTTCTGTCTGCGACAGATTGACTGCCGCGGTAACGGACTGGCCATAGTTGGTAGCGAGAATACTCAAGTCCAGGACATCGATGTCGCCATCGTTGTTGTAATCGCCTTGTCCCCATTGCCCTGTGCCACCATAGTTCGTAGCCAGGATGCTCAAGTCCAGGACATCAACTGAGCCATCACTGTTGGCATCGCCGGGGAGGTTGACGTACAGGCTGGTCGCAACGTGGTCATCACCGTTCTGCCCATCGCCGTTGCCATCCAGCGGGTTGTCCGCCTGATCGGTGATGCCTGCAGCCGCAATGGTTGCAGTGTAATAGCCGGGTGTCAGGCCCACGCTGGCCAGGTTCCAAGTCGCAGTCAATGTGTCAGCATCCCAATCCAGATCGTCTGCGGTCAGAGCTGATAGATCGACAGGGTTGGCCGCCGTGTCATTGAAGAGCGACAGATCACCAACGGAAAGGGTATCGCCGATGTCTTCGCTGAAGGTGACCTTCAGGCTGTCGGCTGTGGATGATGGACTGGGTTGGAAAGCAACTGACTGAACGGTAGCTCCGCGGTTATCACCTTCGATGACCTGGAAGCGGTCAAACTCCAGCCAGTGTCGCCCGGGGTTGCCCAGTTCCTTGTCGGTGATGAAGCCGATGCGGGTGACATCAATTTCGTCGATGGCCGTGTCGAACACAGCAGCGCTTTCATCAAAATCAATGTCGATGCCCGTTGGATCGACGCCGGTGATGGCAGGCGCGTCATATACCGCCCACATGGAGTCAGCCAGAGCAGAGTCTGTGAATGAACTTGACCCACCACCGAACGTGAAGTCGGAAACGTAGAAGTTCGTGCCATCACCGAGAAGCAGCCGGGCTTCACCCAAGCGTTCGAAGCGGCCGATGTTCAGTTCAATCAGACTGTTGGCACCAAGCTTGAGCGGTGAGCCGGGCAACAGGAATCCGTCTTCTTTCCAGAAGAAGACAGAGTCGAATTCAGCCGCGGTTGTGCCGCCGGCATTCTGGAATCGAATGCTGAGTTTGTCGAAGTTGTTACTGCCGCTGATATCCCCGAACGAACGCGTATCGAAATTTTCGCTGGTAGAATCCAATCCATACGCCACGATACCGCCGAAGAACTCGGCACTGTCGCCGGAGTAGTTCGGGCCGATCGGGATGAACGGATTATCCGCATCAAAAGCAAAGGCCGTCCTTGAATCATCTGCAAGGGTGTCACCATCAAGGTCTGCCACTTCGATGCCGGGGTTGCTCAAGCTGAAACCTGTGGAATAGTCGCCATAGAAGTTGACCGTATAGTCTTCATGGTCAGCAATGGTGATGAGACGAGCAGGATTGTCTGGTGGTTCGACGAAGTAGTCGTCCGTTTCAATCAGCGACAGCTCGATGGTTTCCGATGCCTCGCGGGCGAGGTCATCGACCGGAGTCAGGGTGAGCGTCGCTGTCGCACTGCCTGCGGGGATTTCAATGACACCAGTCAAAGGTTTGTCTGAGGTGTAATCGGCGAAGCTGGCTGAACCGCCGATGGTGTATTCAACCAATAGTGGATTGGTGGTATCACCCGTTCGTGTGAAGGTGTATGTGCCGCTGTCTGGCCCCAACTCGCTTGCTGAGTCATCTGTGGCGACAACATCCACGCGAGGCATAGGTGCGACGACCGTTACCGTGGTGCTGACCGGTGCGTAATTGGCGTCTGCTGAGAAGCTGTTGATGTAATACCAGACGCGCCCGCCACCAGCTTTACCATCCTGTTCGAGCAGGATGCCTACGGATTGAATGTCGGTGAACGAGTGAGCGGCAAAGACAGCCGCGCCTTCATCGAAGTTCATATCGCTGGCCGGGTCATAAGGTGCCCAGAGCGTGGCATTGGGGTCCAGGGTGTGGGTGCCGTTGCCGACGAAGGTGGCCTGCGAGACATAGAACTGTCCACCATCCTCGACCACGAATCGACCATCTTCGAGGTCTCCCCATCGAGTAATTTCCACGTCAAGATTACTGCTGCCATCGAAGAAGACGCGCTGGGCGTGGCCACCGTTGAGAAACTCGGCCTTAGTCCAGAGGAACAGGCCGCGATGCTCGAGGGAAGGGATGCCGTTCTGTTGGTCACGCACATTGATGTAATCGTTCGAACCATTGTTGACGATGTCAAAATTGGAGAATGACCCGCTGGCGGTTGGTGCATCGATGCGAACGCTTTCAATGCCGCCGTAGACGCGCGAACTGTCCGCCGAGTCTGATCCCTTGACCATGTAACCGTCAGGTGCGGTGCCGAAGTCCACCCGGCGGATAGCGTCGTCGTTGAGGCCATCATTATCTGCATCGGTATTAAGCATGGGGCGGTCGCCAGTGATGTCTCGATTACCTGACACGATGTCACCGCCAAAATCCACGATGCGACTGCTGGTCGCGCCGGATACGGTCAGGCCTACCGTATATGTTCCGGGCAAGGCGTAAGAATTGGAAGCTGTCATCCCCGAGCCGACATTCCCATCTCCGAAGGTCCAATCATAGATCAGTGAGGGGTCGCCGAATGCGGTGGCGTTAACATTGACGAGTAAGGATGCTTCACCACTGGCCGGGTCTACCATGAAACTCTTGGTGGAGTCTGGTGTCAGGGCACTACCGACGTCAATAATCTCCAATGAAGAGATACTCCAGTAATTCTGCAGGAAGATCATGTCGAGCTGCCCATCGGTAATGGTCACCGGGAAGGCATAGATGGAACGCTGGTCTTCCGCGAGCGGGATCGGCCCGACCACGCGCTCGCCTTCCGCAACCAGGCCTGGGAAACTGTGAGCATCTTTGTGGCTGTGGCGGGTAATCACGATGTAATCACCATTGGGCACATCCACAATGAAATGGCCAGATTCATTACCGATCTGCGGATACTTGTTGAACGTGTGGGAGTCGGCATAAAGTTCGGCATGAGCGATATCCGCCAGGTGCAGATAGGAACCGGCGTCATAATCGCTGGTCAGTGAGGTATAACCATACCCAACCTGCGCATCATAAAGCGCGACCTGAACGCTCTCGAAACCCGGCTCCGTGTTCTGGGCTCCCGAGTCGAAGTCCAGCCGCCGCTCGTAGGCATCGCGGGCCGCGATGCCGATGACTTCTTGATAGGTGTCGCTGCCGCCGAAAGCGTCGGTCACAGTGAGCGTGGCGGTGAACACGCCGCCGCGGTCATAGCGGTGATTGACGATTTCGCCGGTGCCGGTGTTGCCGTCACCAAAGTCCCAGTCATAAGTCAGGCCGGATTCATCCCCTGTGATGGTGGTGGTGGCACCCGCATCGAAGACCAGGTCGCGCGGGGCGTCGCCCACGAGGCTGCTGACATCAAACTGCGCCGTGGGCGGGCCGATCTGGACATGGGCGGTACTCCAGCCGGTGCTGCCGTCACGGACGATCAGGGTGACATCCTGAGGTGATTGGTTTGATAATTCCTTTTGAACCACCGGCCCGGTTTGTGAAGTGCCGTCTTCAAAATACCACTCAAAAGACAAACCATAGAGTGGCGGAAGGCCTTCGAAGTCGAACGAGCTTAGTGCATCAAAGATGAACGTGGTCGTTGTAGCAGTTGAAGAGTCAACAGTGACAGTAAAGTCTGCTTCAGGTGCTGTGTTCAGGGCATCAGCACCACTGTCCGCAATCACACCAAACCAGCCATCCTGTCCCCCAGCGTTGGCTGACTGGATCGCGTTAAGGTTGTAAACCTGCCCATCACTGAAACCACCGAAAGCGATCTGTTGACTGTCAGCATCAATGACACGGGCTGCGATGGCGCGAGTTGACCCGCCTGTCAGTCGTGTGGTGAACTCACGATTCGTCAAGGTCGGATCCATCACCACGAGGTAGCCACCACCGAGGTAGTTGCCACCCGTGCCCGGGTTAAAGGAAGGTGCGGTCGGGTCAAAGGTGTAAAGCGGATGCGTTTCCAGCGGCATACCCCATGCGGAAGCACCGCCTAGATACACTCGACCGTCCGCATCAGCATAAATATTGCCTTCACGAATGCGGAAGGTATTGGATGCATCACTGCCGAGAACGGCTCGCATCTCGTTGCCTGTGATATACGCCCCGGTTGCAGGGTCAAACTTGCCAAAGACGGTGATGTGTTCTGAAGTAATGTTGTAAACGTTATTCCAGCGGTCACCGCCAGCCCGCGTCACGGGCGTATTGACATCAAACGGGTCGTAACGGAAAAGGTAATTCCCACCTGCCGATTCGAAGGCCATGTAAAGATTGCCATCCTCACCGACTTCCGCACGGTAGCCGCGCGTATCAGCCATGTTGTTGGTCGGGCCGTTGAGATACTGGGGATCGTTCTCATTGGTTGAGAAGTCGTAACCGGTGTATTTAATCGTGCCGTCGTATGCCACGCCGCGGTAGTAACTGACTTGAACAGGTAGACCGCTGGCCGAGTCGGTGCGGTTGCCATAGCCAAGATAAATCACCGTCTGACTGGATTCATCAATGGTGACGTCATTCTTCCACTTGTTCGTCGAGACACCACCCAGTTCCAGGCCGGTGGGGTCATAGACCTTGACGTTATCCCCAGCGTTTGTCGTGCTGTCCAAGGCTCCACCCCCCAGCACGGCCACGTAACCGGTCGGCCCGGCATCAATGCGTTGCACATTGCCAAAGCCCAGGTCCAGCGTCGTCTTGCTCCAAAGCACGCTGCTGGCATCGCTATTGAGCTTGGCAAAGCCCTGGTCGAACAGCGCGACATACAGGTTGCCTGAACTGTCATTTGAAATGTCCAGAACCCGATCAGCCAGCCGGGTCACACCAAGGACAGTTGAGCCATCGGAAGACAAGCGGAGCAGCGCACCGGAAGAACCGGCTGTTGCCCCGTTGAGCAGTGTCTCAGGTGCGCCGCCAGGTGAAGCATCGCTGATATTGGCTGCCAGCACGATGGTGCCATCGCTTTGGATGACTGCGCCACGGACAGCATCATCACCTGCGGTGCCTCCTAAATAAGAAGCGGCTGTGAGATCGTATAAATTGGAAGAAGCCGACAATAACAGCCGGGGTTCAAGATTTTCAAAGTGAACCGGAAGAATCTCCGCTGAATCACGGTGCGACTGAATCACATCAACCTCCTTAGTTGGTGCCTGGGATGGATGGCACGTGGGTGAATATCAGAATTGGCGATTGGCCAATTATTATTAAACAGCAAAAACCGAAAGAATCAAGGACTATTTGCGTCAACCTTGTCACGATTCTCGCCAAAGTTCATCAATCGATTGAGTCATCAATCTGAACCACGTTTTGAATTAAACCACGAAGTGTTCGCAAACGATCATCCTTGCGCTTCCGGGAGAATCTTTGCGCTTTTCACCTGATCTATGTTGGGAAACTGGGAAGATGGATCGCGACATTCTGTCATTGATATGGATCATAAATCGCTGATATAAAAGGCTTAACATGATTTAAGACGATTCCTTCATTCCACGTTTTCCCGAGTTGGCATACCGGTTGCCCGTGTTCAGGGAGCGTTGACCTGCGCAGTGCAGGCATGGAGCCAGCCGATGTCCACTCTGTTAAGCCAAATCGAACTGCCCCAGTCCGATGAATCGGCCAATGCCGAATCGCTGGGGTCCTTGGCCATCCGATTGGCGCGATTGGCCGCCAGCCAGCACCGGATGGCTCAACTCTCTCATCTTTCCAGTCAGAATGAACAAGATTCCCATTGCGCGGCAGCAGAAGGACTCATCGCCGAGTTCGCCAACCAGCGCTGCGAAAACGTGGCCTCATCAACAGGCAAGGAGGCTTGCTGATGATTGCATACGGACTCGGGCTTGCCGCTTCAGGCGTTCAGGTGAATATGTATCGCCAGGACGTCTATGCCAACAACCTGGCCAACGTGAAGACGGCCGGCTTCAAGGCCGACCTCGCTTCCGTGCGCCAGCGAGATGCTGAAGCCATCGAAGATGCCCTCAGCTTTGATCGTCGTGACCCCTTGCTCGACCGTTTAGGCGGCGGTGTTTTTGCCGAACCGACCCGCGTCATGTTTGACGTGGGCCCGTTGGAAAAGACCGGCAATCCGATGGACCTTGGCTTGAACGACAAGACCACCTTCTTCATGGTGCAACTGCCCAACGGCGAGACGCGACTGACGCGGGACGGACGTTTTGCCGTGGACAAGCAAGGCTTTCTCATTCAAGCGACCAACGGCTACCGCGTCCAGAACGAAGATGGTGAACCTTTGCAGGTCGGCGAAGGGGGCGAAGTCAAGTTCGACCGCGATGGCATGGTCAATGTCAACGGCGAGGAAATCGCCCGTGTCGGACTGGCCACCGTGGACAACCTGATGGCCTTGCATAAGGAAGATCATGGCCTGGTTCGCGTCGGCGATGGGACAACACTCAAGCCTGCGACCAATCGTGATCTGCATCCCGGTTACATCGAGGGCAGCAGTGTGGACCCGATCAAGGAACTGATGCGCGTGATCGACTCCGGCAAGGCAGTCTCTGCCAACGCAAACATGATCCGCTACTTCGATACCACCATGGAACAATCCATTAACCGCCTGGGCAGAGTCCAGACTTAACCAGACTGCTTTGAGGTAATGTCATGGCAATTCTTGCACTTCATTCCAGTTCGACCGGCTTATCCGCTTTGTCGACCGAGTTGGACGTCTTGGCGAATAACCTGGCCAACGTCAATACCACGGCTTTCAAAGGTTCGCGTGCGAACTTTGAGAACCTGCTTTATCAGGCCAAGTCGCAGCCCGGTGTGGAGAATGCAGATGGCTCGGAAAGCCCGGCGGGTCTCTTCGTCGGTTTGGGTACCCGCGTCAGTAATACTCAGTTCGATTTCAGCCAGGGCAATGCCATCCAATCTTCAGGTGATTTCGATGTCATGATCAACGGCGACGGCTTCTTCCGATTGGAAATGCCTACCATCGGTGGTGACGGCGTGGTTTATTCCCGAGCTGGCACCTTCACTCGCAATGCCGATGGCGAACTGGTCTTGGCCAACAGTGACGGCCTGCGACTGGAAGGTGGCGTCGTCGTACCGGGCGATGCAACCGACATTCAGATCAGTAGCAACGGCATCATCAGCTACATCCCTGCCAACCAGACCCAACGCGAAGAAGCAGGACAAATCCAGCTTTCCACTTTTGTGAATAAGCAAGGCTTAAAACCCTTGGGTGGCAATGTCTATTCAGAAACCGATGCATCAGGCCCACCGATCACCGGTGAGCCGAACCAAGGCGTGTTCGGCCAAATCATGCACAAGTATCTGGAATCCTCCAATGTCGATCCGGTGAATGAACTGGTACGACTGATCAAAACGCAGCGTGCTTTTGAGATGAACAGTAAGACGGTGCAGGCAGCCGACGAAGCCCTGCAGATCACCGCAAACCTGAGAAGGTTCTAAGCCAAGAGGCGAGGTAAGTGATTAAGTCAGCTCAAATCATCCTGATGCTTGTATGTCTGGTAGTCGTTGCCAGACATGGACTTGCTGACGATGCTGTATCTGGTGATGAAGCTGTCGCCAAGCGGTATTTTCAGTCAGACAGCCAGGGCACGGTATTGCTGAAAAGGCAAACAGAGCTTGGTGACCAATCCGCAGTCTTGCTCAGTGATGTGGCGGAACTGTCAGGCGAGGGGGCGGAGGCCTTGGCTGATCTGGTGCTGATCGAAGCCAACCAACCGAGGCATTCGGTCACTCTCAGCCAGGTGCGCGATCGGCTGAGCGAAATCGAAGTCAACTGGAGCAAGCTGTCACTGCGTGGCTACCAGACTTGTGAGATCAAAAATATCACTAGTGAATTAACTCAATCTGATCTTATACATATTGTGTCAGATGAATCTGATAAGGTAGCAGATGCTGAACCAGGTACGGTTCAAGAGAAAATCGAAAATCTGCTTCACAAGGTCTGCCCGTTTTCCAGCGATCAACTGGTGATTCGTTTCAATGAACGCGATGCTGGCCTGCTTCAACAGGATTCAGTAAAACAGCATGTGGAGGTCGAGCTTCGGTCGATGGAAATGCCTGGCAGGCTCCCCGTTGAAGTGCGTTTGTATCACGAGAATGTGTTGGACAAGCGCGAAGTGGTTTACGTGGACTGTATCAGGCAACTGAGCATGGTCGTCACGACCGGTGTGGTTGCCCGAGGCGACACGATCACGCGGAATGATGTGGAGTTGCGCCAAGTCACTTTGGAAGCGGGTTCCGCTGCTCCCATGACGACGCTGGACGAAGTGGTCGGCAAAAGCGCTAAGGCCATGCTCCGCCCCAACACGCCGATCACTGAACGACTGGTCGAAACACCCTTGGCAATCAAGCGAGGAGATCGCGTCACCATTGAAGCCCGCGCGGGCAGCTTGTTGGTGCGCACCGAAGGCAGAGCTTTGGAAGATGGCTCAAAGGGTGATGTGATTCGTGTGCGATCCGAACGAACGCGTGAAGAATTGCGCGTGCTGGTGGTGTCCTACCGCCGCGTCAGAACCGTGACATTCAGTGCAGAAAGTACAGAAGTAGAAGATGAATAAGCAGGCAAAGGGACCGACCATGAGAAAGAGTTTGTTGCTATCAACCGTCGTGACCACCTCACTGGCAGGGGCCATGTATGCAGCAGAACAGACGACATTGGATGCACCGATTGCATCCACTTCGTCGAGTGTTTATGACCCGCCGCCTGAAGATCAGAAGCAGCCGCCACAGCGTAGCGGCGATATCTCTGATCCATTATCTCCTGCCATCCGCGAGACGAGTCTGGTGGCCGTCGAAGTGCCTGAGCCGCGCGAATTTGCTGTACACGACCTGATTTCCATCGTGGTGATAGAGTCGGCCAGCAATGAAAGTGATGCTGAACTTTCCACTGAGAAATCCGCGAAGATCGACGCAGCTATCGAAGCGTTCATTGATCTGGAAGCACTTCTTCAAGCCCGTATTCAACCTTCCGCGCTGGCTGGCGGACAACCCACAGTGACAACCAATCTTGGCCATGAGTTTGAAGGCGAAGGCACGCAGGAACGTTCCGATACGATGACCACCCGTCTGCAATGCGAGATCATCGACATCAAGCCCAATGGCAATCTGGTCGTCGAAGCGCGCAAGTACATCAAGGCCGACAAGGAAACCATGTCCATCATCCTCACCGGTGTCTGCCGGGCTGCGGATATTGATTCGGACAACACCATTCGCTCGAACATGATTCACGATCTGCGCATCGTCAAGGAACACACCGGCGAGTTGCGCAAGGCCACAAAGAAAGGCCTGATCACCAACATCCTTGAAACCATCTTTAACTTCTAGGGGCAGGTGTTATGAAAGCCATGATGAATCAACCATTTCGAATCGCAAGCCTGCTGGTGCTCACGCTGACACTGCTGTGGTCTGCTGCAGCCACACGAGCTGCTGAAATTCAGGATCTCGTCAGCTTGAAAAGTCAGTCAGGTGGGCAGGGCAAGATCGTCGGCATGGGGCTGGTGGTTGGCTTGAAAGGTACTGGCGATGGCAAGCTTGTGACGTCGCATCGGGCCTTGGCTTCGTTGACGCAAAAGTATCTTGACCCTTATGCCGTAGCTGCGGAGATGAAGGACGCCAAGAACATTGCGCTGGTGACGTTGACTGCCACGCTGCCGAAGGAAGGCGTGCGCGAGGGCGACGATGTGGATGTCCATGTGTCAGCCGTGGCTGCGAAAAGTCTGGAAGGGGGCAGGCTGTTTCTGGTGCCCATGACAGGCCCATTGGCCAACTCGCCTGTCTTCGCTTTCGCGGAAGGCCCGATCGTTCTGGAAGATGAAGATGTGCCCACGACGGGTGTTATCCGAGGCGGTGCCCAGATCACGCGCGATGTGTTCACGACGTATGTCGATCGCATGGGGCGCATCAATCTGGTCATCGATGAACAGGTCGCATCCTGGCCTGTGGCCAAGAACATCGCCACGCTGGTCAACGCCAAGATGGCGCCCGATGGGCCCGACCTGGCCAAGGCGGTTGGCCCGAAGAATATCCTCGTGCAGATTCCTGAATATGAACGCAAGAATCCGGCCCAGTTCATCAGTGAAATTCTGGAAACCACGGTGGATCCTGAGTTGGTTTCCGTCGGCGCACGTGTGGTCATCAACGAGCGCACGGAAACCATCGTCGTCACGGGCAACGTGCAGATCTCGCCGGTGCTGATCTCGCATGAGGGCCTGGTGATTACCACCGTGTCGCCCGAACCGGAGCCAGACCCGCGCGACCCGAAAGTGGAGAACCATCATTTTGTCGCGATGGATCCTGAGAAGCGGGGCGGCGCGGAACTGCAAAGTCTGCTGGAGGCTTTCGATCAGTTGAAAGTTCCGGCCAAGGATCGCATCGCCATCATCAAAGAGATTCATGCCAGCGGCAAGCTGCATGCGGAATTGATTGTGAAATGACAACAGGTATTGCAGACATCACGACACGCATCGAACAGCCGGCGCTTTATGAGGCGCAGCCAGACGTCGCTCGCACTTCGGTGACCGACTCCAGGCTGGATTTTGATCGCATCATGAGTCGCCTGGAACCGACGCGCGAAGAGAAAGCCACCGAAGCAGCTCGCAAGCTGGTATCAACGGCCTTCCTCAAACCCATGTTTGAGATGATCGAGAAAGACCCGCTCAAGTCGGATCTGTTGCATGGCGGGTTTGGCGAATCTGCCTTTCGTGACCACCTGCATACCGTCCTACGCGATCGCATGGTCAACGGTGACAGCGCAAAGTTCGCGCCGGGCCAATCCGACTCGTCCGTGGCCTTCGAGGAATTGATCGGCGTCATTCGCGACCGCATCCTCCAGGCCGGTGGCAACAGTGCGTATCGCTCGCAAGCCTCAGCAAACCCAAGCTCAAGCACATTGCAGGAAACGAAACTGGCGGGTTAACCGCAGAGAAGAATTGATGGAAAAACTGCTGGCCCAACTTGAAGAATGCCTGTCACGCGAGATCGAAGTGCATGAGGCGCTTGCGCCCATCATTGGCGAGAAGCTGAAGTTCCTGCGCACAGGCAAAGCGGAACAGGTACGCGATTTATGCGCGAAGGAGAACGCACTCGTGCAGGCAGGCAGCGAACTGGCCAAGCAGAGGATGCGGATTGCTGCGGCTTTGACCCAGGCTATTGATCCCCAGGCCGCGGAACCGCTGGCTTTGGGCGCGTTGATTGAACGCTTGCCTGCAGATGCCCAATCGCAGCTCTCCATGCTGCGCAAGCGTTTGCTGGAGCGAATGAGTGCGGCTCAGAAAGACACCCACGTGACCCGACGGGCGATGGAACGGCTGGTGTCGCACATGACGGGATTGATCCGGACCGTGGGTGGGGCGATGAGTGTCGGGCCTGCGTATGGCTCGCAAGGTATGCCGCCAAGAAAGGCGATGGCTGTCAGCACTTTCAGTATGACAGGCTGACCGCACGACAGGAACTGAACCATGGGACTATCCAGTGCCCTCCAAGTTGGCCGATCTGCCCTGCTTACTTCGCAGGCGGCGATCGAAGTGGCTGGTAACAACCTGGCCAATGTCACCACCGAGGGATATCACCGCCAGTCCGTGCAGATCAGCAGCCGCGGGACGCAGGAGATCGGCCGGGGCATCTTTGTCGGGCAGGGTGTTCAACTCGAAAGCATCACCCGCTTGGTGGATGAGGCATTGGAACGGCGGGTGCGTAACGCCACTGCCGACCAGGCCGGGTCGCAGATTCGCTATGAATTTCTGAATCAATTGGAATCCATCCACAACGAACTTTCGGATAACGATCTGTCCTCTCGTCTGACCGAATTCTTCAATCGTTGGAGTGAGTTGGCGAATCGGCCTGAAGACAGTTCACTTCGAGGCCTGGTCGTGGCTGAAGGTGAGAAGCTGGCCAGCTATCTGCAATCGCTACGCAGCAACCTGATTGATCTCCGCACGCAGGTGGATGACTCGATCCGTCAGGCTGGCCGTCGAGCCAACGATTTGCTGAGTCAGATTGAACGACTGAATGAAGAAATCGTGTCGGCTGAGCGAGGGCAAGGCGGTGCGCATAATCTTCGTGATGAGCGTGATAAGGTCATTGAAGAGCTGTCCACACTGCTGCCAGTCAATGCTGTTGAGAATAACAACGGCGTCATCGACATCTTCGTGAATTCGACACCTCTGGTCTTGAACGGCCAAAGCCGCGGTCTGGAAGTACGCGAGGAGAACAAAGATGGCGAGTTGGTGATTTCCGTCCGCATTGAGCAGGATGGCACTTTGCTGGATACCAGCAGTGGGCAGCTTGGTGCATTGATCACCGGCCGGGAGGAAGATGTCAGCTATGCCATTCAGCAGTTGGATGAATTCACGAATAACCTGATTTTTCAGGTGAACAACATCCATGCCCAGGGGCAGGGCTTGCGGGGCTATAGCGAACTGACCAGCACCAACCGCGTGTTGGACACCACCTTTGCGTTGAACACGGAAGAAGCAGCTTTGCCTTTCGATGCGACGCATGGCAGCTTTAAGTTGCACGTGACGCAAAAGTCGTCCGGCATCCGCGAAACATCACAGATCAACATTGATCTGGACGGCATCGGCGCGGATACCACGTTACCTGACCTGGCCGCAGCGATTGATGCGGTGGACAATGTCAGTGCGGCAGTGACGCCTGATGGACGTTTGCAGATTACTGCCGATTCGGGTGACTTTGAATTCACCTTCAGCGATGACACAAGCGGTGTGCTTGCGACGCTGGGGGTGAACGCGTTTTTTGAAGGCAAAAATGCGTTTGATATTGCCATAAACGAGAATGTGAAGGCATCCCCTCAACTGGTTGCGACGGCGACGACGCACTTGAGCAATGACAACACCAATGTGCTGGCCATGGTTGATCTGGCGGACGAGGAGTTGGGTGTATTCGATGGCCTGACGCTGACGGAGTACTGGAATCGCCACATTGAAGACTTGGCCATCCGGCAGGGGCAGTTTGAAACGCAGGAGCAGGCGGATCGCGTCGTGCTTGAATCTTTGCAGGCACAGCGCCAGGCGTTCAGTGGCGTCAACGTCGATGAAGAAATGATCAATCTGCTTGCTTTCCAACGGGCGTACCAGGGTAGCGCGAGATTTATCACCGTGGTGGACGAGTTGTATCAGACATTGATCAACACCATCTGATTTGGCAAGGCATTTGCTCGCAATGAATCACCCTCACTTGGGTTGAATGAACCATGAGTAGCATTAACACCAATGTGTTCGGCAGAACTTCCACGCTGATGTCCAGTCAGTCGTTGCTGTCGGTGATGAGCCAAACCCAGCAGAAATTGCTGGAAGTGCAGAATCAGATTGCGACGGGTATGAAAGTCAACCGGCCTTCCCAAGCTTTGGGAGACACTGCGGTCATTCAGCAGTTGCAGCGACAACTGGAGCAACGCAATCAGTGGGATCGCAACCTGCAACACGCATCTGGTGCGCTTGATAGCGCAGATGCTGCGCTGGGCAGCGCGACGGATATTCTGCTGGAGACCAAAAGCATTGCCATGAGCCAGATCGGCATTGGCTCGACCAGTGCTGAAAGGCAGGCCCAGGCGGAAGTGATTGATGCCAAGATTGCCGCGTTGACGGAAGTCGCCAATCGCCGATACAGCGATATTTCATTGTTTGGTGGAACGTCCAGTGGCGATGATGACCGCGTTTTCGTCGAGTTTCTCGGCGGGATCCGGTATCTCGGATCAACCGAACAAGTCGGCGGCCTGGTGGGTCTGGATGATCCGCTGGCTTTCAACAGTGACGGCGTCGAAGCGTTTGGCTCCTTGTCTTCCCGCGTGGAAGGTACCGTGGACTTAAACCCCTTGGCGACAGCCAACACCCGGTTGGATGATGTTAATGGCGCACAGGGACTGGGTGTGCGACGCGGTACAGTCCTCATCAATGTCAACGGCACGGAAACCGCGCTGGATTTGAATGATGCAGACACGATGGGGGATATCGTCACGCGGGTGAATAACGTTCTTGGGGCTGAAGGCTCGCTGGCATTGACTGCCAACGGATTCCAATTGACTTCCGCCGGTGCCACGATTGCCATCTCGGATACCACTTCGGGAGAGACAGCCAAGGACTTGGGCATCGAGATTACACAAACCGGTGTCGGCAGCACCGCAGGCGGTGATGTTGACCCGCGATTGACTGAACTGACCCAGGTGTCACCCGCTGCCTCCTTCTTCGGGGCATCACTTGATTTATCTGGCGGATTACGGATATCTCAGGGGCCAACCACCAAGGTGGCGGACTTCAGTTCTGCCCAGACCGTTGAGGATATGCAGATTGCGGTGGACCGGCTTGACCTGGGCGTTCGTTTGGAAATCAATGAAGATGGCACCGGGTTTAATCTGATCAGCGATGTGTCAGGCGTCGATCTTTCCATCGGTGAAACTCTGGGCGGGACGACCGCGCAGGATTTGGGTCTGCGATCATTAGGGACGGACACGCTGCTGGCTGACTTCAATCAAGGGTTGGGTGTGAACCCTGTGACCAAGTCGCCGGCCAGTTCTTATGTGGATGAAGATGGCAAGACCATCAACATTCCGGCAGTGGAATATGACTTTGCCATCAATCTTAAGAATGGCAGCACGATCAATGTTGATTTAAGCGGTGCGGTGACTGTGCAGGACGCGATCGACACAATCACCACGGCTGCGGCTTCTATTGCGCCGCCGATCACGCTTGGTGCGCCTGGCAGTGGCAGTGACTTTGAAGTCGGCCTGGTCAGTGAAGGCAACGGGTTCCACCTGGCGGATAACACGGCTGGCGCGGGTTCATTCGAAGTGGTGAAGGTGGGCCAAAGCCATGTCGCTGAAGAACTGGGGATTTTCATCCCGGCTGATGCGTCGGATGTGATTACTGGCGTGGATGCTGCCAAGACACGAGTGGATGGCGTTTTCACCCATTTAATTAATTTGCGAGATTCTTTGCGGGGGAATGATGAAACTGGCATCCAGTTTGCTGCAGATAAACTGGATTCAGATGTTGAACATGTCACGCGAGCACGTGCATCAATAGGCGTGAGAGCTGAACGCGTTCAACAGCAACAGGATCGCTCAGCGGAATTGCGTATCTCAGAGAGCGCCATGCTGAGCGGATTGCGGGATACGGACATGACAGAAGCGATTACAAGGTATTTGCAGTTAACGCAGCAGTTGCAGGCATCGCTTCAAGTCGGGTCTTCGAACCTGCAAACGAGTTTGCTGAATTTCCTGCGCTAGGGTCGCAGGAGTTGCGCGAAGCAGGCAACCTTGGCCGATTGCTTGCTTCGAGACGGCTGGAAGCCGGCGGCATGGAAGCCGCGATTACCAGGATGGTCGGCCAGGAAGGACTTGTTCCGATGTTGATTGAGACCACGCGATTCGGAAAGATTGAAGTCGATGAGACACGCATCATCAGCTTCGAGAAGGGCCTGCTTGGCTTCCCCGATTACAAGCACTTCGCCCTGATCGAAACCGGTGAAGACAGCTACTTCTGGTGGCTGCAGTGTGTGGACACGCCTGACCTGGCGTTCGTCGTCACCGACCC
Source organism: uncultured Phycisphaeraceae bacterium (assembly GCA_964546335.1). Taxonomy (GTDB): domain Bacteria; phylum Planctomycetota; class Phycisphaerae; order Phycisphaerales; family Phycisphaeraceae; genus CAZJJN01. Next base: position 25,221 of record CAZJJN010000036.1, read on the forward strand.
CAGTCTGTTCATCTCCAGTTACAAAGTCCCCATCAAGCGTGAGCAGATGCAGGACCTGGAACTGGAAAGCATTGAAGACGCGCAGGTGTTTGTCATCGTCAACAAGCGCGACAACCTGCTCACGGGCAACCTGCAAGGGCCTTTGGTGATCAATTGTCGCAATCGCAGTGGCGAGCAGATGGTACTGTCAGATCGCCGGTTCACGACACGTGTGCCGTTGGTTGAGCTTGGTGCCCCGGCTGCGGCGGCTAAGAGTGCTTAGGCCGATTGAGTTGGCCATGTTGTTGGTTGGTGTCGTGACGGTTTAAGGGAACGGGTCGGCACACGGAGGTGCTGACCGGCAGATCGAAGTTGGTCTGCCAAGATTGGCGAGATCCAAGGAAGGAGTCGCCTCCATGCTGGTTTTATCCAGACAGCGTGATGAAACGATCATGATTGGTGATGAAGTTGAGATCACCATCGTGGACATACGCGGTGACAAAGTCAGAATTGGTATTACCGCACCTCGCGATGTGCAGGTGCACCGAAAAGAAGTTTATGAAGCGATCAGAAGAGAAAACACGGAAGCGACGGACATCCAGGTGGATGACGTTCAAGGCGCGAACCGTAATCTGCGACGCCTGCGCGGGCAAAGGCCCAGCCGCACGCCGCAGTCTAAATAAAACTGATTGATGCCCGGGCACGTTGCCCCGGCGAACAAAGGAAACTCACATGATCATGTCGGCAGAACAGTTGAGCACGAGTATCAGGATGATCGCCGTGCAGCGCGACATGGATGAGGACAATCAAGGAGGATTGTCATGACTCGGATCAATACCAATATTTCCTCAATGATTGCTCAGAACAATCTGGCCAAGTCCAACAAGAGCTTGGCCACCAGCCTGGAAAGGCTCAGTACCGGGTTGAGAATCAACCGCGGTGCGGACAACCCTTCAGGCCTGATTGTTTCCGAGCGACTGCGAAGCGAAATTCGCGGCGTGGACCAGGCGATCAGTAACGCTGAACGCGCCATCAACGTCATCTCCACCACAGAAGCGGCACTTGAAGAAGTCGCCTCGCTGCTGGTGGACATGAAATCACTCGCGGTGGAAGCGGCCAACACGGGTGCCTTCTCGGAAGACGAGATTCGCGCCAATCAGTTGCAGATCGACTCGGCCATCGAGTCGATCACCCGCATCTCCAACACAACAAGCTTTGCCGGCTTGAAGCTGCTCAACGGCTCGCTGGATTATATCACCAGCGGTGTTACTGCGACCGAGCTTCGCGATGTTCGCGTTCATAGCGCAACCTTCGGCAGCAACAGCAGTGTGCCTGTGAGTGTTGAGGTCCTCGACAGTGCGGAAACCGCCCAGCTCTTCATCTCGGGCAATACCAATCCGGCCAGCCCCGGCACGTTGCTTTCGAGCGTGACGTTTGAAGTGCGCGGGCCTGAGGGTGTGGAAGTGTTCGACTTCGTGTCAGGCACGACAACTTCCGCCATCGTTCAGGCCATCAACATGACCAAAGATGCGACGGGCGTCTCGGCATCACTGGTCAGTGCAACGGATATCTCCTCGGGTCTGGTGCTGACCAGCACGACGTATGGATCCGATGCCTTCGTGAGTGTTGAGAAACGCGACCAGACCAAGGGCGCATTCTTTAACACCTACGACAGCCAGGGCGGTTCAGTCGTGGCACGCGATGAAGGTGAAGACGTGCTGGCGCTGATCAACGGCAACCTGGCTTTGGGGAATGGTCTGAACCTGAGCATGCGAACCACCACCCTCAACATCGAGATGAAAGTCACGGAAGCTTTCAACCAGGCGGCCACGACCAGTACGTTCGATATCACCGGTGGCGGTGCGCGGTACCAGATCGGCCCGCAAGTCAACGTGCAGCAACAGGTCAGCTTCGGAGTGCAATCCGTGGCTGCAAGCCGACTGGGCAGCGACATCACCGGCTACCTCAGCTCGGTGAAGACTGGCGGGGACAATGCCTTGACCAAGGGGAACAACCCGGCGGATCAGGCCGCAGCCGCGGCAGCGGTTCTCGACGAAGCGATCGACCAGATATCCACCCTGCGTGGCCGACTCGGTGCTTTCCAGCGAAACACACTGGAAACCAGCGTCCGAAGCCAGCAGATTGCCTTGGAGAACCTGACATCCTCGGAAAGCAGCATCCGTGACACAGACTTCGCAGAGGAAACGGCGAACCTGACACGTAATCAGATTCTGACCAACGCAGGCACATCAGTCCTCGCGATTGCCAATAGTACATCCCAGTCGGTCTTGTCACTGCTCGGGTAACCGACTACTGACGAATCGACAGAATGATTCCGAGTCCAAGAACAGGTCGCTTCCGCGGCCTGTTTTTTTATTAGAAGTTGGGTGGCAGTTGTGGTTCATCATCTTCGATGACAATGCCCTCGCCGCGTAAGCGGGATGTGATACGACTGACGGGCGTGCCACATTCCGGGCAGTAATCGCTGTGCAGGCTGCCGCGCAGGTCGTACCCGCAGTCCGGGCAGATCGCTTCGACGCGATCCGGATCGAAGATTGCCATCGCTGGGAAACAACCCTCGACGAAGAACAGAGAGATTGCCGTGAAGAATACTGTGACAGGCAGAAGAACGACTGAACCGATATAGGGAATGACCGCGATGCAATGGTGCAGAACACCAACACGATAACAGCAAGCAAAGCTGCGATCCCCAAAGGAATGAAGGCAAGCAGTAGTAAAACAAAATTGCCAATATTGCCTGGAAGCACGTTCTCTTTGGCATAAGCCCATGCATCCAGAACTGTCAAGCGACGTGCATACATGATCGGGGCAACAATCAGATAAAGCAACGCATTGACAATCGCCAAAGCGATGAACAGTAAAACCAATGCCGCAACAGCAAAGGCCAATGCCGGGCCTTGCGATGTCGAGGTGGGTGAGTTGAACAAAGATACACTACCGATACCCATTACCACCGCGACCATTGTAAAGGGCACATTGATAATCAGGCTCGCTATAAACAAGGAGTTGGCTTGTTCAGCATATTCTTCCCAAGGCCTGCTAATCTGAGCCTTATTCTTCACAATGTTGTCATACAAAATCATCAAGCCGCGTGCGTTCAAAAAAGCCAGGCCGGAATTAATGATCAAGGCTAGTAACCCGAACGTAATTGCTGCAGCTAAGGGTTCGTTGATTGTCCATTGCTGAAAACCAGGTGACAGATTGGCAAGCTGCTGGATTAAATCCTGGTCGATTTGAAGTTGCATTAAAAATGCGGCAAAACCCGCGACAAACCATTTGCCAATGTCAAAGGGCTTGAAGCAGAACATGCTCATACGATTCCACGATTCTGATATGGCGTAACTGACCGGATTCATGATGGATTACCCCAGTGAATGGTTTACTTGCCTGATGTCTTGGCCTTGAACTTACCACCTGAACAGGAAACGCCTCGCTTGTTCGCTGCCAGGTGTGAGAGGACATGATGGATGGCCTCGACATCCTGGGCCCGACCCATCGCGTCGGCAATTTTCTCCACACTGGCTGGCTTACCTGTCTCGCGAAGGTGAGCCACCACCGCGTGCTGCAACTCCAACACAGCCCCGGCTGCTTTCTTCCCGGCCTCAACGCCCGGCTGGTGGTAAGCATTGATATTCACGAGCGTCGCATAAAGCCCAACTGTGCGCTCAAACAGCGCAATCAGTGCGCCCAAACGGTGCGCATCAACCTGATCCAGCGTGATGGTGATCGACTGCCGACCTTTCTCAGTCAAGGCCTGTCTCGTCCCTTGCCAGAATCCGTTGAGATAATCGCCGCTGGTCGTTTCATCTTCGACCATCGGCGCTTTCTTGGCTGCCATCGGCTGGCGATCCTGCAGCACGACGATGAAGGTCGCGAAGAAGTTGTCCAGACCTTCGCGTAACTGCTGAACGTAGGCGTGTTGATCCGTCGAACCTTTGTTGCCATACACCGCAATGCCTTGATTGACGACGTTGCCATCGAGATCGAGTTCCTTGCCCAGTGATTCCATCACGAGTTGCTGGAGATAGCGGGACAGGAGCAGCAAGCGATCCTTGTAAGGCAGGATGACCATGTCGCGTTCCCCCTTGCCGTTGGTCGCGCAGTACCACATGAGGGCGAGTCGGGCGGCTGGGTTTTCCTTGACTTCCATGTTACGGGTGTACTCATCCATCGCCGAGGCACCGGCGAGGAACTGGTCGATGTCGATGCCCTGCAAGGCAGCGGGAAGCAGGCCGACCGTCGCCATGACACTGGTTCGCCCGCCGACCCAGTCCCACATGGGGAACCGGGCGATCCAGCCTTGAGCCTGGGCATGCTGGTCGAGCTTGCTGCCTTCACCGGTCACAGCCACGGCAAACCTGGCAAAGTCCAATCCCTTGGCCTGGTAGGCGTGTTCGATTTCCACCATGCCGTTGCGGGTTTCTTTCGTGCCTCCCGACTTGCTGATGACCACGACGAGGGTGCTCTTGATCCTGGCGCCCAGATTATCGACGACACGGTCGAATCCATCCGGATCGGTATTGTCAAAGAAGTGCAGGTGCATCTTGTCGCGCTTGCTGCCTAAAGCATCGGACACGAGTTGTGGCCCCAGCGCGCTGCCACCGATGCCGACGATCAGCAGATCGGTGAATTGGCCTTTCGTCGGCGGGGCGATCTCGCCGTTGTGCACTTTGGCAGCGAACGCTTTGACATCGGCAACAGCCTGCTCGATCTGATCGCTGATGGCCGTGTCCGGTGCGACCGCTGGTGTGCGCAGCCAGTAGTGGCCGACCATGCGGTCTTCATCCGGGTTGGCGATCTTGCCTGACTCGAGCGCCTTCATGGCAGCCAGCGCTTCGTCCAGCTTCGGCTGCATCTCGCGGAAATAGCCTTCCGGGAAATCAATGCGCGAGACATCCAGTTCCAAGCCAACGTCAGGGCAAACACACAGGTGATCTTTATAACGACGCCAAAGGGCCAAAGGGTCCATCACTGAGCTCCATTATTGAGCAGAAAAGCGAATGAAATTAGAACGGCCGGGCTTCCTCAAGCTGAACCAGCAGGCGGTGTCTTTCGCCGGTCTTCGGGTCATAAATCTCACCTAAGACCAATCGCTTGCCACGCTCGGGCGTGAGGAAAGTTCGGTAGGGATAGCTGCGGCCATGCTTATCGACAAAGTTACGCAACGGCAGCTTCATTTCGTCACCCACGGGGATGTCATTGACCACGCGGACATATTGCTTGTTCAGCCAAAGCTCGACATCGTCGAATGCCTTCGGGCTGCGATTCACGACACGCAGCTTCGAGCCATCCACTTCGAGAACGATATCGAGATCATCGCCAAAATCAGATGACCCGGGGTAACGTAGGTCGCTGACCTGTTCAGCCACAGCCCGGTCGGGCTTGGGGTCGGTCAGGCCGACATTCGCCGTGGTGCCACAGCCGATCAGACTGAGCGAAAGCATACTCAAAGCGAGGGCAGCGGAATTTTTGAAAAAGCTTGGCATGTGCAGCATGTTTGATCTCGCAAATCCGAACAAGGAGGCCTCATCTCCTTCTATAATGGCTGCGATGACGCGAATCGGCAAACTGGAGATTGAAGCCCCTTTCTATCAGGCAGGCCTGGCTGGGTATTCTGACGCAGCCATGCGCCTGATCGCGCGCAAGCATGGCTGCCCATATTGCGTGACCGAAGCCATGCTCGACACGCTGCTGGTTTCAGGGGGCAAAGGGCGCAAGATTGCTGAACTGACCGAGGCCGACCATCCCACTGCCGGGCAAATCATGGGGGCTGAGCCGCAAAGCATGGCCAAGGCGGCGCGCATCCTCGTCGAATACGGGCATGATGTGATCGATGTCAATCTCGCCTGTCCAGTGAAGAAGATTCGAAAAAAGTCGCGTGGCGGGCATCTGCTCACGGTGCCTGACCAGGCAGTGGCCATCCTTGACGCGGTGAAGCAGGCAGTGGGGGATGACCGGCCTTGCTCGGTCAAACTCCGCCGAGCCAGTGACGATACGCCCGAAGCGGAAGCCAACTTTCACAAGGTGATTCAAGGTGCGATTGAGTTGGGTTACGCCGCTGCCACCGTGCATGGCCGAACCGTTAAGCAGAAATACATCGGCCCATCGCATTGGCCTACTCTGCGCGACATTGCCAGGCAATACGGACAAGTCGAGGGCTTTACCCTTGGCGGGTCGGGCGATATCTGGAAACCTGCGGATGTGAAACGCATGCTGGAGGAGACGGGGGTGCATATGGTCTCGGTCGCGCGTGGCTGCATCGGGAATCCGTGGTTCTTTGAGCAATCGCGTGCCTTGCTCGCTGGGGATATGGAAAAAGCCACCCAGCCGCCCACTGTGCATCAGCAGCGCGATGTACTGCTCGAGCATTTTGAGTTGTCGGTCGGGTTGCATGGCGAAACCCGTGCATCGATGATGATGCGGAAGTTCGGCATCCGCTTTAGCCGTCATCACCCCCAGGCTGACGCCGTGCGCGAGCGCTTCATCCGGGTCGGCTCATTGGCGGATTGGCATGAAGTCCTGCGTGAGTTTTACACGGCGGATGGCCCGGGACGATCTGTTGAGCAGGCAGTTCCTGACGAGGCGGAGGAAGCCTCATGTGAGCCGGCGGGTAGCGAAGTCACAAGTTGTTCCTGATCCGTCGCCTGCAAATGAATTGAGAAGCTATGCTGTCGTTGCATGAGTTCGATTTCACCAAGTCAACTGACTGAAACTTTAGCGGGTCACGATCAGGCACCTGCGGATGCGACGCGTCTTGTCGTCCTCGGCGATATACACACATTCAAATTGGTGCCTCCCCCCTGGCAACTTTTCAGCAAGAGTTTTCTGGGGCAGTTGAATCTATGGGTGAATCGCCGTCGCCGATTCAAGCGTCAGCTCATGACCGCGGTGGTGGAGCGCATCCTCAATCTGAAGCCTGAGTTACTGTTGATGTCAGGCGATCTGACGACCACGGCCATGGAAACTGAATTCCGCGATGTGGAAAAAATCATTGACCGGATTCTCACTGAGCTGCCAGCCGTCCTGATCCCCGGCAACCATGATCGCTACACCTTTCGGTCGCATCGGCGGCGGACGATGGAGAAATTCTTCGGCCAGTTTGTCCCGCAGGATTTCCCCCATACCCGGCAGATCAACCCCGGCTGGCAATTGCTGGCTGTCGATGGGGCAGTACCACGCTGGTTGTCCGCTCGTGGTCGAATCGGTACGGAGCAGATGAAACGCGTCAGCGAATTGATGGACGGCATCCCCCACGAGCAGGGCATCGTGATGCTTTGCCATTATCCCTTCACAGCACCGCAGGCTTATCGACGTGGATGGGAACACCGTCTGGAAGATGAAGAAGCCTGGCAGCAGTTGCTGGCTTCGAAGCAAAGGCGGATTGTCTATGTGCACGGACACATCCATCGGCCATGGGTCTATCAACCACTCGAACAACAGTGGAGCCATGTCGTGGACTTGAATGCCGGAGCGCCCTGCATGGTCAGCAAGACGTATCCCCTTGGCCAGGGATTCTGGGAAATGCTGCTGCCGAGTGATCCCACCCAGCCGGTGTGCTTCCGTCATCATGCGAGGCAGGACGCAGCGGATGGCGAGCATTGGCAGGTGGAAGTGCATGTCGATCCGGTTGCAGGCAGTGTGAGCGCCTGATTGATCCATTGCTCTGGTACACTCTTGTCATGAACAGAAGCAAACATGTCGTAGCCGGTGTGGCGGGTCTGGTATTCAGTGGCTGGATGTTCGGGTGCGTGCCTTATGTCACTTCGCCGACCAGTCCTTACATGAACGTGCCTTATGCGGAAGGGGACACTGCGTTTAGCAGTGCCAATAAGCAGGCCACGCTTGATGCAGCGGTCACGGCGATTCAGGCAGGATTGAATCGTGAAGTGGCTGGCATCGGGGCCTATCAGTTCGTTTTGCCCAAGCGGACGACGCGGGAAAGTTACCAGGTGGTGCAGCAAGGGTTGGGTGAACCAGCCAGTTGGTCAGATCAAGGTTTGATCGCAGGCTTGCCCGTGGTTGAGGTAGAGGGGGTCTATGTGCGAGGCAGTAAAGGAGAAGTGGAACTGCTTTGGCCTAAGGATTGGACTCAGGGCAACGGGCCTCGCCAGGCGCGCACGGTTTACCTGACCTATCGCATGGGGCAATGGTCGGTGGAGATGGTGCGCGACTGGCGCTTTGAAGTGCCAGCTTCCGATTACGCAGGCTTGCCGCCGGCCCCGGTGCAGGAACCCGCGCTTGAGCAGGAGCCAGCATCAGAAGAGGCAACGCCGAGTGAGAAAACGAGTACTGCCGAAGGGCAGGTCAATGTTGTGCCTTTGCAGGGCGAACCGGTAGAGTCGCAATAGAACAGGATGAGTTCAATCGTCGCGTCTTGGGTGCCACGCCTTGACGACACGCAAGTTAAGTCCTGAGCGTAGTCGAAGGGCTTGCCAGAGTGGCGCAAGGTGTGTGGTATGACCATCGCGGCGATAGATTGGGATGAAGCACAGAGCACACGAAGGACACAGAGTTGCGGAGCAAGAGAAAGACATTTCGCGCTAAAGCGCCAAGGCACGAAGGTATGAAGATAAAGATCAACCCGCCCCTTAGCCGCGGTGCCTGCACCGCGTATGTATTTTGCGAGGACTTTGCACGGATGACCGTTGCCTGACTCGAGGTTTTGAAAACCCCACGAGCCGCGCTCCGAAAGGAAGCGGATTCTTCGGTGGGGCGGACGTCTCGTCCGCCATTTTCCCCACGAGCCAGCAAGATCTTGAGGTGGGTGGCATGGCCATCGCTTCAGCATGGCCATGATATTCGGTGAGATGGGAAGAAAGAGTCTCACGCCAAGGCGCCAAGACGCGAAGAACGCAGAGTTAGGAAAGTTACATCTGTGGCGCGGCCATCGCGAAGCATGGCCATGAAATGAGCAAAGTTTGAGCATATCTGTGTTAACTCTCTCCCTGCGGTCAAGAGTTTACACAGCCACCCGACGCGTTCTGGCCGGGTGCCACATCTTGACGACACGCGAGCTTTGCGAGAGTGGCGCAAGGTGTGTCTTTCGCCAAAATATATTTTGGCTGTCGATGACGACGCAGATAAACCATCAAACCATGTTTTCAGCACAGCTTGCCGCGTTTTCCCCTCGCTTTGCTCAGTTAA
>CAZJJN010000037.1:0-34010 GCA_964546335.1 uncultured Phycisphaeraceae bacterium
GCTCCCCGAGCAGGACTCGAACCTGCAACCTAGCGGTTAACAGCCGCTCGCTCTACCATTGAGCTATCGGGGATCAGATTGTCATCATCGGCCAAGCAGCGAAACGAGTTCACCAGCCTGTGGGCCGAGTCGAAAAGCATACCACGTGCAGCCGGTGATTCAAGTCCGTCCCGGCGACATTTTCCCCCACCCACTGGGGCAGACCAGCCCGGACTTCCTATCATGCTCGCATGGCTGATCCTACCCTCCTTGAATGTTTTGAAAACCCCGCGACGGGTCATGACTACGTCATCGAACACATCGCGGAAGAGTTCACCAGCGTCTGCCCGAAGACTGGCCACCCGGACTTTGGCACGGTTGTGCTGCGCTACTGCCCGGACAAGCTCTGCGTCGAACTGAAAAGCCTGAAGCTGTACTACCAGGGGTTCCGTAACGAAGGCATTTTCTATGAAGCGGTCACGAATCGGCTGCGGGATGATCTGGTCGCCCTGATGCAGCCGAGGTGGCTGGTGTTGCAGACGCGCTGGACGGGGCGCGGGGGGATTCGCTCGAACATCACAGCCAGTCATGGCTCGGTGCCTGAAATTCACCTGCCTTGAACGCAACGGGCAGGCTGTTCGTTATAGTGCATGCTCTCAGGAAAACGGAGTATGCCATGAGTGAAACGACGTTGAACGAACGCTACGAGCAGGCCCAACAGACGCTGGAGGCAGCGGGTCAATCTCACCTCTTACAAGACTGGGCGGCGTTGAATGATGCCCAGCGAGAAGTCCTGCTGGGGCAGATCAGCGATGTGGATTGGCCTGAGTTGACTCGGCTGATCGAAACGCATGTGCGCAACAAGCCTGAGTTCAGCCTGCCTGAGACGGGCGTGGAGCCTGCCCCTTGGTATTCCAACATTCCGTCGCCTGACCAGGAAGCGGGTTATGTCGAGGCCAGGCAAATCGGCGAGCAACTGGTCGCAGATGGCAAGGTGGCAGCGTTCACCGTCGCAGGCGGTCAAGGCACGAGACTGGGATGGGATGGGCCTAAGGGGACGTTCCCCGCCACGCCGATCCGCCAGTTGACGTTGTTTGGCTGCTTCGCGGAATACATAAGGCATATGCAGGCCAAGCACGACGCCATCATCCCGTGGTATGTCATGACCAGTCCGATCAATGACAAAGCCACGCGTGCGTTTTTCGAGTCACAGAATTACTTTCAGCTTGATCCTGCCAACGTGATGATCTTCCCGCAGCAGATGATGCCTTCGGTGGATATGCAGACGGGCAAGGTATTGCTGGCAGACAAGGGGAAGATCGCGCTCAACCCCAACGGGCACGGCGGATCGCTCAAAGCCTTGTACACCTCCGGCGCGATCGCGGACATGCAAGAGCGAGGCATCACGCAGATCAGCTATGTCCAGGTTGATAACCCGATCGTCCGCATCATCGACCCGCTGTTCCTCGGCCTGCATGAACGCGACAGGGCACAGATGTCCTCCAAGATGCTGCCCAAGCGCGACCCTTTCGAGAAACTTGGCAACTTCTGTCTGATTGACGGGAAGATGACGGTGATTGAATACTCGGACCTGCCTGATGAACTGGCTGTGCAACGCGATGACAACGGGCAGCTTCGCTTCCTCGCTGGTTCGATTGCGATTCACGCGATTCGCGTCGATTTTGTTGAAGCGCTCAACACCAAGCCTGAGGGCTTCGGGTTGCCCTACCACCGGGCGGACAAGAAGGTGCCATATCTGGATACGGAGAACGGTCAGATCGTTGAGCCAGGTGAGCCAAACGCGGTCAAGCTGGAGACGTTTGTGTTTGATGCGCTGCCCATGACGGACGCGAGCATCATTTATGAAACGTCCCGGCCTGACGAGTTCGCGCCGATCAAAAATGCCTCAGGCGATGGCGTTCTGGACAGCCCGGAAACGAGTAAGGTGATTCAGATGGAGCGGGCCAGCCGTTGGCTGGAGGCCAATGGTGTGGCAGTACCTCGCAATGCGGATGGCAGCTTGAATTGTACGCTGGAAATTTCGCAGTTTACTGCGATTGAAGCAGAGGATTTGAAGTTGGTGGAACTGCCCCAAGCTGTTGATGCGGAACAATCATTCCTGCTGTGAAGCTGAAGCCAAGATGCCTTTGGTGATTCTGATGAACCTGATGCATCAAGGCGTGATTGATTCTGCTGAGGCTTTGACTCTGTAGAGTTGTTTAAAATCCCACAGATATATCGAATCGCTATCGACATGGACGGAAAATATTTGCTCCATGCCATTGACTTCAATTTTGCGAGTAGTGATTTCTTCTTGAGCAACCCGCATATTGATTGCTAAAAGATGAGCCTCTTTGCCGGTGTTGACAGGGATCAGCAGATGCTGGTTCGCGACGATGGGGTTGCCAGGCTTGCCTTGGATTTTTGTCTTCCACACGGCTTTCTGGTTGACATAGTCGTAAGCGATGACTTGATGATTGGTCATGATCCAAGCCAGATTATTCTCTACCGTAAGCAATAATTGAAGCCTGGCCACATAATTTCCGTCACCGACAGGGAATTTTTGTGACACGCGTTGTCCAGTCCAACGGTCCATGACAACCAAGGCTCGAGTGTCCAATGGAGCTACGATCACATACTGATCTGTCACAGACAGGCTATTGCCTCTCCACCCAACAGGCCTGACATGCTCCGCTTCTGGTCCTGTGAAACTATCAGGCACCGTCTTTTTGGTCGGTTCATATCGCGTGGCCCAGAGTGCCTTGCCCGATTTGGCATTCAGAGCAGCAACCACGCCATGCGCTGTCGATACATACAAAATATCATCGCGCAACAACATTTTGACAGGCATCCCGGTGCCTCTTGAGCGATAGCTCTCGGGTGCAATTGCGGTTGACCATATGGCCTCAGGCTGATCTTTGCCTTCACGAATTTTGCTCTTAGCAATGGCACTAACTTGAATCGTGTAACTTTTCAACACTGCGAGATAAAGGCGATCATCATCATGGATCGGAACAGTCAGAAACTTTGCCTGATCATAAGGCCGGTTCTGTGTCGAGGGATCGGCTATGGGCAGGCCGCAGCTACCGATCCGGGTTACCAGCTTGCCTGTTTTTTTATCCAGAAATGCCAAGGCGGTGGCATAGATTCTTCCGGCCCGATTAAATCGGAAACCATTGACATTTTCTCGCAAAGCCAATCCGCTCTGGCCTTCGATATAAACCACCCAATCGTCAATGATTGCAAGTTGATGCTTCAGGGGGTCGCCAAAAATGAACCGCTCTTCGAATTCACTGGGTTCGCCGGGCCTGCGGTACAGCTTGACCGAGCGAGCGGCAGCCAAAGACCCATTGGGTTCAATTTTTGCTTCGGTCTGCCATATTTTCCTGCCATCTTCTTCCTGCAAGGCAAGGGTGCTCTCATGAGATCGATAGTAAACTCGCCCCTCATCCATGACAGCCAGGTAATTCGGCAGCCATTCTGTTTTAAGCCAGGCTTGAGCGAGTTGCTCATATGTTTTCACAAGGTCGCCTTGCTTCACGATGAATCGAGGCGAATACTGCAGCCGAGGCTCACCAATGGGTTCTGCCTCCCACAGATCCAAAGCGATCAACTTTGCGACGGCCGAATCTTTCTGCTCGCGGCGCTCACTGGGCTTGGCTGCTTCCTTCAATTGGCGATCAACGTAGGCCACCAGTGCCTTGCTTTCGATCTTCTCGGCATCAACCCCTTGCCTGAGTTGCCTGGCTTTATCGACATGACCCGCGCTTGCTTCAGCGAATGCCCACTTGAGTTGCAGTTCATCGCCTGGCACATCAGGTGAAGGGTAAGATTCATGGACTTTCTGAAAGTAAATCGCAGCGCGCACAGGCTGCCCCCGATCAAGCCAATAACAGGCCGCGTTGTAGGCCGCCTGATCGCCAAATGACGAAAGAAAATACTCCTCGGCAATATGCTGAAACAATGCTTCCTGATCTGAAACAGCCGTCCTCTTGAGCATACCTTCCACATAAGGATCGACATGATTCTGATAAGCAGCCATCGCCTTGGGCCCATGCCGGAGGATCAATTGATCCAAAGCCCTGGAGATGGGGATGTAATGATATTTGTCGATTGGAAACAGATTTTCTTCGCGCCCCTTCTTGAGCAGATCAATCAATCCCATCGCCTGGGCATATTCTCCCTCAGCCAGTAATGCATCACACTGATCAAACAGCCGCTTCTGAGCATCATTCATATCAACCAAAGCAGCGTGCAGAGTCTGGGGGGCAACCAGTACAGTCAGCCAGACAACCATCCAACAAGATGTCTTGTATTTCGCGCGGGTTTTCAGGATTTGCAAAACTCGCATGCTGACACCGACTTTCCAAAGGCAACAACGCTTCAGCCAGGCATGACAGAATCAGATTACCCTTGGACATCACACATGCTGCTGCGTTCGCCTGAACAGCGAAGACACCGAACGATTGTAGTGAATGCGGGTGATGGCTTCGCCCAAAAGGTCGGCCACGGACAGAGTCACCAGCTTATCTTCGATCGGTTTGCATCGGCCACCGGTTGGGATGGTGTCTGTCACGACCACCCGGCTGATCGGCGAGTTGGCTAATCGCTCCATTGCCAGGCCGACCAACACCGCATGCGATGCCACCGCGATGACATCTTTGGCGCCTTGAGCCTTCACCAGTTTGGCGGCCTCGCATAACGTTCCGCCCGTGGTGATCATGTCATCAATCATCAGCACGCTTCTGCCCGACACATCGCCGATGATGTTGGTCGATTCCACCTCGTGGCCACTCTTTCGCCGTTTATCAATGATGGCAAACTCGCCACCCAGCAAATTGGAAAACTTGTTGGCGGTCTTGACGTTGCCCACGTCCGGGCTGACCAGCGTGAACTCACCCAGCTCCTCGCGGATGGATTCGATGTAATCCACCTGCACCGGCGTGGCATGCAAGTGATCCACAGGGATGTCGAAGAAGCCCTGAATCTGCTCGGCGTGCAGGTCCATCGCCAGGACGCGATCCGCCCCGGCAGTGGTGATCAGGTTGGCGACCAGCTTCGCAGTGATGGGCACGCGTCCCTCATCCTTACGATCCTGCCGAGCGTAGCCAAAGTAAGGGATCACAGCCGTGATCCGCCGAGCACTGGCGCGACGGAGGCAGTCAATGTAAATCAATAGCTCCATCAGGTGGGCATTGACCGGATGGTACGTGGATTGCACAACGAAACAGTCCCGCCCGCGGACGTCTTCCTGAAGCTTGACGATGATCTCACCATCGGGAAAAAGCTCCGTATGTCCCTGGCCGATGGGGATGTCGATACTACGACAAATGCGTTCTGCCAAGTCACGGCTGGCTCGGCCAGCAAAGATTTTGATTTCGTCTCGGTCGCTGCCGTTCATGAAAGGTTTCCGCTGCGGTGTCTGGGCCGGGTTCGTCAGGCAAACCGGCATTTTAGCGAGTCCCCAGCCAGCCGTGCGAAAATTTTCAGCCGATTATCCCGCCTGCAAACGCCCACGCAGGATGCGATCCACCTCGGCCAACTGCTCCGGGGTATTGATCGACAGCACATCCTCAGCAGGCACTGCATCGACGACACAAACGGTCTTGCCCTCGGCCTTGAGTATGCCCGGCACATCCGTGATGTAATACTCCCCCTGCTTGTTGTCGTTGCTCACGCGCGCTAGCCCATTAAACAATTCACCACACCCGAAGCAGTAGTAGCTTGGATTGATCTCGCAGACTGTAAGTTCCTCAGGCGAGGCATCCTTCTGCTCGACGATGCGATCGAAGCCACCCGCTTCATCGCGTATCACCCGGCCATAGCCTGTGGGGTCTTCGACCACACTCGTCGCCAGGGTGGCGACCGCCTGCTTGTCACGGTGCAGTTGCAGAAGCGCTTGCAACGTCTGCGTGCGAATCAAAGGCCCATCCCCTGCCAACACAAAGACATCACGCTCGGTTTCCTCTTTCAATAAAGGCTCAGCCATCATGACCGCATGCCCGGTGCCCAGTTGTTCCGACTGCATGACATATTCAACGTCATATTCAGCCAGCGCTTCTTTCACACGGTCAGCCTGGTAACCGACCACGACCACGATGCGCTCACATCCCGCAGCCAGGCAGGCTTCAACAACCCAGCAGACCATCGGCTTACCCGCCACCGGATGCACCACCTTGGGCAGATCGCTTTTCATACGCGTGCCCTTCCCCGCAGCCAGGATGACCGCAGCCGGGGCAGAGATAGAACTGTCATGGGTCGTCATGTTGCATGCGCCTGATTGGTGGTGGGGATCGTTAAAAAAGAAGCAAGCCCGCCTGGACTCGAACCAGGAATGCCAGTACCAAAAACTGGAGTGTTGCCATTACACCACGGGCTTAGGTTTGCCGAATCTTAGCCGATCCTTGGCCACGGAATCTTAAATCGGCCCCCTTCCCTGTCAAGTATCGTACAAAACGGCTCAGACTACTGATTTTTCCGCGTCATCGCCTTAACCCACACTCAGAAAGTCCCGTGAACTGCGTTATGCTTCACAGCATGACCGATTCGCAGCAACCGGAAAAGCCAGCCGACGAAAGCCCCTACATCGCCAAGGCCAGGTTGCGCCAACAGCGTCACAAACGGTACTGGCTGTTTGCCCTGCTGTTGCTCATGCTGACTGGCGTACCTTTCGCGTCGTGGCTTGCCTTACCCACGATCCAGCGCTATCGCTATCTCGAAATGACACTCAGCAGCGATGCTACGACCCGCGAATGGGGGCTGGCTTACATCGTGGAGTTCGGGCCTGAGGATGAAAAGATTGTCGATGGCGTGGTCGCACGTTTTTCGCGAGCAGGCGATCAACAGGCACTCGAGTTGGCTGGGGCCTTGCGACGCATCGGCCAATGGGAGCGAGAACGTGTGGGCGACCAGGCTTGGCTCCGATGGATCAAAGCCCAGGCTGGCAGTGATGAATCAGCCAAGCGCATGAACGCGGCCTTGCAATTACAGCAGCATCGCGCGTTCATCCATCAGCCGGGCGTGGTGGAGTTGCTCCGTAAGTTGGCTGAAGATGAAGACCCCGCCGTGCAGCAGCAGGCCGGGCTGGCCGTCGCAGCCAGCGTCTTGCAGGTCGAAGATGAATCGCGCGAAAAGTTGATTCAGGCGTTGCGTGATCTCACGCAAGCGCAAGCCCCGACCGCAACGCACGCGTGGATGACCCTTGGCTGGCTGGGCCGCGCGACAGGCAACCTCGCCCATGTTTCTCCTGATGATGAAATCACGCCAACCGATCTGGCGCGCACCTGGGCCGTGACGCGATCCGCCCATCTCGCTGGTAAGCCCTCTCCCCTTCAATTGGAGGATGCCTCTATGCATCCGCAACTGCGCGCGATCGCCGCGATGACTTCCGGCCAAAACGAATCCCCTGGCAATACCAAGGCTGGATCACCCAGTAACCCACGCGTCCTGCAACTCATCACCGCCGATCAGCAACCCCTCGCGCTGCGCTGGGCCGTCGCCTGCTTCATGCTCAAACCAACCGATGAAGCAAAAGCATCCTTGGCAGATTGGCTGACCCAGCAACCCACCACGGCTTTGGACGATCCTGCCCAGCGTTGGCTGATCCTGGCGGTCATACATGCGCTGCCTGCTGCCTATGAACAGGCCTGCACTCGCTCGCAGGATTGGCAGGCCACCCGTTCGCGTCCTGACATAGTGCTGGCCCGACTCGAATCCGCGCAACTGCAAACCATCGCAGCCAAAGACATCGACAC
The DNA here is from genome assembly GCA_964546335.1 of uncultured Phycisphaeraceae bacterium. Taxonomy (GTDB): domain Bacteria; phylum Planctomycetota; class Phycisphaerae; order Phycisphaerales; family Phycisphaeraceae; genus CAZJJN01. The sequence goes on from CAZJJN010000037.1 coordinate 7,734, forward strand.
GCGCGACCCTTACCTGCATCTCGCTTCACTCACTCGAGCTGACCGACTCACCCACGAGAATTTCATCTCGCTCTTTTCCTCGCGTGTCTCCAGTATCCGCGACCAGGCTGTGCTCATCGCATTGGAAAGATTGCCTCGCGATGAGCAACGCAAACTCATCGACATGGGCTTGGACAGCCTGAACGAGCCGATGCTCATCAGCACTGCCATGCTCCTGGCCATGATGGGAAACGACGTAGCCAACATCCATGGCGACCAGACTGAAATCGACGCCTTGGTCGAGAAACTCAAGCACCGCGAAGCCATCACGCTGCCGCGCGAGCAAAGCTCGCAGAAACTCATGCTTCAGGTAGCGCTCTGGGTGCGAGGCGACCAACTCAACAAGCCCGCCGCGGTCGATCTCGTCGGCCACGCCCAACTGCCCAACACCACCATCTGGTTGGCCATGCTCCATCGCGGCGAACCCGATGCCCTCGCAGGCCTGCTTAATCCGGGTGGCAGCTCCCCCACCATTCCCCTGGATTCACTCGACCCGCAAGCAGCCAATCAGCAGCGCATCGATCAAGCCCAGGGCAACATGCAAAAACTCATCGGCGAACAGCAGCCGATCCCCACAGGCTTGCACGAATTGTTGATCGATTACCGTTGGCAGAATGTGTTAATGCGGTACTTGCCCGAGGATCAGCCACAGATCAACTTCTGGGCCGACACCTGGCTGCAACAGTTTCAGATTGATTTACTCAGGCATTGGGCGTTGATGCAACCGAAGCTGGAGCCGGTGTATCAGCCGCGGTGGGTGCCACCGGTGCGATTGCCCACCAAACCCTAAGGCTCGTGCCCCACAACAAGCACAACGGCCTATTCGCAGTCAGCTGCATCAATCCAGTCAATCCCCGCCGGACAATTGACCGGTTGCCGGGTCGTAAACGAGATAGCTACTTTGGTTTGGCCACCATCGTTCCGTGAAGACAACTTCGTCGGAATTTCTCATGGAGGCTTGTTGCCTTACAAAGGCAGCCTCTTCAACACCAGCGATCACTTCAGTAATCACCACAGGCACCACAACCAAGGCTATGGTCATCGCCACCCACTGTTTCCCACGCAAACCCCAGCCGCAAAGTACCGCCAGCGGAGCGACAAACAGACCCGACACGCCAAGTGTCAAGCCTATCGCCAGCCCAGGTTCATATGACCGGAACATGAGGGTGATGAACAAGGCCCAAAGTATTGTGCCCAGCACACCAATCGTCCGTGCAACGGTAGTCACTTGGTTTCGTTTCGTAGGACTCATCACCATAGTTTATCGACTCATTTGATGATCCAAAATACTCTCATACATGTAACATGCTACCCGCGTATCATGTCAGCCTGATACCAACTGACAAGGTACACCCATGGCCGACGCAGAGGGCAAGGCTGCCCCCACCAATGGCATTGCTTTGTACTGCCCGAAATGTGATTACAACCTGTGCGGCAATCCACAGGCGACTTATTGCCCGGAGTGTGGCTGGGACATCGATGTATCACTCGCGCGAAGTTATACCTTCTTTGCTGAAAAGGGTTATAAACTTCGCCTCATCCTCATGACTGTGCTGATTTGCATCTCAGGATTTTTGTTTCTGACATGCATGCCTCCGATGTTTGGTGCCTTCGTGTTAATTTTCCCGTCATTTATGCTTCTATTCACAGATTTTGGTCCAACCGCGAGGAATTCTGACAAATCTCTTTCGCGGGTATTGGTCCTCACATCAATCATTAACTTAGTGATTTCACTTGATCTAGTTTTGCCCATAAGGTTATTCTCGTCCGACTGGACATATATACTTCTTGCCACATGCTTAGGTTTGGCAGCCTGGCACAGCCTATATGTTTTGTTACTTGCCAGGTTAGCTCAAAGATGTAAACACATACATCTCTCCCGACTTCCTATTCTGACTTATGTTTCATCCGGGATCCTTTTCCTATCATCCATCGCATTTGTCTCACCAATCAAACACATATTTCGTGATCCTGTACATAGAGATGATGTCATTGGTTTCACCACTTTTGATAACGTCATGATGCTAACCATTTACCTGTCCCTCACCGCAATGGTCATTCTTTCGATCATCACCTCCATCCGCGTCACGATGCTGATGCCGGGTAAACGTAAAGACTGAGCAACGCCCATGCATCTCCCACCCCGGCCGCGTATCATGTCAGCCTGATAACAACTGACGAGGTAAACCATGGCCGACACAGAGGGCAAGGCTGCCCCCACCAACTTTATCCGCGAAATCATCGACGCCGACCTGGCCGCTGCCAAGAACGGCTGCCGAGTCCATACCCGCTTTCCCCCCGAGCCCAACGGCTACCTGCACATCGGTCATGCCAAGAGCATCTGCCTGAACTTCGGCCTGGCGCGCGATTATGCTTCCAAAGCCTCAGGCGGGGCTCGCTGTCATCTTCGCTTTGATGACACCAACCCCGTCAAGGAAGAACAGGAATACATCGACTCGATCAAGGAAGATGTCCGCTGGCTGGGCTTCGACTGGGGCAAGCATGAGTACTATGCCTCGGACTATTTCGAGCAGCTTTACAACTGGGCCGAGGCCTTGATCGAAGCAGGCAAGGCTTATGTAGATGACCAATCTGCCGAGGACATCCGCCTGTCGCGGGGCACACTGACTCAGGCAGGCCAGAACTCTCCTTGTCGCGACCGCACGCCGGAGGAGAACCTTGACCTGTTCCGTCGGATGAAAGCGGGTGAGTTCGGCAACGGGCAGAAGGTGCTGCGCGCCAAGATTGACATGGCTTCACCCAACCTTAACCTGCGCGACCCGGTGATGTATCGCATCCTCCATGCAGCCCACCCCCGCACCGGCGATACATGGTGCATCTACCCAATGTACGACTACACGCATGGCCAGTCGGACTGGATCGAAGGCATCACCCATTCCATCTGCACGCTGGAGTTTGAAGCCCACCGCCCACTCTACGATTGGTTTGTTGAGCAGCTCTCGGAGATCGGGCAGTCACCTGCCGGGGTGGACTATCGCCCGCGGCAGTATGAGTTCGCCCGACTGAATCTCACTTACACCATGATGAGTAAGCGCAAGCTGCTCACGCTGGTGCAGGAAGGCCACGTCGATGGCTGGGATGACCCACGGATGCCCACCATCTCAGGTCTGCGCAGGCGAGGCTATACGCCCGAGTCGATCCGCAACTTCTGCGAGCGTATCGGCGTAGCCAAGCGTGAGAACACCATCGAAATGGAGTTGCTCGAATACTTCGTGCGCGAAGACTTGAATAAGAAAGCGCTGCGCGTGATGAGCGTGGTCGATCCGGTCAAGGTCATCATCACCAACTACCCGGAAGGCGAAGTGGAATGGATGGACGCGATCAATAATCCGGAAGATGAAGCTGCGGGAACAAGACAGGTGCCTTTCTCGCGCGAGCTTTATATTGAACGGGCTGACTTCATGGAAGACCCGCCAAAGAAGTTCTTCAGGCTCGGGCCCGGCAGAGAAGTGCGCCTGCGTTATGGGTATTGGGTGACCTGCACAGACTTTGTGAAGAATGATGCAGGTGAAGTGACAGAAATTCATTGCACTTACGACCCGCAGACCAAAGGAGGCGATGCTCCACCTCCGGATGCCGAAGGCAAGCAGCGCAAAGTCAAGGGCACGCTCCACTGGGTCAGCGCGGCTCATGCCTTGGAGATTGAAGTGCGCGATTACGATCGGCTGTTCCAGACGGAAGATCCCAATGATGTGCCTGAGGAAGGCGACTGGCGCGACAATCTCAACCCGAACTCGCTGACCATTCGACCGACATGCTATGCCGAGCCCGCGCTCTCCGAAGCGAAGCCGGGCGTGCCTTACCAGTTCGAGCGATTGGGTTATTACTGTGTGGATGCGAAACTGTCCACGCCTGAGAAGCCTGTGTTCAACCGGACGGTGACGTTGAAAGATACCTGGGCGAAGGTAGCAAAGCGTTAGTGTTGGGCCAAAGATGACGTGACCATCACGCTTGCAGAGTGATCGCCAGTCCAAAAAGTAGGATGGGTTAGCGGAGCCTCTTGGCGAAGCGTAACCCATCACAAAATGCACATGCGACATATATTGATGGGTTACGGCTCGAAGATTCGCCTAACCTATCCTACGCGCGGCCATCAACTTTAAGCTGACATATTCATAGCCCAGGCTTTTTGGCTACCTGTTTTTCATAAGTGAACAAAGCCTTCACCAGCGCAATGCAAGCCAGGATCAGGATCAACGTGAAAGGCAGCGCAGCCGTGATGGAGGCGGTCTGCAACGCGCCCAGCCCGCCAGCCAAAAGCAGTCCCGCTGCGACCAGCCCTTCGGTGACGGCCCAGAAAAGTCGCGTACCCACCGGCGGGTCGGGGTTGCCTCCCGAAGCGATGATGTCGATCACCATCGACGCCGAGTCTGACGACGTGACAAAGAAAAGGATGATGCACAGCGTCGCTGCCCCGGCTGCGATTGACACGATGTAAGGATTGGTAAACAAACTATCGAGCAAGGCAAACAGGACCGTCGATAGGCCGGGCAAGGTGGACTGCTTCAGATCGTTGAGTACGGGCTTGTTGAAGTACTCAACGGCAGTGAGGCGCATGTCTTTGGCTGCATACTCGCCATCAAACTCCAGCAGGTCCTGCTCAATCAGACGGGGATCAAAGACTGATCCATCAGCCAGGCGAAGCACCTTGGTGCCATCGCGTTTCGTCACGACTTTGACTGGCACCCCTTGCGGATCGGCCTCGGCCTCCTGCGTTTCATCGGTCAGAGCAAGATATTCACCATCCCCTTGATCGATGTAAATGTGGTTATGCGGTCCGACATACTTGCCATCGGCGGTGACGGCAAACAAGCCACCTTCTGCCTTCTTCTCCACCGGATAGGTGGTCAGCCTACTTAACTTTTCTTCCAATTCCTTGACACGGTTTTCAAGTCCATCTTCCTTGGCTTCGGCCAATGCTTTTCGCTGGCTCAACACCTGCTGATGTTCGGTGAGGGTGGTCGTACCGAACGCGGTCAGCCAGACGATCCCCACCGCGGTGGGAACCAGCAGGACGCCGACGACAAACTCGCGGATGGTTCTTCCGCGCGAGACTCGGGCAATAAACATTCCCACGAAAGGCGACCAGGCAATCCACCAGGCCCAGTAAAACACGGTATAGCCGTTAAGCCATTCCTTTTCCTTCGGATCGAAAGCTCCCGTCCGGAAAGAATTGAAAGGCAGTGTTTGCAGATAGGCTCCGGTGTTTTCTACGGTGGCTGCGAAAAAGGAAATCACGCCTCCGCCGATGATGACCAGCACCATCAGCGCTGCCGCGAGGATCATGTTCGCTTCGCTCAGTCGGCGGATGCCCACATCCAGCCCCAGCACGACGGACACCGTTGCGATGGCGGTGATCCCTCCAATCAGCACGACCTGCCAAGTTGTGTCAATGGGCATGTCGAAAAGGAACGATAAACCCGCGTTAACCTGCTGGGCGCCGATGCCCAGTGAAGTTGCCACCCCAACGAGTGTGGCCACGATGGTCAAGACATCAATCAAATCTCCCAAGCGCCCCCAGACCAAATCGCCAAAAAGCGGGTGCAACAACGAGCGGAAACTGAGGGGCATGTCTCGCCTGAAACCGAAGTACGCCAGCGCCAGTGCGACCACCGCATAAAGCGCCCAAGGGTGCAAACCCCAGTGGAAGATGGTCACAGCCATGGCATAACGATGCTGATTCAGGCCGTCATTGAAACCCGGCGGCGGTGTGTTCAGGTGGTATATCGGTTCCGCCACGGACCAGAACACCAGGCCAATGCCCATTCCCGCACTGAAGAGCATGGCAAACCAAGTCAGCGTGTTGAACTCAGGTTTTTCATCATCCTGCCCCAGTTTGACCCGTCCGAATCGACTCAACGCCAACCAGATGGCGAAAACCACCAGTGAGGTCATGGTAAGAACATACAACCAGCCGAATAGGCCACCGATGCTGTTCTTCACATAATTAATTTGGCCTTCGATAAAGTCCGTTGGGGCGGCATGGGCCAATGGATCACTGGAAAAATACGTCAGAAAGTCGGGGATGGTCGCCACCGCAGCAGCAAAGCCCACCATTGCGAGCACAATCATCGCTGCGACGGGAAAAACAATCGGGTGCAGTTCGAAGTGAGGTCCAAGCGAAACCGTGGGCAGTGTGTACTGCTCATAGGTCTCGTCCGTTGGGTTGTCCGTCAATTCCGAGTCGGGCTTGATCAGTTCGTCAGCCATTTATGATTTCTCAAATAGGAACACACCCCACGCGAGGTGGCCTTGCGAACCGCCATTGATCCAATGGCGCAGGCCGGCCTTCATGCGTTCGATGTAATCTGCAGAAACTTTGCCTTCGAGTTCACTTTCCATGGATTCCGTGGTCTGCAACACGCGGGTGTAATGCATCACCAACTGATCGGTCATTTCCTCAAAGCCACGATCATGCCAACCAAGTTGCCTGGCCACCTGCTTGTAGAAACCGGGTGAACCCAGGTCGCTCAGGTGGATGCGGTCGAGGATGGGTTGCAGGACATCATCCGGACAGTGATCCGCCTTCATGGGATCGGTAAAGACAAATCTCCCGCCGGGCGCCAGCACACGGTCCACTTCCTGCAGGACTTTCTCGCGATTGCCTGAATGCAGGATGGCATCCTGCGACCAGACGAAATTCACGGAATGATCATCCAGGGGGATGGCTTCAAAGCTGCCATCCACGACGTCGATGCGCGCTGCCACACCTGCGGATTCATTCATCTGCCGGTTCCGCTCATTCTCCGCTTCCGAAAGGTTCAGGCAGGTGACCGACAGGGGAAACCGTTCGATCATGCGACGGGCCGCCCCGCCGTAACCTGAGCCGATATCCAGCAGCTTGCCGGGATCGACCATGGTGCCCAGCCGATCCCCCATGTGATCGACCGTGCGTCGGCTGGCGCTGCGGATCGGCTCGTCCAGCGTCTGATACAGGCCGATGTGAATATCTTCACCGCCCCATACATGGGCGTAGAAATTGTCCGCATCGTCGCTGTTGTAATAGTCACGGGCGGTCTGCGTGGTGGTGTCGTAAGCCGTATTCATGCTTCGTCCTCCTCCAACCCATCGCTTGTTTCGCTGAGTTCGTAGCTCTTTTCAGCGATATGGACAAAGAAATCCGGATCGTGCTCGTGGTAGGTTTCCTTGAAATCGCCATAGCTGGTGATTCGCTGGAAACCGACTTCGCGCATCAGATTGGTCGTGTAATTCTTCCGCAGGGGGAACATGTTGAGGTGGAACTCTGACTCATCCGGGAAGCTGTACTTGAAGCGAGCCAGCCCGTCATCGACAAATTCCGGTTCCGCGGAGACCTGATCGCCACAGTAGTAATACTTATGCTTTGAGCTGAAACCTTGATCGAGGATCGAATCATAATTGCGCTGGTCGAGGATCAATACGCCGTCATGCCTCAGGCAGGCGTAAAACTCCGCCAGAGCCTTGCGTCGGTCGCGTTCCTCAAAAAGGTGTGTGAAGGAATTGCCCAGGCAGATGACTGCATCGAACTTGGCGTGAATGTCCCGCGCCAGCCAGCGCCAGTCGGCATGGACGGTGCGAAGGATGTGGCCTCGCTTGCGGCCGTTCTCAAATGCCTTGGCAAGCATGTACGGGCTACCATCCGCACTGATGACCTCAAAACCCGCTTCCTTGAGGCGAATTGAGTGAAAACCAGTGCCTGTTGCCACATCGAGAACCCTTTTGGCACCTCGCTTACGGAGTTGTTTAATAAAGAAGGAACCCTCCGTCTCGGCCCGGCGATCCCAGTCGATCAACTGATCCCATTTCTCTACAAAACCACGGACGTATTCGTCGGCATAATTCTCCGAGTTTCGTATCTCGGTTGGCTCTGAGCCATAGTCCTGCGGCTTGTACTCCAACAACGAGTCCTTGCGTGTTTCGTGCACAGCGAACTCCAATCTTTAGTTAGACTTAAAAGTGACAGATGACTACTATAGCAGGAAATTCCTTTGACTGCAAAGCATTTGATTTGTGCATATCTACCTATAATGGTGCCAATTGAAACGCAAAGTATGGTGCTTCACAGGCATGGATGAGCTAGGCCTATGTTGACTCAGGAACATCAGATCGTTGCCGCTATGCGGAAAATCATTCGAGCAGTTGACCTGCATTCGCACAAATTGCACGAATCCTGTGGCATGACCGGCCCGCAACTGGCCACTCTCCAGGAACTCGAAAGACTAGGCCCCGCCAGTGCCGTCACGCTGGCCCGGGCAGTCCATTTAAGCCAGGGCACGGTGACAGGCATCCTCACCCGACTGGAAAGTCGAGGCCTGATCAGCAGGGCTCGCAGCGAAACCGATCGTCGGGCTTGGCAGGTTACCATCACCCCGGCTGGATTGGAATTACTTGCCACCGCCCCATCACTGCTTCAGGACAGATTCAAGGATTCCCTGGCGCGGCTGAAAGACTGGGAGCGGTCGCAAATCCTGGCCACCCTGCAACGGGTCGCTTCCCTGATGGGGGCGGATGAAATCGATGCAAGCCCGTATCTGACGATTGAATCTCATGAGCAAGGGGTCATGACACCTGCAGATTTGTCTGAAAAGACTTGATCCCACTGCTCACCCTTGCACATTCACCTTTGTGACAATCCTGTGACAGGCAATCGCGCAGATTCGCTGCAGAATCATTGTGAAAAGAACAAACGGGCTGGGCATGAAGCCTGACCGGGCGTAAAGTCCAAGTGGAACCTCATCCCAACCGATGGAGATTGATGGTGCAACTGAAAAACATCCATTCCCGTCAACTGCTATCTATCCTGTGCTTTCTGGGGATCGCCCTGTCGATGCTCACCCACGCCCGGGGGGATGCCAGCCATGCCTCCCGCTTCACCTCTGTCGAACAGGCGAGGCTGCTTGAGAAAAAGACAGTTGACTTAAATGACCAACTGGCCAAGACCACGGTCGCTTTACGCGTCGGTTCCTCGCAAGGCAGCGGGGTCATCATTTCCCCGGATGGCCTGGTTCTTACCGCGGCCCATGTCTCAGGCGAAGCCGGCAAACCCGTCACCGTCATCCTCAACGATGGCAGACAGGTGCAGGGCAAAACCCTTGGTGCCTACCGAAGCGTTGATGCAGGCATGATTCAGATCACCAGCAATCCACCCGGACGCGACAAAGCATTTGCTCATGTCGATGTGGACAAGGCAGAGAAGCCTGAGTTGGGCGAATGGGTCGTGGCTGTTGGCCATCCGGAAGGTTATGAAAAAGAGCGAGGCACCGTCACCAGACTCGGTCGCGTCATTGCGGCTGAGGATGAATTCCTTTGGACCGATGCCGCCTTGATTGCCGGCGACTCGGGCGGCCCGCTCTTTAACCTCGAAGGAAAACTGGTCGGCATCCATAGCCGCATCGGTGAAGATGCGTATGACAACTATCACGTTCCCATCAGTCAGTTCACCCGCCACATGGAGCGATTGAAGAAAGGCGAAGTGTGGGGCAGTTGGGCTGGGTTGCAGGCGAACCGGGCATTCCTGGGCATTGGTGGCAGCGACGGCGACAAAGGTGTCGAAGTCACGCAGGTGATGCCCAACTCCGCGGCTGCGAAAGCAGGTGTACGCCAGGGCGATGTCATCATCGCGCTCGACCGTTTGCCCGTGCGCAACATGGCTGGGGTATTCGGCGTGTTGCAAAGGAAAAATCCCGGAGATCGCGTTGTGGTGCGACTGCTGCGCGAAGGTCGGCCGGTCACATTGATCGCCAACCTCGGGACGCGATCACAACTGGGCATCGATGAACAATCGAAAGCACCCCGGATCATTGAAAGACTCAGACAAGCTCAGTGGACACGCGGTTATGACAATTTGAAAGTTTTTCAGTCGGCTGCGAAAGATGTGCAGGAGGCTGTCGTCCGCATCGAAGCCGACGGCGATATGGTGCAGTATGGCACGGTGATTGATCGCTCGGGCTACATCGTCACCAAAGCCAATCCGTTAACTGAAGCGAAAGCATTGAAGGTGCGTCTGCGCACCGGCCAGACTCTGCCAGCAACAGTGATCAAACGTGAGAATGATCATGACCTGCTCTTACTGAAAGTCGATGTGGGCGATGGCAAGTTGCAGGCAGCCAAGTTAGCCAAGGAAGAATCAAGGCCCGGCCAATGGGTCGTGACGGTGGATACGGATTTCATTCCCGTTGCAACGGTCGGTGTCATCGGCACAGCAGAGCGCGAGATCGCTCCTGAACCTGGCACACTGGGCATCCTCATCGGCCAGACTGAAGAAGATGGCGTGGCCATCAGCGAAGTCTTCAAGAAAACCGCCGCAGAAGAGGTTGGCCTGAAGTCAGGCGATGTCGTCACGCACATTGCGGGGCGAAAGATTCAGCATCCTGCCGATCTGGTGCGCAACATACAAAAGCACCAGGTGGGCGAAACGCTGGTGATTCAGATTCGTCGTGGTGAAGAAAAGCTCACCGTCATGCCTAAGCTGGGGCGGCGCGTCGATGGCATGGGCTTGTCACGCAATGACCGGATGAACCTGATGACCGGCCAACTCTCGCTGCGAGCTGCGGGATTTCCCAAAGTCATTCAGCACGATGGCATCGTCAGGCCTGACCAGGTGGGCACGCCTTTGGTGAATCTCGATGGCCAAATGGTGGGCTTGAATATCGCCCGGGCGGGGAGAATCGAAACGTATGCGATTCCCGTCAGTGTGATTCAGGATTTGCTCAAGTCGGTTGACGAGTAATGACCCAAGTTACCCAACTGACTGGTTAGCACGCTTTCGTACGGCATGTTGCGTTTGTTTATCTGTTGACGATACCGCACCTTGTCACGGAATCCTGAGTTTGCTGAAGGAATCGGATGCGCACGCAACTTAGATGTGATGTTCCTTGCGAAAAGCGCGTGGCGTCATGCCCACTTCTTTCTTGAATGTCGTGCTGAATTGCGTGGCATAATTGAACCCACTGCTGGCAGTAATCTGCGGAATCGTCAAGTTTGTTTCGATTAACAAGCGCTTGGCGTGCTTGATGCGCACCCGCGTAATTTCGCCATAGATGGTTCGATCCAGCAATTTGCGGAACTGCATCTCCAGCCCGCGTCTGGATGCGGGGATGTTGTGTATCACATCCTCGACATTGATGCCTTGGATAGCATGGCGACGGATATAACGAACTGCTTCGCGCACGGTGGGGTCTTCCACCGCCAGGATGTCTGTGCTTTGTCGTTCAATCACGCCGACGGGCGGGATGATGATCGGCTCATCCTCGATCGCTTCGTCTCGCATCAAGGCATCGAGCATGCGTGCGCATTCAAACCCGAGTTTTTCCATGCCATGATCGATAGTCGACAAGGGTGGATGCGTCAGATTGCACAACAGATCATCCCGGTCAACTCCAAGGATGGCAATCTCATCAGGCACATGAATGTTGGCAAGGCGACAGACCTCTGCAGCCAGTCTTGCCAGCGAGATGTTCGCTGCGAACAAGGCTACCGGTTTCTCAAGTTGCTTGAGCCAATCAACGAGATTGACTTCAGGAGTAGTCAGTTCAGTATTGAAAGAGCGAACACTACGACCGGCCTGTTCGGCAGCAGATTCAAAGTGTTCTTGTCGGACACGCCCAAAGCCATACCGATTGTTTCCCAGAAAAGCGAAGCGCTTGAAACCCAATGACTCAAAATATTCGAAGGCCAGCTTACCCACGGCTGCGTTGTCGGCCATGGCTCCGGGATAGGTTAAGTGATCCTCCGGGATGCGCATGGCGACGATCGGCTCAGTTCTTTCTTCCAATTCTGCAAAACGCGCGGCTGCGGGACTGACGATGATGCCATCCACTTCCGGATGTCTTTGCAACAAGGCTGGCGACACCTGAGGAACATGGTCATAAAGAATTTGCCAGTCGGCATGTTGCCTCACATAGCTGAGAATACCCTCGGCCATGAGTCTGACGTAACCGGCGTAGGCCTCAAGTAAGAGAAGGACACGTTTAGGCTGAGTGGACATGGCAGATAAACTCTCTTTATCGATAACTCATCATAGGATCGTTGAAACGAAGATCATTCATGCTATCGCGCACGCATATATTTACCCCGAATTGGCTGAATCGAACCGATTCTTTCGCGCATAAGTTCTTAGTTATTGCGATTGCCTGGTTCGCCTGGTCATTCCAGATGTTTCGAATCTAACTATCAATCATCAAGACTTTGCGCTCTACCAAACAACAATAAAGGCGAAAGCTATATCTTAACAACACTGCTGAGTTATCTTCTCCATATCCAATCTGCTTTCCATCGTGGAGAGTTGAATCGTTAGTGACGTTCTAGTCCCTATCTGATGATTTTGAGAGATGCGAAAAAACGAGGAGGTAAGAAAATGAAATTGAAAGCAGCAATCATGGGAGTAGCCTTGGCTGGCGCAGGGACTGCATCAGCAGGTGTTCTGTTCCAGGAAAATTTTGATGCATTAAGTGCTGGCGATCTGAACGGTCAAGGTGGCTGGACGGCAGGCGCTGGCAACTTCAATGTCACAGCAAGCACCTCGACTTACCAGTACACCGATCCGGGCACCACGATCACCATTGGTGGTGGTAACGTGGCCTTGCTCGCGGGCAGCAATGTCAGTGCCGAAAACTTTGGTGTCCCCGCACCCGCCAGCGTACCGGCCAGGACATCTATGGCAGCGCCCTCTTCCATATTGCGGATATTGGCGGTCTGTCTCGTTCATGGGTGGGTAGCGGCTCCACTGGGCACAACCAGATCTGGTTCGAAGGTGATGGCAGCGATGACTTTGCCGTCAACCAGGGAAATGGCAGTCAAACCAGCCCGGACGAACGCTTTGGTGGCAACATTTCAGTACCCGTGACCTACTTCATGGTTTGGAGGCACAACTGGGATGCAGGCAGCAGTGCATGGGACTCGACCGACGTCTGGATCAATCCCGCCTTTGGGGCCGCTGTGCCTACGGCTGATCACACAACTTCGGTTGTTGATGATTCGACTTCCGTACTGGCCAGTGTTTTTTTTGGCGGTCGTAACGGTGCCCATGCCTGGGATGACATCACCTATGGCACCGAATGGAATGATGTGGTTCCCATCCCTGAACCAGCAAGCCTGGCTCTGTTGGCCATGGGTGGCCTGGCGATGCTTCGCCGTCGCTGATACTTGGGAATACATTCCCCACAACGTTCAAGTAAGACATGAAACACGTGCAAGACTCGGCTTGGCCGGGTCTTGTTCTTTTGCTGTCAAACATTCAAGCTGTTGATGCCAATGCCTGATTGCCTCGGCTAAAACGCAACGCCATCCTGCCCAGCAGCATGACCGCTACGCCCGGCAGGAGAAAAACATACTGCTCTGCAATGAATCCATACCAGAAGAAAGGCAATGCCAGGATCACCGTCACGCCAAACACCAGCCAATCTCTCTGCGTGATTGGCTGATCCGTCGTTCCCCGCGAAGGCAGCAGAAACAGCAAGGCATAGGTTGGAAAGACCAGACCATAGAACCCCATGAAAATACGATAAAGCAGTTCGCCAGCCAATAACGGGCTTGTTTGCTTATCAGTTGGCATTTGATTCATCGCGTGCGTGACAAAGGCGACCAAACCGGCAACGATCAAACAGACCGCCAGGCTCCATGTTCTTGTCTGTTTCGTCTGACCTACTGCCGCGACTTCCCGCAGGTGATAGCCACCGGTCAAACCCGCTTGCAGGCCGACGTGTACACAGAACAAGGTGGGAATCACGACACTAAGTAGCTGTTGCTGGGGTTGTCCAATTGCCCAAGTGGGTAGCAACAGATCAATCGGCCGGGCGTAGAGGAACGTTAAAACAATCATGCCCAGAAACAAAAAGCCGAAGCCAAGTGTGAATGCCAATCGTCTCGCTCGATGATCCAAGTTAGATGCCGCCCGGTGAAATGTCAGGTCAAAATATGGACAGGCTGCAAACCCCAGTAACATCACAGGGACAAGGAAAATCAAGTCCATGAACCAGGTCGGCCTGGCCCCATCCAGAGCAGGCAGCCAGGTGTCGCCACCAAAGGCTGGTTCAAAGAGTTGGTTCAACTCATACAGCCAATAGCCGGTCACCCCCACGGAAACAAACCAGACTGCCACAGCCGACAGCAGCATGGCTTTCCCACGCAGCAAGCCACCAATGAGGATGCCTTGCACGCAGACCACCAGCAGGATGCCCGATATGAAAGTCGTCGGCATGTTGCCAAACAGCCAGGTGATGAACATCGCATGGAAGGCCACCGTCACCACTGAAAAACTCATGAACGCCAACCGGTGCGACTGAATCAACGTTTCGCTGTCTTCCTTCCGCCTGATAACCCAGCCCATCGCTGCAGCACCAAGGACATTGGGTAAAGCGAAAGCCAACCAAACCCAGGCCCCAATGTCGTGGATCAGCAGCACCGGCAGAAACATGCCGATGCACCACGTCCATGAGACAGCCAGGAAAAATGCCCAGCCAAGCGCGGGGAGCAGATTCTGTTGTCGCTGGGTCAAATGAGTATCTCCTGCCAATTCATTGAGCGAGTGTAATCAGTAACCGCGGAGATTGCACTGCGTAAATCGCTCCTGAACAGACTGTTGTCGCATGGGGTAAATCGCCAGTTGTGTTGTGCGATTTCAAAGGTTGTCGGACAAAGTGTCGATACGTATAATGCATTCACGCGAATACGTATTGGAGTATGTCATGGCAAAGCTCACTCTCAGTGCAGATAAGAAAACAATCGAACGGGCCAAGAAGCTGGCCAGTGAGTATGGCACGAGTGTCTCATCCATGTTCGCGCAATACATCGAGCAACTTGATGTTCATTCTGTTTCTACTGATGACCAAGTTTCCAGGAAATCTGTAAAACTTGGGCCCGCAACCCGCCGCGCGTTAGGCTTGGTACAGTTACCCAAAGGCAAGTCCTACCGAACACTGATTCAACAAGCCATGTCTGATCGGTATGAATGATGCTGCAGCGTCCTTTCATCGACCTGAATATTCTTCTGGATGTTTTGGCCCAGCGGGAACCACATGCCATAGCATCTTCGCAGGTCTGGTCAGTTGCCGAGACCGGGCAAGTTCATGCCATGGTTTCAGCCGATAGTTTTTCCACGCTTTACTACTTGCTTCGTCGCTATTCCGACGCAAAAACCGCCAAACGAGGTTTGTCATTGGTCTTGGATGTTTTTCATGTGATTGCACTGGATGAAAAGATGATTCGCCAGTCACTTCAATCAACTGTGAAAGATTTTGAAGATGCGGTTCAGTACCTTTGCGCGTTGCATGGCCAGGCCGACTGCCTGGTGACCCGGGATATTCGCCATTATCGAAAAGCGGAAATCCCTGTCATGAAACCCGAAGAATTTCTGCGTCAGTTTACTCTGTAATCAACAATCCTTTACGAGTCTGTAAAGGAGAGATGTCACATTCACTTGCGGTTGTATTTCCGACCCTTGCGACGGTGCGTATCCCGACCATGATTCTGTGGCGTCACATGAAACACAGCCGTGCATCGGCCGACCCGGCGTTCGCGGTCTTCCTTCGGGGCACGCATAACCTGCACGACTTCCATGTCGAGGGTGACGTTGAATTCGTGCCCCAACTCCGCCTGTGCTTTGATGTCTTCACGTGGCGTCATGCGATACAACGCTGGCCCGACGCAGGGACGCATGAATTTGTAATTCAGTTCTTTGCAGACGACGCGGTAATTGCCCCCACATTCCTGGAAGACAAACATGCCGCCAGCAATTTCGCTGTTACCCAGCAAAGCTGCTCCCGCCATGGCGCTGTACCAGTTGCGGTTAAACCGACGGAAAGGCAGTACAGCCGCAAAGGTGTGGCCGTCGCGCCGGAAGCGAATCCCGCTGCGATACGCAAACGGAAGCCAAATCCACGAACAGACCCGATGCCAGAAGTTGCTGCGCGAAGACAGCTCGCTCAATCGGGTTTCCACCCGCTCCATGAAAGTGCGCTTCTGGGCTCGAGGTGATCGAGGCTCAGGCTTCGTGCCGTTGACGAACGAGGCCTCAGCACCATGCTTGCCTTGCTCGACCATCACTTCCGCAGTGCCCTGCTGCTGATTGGCATCGGTTTCAGGTCCAACGATCGGGTTTGTGGCGTTTTCGTTACTCGTTGACACGTCTTGTTTGTCAGGTTCCTGCCCGTGGCTTTGGCCGTTTTTTTCTGCAAATCCCTGAGGCGCAGCAGGATGGGCAGAACCCTTGGGCAAGGTCTGTTTCTCTCTCGAGGTCATTTTGGAGGAGACTGATGGATTCAAAAGCTTTTCTCGTCAGTCATTCTACGCCCAAACCGCTGGTTGAAAAGGGTATGATAACCAGACTCGACAGAAATGACGAAATATCTATCATACGGAACTCGGCTGAATCAGCCAGGTCGATTACCCGCAGGAATACGGGCTGACTGTTATAGTCGGTTCTGGCCATCGATCAGCAATCCCTGCTCTCGCCAGTGCTGAGCGGTCACTCGCCTGTTCAGTCCACTGCGATTCAGCATCTCATTCACCGCGGTCCTATTGAGCGAATCCGGTTCTCATCGACATCACCGAGAACCTGCGGTGGATGAAGGCGTGGCCGGCGTCGGTGCGGTGATGCCTTTGACGCCAAGCCGCGACCATCGCAACTACGAGAAGCTGCGTGAAGCCGTGGTCGATGCGGAGGGGAGTGTGTGATGCTGGCCGTGCGATCACTTTCAATTCTTTCAACTGAACTTTTAGGAGACCAACCATGTGGCATCTGCTTCAACCCATCGCCTCGTTACTCGTCGGACTCTTCCTCGGAGCGTTCGGCCTGATCCATTCGTTTCGATCTTTCCCCGGCATGTTGGGATTCAACGCCTTCGTGCAATCCCTTCCAGCCATCAGTGGCGTCCTGCTCTTCGCTGTCGGCCTGATCGCCATCGCGTGTGGCCTGGCTTTGCTCATCACCGGCTTTCGATCCATGCAGAAACGCATGACCGAACTGCGCTGGTTCTTCCAGCATCGCCAACGCTTCACCGATGATGAAGATGATTACCGCTATGCCCATCGGTGATGTCGCCAGTTGAATCTGGCCTTGTCACTCAGGGATTCACAAACCACTTTCTTAGGAGAACCCACGCATGCTCAATCTCATGCTTCACTGTGGCGGTCAGACCATTGATCGCCATGAACTGGCCAACGTCCCCACACCACAACCCACGTCCACCTGGCAGCCAATCCCCCACGCGGACTTACTCAAGCTGGTGGAACTCACCCTCATGAACAGCGGCCTGCCGGTGGTTAATCAGTCGCATGCCCTGGCGCGTGACGGCCTGCGCTACTTCGGCCTGCTGCAAGTGCAAAGCGAACACCAAGCCGATTACTCACTCGTGATCGGCCTGCGTAACAGCCACGACATGAGCTTTCCTGCTGGCCTTGTCATCGGCAGTGGTGTCTTTGTCTGTGACAACCTGGCTTTCAGTGGCGAAGTGAATCTTGCCCGTAAGCACACGCGCTTCATCCTGCGTGACCTGCCCCAGTTGGTGGAGCGCGCGATCGGCCAGCAACTTCTTCAACCGGGCATTCTCCAGTTCGAGTTCCTTCAAACGTTTGGCTTCACTCGACTTCATCCCGCCGTACTGCTGAAGCCAACGATGGAATGTCGCCTCGCTGACCTCAAAAGCCTGCAGCACCTGGCCAACCGTCTGGCCTGCATTGAGAAGCCGATCTGCTTCCTTGAGTTTGTCGACAATCTGTTGCGGCGTGTGACGACGCCTTCTTCGCTCTGACATTCAAGCCTCCTTGCCCATTCAACGGGCAGTAGAGACTCTCATAACGTCTGGATCAACTTGCGGGGAGCAGGCCAGTCGTCGGTGGTCTGGCGGAGTTGATCCACCTTCTTAATCACGGTTTCAATCTGTGGGGTGAACATCGCGGAACTCCTTGATCATTTGCACAACTGGGTAGGACTTGGAATGTAGCAATTATGGATCATTTCGCCTGGTTTGGTCTCAAGAATTCGAACACGGCAGGCCAAGCATTTCCTTCAGTGCCACGCAGGTGGCACTGAACAGGGCGTATTTGACCAATTACCTAACGGGAACCGAAAATACTCTTGCACCCAAAAATGTTCGCCCTATATTAGGGTACGAACGGAAGCCAAACGGAAAGGACCTGACATGCTCAATCTCAACGGCCTGCAACGTGACCTGAACGCGGAAAAATACACCCTCGCCCTGGCGCGACTGACCCGCAACGGCCTACCCGTCACCCTCAGCCTGCGCAGCCAGTTTGAGCAGCAGCCCGTCGCCATCCTGGCTCTGGCGTTGCGACGCATCGCGGAACTGCCGTTTGGACAAGAATTTGTCATCGATGACCTTGTCCGCAGGATCAACAGCCGGGCTGCGGAACCTGACCTGACCCCCGCGACCTTGGCTTGCGTCGTCGCGGCGACAGGTCGCGTATTGCGGGATGTGCACGGCCTGATGCCTGACCAATCGCTTGATGCCGGTGTGACTGGCGATGAACCCGTCAGCCGAGTTCGCCAGACCTATTGGCAGGCCTTGTCCCGATTGGCGGAAACCCAGCAGGAGGATGGCCTGTTCACCGGGCCATTGTCCAAGACAGAGCAGCTCGAAGTGTCGGCCTTCTGTTACTACATGGTCGCAGACGATGCGGTCGCGCTGAATGTCTTGCAGGTGGGCAGGCTTGCCTGGACTTTGGAGGAGTGTGAAGGCGCGTTGAGCCAAGAGGCTTGGCATCTTTGGACCATGGCCAGGCAAACGCGCCCTGCCCGATTGCCCGTGTCCCTTCGAGCATCTCAAGCCGAAGCCGAGGTGGATGCGAGCAGTCGGCGGCGCGGGTTGCCCGGGCCCGAGGCGTTGTTAGACCGCGCGGAGCAAAGCGGGAAGCAGGCGCGCAGCCGAGATGAAGCACCGACTGATCGACGCTGGCAGCCCAAACCAGCCAAGCGCGATCGCAACCAGCGGCAGAGACAGCGCGCTATGGCAAAGCCAATGCCTGGCACAGAAAAGTGAAACCGTGGCCGGGGTGAAGGGTAACCAAGTCAGATGGGCTTGCGGGGGTTGACGCGTATGGATGAACGTCAACTTGAAATGAATGGAATCTCACCTTGACCGACCGCTTTCAGCGCAGGACTGCCGTCCGCCTTTGCTGGAGCGGTTTTTTATTTTTGCGAATGTGGGGGTGATTGGACTTATGCCGACTGTGACAAACTGCTGATCGCGGTTTGCTGGGCACCATAGATGCTGCCAATGTCAGCGGAGGAAACCTTGCCATTCTCTTCAGCAAGTTTTTTCATGAGCATCTGCCAGGTTTCCTTTTCATACTCCAAGAGTTTCAAAGCTTCCTGGGCAGGCCCGGCCTCGCGCTGCACGTTGGAATCCACCAGCAGACGGTAGATGTATGTGTAAAGCGCGGACAACTTTTCACAAAGCTCCGGCTGCATGTCATGGTTCAGACTGGTGGAAAGTTCAAGCACGATTTTCTGCGCCCGCATCAGCGAGTTGTAACTGTCCTCGTACTTTTCCTCCTCGATCGCAGCCACTGCCTGTTTCACAAAGCGGATGCCGCCGTCGTAGAGCATCAACCGCAGCTCTTCCGGGCTGGCGGTCATGATCTTCGTCTTCAGATACGGATTGACTTTTGACTGACTCATCTTGCTCTCTGATTCACCCGGCCAAACCATGCTGCCGGTAAGGGTTTTATCGGTTGGATCGAATGGGGGGTTGAGCATTACCCCAGACAATGCTGGCAAAGACCGGTAATCCTCACCTGAAACAGGCTGGCAGCGATGATCGGACAGATGTCGCAGCAAAAACTGCGTGAACGGAAAGGGAGGACTATGAAAAAGCCAATGGGCGTAACGTCAATCATGGCGTTAGAGCGATTCGCATAATTTTGTGGCGTGTATGAAATCCCCTCTCTTAGGAAGGAGTTAGCGAAGGGAGCGAATTACACCGAAAAACGTGGGGAAGTTCAGATTGCACAGGGATACCGACACCCCCTCCCGCCCTCCCCCTCAAAGGTGGAGGGGTTTGAATCGCTACGAAGATTTCAGAAGCGCTATAGAGCTTCAATCAGATGGCTCGCGCGCTGCTGGCAATGCTCGCAAGATTCGCCAATGAAGATTGCTGATTCTGCATTTCGGCGATGGCCTGCTCCATCGCGATGAACTGGGAAGTCAGGCGTTCGCGTTTGCGCACCAACGCTTCATCCATGCTTGAGATGCGATCCTTGTTGAGCTCGATCTGATTATCCAGGCCATCGATGCGGCGTTGCACCACACCACTGACAGAATCCGTGAGGTTATTGATCAGCTCACGGAAAGCCACACCAATGCCCTGCTTGGTGATCTCCGTCTCGCCTTCATCGTTGGTGTCAGTTTCAACAAAAGAAAACAATTGGCGGACAGCATCCGGATCAGAACTCAGCGCGGATTGAAAATCTTCCGTATCAAATTGCAACTTCCCATCCGAGTAGGAAATGCCAATCTGCTGTAAAGTTTTATATTGCGTGTCAAGGTCGTTATTGCGGGTGTTGACCAAGCGCAGCAGCGAGTTTTCCACCGTCTGGGTGACGGATTCACCAAAGAGCAGACCACGCTCTTCGGTGTCGGAATCGTAAAAATCATACTTCTCCAGCGTGGACAGCACGGTGTTGAAATTGTCCACGAACTTTTGCACTTCCGCCTGGACCGATGATGTATCGCGCGTGATCGAAACCGTCACAGGCGAACTGCTTGTCCCCTTCACGGTCAGCGTGGTATTGGGGATTGCATCCGAGATGGTGTTGCTTGAACTGGTGATGGCGATGGCCGTCGCCGGGTCGGACGAACCCAGGAAGATCGCGGCATCCTGCGCATCGACCAATGTCGTGGCCCCGATGCCGACGCCTCCATCGTCGAAGAGGAAAGCGCCTGCCTTGCCACTGGTTTCGGTCTGCAAGGTCAGTCGATATGGGTTGCGCGATGAGCCATCGTTGATGATCGCCGCCTTAAAAGGCGACCCCGAGCTGTTGATTTCTTCCACCAAGTCTTCGAGTGTGAATAGGTCGTGAATCGTGTCGCCGTTGATCACATCACTGGTGTTGCCCTGGGCGGTGTCGATACCCAAATTCGCAGCCGCCTTCGATCCATTGAGCGCGGTGATGCTGAAGCTGGCTGAACCGGTGGTCGTGTCCGTCAGTTTCAACGCGGTACCCGAAGCATTCACTTCCGTCGCCACCGCTCCACCGGTGGCTGTATCAATTGCGGTGATCAGATCTCCCACGGTGGTCAGGCCATCCATATTGATATTGAAGGTTGAACCGTCGCGGGTGGTGATTTCAAAATCATCCGAACCAGCCACAGTTTCGACGCCATCGCCCCCATTCAAATCTGCAAGCAGGAAGCTGCTGCTGATCAGGTCGCTGCTGGGGATGTCAATGGTGGTCTCGAAGCTGCCATCGATGTCGCCGCCAGCCGTATCAGCCGTACCGAGTATGCCCAGATCCTTGGCTGTCGTTGAGCCATTCTCGGTCACCGACATCGCCACCGCCCCGGCTCCGGCGCCCGTGGCCGTATCCTCCAGGTAAATACCATCGCCGTTGTCGTTAATTCGGGCGGTCACACCAATGCCTCGGCTGTTGATCTCGCTGATAACATCGCCGACGGTGATTTCATTGCCCTGCGTCAGATCAACTGTCGCGCTGTTGCCAGCCGAGTCCGTGATGATGAATCGGCCGCGTTCAATCCCCGCCCCACCGTTCAACTTGCTCAGTAAAGTGGATTTGCTGATGTATTGGCGTTGCAGATTTTCGCTTTCGATCTTGCTCGCTGCGACATCCTGGGCAATGTTGAGATCAGCCGCCGTGGTGCCCGTGTTGTCCGCAATGATCAGGTTGCTGGCATTACCGCCGGTGGTATCCGTAATCGTCAGTCCGTTGCGTTCTTCATTGATGGCAGCCGTCACGCCCGCGCCGGCTGCATTGATCAGATCAACCAGGTCGGACACGCTTTGCGCACTGGACAAGTCAATGCTGATGGTCGTACCGTTGCGGTTGGTCACATCAATGGTGCCCAGTGTGGTGATGCCGTTGCCTCCGTTCAGGCGATCCAATGAAATGGAGCCTAACTCGGTGAGTATTCGTGCGCCATTCCCGCTGCCATCCAGTGTGTCGATGCCCAGATGTGCCGCGGCAAGTGAGCCGTTGATATCCACAGCACTCGTGGCCCCGTCGAGCTTGATGCCTGTGTTGGTGTCGTTGACGGTTGCGGTCACCGCAGCCCCAGCATCACTGGCCGCCTGATTGATCAGGTCGATCACCTCGCCGACGGTTTCCGCTTCGTTGAGGTTGACGTTGAAGCTGCCCCCACCGTGATTGATGGTGATGTCGTCCTGTGCTTCGCTGTTGAATTCGACCCCCAAGCCGTCGCGCAGATCACTCAGCAGCGTCTCCGTGCCGATCACGTTGATGGCAGTGCCGGTCAGTGTGTTGCCAGCAATACTGCCAGCCAGTCCCAGATCGCTGGCAGTGGTTCGCCCGCCTACATTACTGACAGACAACGTACCTGACCCACCTGAGTTGTCGGTGAGTACCAGCCCGTCGCCATCGGCAGAAGCAGTGACGCTCACGCCACTGGCGTTGTTAATCGCTTCGATTACTTCATCCAGCGTCAATGCGGTGGAAAGATTCACACGCGCAGTATTGCCCGCGCGGTCGGTGATGCTGATTTCCCCGCGTTGAACGCCTTCACCGCCGTTGAGTTTGGCCAGTTCAATGTCGGTATCAAGCGCAGCCGCAGCATCCTCAAAGGTCATCGAGCCTGCTGCCAGCGCGGTTTCATTGGTATCGCGGAAACCGCCGGTAATCATCTGCTGACTGGTCACCATCTGCTTGACGGTAAATTGGTAACTGCCGGGAATCGCGCCGGACTTGGCGCTGGCATCGAGGACATCCGTATTGCTGCTGGTTGCGCTGGAAGCGCGGAACGTGGTCGAGCGTGTCAACGAAGTACTCAATGTCGTTCGCAACGCCAGCAGCTTGGCATTGATGTCCTGATAAGCGACATTCTGGCTTTGCAGCACGGCAGTACGCGATTCGACCAGGTTCTTCGAGCGTGACTCGACCTGAATCAACTGGTCAATCAACGAGCCATAGTCAAAGCCACTGACCAAGCCTGTACTGGTTGAAATCTGTCCCATAGACGATACATCCATCAACCGCCGATTCTGCCGGTTCACTCGGCGCGCAATCATGGCGGTTATCTGGAATATCGACGGGAACTGAAAGGGTGCTTGAGGTGACGTCCGATGTGCAGCAAAGCTGATCAAAGTTCACCATGCGGTTATCGGACGGTAGTTGATCAGATGAACCCGAATCCATGTGTACTCACCACAGAGTCACTGAGACACAGAGCAAGATGAGTTTCATGCCAAGGCAGCCAAATCACAACGAGGCATGAAGCAAAGCCCACACATCATTGCGTGGGGGGAAAACCTTCTATCAGTCATTTCTCCAGTAATTCTCCGTGCCTCTGTGTCTCCGTGGTGAATCATCCTGATCACCCAGTCGCATCGCGCTCGAGTAGATTCATCGCGGCCTTCAGATCAGCCCAGACCTTGGCGCGGGTTTCCTTCGTGTAGTTCCGCAGCAGATAGGCCGGGTGAAAGGTTGGCATCACAGGCACGACTGGCCCATCAGGCTCCAAACCGCGGAATAAATGCCAGATACCTCGTAAGCGGGTAATGCCAGTCTTGGTTCCCAGCAGCATTTTCGCAGCCGGGCCACCCAGGGTGACGATCACCGCTGGCTGAATGATGCGAATCTGCTCCTTCAGGTAAGGCCAGCAAGTCTCCGCCTCCGCAGGCGTTGGCGTGCGATTGCCCGGAGGCCTGCACTTGACCACGTTGCCGATGTAAACCGTCTCGCGCGACAAACCCATCGCAATAATCATCTTGTTCAACAGGTCACCCGCCCTGCCCACGAAAGGCTTGCCCTGCAAGTCTTCATTCTCCCCCGGGCCTTCCCCGATGAACATCAAACGGGCACTTGGACTGCCATCGCCAAAAACGGTCTGCGTCCGACCTTCGCAGAGTTTGCACAGCGTGCAGCCACGCACCTGCTGTTCATCCAACTTAGCCAAGGCTTCTGCCTGTTGTTCAGGTGTTAACGAGCTGCGCGGAGCGGGATCAGGCTCACCAGACAACTGCTCTGCCGAGTCGGGCATGCCTGATTGATTCGCCTGGTTCGCAGGCGAAGGTGATGGGCGCTCAGGCTGCGGTGATAAGTGGCGCTCAGGCTGGGGCGATAAGTGGCGCGCCGAGCGTGACCGATGTTCATCTGGCTGCTGCGCGACTGAAAACCGCGCGGAGTTAACTTCAGGTTCAGGCGATTCGACCTCGCGCACTTCTCCCACGGGGACGACGTCAACCCCAAGCAAAGCATCGGTTTGCAGATGTTGTCTGAGAATACGCTGTCTGAGAATGTCGTCCATGAAACACAGCCTACCAACTCAAAAGCAGACCCGCAGCAATTGGCCAACAAACCGCCTGCCTGCCGATACTTGGAAGGTGACACCCGCCTGATCAGGCTGGGCCAAGCTTTGGGAGTTGATGCATGACGACATCGCAGACCGACCGTCGCAACCGTACCGTTCTGGGTGCGGACTGCCGTATGAAAGGCGAACTCGAACTGAACAACGATGCCCTGATCATGGGCCAGTTCGAAGGCACCCTCCGCGTGGCGGGTGAACTTGAACTCGCTCCCGGGGCCAGCGTGACTGGCACGATCATCACCGGCTCACTCAAACTTGCTGGTGCTTTACACGCCAATGTGCAGGCAGAGGAAAGCATCGAACTGTTGAGCAACGCACGGTTGATCGGCGACATCCAAACCAGCCGACTGATCGTCGCCGAGGGCGCGGAAATCGAAGGCCACGTCGCTGTCGGTCGTGGCAGCCAAGCCCAGCCATCCATATCAAACGAAGTTTCAGTTGAAGCCACGACTAAGCCAGAACCAGAACAGGCCGACACGACAGACGCGATCGATGAATACGCTGACGCCAATAGCGTGCCTGAAGTGACTAAACCAACGGCTACTGAAGTCATGGTCACCACGACCAGTCAGCCTGAGTTTGCTGCGCCTACTGTCGAATCTCAAGCGAGTCACACGAATCAAGACAACGCATCGGCCGTCGAAACCGCCCCTGAACAGGCGGAGTCAACCCCAGCCGAGACTCAACCGGGTGAATTGACCGCTGAACAGAAAGCTGCTGCTGAGGCTGAACTGCAAAGGCGGATCGCCATGCGCCGGGCCGAGGCTCGCGCCAGGTTGGAACAGGTCACTTCATCACCCTCAGCGACCGTCAATCCCGAGCAGGATCCCGCCATCGCCACGCTGAATGAATCCATCCGTAAGATGCTCAAGTCGCGCAGGCCAGCCAAGCCATTGGAGTTGAACGGCTCAATGGAAGCATCAGAGAACCCACAGCAATCCGTACTGGTGGTGGAAGAATAGCTCCTTGTGACTCAATCTAAAGTTTTTATTTCCACTGCATGAGAATCGTCGCCATTATTGATTCTACGTTCTTGAGCCATTGCGATCAATACTGAAGAATACTTGACCAATGAAGAAAACGGTCGACATTGTCGACCGCTTGAATCAAAGTTTTTTACGAAGATGGACCTGTTCGCCATAACTTCAGCGACGGCGAATCAAAGCCAGACCAGCCAAGCTCAGCAATGCAAGCGAAGCAGGTTCGGGAATGATGTTGATGTCATACGTATCAACATGTCCCGCCCCGCCGGGTATGCCATCCCCAAAGTGGTTGCCATCATTAGAGCCTGATGCAGCAACTGTAAACAGAATGCTGCTCATGGGTTGGCTGCCAAGTTCAACAATGGCAACGTTGCGCGGGTCTTCAAACTGAACCCCGCTGATGTCCTGAGTGCCCTCAAACTCATTGCCATTGATCAGGTTCAACAGACTGCCCAGTGTCACGAAGTTGCTGTCGAAAGGTACCGCATCACCGTTAGCTCGGAAAATATCTGTTGAGATTACCGTACCGTCATCAATGTCCCCGACGCTGATGCCAAAGCCGGTGACATCGACAGGGGTACTTGTCCCCGTGAGGAAAAACTCAATTTTCACACTTCCGTTGCCGTTGGTTTTCAGTGTACCCATAGGCTGCTCGGAGAGCGGCGTGACTGAAGAAGCCGTTACTTTGTCATCCCTGAATAAGTCCTCGATCACGCGACTAAGTTGACCTCGCGCGGTTGA
>CAZJJN010000038.1:0-32424 GCA_964546335.1 uncultured Phycisphaeraceae bacterium
GGTCTGCCGATGTGGCTACCTTGATTAACGAAAGCTTAGAGCGGGATGCGTATAAGCGGATTTTTCACTGGCTAACCCTTGTCCCTCAGTTTCACCCAGTCTGCAAGGCGATGAGAGCAGCGCGAACCTGAGAATCAAACTTCCCTTCCCTGCGCGACAACAGTAAAAAAAGCAGCATCCAATAGGATGCTGCTCAGGAAATTCAATGGCCATTCAGGTCAGGGCGTGGGGAGAGTGTCACCCACGTTATACGCTGTGGGGTTATCCAACAGACCCGGGAACAGACGATCTTCTTCTTCACTTTGAATGATGATCGTTGGCTTGACGAGGAAGAGAACCGTCCGTTCATCCTTCACCGTCGAGCGATTCGAGAACAAACGATTAAGCAAAGGCAGCTTGGAAAGAATCGGCACGCCAGACTCGATCGTCACTTCCTCAAGCAAACGCTGACCACCGAAGAGGAGTGTGCCCTTGTCCGGCACACTGACGGAAGTGGCTGTCGTAGTCAGGTTGATTTCCGGGGCTTCAATCGTGCCAGTAATCACCCCGTTGCCGGTTTGGTCACCATCATCACCATCGGTATTATCAATCGTAACCCCATCACCTCCACCGGCTGCGGCTGAGCTTTCCACCTGTCGAAGCTGAGACAGGGTGGAGATCTGCGGTTGGAGAGTCAAGGTGACATAGCGACGGTCAGGGCTGACCGTGCCGGTGATGGTCAGCGTCGCACCCGTGTTGATGATGCCAAGTGTTGGTTCAAAGCCGACGGCATCACCACTGGTCACCGTCTCAAGTTCGCTGATGAAGGATGTCTGCTGCACGACTGTGACGTAAGCCGTCTGGCCGTTGAAGAACGTCACACGCGGGGCAGACAGTGAAATCGCTTCACGGTGAGCACGTGTTGCACGCAGCAGCAAGGTCACTTCAATGTCATCGAGGAAACCTACGGAGAAGTCTAGTGCACGACCAGAACCGCCACTCGAGTCTGCGCTGCTTGGGCTAAAGTTGGTTCCGAAAAAGCCCCCTTCGTTAAACCCAACAAAGTCAGCATAACTAACTGCTCCCGTAGCAACACCGCCGAGCGCACCAGCCGCACCTGTGCCAGGCGCTACGGTCATGCCGAACGAATCCTGCTCGAAGTTGACATCGCCCCATTCGCCTGTGTTCACCACACGGAAATCCAGGTCGAGGCCTACTTCTTCGAGGAAGTTCTGAGTAACGGTCAGGAAACGACTTTCGACGTGAATCTGAATGGTGCGTTCTTCACGCAGCGTCTTGAGCAGCCGCACCACACCGCGGTGGTTGGCTTCGGTCGAATTGACGATCAGGCTGCCCTGGAAGTGAAGGACGGTAGATGGGCCGCCAAGCGTATCCCAGTCTTCCTTCTGGCCGACGGTGTCGCGGATGAGTTGCATGATGGCATCGGCCATGTCTGCTGGGCTGAGGGTGTCCACGCCGCCGCCACCACCGGCACCGGCGCCGCCGCCACCAAAGATGCCACCCGCACCCCCGCCGGCACCGCCGCCGCCTCCAAATCCACCACCCGCGTTGTTATTGTTGTTGTTCGCACCCACGCCCTGAGTGTTTTCCAGACCGATTTGTGGGGCATTGGTGAAGTCAGGAATCTGAACCTGCAAGTCGCGGATGTCATAAACACGATTGACAAGCTTTCGGCGAAGTTCTTCCTGCGTGGAGATGTGGACGATGCCATCAATGATCGACCAGGTCAGTGGCACGATGCCTCGGGATGATGCCTGCTGAAGTACCAGGTCCAGCGCCTTATCTGCTGGCACATCCCGCAGGCGCAGTTCGATCAGGGTGTCTTTCTGGATGTTGGCCCCTTCCAGAGCACTCCAGTTGACGAAGAAGTCCACATCGGTGGTGTTACGGAAGTATTCGATGACATTGGAGAGTTGGACGCCGTCAAAATTGACGGGGATCGAGCTGGTCAGCTTCAAAGCCGTCGCACGATTCACTTCGCTTTCCTCGACAGCCAGGTTCTGGCTCTTGAGTCGGCGTTCCGTCAGTTCAGGCCAGTCTGCCGGGTAAGTCAGCAATTCCGTCCAGGGGATCGAAGCATCCGCATTCTCCAGCGACTGCTGCATGATCTCCCCCGTGCGGGTATCCAGCGTCTTGCGATATTGCTGGTAATACTGGCTGTCGATGATGGTGTCACGCATGCCTTCGATGCCAGCGTTGTTCGGGTCAAGGAAGTTGGCCTGATCGAGCAGGCGGATGGCGGCGTCATACTTGCGATCCTGCCTTAGCTTGTTGGCCCGGCGGATCAGGTCATTGACCTGCTGACGACGTTCCATTTCTTCCTGCAGACGCAGCATTGTTTGACGCTGCTGGGTATTGGTCGCTTCTTCTTCCAGCTCGCGACGCATTTCCAGCACTTCGCGATCGTTGATCTCAGCCGCCAGGCGCGTCGCTTCTGTGCGCAACTCGTTGTAACGGTCACGAGGCAGCGAGGTGCGTCGGCCATCGAGTGTCAGCTTGGCCTGCGTGACGGAGTCACGGGCCTGGTCATACTTGCCCTGCTCCAGTTGAGCCTTGGCTCGCGCCAGGCTGGAGTTGGCCTCGGCAATGATCTGCTGCTGCTCGACGACCGAAGCGTTGGTCAGGATATCGCCAATGCTCTTCGGGCCATCGTCCACCGTCAGTTCCTGACTGGCCTGACGGGCACCGGCCACGGCTTCCTGATTGGTCGGGTCATATTCCTGAGCCTCGCGGAAACGGGCCAGCGCTGTTTCGTAACGTTGATCGTCCAGGGCGGACTGCCCTTCAGCCACCAACTGGGCGGCCCGGGCTCTCTTGCTGTCGGAGATGGTGGCATCAGCGCCAGCATCAGCCGCGGTGGGCATGGCGTTGGCGGTTTTGACTTCCACCTGCCCAAAGCCAGGCTCGTTGGCGTCGAAGTCTGCTGCACGCTGAGCTTCGTTGACTTGGGCCAGCAGGTTGGCGAGTCGATTATTGTCGAACCAGC
The DNA here is from genome assembly GCA_964546335.1 of uncultured Phycisphaeraceae bacterium. GTDB lineage: Bacteria > Planctomycetota > Phycisphaerae > Phycisphaerales > Phycisphaeraceae > CAZJJN01. The sequence continues at coordinate 2,987 of CAZJJN010000038.1, forward strand.
CAAGGTCCAGACCACTCTCCTGAACCTGCGTCAGGTTCTGGCTGGCCTGTTCAATCTTGCCTGCCTGGATCAGGCTCTCAGCCTGGGCCAGCTTCTTGCGAGCGTCAGCCAACTGGCTGTTGATCTCGCGATTCACCTCAGCGAGGCCTGCGGCAGCGCTGGCCTTCTGCTTGCTGGTGGCGTTCTCGCTGGCGCGAATCGTTTCATACAGCGCGACAGCCCGGCCAAGGTCACCCTTGTCCTGAGCCCTCTCAGCCTGCTTCAAGAGTTCATCAATGTTCTTGGGGTTCTGCCCCTTACGCTGGATGTCCTGAATGGCTTCATACAAGGCCACGCGTTTTTCAGATGGCAGATGCACCGGCTGAATGTCACGCGAAGTTTCCAGAGCCTCTTCAAAGTCGCCGGCCTTGTACTGCTCCATGAACTTGGCATAGAGCTGTTCGACAGACTTGCCTTCATCCGCAGCAACGGGTGAAGCCAAGGGCAACAGAAGCAGGAAGGAAAGGGCCAGCAACGCAAGGGATCGTGGTTGGAACAATGCGAACCTCCTTATTATCGTCCGCAGCGGCAAAGCCGATCTCACTGGGGAATTGATTTCACTTCTTGAGGAAGATTCCTGGCTTAGCCTTGGGGTGGACTCATCGGGCGAGGCACTCGCCTATGGGGGGTAAGTGTAAAACGCGCTTCACTCCCCTGCAAGTTGGCTCCTGCGAATGGGCAAATTCGGTTTTTCTACTTTGTTACAGGGGCCGACTCATCAAGCAACAGCGACCCCTCGTATTTGCGTACTTTTCAGGCTGAATCCCGCGCAGCACTCGTGAACATCGGCCTGACACGGTAGCATCCGCAGAGCATTCTGCCCCATCTCTGGAGCTTACACTGATGACCACGTTGGCTGAAACGACCCCATTGGATTGGCTGGACTGGCTGGTGGTAGCACTTTATGGGCTGGCCATCTTCGCCATCGCAGCCTGGGCCATGCGGAAAATCCATGACCCCGGTGGCTTCCTCTTAGCCAAGCGCAAAGTTGGCAGGACGCTAATGATCGCCACCGGTTTCGCAGGCGGCACCAGTGCCCAGCATCCGATCGGTGTCGCAGCCAGCACCTACCAGCAAGGCTTGTCCGGCATGTGGCTGAGCCTGACCTGGATCATGGTGACCCCTTTCTACTGGATCTACCCACCGGTCGCGCGACGGCTTCGCGTCGTCACCGTGGTGGACATGATCCGCATGCGCTTCGGGCCGATCATGGATGTCATCTTCAAAGTGGTGTCGGTCGTGACCAAGCCCATCTCCATGGGGCTGGGATTGAAGTCGGCAGCCATCGTGGTTCATGTCATGACGGGGGGACAGGTCAGTGAGACGGCTGCGATCTGGATCATCGCCATCCCGACGCTGGCTTACACCCTGATGGGCGGTGTCCTGGCGGCTTATGCCACGGACGCGTTGCAGGGGTTGCTGATTGTCATCCTGTCATTTCTATTGATCCCCTTTGCCATCAGCGCGGCCGGTGGTCCTGCCCAACTCGACCACGCGATCAATGATGAACTGACGCAGTTGATCTCGACCGAAGGCAAGGGACTGGGCATCTGGTGGATATTCTGGTTCCTGGTCAGTTGTCTGTTTGCTGCCCCGCTTTCCAGCATGGGTGGCAACCTCGCCGCCCGTAGTGAAATGTCAGCACGGCTGGGCATCTTCGGCGGGATTGTCAAACGCTTCTGTACCGTCGGTTGGGGATTGGCTGGCCTGTTCGCCATCGCGATCTATGGCAGCGCCCAGACATCCGGCCTGGATGCGGACAATATCTTTGCCCACATATCCTCCGACCTGCTGCCAGTCGCCCTGCGCGGGTTGATGGTGGCCTCCATCCTCGGCGCGGTCATGTCCTCGCTGGATGGCGGTTTGCTCAGCTTTGCCGGGCTGATCACCAAGAACTTCTACGAAGAATACGCGGTCCAAAAAGCCACCCCCAGCCATTACCTGCTCATGACCCGCATCTTTGCCGGGATTGGCATGTTGGCGGCCTGCTGGTTTGCCCTGGATAAAAGCGACATCGTGGAATACGTCGAATTCGTCGAGCCTTTGGCCAGCCTGACAGGCGTGGCCATCATGATCTGCTTCTTCTGGCGGCGGATGACCGGCTGGGGCGCGGTCGCTTCGGTGGTGGTCATGCTGCCGATCTTCTTCATCTCGATGCGCACCCCGCTGACCCAAGGCCTGGAAAATCTACCTTGGGGGTTCAGCCATACTGCCGAGTGGTTGACACAGGTCTATGCCAGCATGGGTTACGAGGTCATCCTTGAACTGGGTGAGAACAAGTACCTGCCCATCGAACTGTCCTACCCGATGTATCTCATTCCCGGCCTGATCGCACTCATCGTCGTCTCCTATCTGACCAAGCAGCACGATCAACGGGCAGTGGACATGTTCTATGCCCGGCTGGATACCCCACTGGGTCACGAACACCTGTTGCGCGAGCAGGGATACCAGGTGGACGATCTGGTCGAACTCGATGGCGAGGAAATCACGGTCGATAAGAAAGATGCCGGCGGCGACCGGCTCATCCTCGTGGACCTGCTGCGTTTACCCGGCCTGCTTTGGCGAGACGAAGTGAGTTTGTGGGATTATCGCACCGACCTGATCGGCCTGGTCGTCTCCCTCATTTTCGTGCTTGGATTCCTCGCAGGCGTGCAGTACATGGGTACGTTCTTGTAACGTTCCCGCGATCAACTCGCCGATTATCCCCCGGCCTTGATCTTCTCCACGCACTTGAGCAACGTCGGCACCGGATTGTCCGGGTCACCTTCATATTCCAATATGCTCAGGCCTGTGAAATTCACTTCCTCCGCCTTGTTGATCAAGGCAGCCAGATCGATATTGCCTTCACCCACCACCACATCCTCGTGCATCCGATCGGGATGGAAAGTGAAATCTTTCAAGTGCATGGCAAAAAGGCGATCCGCAAATTTTTCCATCCACTCCAGGGGCTTGCCCTTTGCATCCAGACACCAGGCCGTATCCAGAGTCAAGCCGATTCGCGGGCCGACCTGCTTGAAGACGTGATCCAGCATCTGCACATTACCCAACCAGTGGTACCCGCCATGGTTATGAATACCCAGCGTGACGTCGTATTCGTCGGCCAGTTTCTGCGCGAGTTTGTGAGCCTTGTCGAAAGAATCCGGATTGAAGTTGACGCTGATGTGCTTCAGCCCTGCAGCCTTGGCAAAGTCAAAGCGTTTGCGGTCTTCGGCTTCGTCACCGGTCAGGCCTTCCACGCCGATGGAAATGATCTCCACGCCAGCATCACGATAAGTCGCGATGGTTTCATCAAACACTGCCGGGTTGGCAAAGTCGCAGTGCTTGCGGCAAACTTCGATCTTCTTCAGGCCAATCTTCTTCACCGCTTCGGCTACGTCAGCATTGGCATCAATCGTGCGGAAGCAATAACTCTGAACACCAAAATCTTCATTTATCACGGACATCGGCAGGCTCCTCTATGGGTGTGACATCATCCTCTTGCGTCTCATGCGGCTTTGCAACTTCGCTGGCCGAATCAGGATCAGGCAAATCGCGCAGGCGAATCCGCACCACTTCGTGCATGCGCGGCGACCCGAGAAAAAGCCAGCCTTCACGCACCACCGCTGAGGAAATCGAATGCACCTTGTTGTCCGCATCATGCAGACTCAGCCTGGCCTTGCCAGACGCATCAAACTGCTGCACCAGCCCGTACGCATGCGGGTGCTTCCACAGGAAAGCCGGCAGAGATATCAGCAAACGCTTCAACCTCGGCCTGGCGTGCAGATCGTCCAACATGCCCGACCGGGCCTGCGCCAAACCCAACCAGATGTTGCCTTGGTCATCCGCCGAGAGATTGTCCGGAAAGCCCGGCAGTTGATCGATCCAAACCTTTGGCTCATCCGCTTGTGACACCGCATCTTGATCCACAGATTCATCGCGTGGGATCGACAACACGCGGTAACGCGAAGTCTCCGATACCAGCACATGTTCTCCATCCGGGTGAACCAGCACCCCATTGGGAAAATGAAGATCCTCTGCCACGACACGCGTCTTGCCTGACCGGGAATCAAACGCAATCAGCCGACCATTCGCGCCCGCTTCCAGCACGTCGTAAGCTGTCACCGTCATGGAGTTGTTGTCGCGTCGCGAAAAGCGCGACGTGCTGTCGGTGATGTAAAGGTTGCCTTGCTGGTCAGCCGTCAGACCATTGGGGAAAAGGATCGGCTGCCCTCCTGCTTCATCCGCCACGATGCGCCAGCGCAACTGGCTGTTCTTCTTGCTCGCACCGTCCAGCCAACCTCCCAGCCCCGTCACTTTGACGATCCCCTCGCGAAAAACCGCGACGTATAGATCATCCCCGACAAACACCAGTCCCAACGGGCGGTTAGGCAACTTGCCCAACTTGAAAGTCCGAGGATTCTCACCCGTTGGCGCATCAATCCGCCAGAGCATGCCTTCTTTCGTACCCGTGTAAAGCCTGCCGTGTTGATCGAATACCAAACACTCAGGCCCGCGACTGCCAGGCAACTTGATCAGTTCCGCCTCGGCAAACGCCCCCTCTTCAATCACCTGACCGGCTACATCCTCGGGAGGCAAAGGTTCCCATCGCTCGGGTCGAATGATCACACAACCAACCTGCAACAGCAGCAACCCCACAACGACAAACCCAATTGCGATTTGCCTGCATCGCCACACTCGTCCGCTCGCCATCACTTTTCAAAAACCTTAATGGCTTGTTCAAGTGTGAAAGCACCTTCATACAGCGCCCGACCCACAATCGCGCCTTGAATCGGCAATTGACGCAAGGCTTTCAAATGCTCCAACGTTCCCACCCCGCCGCTGGAAACGATCGGCGTGTGCGTGGCTTGAGCAATCTCGCGCGTCGCTTCAACATTAGGCCCAGCCAACGTGCCATCCGTCGCGATGTCGGTATAAACAATCGCCGCCAAAGGCCAGTCACTTACCTTGCTGGCAATTTCCACGGCTTCCACTTCCGTCGTTTCCTCCCAGCCCGAAACCGCCAACTTCCCTTTCCGCGCATCCAGCCCCAGCACCAGCCTGCCGCGATATGTCGGGTTACCCATCAATCCTTCAAACCATTCCCATTGGGTCAGCGCTGCTGTGCCCATGATGACACGGAACACGCCAGCACCCAGCAGCACATTGATGCCGGCTTCATTGCGGATGCCCCCACCCACTTCCACTTTCAGATTCGTCTCGCGACAAATCGCTTCAATCTGCTTGCGGTGTTCGCATTGACCGCTGCGTGCGCCATCCAGATCCACCACGTGCAGCCAGGTTGCCCCAGCAGCTTCAAAACGCTTGGCCTGATCCACCGGATCGTCGCCATACGTCGTCTGCTGGGCATAATCCCCTTTGAGCAATCGCACGACTTTGCCATCGCGCAAGTCAATCGCGGGGAAGACATATTTCTTATCCAGACTGTCCGCCAAAACTAAGACTCCTCCACAACCAGGGGATCGACCACAGGCAGCACACGCGGGTCTGTCCCTTCCGCATGCAACCGCGCGATCTCTACATAGCGAGGCGGGATGTCCGCCAGGTATTTCTTCTCATGGTCATTCGTCTCGCGCACCACCTTGGCAGGTACACCCATCGCAACATGGCCGTCCGGCACTTCCATCCCTTGAGGCACCAGCGCCCCAGCCGCGACAATCGATCCCTTGCCGATCCTGCTGCCGCCCAGCACGATCGCGCCCATGCCGATCATCGACCCATCGCCTACTTCGATGCCATGCACAATCGCGCCATGCCCGATGGTGACATCGTTGCCGATGATGTTGGGGTGTCCCTTGTCGCAATGTATGACCACGTTGTCCTGCACGTTGGTGCGCTGGCCGATGGTGATTGGAGCGACATCGCCACGGATCGCCACGCCGTACCACAGGTTGGCATCCTTTGAGATGCTGACTTCACCCACCACGCGGGCGGTATCTGCAATAAAAAAATCCTTCACAGCTCTCATACTCATGGCAAATTCCTCTCTGAAGTCACCCGCCTGTCAGCAAACTCAAACGTCAGGCAGGGCGAGCATCATATCGACTGAAGCGCTTCGGTCAGGCTGCCCACCGGAACCTGCTCAGGCTCAGCCTTGCCGCGTTGCCAGACATCGTGAACGCGAAAAGCTTCGCTGGGCGAATCAAAGTCGATGCGGTAATGCGTGCCCCGGCTTTCCTGTCGCCAAAGCGCCGCCCGGGTCATCATCGCCCCACACAGCAGCATATTCTGCACTTCCCAGCCGTCATGTTCATCGAAAATCTTGTCCAGGGTGTAACGAGCCCAGAATTCAAACATCTCCGTGACTTCTTCCAGCCGACTGCCCGAACGTTCGATCCCCACATGCCGCCACATCACGCTGCGCAGGCTGCTCTTCACGTCGCCCAGGTCCAGTTCACTCTTTTCAGAAAGCGGAATGTCGGACACGATCTTCGTCGGCACTGCCGGGCCTTCCACTGATTCGACGCGACACGCTTCTCCCGCTGCCTTGCCGAAGACAAGCCCCTCAAGCAGGCTGTTGCTGGCCAGTCGATTCGCTCCATGCAGACCGGTACAAGCCACCTCGCCACAGGCATACAGGCCACGGATATTCGTTCGTCCTGCCAGGTCAGTCTGCACGCCCCCCACCATGTAATGGGCCGAGGGATGGATCGGAATGGGCTGCTTGCCGGGGTCAATCTCAAACTTCTCAAGCTCCTGGAAAATGCCGGGGAATCGCGCAGCGAATTGCGCGCTACTCATCTCCCGACAGTCCAGATACACCCGGCCCATGGTGGCTGCCATCTGCGCCAGAATCGCGCGCGACACGACATCGCGCGGCGCCAGTTCCGCCAGTTCGTGATAATCAGGCATGAAGCGTGTGCCGTTCTTATCAATCAGCGTGGCCCCTTCGCCGCGCACCGCTTCGGAGATCAACGAGCGCGAAGCACCAGCGACGTAAAGCGTCGTCGGGTGAAACTGCATGAACGCCAGGTCAGCCAATCGCGCACCAGCGCGGTAAGCGATGGCCACCCCATCACCCGTCGCGACACGCGGATTGGTCGTCTCACGAAAGACCTGCCCCGCCCCGCCCGTGGCAAGGATCACCGCGGACGCCCAGATCATCTGCAGGCCATGCTTGGGATGGTGCGTAATCGCTCCAACGCACTGTGGCTGCGTCTCGCCGAGGGTAATCAGGTCGATCACGAAGCACTCATCGAAGATTCGAATGTTGCTGTTCTGCTCCACCTGCTGATACATGGTGTGTGCCAGGACTTTGCCCGTTGCGTCACCATCCGCATGCAGAATGCGAGCGGCTGAGTGCCCGCCCTCTTTGGTCAACGCGATATTGCCCTGCTCATCCTGATCGAAAGGCATGTCCCAGCCGATCAGATCGTGCATCGCCTCATTGCTCTGCTCGACCACATGCCTGACGACCGACTCATCGCACAGGTCACCCCCCGCGGCCAATGTGTCGGCAATATGTGCAGCGATCGCATCCGCACGCGACAACTCCTGCGAAACGCTATCAATCACCGCAGCCACGCCACCCTGCGCCCAGTAGGTGCTGCTGTGTTTGAGTTGCTTTTTATGGGTGAGAATGACATCGCCATGCGCACTGGCTGCCAAGGCTGCCCGCATACCCGCCACACCACAGCCGATCACCAGCACATCCGTAAAAATCTGTGGCAAAAGCGCAGAACGGAACGGGATCAGATAGCGACGTTCATCAAAGACTCGATGCATCAGTACTCTCGCCTAGCTGGATTGGCCTGGCCAGTCCCCCATCTGCCAGGCAAGCCTTCATTCTCAACCATTCATTATTCCAACGTGCCTGAACCCTTGAAGCCAACTGTGGGATAGGGATATTCCGTTTCATTCAGAAGATTGCGATAGTCACCATCGTGGTTGTATTGAACTTTGCCCGAGATGCGATACTTTCGGCCACGCAACTGCTCCGGCGAAGCATCAAACGCCACGGGCAGTTCCAGCACCGTCATGCCTCGTGCAGGCAAATGACTGTCAGGTGTCTGCGTAAAGCGGAACCGGCCAATGCCATCCACTGTCACCGTGTACTGCGTTTCTCGCAGGCGCAACTCAGCATCATTCTTCTGGTTGTCCAGAACCAACTTGGCGACCAGCCTCGTGCCATCGACACCAACATCTTCCACCTGCAAAGGCTGAACCGTCGTCTTGGGATCATCAGCCAGATACCAGTAGCCGCGCGGGCTATTCTGACATCCAGCCAGCAGCAACATCAGGGCTATCAATCCAAACCAGGCAAAACGCGTCTTGCGAAACCATCCATTCATGAAAAGCTCCTTTTTCACCACCTAAGGATAATCAAGCGGCTGGCATCCAGCGAGTTTACCGCCGCCGGGGTCGGCTCGTGCTGTTCCTGTCTGCGCGGATTTTCGCATCCAGCCGCAAATTCCCATAGCCCGAGCAAGCCAGCCACGCTATAACTTTGTCTTCGATTCAGGAGAAGGCTCATGTCAATTTATGCAATACGCTGGTCTGCGTTTCTCATTGCTCTTGTTTGCCTCAGTCATAGCCTGTTTGCTGCCGATACCTCGCTGGGTTGGCGCAGTGACGGGACAGGCATGTATGACGTGAAGAATCCCCTGACCCAGTGGGGGCCGGACCAGAATGTCGCGTGGAAGCGTGACCTGCCGAACTGGAGCAATGCCCTGCCGGTCGTCACGGACAAGTACATCTTCGTCACGGTGGAGCCGACCACACTGATGTGTCTGAACCGGGCGGATGGCTCGACTGTCTGGACGCGCGACTTCAGTTACGTGGCTTTGGAGCCGGAATCCGAACGTGAAGCCATCATCAAGAATCTTAAATCCCTTGAGCCAGCGATGAGAGAGTTCCGCGAGGTGACGAATCAACTCAACCGCGCCAAACGCAGGCTGCGCAACAATCAGGACAACGCGGACGCCCTTGCTGAAGTCGAGAAACTGACCGCCCGACAACAGGAACTGCAAAAGCAGGTTCAGCCTTTGGAGAAATACGACCTGCCCAAGACGCATGGCGACAACGGCTACGCATCACCCACCCCGGCCAGTGATGGCCAATACATCGTCGCCTTGTTCGGCAACGGCGTCGTCGGTTGCTTCGACATACAAGGCAACCGCCAGTGGATGAAACTCATCGAAAAGTCCAACGGCAGAAGCAGTTGGGGCCACAGCGTTTCACCACTCATCGTCGGCGATACCGTCGTCATCCAGATCAGCGACTACATCGCGCTCAACCTCAAAACAGGCGGACAGAAATGGAAACTCACCGACGGCCCGCACTGGGGCAGCCCGGTTCACACCCAGATCGATGGCGTCGATGTCATGGTCACTCCAGGTGGCAAAATCGTTCGCATCAGTGATGGCAGCGTCCTCTTTCAAGGCATGCCCAAGCAGGACTACAACAGCCCCCTCGTGCATGAAGGCATCATCTACTTCATCGAACAGGATGCAGCCGCGTACAAACTGCCCACTTCGCTCGATCAGAAGGAAGTCGAGAAACTTTGGGAAGCCAACCTGCCCAAGGATCGCTATTACGCATCGCCCGTGATCGTCAATGGCGTCATCTACAACTGCACGCGTGGCGAAGTATTGTCATTGATCGACGCCAAGACAGGCCAGGTCCTGCAATCCAAACCTATGGCACTCCAGTCGGGTAAAGGCAACAATGTCTTCCCAAGCCTGATCGCTGCGGGTGACAAGATTTATGTCAGTTCGCAGAACGGCAGGACAGCCGTGCTGGAACCTGCCCGTGAGATCAAGGAAATCGCCCGCAACGAAATGCCCGCCTTCCGCTCCACGCCGATCTACGTCGGCGACACCATGTTCCTGCGCACCCACAAAACATTGTATTGCTTGAAGAAGCAGCCGTGAAGCACGGCAAACGATTTCTTATCTGATCCCACGCCAGGCTTGCGTGGGCTTTGTTTTTCTTCTTGAAACTTCTGGACGTCGCGTTCATATGCCCTTCGCACCATAGAGGGTTTCACATACCTTTGTAGCTTGTATAAAACCCCTCCCTTAGGGAGGGGATAAGGGAGGGGTCGAATAAGTTTTAAACTATCCTGCGAAACGTGTGGAAGGTCACACAAATTGCACTAGTGCCGACACCCCCTCCCGGCCTCCCCCTCAAAGGTGGAGGGGTTTGAATCACTACGAAGATTTCAGAAGCGCTCCAGCACTTTTTGTATGAATCCCCTCTTGTCTCCGTGCCTCAGTGCCTCGGTGGTAAAAAACCCCAAATGCCTGAATCACCTTGCGATAGCTTGGTAACATGCGACACTGATCGCATGGCAGAGCACGTGACCATCGATGAAAGCTGGTATATCAAGCCGACCGGCATGCCCACCCGCCGGGCCGCGGGAGGCGTGGTCGCCCGGCTGATCGATGGCCACTGGCATATCGCGCTGGCCCATGAAGCGGAATATGACGACTACGTCCTGCCCAAGGGAGGCATCGACAAGGGGGAAACTGCTGAGCAGGCAGCCATCCGCGAGATTGAGGAAGAGGCAGGGGTGACCGGCCTGCGCTGTCTGGGCCTGCTGGGCACCTGCGAACGACTCAACTTTTCCAAGACCAAGTGGGTCGCCACCGATTACTTCCTGTTCGTCACGGAAGACCAAGGCGGCCGCCCCACCGACACACACAAACATTCCCAACCTGCTGCCTGGTTCCCGCTGGATGACCTGCCTGAGAATATGTTCTGGCCGGAGCAGAAGAGGTTGTTGGTGGAAAATACGATCCGGATCAATTCGTTTCTGTTTTCTATAGCGCAGTATTAGCACCTTATCAGGCAAAAGCTCTTTCTAGTCTCAACTTTAGTTGAGACAACTTCTCAGATTCGAAATCGAACACACCCTTTTTTGCTGCATGGCCAAGGCGATTCAAGGGCGTCTTCATCGCGCTCAAGAATGCAAACATTTTGGCTTTCGATTCATTCGACGGTGGACCACAAGTAGTGGAATCAATTTCTGTTGTATCAGCATTATTAACACACTCCAAGTATCTGTTGACACAATCCACATAAGGATGATCTGACACGCTCTCAAAGCAAATATCCTCAAGAGCTCCTTTTCGGCCTTCACCAGGCAATATTACGACTGATACATTCAATCCCGACTCATTGTCAGAAGCTACCTCACCAACTCCATCTGGCACCGGAAGACTTTGCTGCTTTAATTGATAAGTAATACTTTGAAATCTTGACCTCTCGGATTTGTCTGCATCCGCCACAATACACAGATGTGTTAATGAACTAAACTCCGATTCGAGACACATCAATTTCAGCCTACTCGAGAAATTGCTACCCTCATAATCAAAATATCCAACTTCATCACGCAAGTTGCCCCGCTTAAGCATGCAGCGGAAAAATTGCTCATCATCTTTACCTTCAACCAACAGCATCTTCTTGTGCGTAATGATTTTTTGAGGCATTATCGAATCTCTATTTCATCGGATACGGCGTGCTGTATTGCATCAAAATCGTACCGTCGAGCATGAATCTTGGATGACTCTGCGTCCAAGCGGTAGAAGGCAAAATCCGGACTAAGTAGATCCTGTAAACCCTTAACTGCACCGCGTACTATTTCGTAGCTATGGGACGTCGCAAACACTTGACAATCATAATGTGCAGAGGCTTCATCAATCCACTTCCATACTTGAGGCATCACTGAATAGTGCAAACCAGCATCAATTTCATCCAGAAGTAGGCTCCCTTTTCGTGCCTTCCCAAATGCTAAAGCGATTGAAAGAAGATGTCGTGTCCCCCCCCCCAACAGATTGATCGGCACCTTTCTTTTAAGCCCTATGTCAGCAAAAAGCATTGATCCGCTGTCCTGTACTATGGTGGTAATATCCCGAATCTCTGGAGACACGATACGAAGCAACCTCAACAGCTCATCCGTCTCGTTCAATATCTCCATTTCACCGAAACGTTCAGCATCAGCCTTACCACTATTCATAGCAGGTATATTCAAGTATACGGCTGGCGCAACGGGTTGCGGTGCCGTTGAGAATTCCATCTGCATATCTGTCTCACCATGCCGTCTCACTTTTAGCGTCAAATCAGCACTATTAATTTCAGTATTGTTCAAAAATCGCACAACTCTTAGTCCAACCTGATGAACCGAATCTGAACCGGACTCTGGCTGTGACATCTTATCTGAAGCCACATCTTGCTCTTTTATCTGCACCCTCTTAACCCGACTATCGGCATCGAGTATTACTTCAAGTCTTTCTATATCGTCATCAGTCTTAACTTCAATTCGTAGTGGAACATTGGTATCATAATTATGAAAATGCGGAGCAAAAACTGAATCGGGAGCAGACATCGCCCGTATACCTCGCCACGCAAAGGATTTAATCAATGCATCAGGTGCAGTCCAATCGTGATGAAAGAATATTGCTTCAAGCAAGGAAGTCTTACCCGTATTATTCTTGCCAGCAATTAGATTGATTCTCTTCAAGTCAGATATTTCAAACGTTGAAAACTTCTTATAATTACTTAGCTGTATGTTTTTTAGCATTTCAATGCCTCTTTTCTGATGACCGGAAGCACTATATCACCAATCCAACGGATTCAACCACGCCTGACGCAACTTATTCAAACTCTCATTCACGATCGGCGTGTCCAGTTCGCCCAATCTCAGCACCAGCCGGTCATGATCGTCGAACGCACCAATGGGAGCACAGGATAGGCCAGCCGACATCAATGAAGCCGACACCGCGCCCAGGTGTTGCGGCGCGACTTCCAGCAGATATCGACTCGGCGCTTCGCTGAAGCAGATCGTTTCCAAAGGTAGATCGCGCAAGCCCGGGAAATTCTCCAGGACAATATTCAGCCCAAGCCTTCCCGCAAAAGCCATCTCTGCCGCGGCAACGAGCATGCCCCCATCCGACACATCATGCGCCGAAGCCACATGCCCTTGAGCAATCAATTGCGCCACCAGCGCAGCTGTGCGAGGCCCAGCTTCCAGATCAACCTGAGGCAAGGCATCATCGCCCGGACAACCACCCCGCAGCCGGGCATGGTGCGACCCAGCCATGGCAGGCCCGGTCGTGCCCAGCATGAGCAACATATTGCCTGCCTGCTTGGCGTCCATCGTCACGCAGCGATTCACATCAGGCACGATGCCCATCGCGGTAATCAACAGCGTCGGCGGGATCGTGATCACCTTGCCATCGTCCGTCGTGAACTGATTATTCAGCGAATCCTTCCCCGAAACGAAAGGCGTCTTGTAAGCCTTGGCCCCGTCATAACAAGCCTCAGCCGCACGAACCAACGAACCAAGATGCTCCGGTTTGTCACAACTCGGCCAGCAGAAATTGTCGAGAATCGCAATCCGCGACGGATCCGCCCCGACACAAACCAGATTCCGCACCGCCTCATCAATGGCCGACAGCGTCATCCAGTAACTGTCCCCACCGGGCGTCTTCTCGCCCATGCCCGTCTGCAAACCTGAGCCGATGGCGATGCCCCGCGTGCTGCTTAGCTTAGGCCGAAGCACCGCCGCATCACTTGGCCCGTCCTGCTTCACGCCCGTCAAAGGCTTCACGACCGACCCGCCCTGCACTTCATGATCGTACTGGCGGATGATCCAATGCTTGCTGGCAATGTTGGGATGGCTCAGCAGCGCATAAAGCGCGTCGGTAATCTTGCTGTGATCCAGCTTACGTGCTGTGTGACTTGCAGCCGGAGCCTGACTCCCGTGCCAAACTGCCTCGCGTCGGGGCTTAGGAATGCCATCGTGCAACACAGGCATCGGCAACCGGCCCACCTCCGTATCGTGGTAGTGCAGAATCAGTTCGGGATTGCCTTCTTTATCCGCGTGCCCGAACTTGCCCAGCACGCAAAGCTCGACATGTTCATCATGGCAAAGCGCTTCAAGCACAGGCAGCTTGTCCTTGCTGACAGAAAGCACCATGCGCTCCTGCGCTTCGCTGATCCATATCTCATCATAATTCAGCCCGGCATATTTCAGCGGCGCACGATCAAGAAACACCTCCGCGCCGACTTTCTCGCCCATTTCCCCAACCGCGCTGGAAAAGCCTCCCGCCCCGCAATCGGTGATGGCTGTAAACAGGCAGCCGGCCTCATGGTCACGCGCCTGAAGAATGACATCCATCACTTTCTTCTGCGTGATCGGGTCGCCGATCTGCACAGCATGGCCGAACTCCTCGGAATGCGAGTCCGTCAACTCCGCGCTGGAAAACGTGGCCCCGTGAATGCCATCGCGTCCTGTCCGTCCACCCAGCGCGACAATCGAGTCGCCCGGTTGAGGCTGACCAAACGCCTTGTCCAGAGGCATCAGACCGATGCTGCCGGCGAAGACCAGCGGGTTGCCCAGATAGTCATCATGAAAATAGACGCTGCCGTTGACGGTGGGAATGCCCTTGCGGTTGCCATAATCGCGCACACCCGCAACGACCTGCTCCAGAATCCGCCGGGGATGAATCACCCCCTTGGGCAGGTCCCCCTGCTTGATGCGCGGGTCGGCCACGCAGAAAACATCGGTGTTGGCGATCGGCCAGGCGAACTGCCCGGTGCCCATGATGTCGCGGATGCACCCGCCGATGCCCGTCGCTGCTCCGCCATAAGGCTCGATCGCGGACGGGTGGTTATGGGTTTCCACCTTGATGCAAACGCCATCGGTCTCATCGAACTTCACGATACCTGCGTTGTCTTCAAAGACGCTCACGCACCAGTCGCCCAGGTCCGTCTCCTGCATGAGTTCATGCGTGGCCGCGGCAATGGTGCTCTTGAGTAGATTATCAATCACCAGCGTGCCATCCGCTTCCACCGAGTGGCCGGGCCGATTGGCAAAATCTTCAATCCCCGGGCCAGTGGCCGAGGCCTGCACACTTTGGCGGTAGCGCACCTTGCTTTTCAGCGTCTTGTGCACGCAATGCTCAGACCATGTCTGGGCAAACGTTTCCAGTTCAATGTCCGTCGGGTCGCGACCTATCGACTTGAAATGCGCTTGCAAGGCCTGCATCTCTTCCAGTGAAAGAAACAGATGCCCTTCACGCGAAAGCTTCTGCAACGCGGCATCGTCCAGATCCATCAGGCGCACGTGCGTCAACTCGCGCTGGTGCGCAGCCGCCTCGGGAAAACTGTCTGGCGTCCAAGGCTTCAAGTGAATTTCCTGAATCACCGGGTTGGCCAGATACCTTCGGGCAAGCGAAGACAGTTCATCCTCAGAGTAAGACTCGGTTTCGCTGTCGATCAGCAGGTCATAGCGGAAACCTGTCATCACGCGCAGACTGTTCACCGGCGTGCTCAATAGCTCAGCCAATGCCTGCTGAGCGGAGTTGGCTACCGGGTCCATCACGCCCGGCTGGTAGTGCACCTCGATGGTGTGCATCCGGTCTTCAACCGAGGCTGCACCATAGACGACCCGTTCAGCCACCGGGTCGGCCAGCAGTTCGCGTGCGACCAGATCACGCATCGCTTCATCATCAGGCAAACCTGCAATGAAATAGATTCGGGCTGTATGCACGGCGTCCAGCTTCAGCGAGGCATCGCGAGTGTCGGTGAGGAGTTGATCGCCCAACGGGTCAGGTTGGCCCTCGGCTGGGCGCACTTCAAAGCGAAAGACTTGTCTGACAGCGGGGGCAGACGGGGTCGAGACATCTGAATTCACGGGTGACTCCGAACTCTGCATGCTACTGCCGCGATCTTAAGGATTCCTCGCCCTCAACGCCAACACGCGAACGGCCAAAGCCTTTTCGCACGTCCTTACCACAGTCTGTTAGCCTGATGTCTCTTCCCCTGTTCCACGGAGCTTTTCAATATGGCCTGTGACCAACCCATGACTGCCAGACCCGGCTGGATGTGCAAACTCCCTGCCATGCTCATCCCGCTGCTGCTGTTTTCTCCCGCGATTCTCCACGCCCAGGTCAATCCGCAGGATGCCGCAGCCGTTCCCGTCGCTGAAGCGGAACCCGCCCCAGCCAAGACCGAGAAACAGGTGGCGCAGGAACGGGGCATGGCCTTGCTCTATGCCGTGCGCCAGGGTGACGCAGTCAAGGTCAAAACACTGATCGACAACGGCTGCGATGTAAACTTTGCCGACGACAAGGGGCTGACCCCCCTGCTTCTGGCCTGCAATAGAGGCAACCTCGATGTCGTCAAGGTCCTGATCGACGCCAAGGCTGACCTGTCGCTGCAGGATGGCAAGTTTGGCGCAACCGCGCTGCATTGGGCTGCCAATCGCGCCGCCAAGGACATCATCAACGCGCTGATCGAAGCTGGCGCGAAAGTCGATGCCATCAGCGAGAAGGATGGCAGCACACCCATGCATTGGGCACTGCAACGTCAGGACCTGGAAACCGTCAAACAACTCGTCGAAGCGGGGGCCGACCCGAAGCTGGCCAACGCACTGAAAAAAACAACGCTGCACATGGCTGTCGATACCGGCTCGAAAGAATTGCTCACTTACTTCCTGGAGAAGAACGTGCCCGTCGATGCACGCGATGTCAGCGGCCAGACCGCTTTCTTCCATGCCGTGCTGACGGAAAATAAAGATGCCATCGAGGCCTTGAGTGAAGCCGGAGCCAACGTCACGATCGGCACACTGCAAGGCGTCACGCCCTTGCACCTGGCGGCCAGCAAAGGTGATGAAAAACTCGCCACCGCGTTGATCACGCGAGGCAGTAAGGCCGATGCCAACGATTCACGTGGCAGAAGCGTGGCCTACTACGCAGCCGAGCGCGGCAGATTACCGATCCTCAAGCAACTCAAGGAAGCTGGCGCGAAGCTGGACAGCCCGGCTGAGAATGGCGTGTCACCCCTGCTGGCTGCGATGAAATCCGGACATGATGATGTCGTGGCTTATTTACTGGAGCAAGGGGCAGATGCGTCACGCGTGACCAAGGCAGGCGAGAGCGTGCTGCACCTGGCCGCGGAAGGTGGCATCGAAAAATGGCTGAAGCTGGCCATCGACAACAAGGCCGACCTGAACATCAAGACCAACCTTGAAGAAACCCCTTTGATGAAGGCAATGAAGCGAGGGCAAGTCGATGCCGCGAAGATGCTGATCGAAGCCGGCGCCGACGTGACGCTTGCTGACAAACAGGGCGCCACGCCATTGATGTATGCCATTCAATTGGATCGCCCCGAGTTGGCGGAGGCAATACTCAAAGCCGGGGCCGACCCGGATGCCCGTACGTCGGGAGGCATCAACGCGCTGGGCATCGCCGCTCAGAAAGGCAAGGAGAATCTGGTCAAACTGTTGCTGGCCAACAAAGCTGATCCAAACCTGCAAGGCAGTCAGAACGCGCGTGCGTTGGCTTTCGCTGCGGGGGCAGGCCATGAAGCCATCGCACGGATGCTCGTCGAGGCCGGGGCCGATGTGAAAGCTGCGGAGCAGACCGGCATGACCGCGCTGCACTGGGCTGCTTCCAGCGGCCACGACAAACTTGTCGAGTACCTGCTGCTCAAAGGTGCCCCTGTCAACGAGCCAAATTCGTATGACCAGACGCCACTCGACCTGGCTGTACTCAATGAACACAAGAGCACAGCCGACATCCTCCGACAGTATGGCGGGAAGGAACTGCAGGCAGAAGAACCTGCGGAAGAAAAAGAAGAAGTACCGGAGAAGGTGGATTGACCGACACCAGTCAATCACAGTCAAGATGCATTCGTCGCAGCGGTCGATTCAGGCAACGTCATAAAACTGCTCCACCCGGTTTCCTGATGGTGGGGAGTACGGCTTGGCAGCCAAGATCAGCATCAGCACTGACAAACTCCACGCCCGTGGCCCGATGGGCGAAGTGGACATGACGACATATACGTGGGTGGTAAGAGGGTATGTGTAGATAAGGGGGTGATTTTACTTTTTGTCTGGGCTGGCATAGAAGTCTATTACTAGTCATGGAGGTGAAACAACGTGAAAAAACACAAATCATCCAGTGAAAATGCCGGTACGACTAAGGCGGCTCAAGGAAAAGATCTCGAAAAACGTCTATTAGATCGTTCCTCGCTTGAAGACTTCCACAATATGCAGCAGTTCAACGAATTACGAATGACTAAGTCCAATACCCAGTATGGATACTCATTTACTCTCAGTAATCGAAGTGCTTAATTTAAGCCAGAAATGGACGGGGGCAGATGCCAGATTGGAACACAATTCTTGATGAGATAAATCGAGCTAGACCAGCTCACGATCGTATTCGACGCAAATATCTCAAGAATCTTCACGAAGTCACCGGACGCAATGTAGTTATTTACTACTCAGGTTGGCTTCAGAAAGAAAGCATCGCTCGGAATCATCCGAATGTTTTTGCCATTACTGATTCAGACATGCATGGCTTAATGGCAGCATTAAAGGGACTGGATCGCAGTCTAGGCTTAGACTTGGTTTTGCACACACCGGGTGGCAGTTTGGCTGCGACGGAGAGTATCGTTAATTACCTTCGTGGATTATATAAGGATATCCGCGCCATAGTACCCCAGATAGCAATGTCTGGAGGAACGATGATGTCTCTTGCCTGCAAAGAGATCGTTATGGACAAGCATTCTAGTCTTGGGCCTATTTATCCTCAATTTGGAGGTGCCCCCGCAGGAGCTATCGTTGAAGAATTTGATCAAGCGCTGAAGAAAGTGAGTGATGATCCAAAGCTAATTCCTGTGTACCAAATAATGCTGTCAAGACTTGATTTAGTGACAATAAATGAAGCAAGAAAGGCATTAGAATGGTCAGAAGAAATCACTCGTGAGTGGCTCTTAACTGGCATGTTCAGGGGCTTAAAAACACAAGACACGAAAGCTAATCGGGTATTGAAAGAATTTTCCGATAGACCAAGGACGAAATCGCATTCAAGACACATATCAGCAGATAAAGCTAAAGATGTAGGTGTAAAAATCAAACTTCTTGAAAAAGAACAACAGTTGCAAGATGCTGTGCTATCAGTACATCACTCTACTATTCAGACTCTAGCAGAAACAAGTGCTGTAAAAATTATTGAAAACCAAAATGGTATCGCGCATGTTACACGAGTTCAACCGAATTCATAATCGCGATCTGCTTTACTGTTCTTCAAGATATTTTCTGTTTGAGAAAGTCCTTAAATACCCCCCCTTCACTCCTCCCCCACGATCTCCTGGATCGCTTCCGAGGCTGGCTCGGGGTCAGCCTGGCCTTCAAATCCTGCCAGTCTGCGCACATAACTGCCCACCACCGACACCAGCGTCGCGTGGCTCCACGTCAAAGGGGACACACTCAAAGGCCCACCCGTATACGGATGCACCTGCTCAGCCAAGACACATGAACGCAAGGCATGTTCACCCGCCCATTCAATCAGGCCACGAGGCTTACTCAACTCACGCGCACTGCGCGCCCGGTCAATCATCCACTGGGCCAACCACAACGTGCTGATAAACCACGGATTGCCCGGCACATTGTTCTGATCGTCCGACACCTTGTGATAACCATCCCCCTCATAGCGAGCCAAGCCTCCCACCGGCGTGCGAACCCATAAACGGTTCTCCACCGTGCGCATCGTTTTAATCACGCGCGGGTCGTCCGCTTCCAACATGCCAAACGCATAAACACCCATCAATGAACTGTCGATGCCTGCATCCAGTTCCAGATCAATCGGCGGCTCATAGACACCCTTCTTCCCCTTCGTCTTCTTACCTGCAGAATCACTTTTTTCGCCGCGCTCAACAGGGATGTCATCCTTCGGCTCACGGTCATCAAGGATGTCGGCCATGAGTCGGGCAGTGCGATCATGATCCAAAGGCACGACCCGGCGGAGGAAGCGGTTGTGCTGGTTAGACCACATGATGTCGAGGAAGGCCTGCTTCATCTTCTCCGCAGCTTCCGCGTAAACCTTGGCCCGGCGGGTATCACCAAAGCAAGTCGCAAAACGCCAGGCAGCGCTTAACCCGCCATACACCGAGCCCACGGTAAAGGCATTAACCCCCCACCGCTCTTCCCAAAGGTCATAGCAAGGCAGGGGCAGGTTCGTCAGCGGGTCGCGGAAGCGCACCATGAAATCACCCGCCGGCTGAATCAGTCGCATCCACAAAGGCCTGACAAATTCGATGTCCCGGTACTGCCGGTAATGTCGCCAAAGTGCCCAGATGACCAGCGCGGTTTCATCTTCCTGAATGGGCAGTTGAGGCCTGCCCAGACTGATCCACGGGTGCCAACTCGAGGCCTGTGTGCCGTCCGGGTTGTATTTATGGAAGAAACAGCCGCGGGGATTGATGATCTGAGCGCAATGCGAGTAGAAATTACGAGCCACATCGCCGAAGCCTGCTTCATCCAAAGCCGACGCGACCAATGCCCCATCGCGAGGCCAGTTGTAGCTGTACGTATCGCGCGAGTATTGCAGGTAATCCGTGTCGTTGGCTGCAATGATCGAGCCGTTGTTGTCGATCTGTGTGCGCACGATGAGCAACGAGCGTTCATAAAGTTGTTGGGTGCGTTCTGAAAGTGCCAGGTGCTGCTTTTCCTTTGTTGGGACAGCGTCTTTGAATTTGAGCGTGCCCGCATCAAGCCAAAGCCGCCAGTAGGCACGCGTGCGTTCAATCACACCTTGTGGCCCTTCGCGATGGAGAAACTGCTGCAATCCCTTTAGGTCTTCGTAGTTTCGTCCGGCTCCGATCACGAGATAAACCACCCGCCGACTGTCGGGCGCGACTTGCAGCCGCACCAGCATGGTGGAATCCACTGACCCCTGCGCAATGGAGTTGCCGCTGAGTGTGCCATCTTCCGCATCGCGCCACGTACCTTCAGCATGGCCGAAGCCTGCCGTTCCGCAGGCGTACTCATCGATCCATTGTTCGCCATCGACGCACCACGTGGCCATGAGATACCGGTCGGTGCGGTAGTGCACCAGGCTGCGCAACTGCGGGTCGTAGTAAACCGTGTCACCAACCTTGGTGCCGAAGATATGGAAGTCGTGATGGTGAACCAGACGAATGTCGCGAGGCTTCTGTCCAAGATTCTCCACTTCGATGCGCTTCACGAGGATCGGCCGATGGAAGTCCAGCACATCCTGACAATGCAATGCCAGCTTCAGCGGATCGTGCACGAGTTTGACGCGCGTCACCAGCGTGTTGGGCTCGTAGTCGAGATCAATCTGCCAATCCTGATCCGTCCAGTAAAGTCGGCGACGTCGTCTTTCATGTTGGCTTGAGCCGTTGCCTGCTTCAGGCAGGTCGGCAAAGACCCCCAACCGCGTGCCTCCATCGCCACAATGTTCCTCCTGGCCGATGTGGGGATAGTAAAGGTCGCGAATCCGGTAATGCTGGTCAAAACAAACGAGCATTTGGCCGTTGCCTAGAGGTAAATCACGCGGCATGGGAACTCCAATCAAGCATCAAACGTAAGGGTCTAAGCCCTTGACGGACAGGATAACAGGCCGGACGCAGTCGAAGAGAACCCGCGATCCTGTCGATATAGCATCCAACGGGGTTGGTGTTGGGTAGAATGTCATGAAACCGGACGCGTCCGGATAAAAACCAGAACGTCCGCTGAACAACCCCCAGAAGAACAAATCCCAGTTGACGAGGCTATCCGAAAATGGGAATCTTTTGCCCCCGCCAACCTGCCTGCCCTGAACCTGAAGCATGAAATTGCCCTCTCACATCAACACCGATCCCAATCGCGAGCGAAAGCGGCCACCCCTGCTGCTGCGCTGGTGGCGCAAGATCATCACATTGCATGGTTCGCCCCGTGAGATCGCCCTGGGTGTCGGCATCGGCATGTTCATCGCCCTGTCGCCAACGGTGGGCTTGCAGATGATCCTCGGCCTGATCGTGGCCACGATCATCGGCGCCAGCCGACCTGCCGCAGTCATCACCTGCTGGATCACCAATATCTTCACCATCCCGCCAATCTATGCCGCGACCTATTTCCTCGGAGCACTGGTCTGGCCAAGGGCGTCGGCTTCCTTTTCCGATGCGTATGGCAAGTTGTTTGAGTTAACCGATGCGCTGGAGCAGGTCAGGCCATGGGATTTCTGGACGCCGATGGTCCACGCCTTGGAAATCACCGGCGAGATGTTCATCCCCATGGTCATCGGAGGCATCATCGCCGGGGCTGTGCTCGGGCCGATCAGCTACATCATCACGCTTCGCAGCGTCAGGCGCTACCGGCGTATGCGTGGCAAGCTGCGTCACCGCGTCCGCCTGGCGCGTAAGGCAGCCAAAGAAGCCAAGGCCGCAAAAGCTTTGGGGGGCCCGACCGCCAGTGAGCATGTGCCTTCGCAAGCCAAGACCGATGAACAATCCCCCGCAGAAACAATCAGCGAAACAAAACAGCCCGAATCAAATGAGTCACACTCATCCGACGCCAATGAGCAAACACTGACCAAGGCTGGCTGACCCCCCTCTTTCCAAGCCTCAACCCCTCCAAATCACATGAAACATCCGAAGACAATCGGCAAAGATGCGCATTGTCCCTGACATCAGCCGATATCGAGTTAACCTTAAGAAAACTAACCCCTATAGGAGGCCGTTGTATGACCTCATCCATTTCTCGCTCTGCCAGAAACTATCTCTCGCTGGTCGTCCTGACTACTGCTGCATTGCTTGCCACCAGCATCGTCCATGCAGAGGAAACGCAGGAGGCAGACCCCGTGCAGGAACTGTTCGGCAAGGAAATCAAACGCGTCCAGGCCACACGCGAAACCAGCGACGATGTCACGCTGGCTTTGGAGATGCTCAAATCAGCCCAACTCGAAGGCTTGGAAGACAAGACCAAACTGAGCATCATCAAAGCGCTCATCCCCCTGGCAGCCAAAGACCCCGCTGGTTTCAGCGTCGCGGAAGATGGCCTGATCCTGCTCGACCAATTCGAAGATGTCGATGACATCACGCGCGGCGAACTGCACATTCTCCAGTCTGAGCCTCGCTACGAAAAGTCCGGCAATGAAAAGAAAGCCGAAACCGCGCGTGCCTATTTCGACGACCTGATGGACTTGGCCATTGCTTACAAGCGCGATGCCGATCCTGCCAAGGCTCAAACCATCCTGCGTCAGGCTGCCATGCCCGCCCGACATGCCGGGGACGATGCGGTCAAGGAACTTGGCTCCACCTTCAAAAGACTCGGGCCACTCGTCGCCACGCAGCGAAAGGTGCAGGCCTTGGAAATCCGTTTCGCCCAGTTCCCGGACAACGCGAAACTGGCTGACGAACTATGCAAGTTCTACGTCCTGGAGTTCAATGCCCCGCATAAAGCCCTGCACGCAGCCAAAGTCTCCGAGGATGAAAACTTCAGCAAGTACATTCCGCTGGCAGCGAAAAAGATTCACGAGCTCGAACCTCAGCAGATGATGGAATTGGGTGAATGGTATGAATCCCTGGCAGAAGACGTCCGTGAAGATCTGAAGGTGTCTTTGCTTGGCCAGGCCCGGGATTACTACGACACCTACCTCATGAAGGACGAAGAGGAAAACGCCACCACAATCAAGGTCAACCTTGCGTTGAAACGCGTCAATGAAAAACTGTCGAACCTGGAAACCTTTGGCCGGGAAAGTACGACCATTAAAACTATTGACCTGTACCCCATCCTCAGCAACAAGCTTCAATATTTCCTGGCCAACCACCATGTCCACACGGACTGGAAGATCGACCAGCGCATGATCCTGGCTCGCGTCGGCAACCAGGACAGCCATACAGGCCAAGTGCTCAACCTGCCCATCAAAGCCACCGGCGATTATCAGCTTGACCTGAAAATGTATCTGGGCAACGCCTTTCTGGTTATCCCCGTCGGAAAAGGCTCCATGGGCATCACCCTGATCGGCGGCGAAGGCAAAGCCAGTGGCGAAGCGAGTACGAACGCCCTTCGTGAAGATCCCAAAATCAAAATCACTCGGCTCAATGTCGTCGTTGGCAAACGCCAAGGCAATGAACCTTCACGCATCACCATTCAATCGTCGTCCATCGGCAACAAAGGCCGCGTCGCTGTACTCGTCGATGGTGAAGAAGCCGTAAAATGGGAAGGCCCGATCGAAGAACTTAAAGTTCAACGCTATCGCAAGTTCCCCACCCGCGCCCAATTCGCCCTCGCTCCTGTCCGCAGCAACCAGTTCTATCTTGCAGGCGTCACCGTCAAAGGCCGCGTCGCACTGTATGACACCTCGCAAGATAAGTTCGATGAAGAACAACACGAGGGGTATTACTAAGAGCAATAGTTCATTCTTAGATGTGAGGTGTCTGTTTTAAGCGTTGAGTTACTTACGCGATGGTTTTCGACTGCTGCGATTTTCTGTCATACTCCCATGACCAAACGAAACAAATGAATGCTTGGGATTCAAACTTATCTCTACTAAAGATTCACGCTTCAAAAACACCCTCGCAGCCATCCTCGGCCTCGAACTGCTCTTCGTCTTCCTCTGGAACTCAGGCTTCATCGGCGCGGAGTACGGCCTGCCTTACACCGGCCCGTGGACGCTGCTCTTTTGGCGCTACCTCGCCCTGAGCTTACTGCTTGCTACCTGGCTCGCCGTGAGCAGGCGCGCCCATTGGCCGGGACTGGCTACCGTGAACCGCACCGCGTTCGTCGGCGTGCTTGCGCATGGCACCTGGCTGGGGCTGGTGCTCGTCGCGATCGACATGGATGTGCCCGTGGGCATCATTGCGCTGGTCACCGCGTTGCAGCCGCTGCTCACCGGCGCTTTCTCAGGCCCGGTCGTGGGCGAACGCACCGAACCACGCCAATGGCTTGGATTGATCCTCGGGTTCTGTGGCGTCGCCATCGCCGTCGGCGCTCGACTCACGCTGGACGACCAGGCCCCGGCCTGGGCCTACCTGCTGCCGTTCGGCTCCGTCGTGGGCATCACCATCGCCAGCCTGATGCAACGCCGGTGGAATCGGCAGGCGAAACTTAAACCGTTGCCTTTGGATATGACGCTGCTGGTGCAGAGCGTCGCGACGACGCTGGCGATGCTGCCGCTGGCCTGGGGCCTGGAAGGCTTCGCCACACGATGGACGGCGGAGTTTCTCGCGACCATGGCCTGGCTGATCCTGGCTGTCTCGCTGGGCGCGTACTGGACGATGTGGAAGCTGCTGGCCAAACAGGAAGCCACGCGCGTCGCGAGTCTGTTTTACTTAAGCCCGCCTGTGACGATGGTCATGGCCTGGCTTGCCTTCGGCGACACGATAACCCTAACCGATTTACTCGGTTTGGCTGTCGCTGGCGTCGGAGTTGGGTTGGTGTATGGGAAGGGGAAGGCAAAGCTGGTATAGATCGCTTCGCTATTGTGTTACCCATCTTGCCAAAGCGTTAAGATTTCATGAGATCGCCGGAATCGCTTGCATTTCGGGGGGGGGGGGGTCTAAGTTGTTCAGACTAATTGAACATCCGGCGTGGACCCTTCCAGGGGTATGAACTTTCATCGGTGCAGATGAAGCCCTCTGGTGGAGCAGCGCGCCTCATAAGGAGGGCATCGAATGTTTTCAGGAATCTCTCGTTTGGGCTGTGGCGTCATCGCCTCGGCAGGGCTTGTTGTTGGTTCATCAGCTTTCGGGCAGGTTTCAACCGACACCTTCGGCACCGGTGCGAATCAGTTCGACATCGACTTCGTGACGATCTCGGGCGCGACCAACCCGACCAGCGGCTACGGCATCGTGAATGGCGACTACCGCATGGGCGTCTACGAGATCACCAACGACCAGTGGGACAGATTCAAAGCCTCGCTGGCCCCGGTGACTGTGACGGGCACACCGTTGCACGCCTACGACTCCAGCCTGTACTGGACGGGCACGAACGTGCCGACGAACCGGACAAGCTGGTACGAGGCGGCGCAGTTCGTGAACTGGCTGAACACCTCGACGGGCAATCCGGCGGCGTACAAGTTCACGGGCACGCAGGGCACGGGCGATTACGCCCTGGCCACTTGGAGCGCCGCCGAGGCCGACAACGGCACGAACCTGTATCGCCACAAGGATGCCAAGTACTACCTGCCGACCGAGGATGAGTGGGTCAAGGCGGGGTACTGGAACGGCACGAGCCTGCAGACCTACGCGACAAAAGCGGGCGAGAGTCTTACCCAGGGCGATGGCGTCAGCGGAACAGGCTGGAACTACTACGCTGGCGGCAACGCGACCGATCCGTCCGGCCCGTGGGACGTGGGCAGCGGCAGCGAGGAACTCAACGGAACCTATGACATGATGGGCAACGTGTGGGAGTGGATGGAAAGCCCGGACAGCGATACGAGCTATGGAACCGGTTCCGATCGGGGCCTGCGTGGCGGGTCGTACAGCTACTTCGACAACAACCTCGCGTCCTCCAACCGGGCCTACACCAACCCGAACCTTGAGAACCACGCTATCGGGTTCCGTGTCGCCTCCGAAGTCCCTGAACCTGCGAGCTTGAGTTTGCTGGCGATAGGCGGCTTGGCGCTGATCAAGAGAAGGCGCTGATCGGCACCCTTATTGCTTTAACTCTTTTACCCTTTTCGGGGCGGCGCAAGCCGCACAAAGCACAATCTGAACGAATCCTCAGACGGCTGACACAACAATGTCGGTCGTCTGTTTTGCTTTTCAGCAACGCATGCCGGTTGGGCGCAACGCGGCTGCGCCCCACCGTTCACATAATCCCATTACCCCCCATTCGCGCGGGGCATTCGCCCTTTCCTCTAACTTCATTACCCTTAAATGCCATGACAGAATCCACCCCCCAAACAACCTCCCCTCACGCAGGCGGAGAAGAATGGCGTGACATGGAAGCGGCAGGCGTTTATCACCCCGATGATGCTGCCCTTGCCCGCGCCAAAGACAACATCACCCGTTTGCGCCAGCGCGATGTCACCCTGCGACTCACCGACAGGCAAGGCAATCCACTGGCTGGCCTGTCCGTCGAGATCATTCATCGCCAGCATGACTTCCCGTTCGGCGACAACCTCTGGTCGCTGGACATGATGCATCGCGATGGACAGTGGGACACGCCTCGGGCGGATGCCTGGCGCAGGCGCTTTGCCGAAGTGTTCAACACGGCCAACGCGTTGTGCTACTGGACGGAGCGGCCACGCAATCACGGCCCAAAGACGGAAGACCAGCAAGGCTTCCCGCAATACGAACACTTCGCCCGTTGCGTCGAGTGGGCGCTGGGTGAGAAGTTGCAGGTCAAGGGACATCCGCTGTTCTGGTCGATCCCCAAGTGTGTGCCGGAGTGGGTCAAACGGTATGACTATGAGACGCAGATGAAGTTTGTCGAGGTGCGGGTGCGCAGCATGGTGGCCCGGTTCAAGGGACGCGTGTCGCTTTGGGATGCGATCAACGAAGCATTGTGGGAGCCTGCGTTCAAGAACCTGCCTGAGCGGGACTGGCCTCACATCGAGCCGACCGATGCACTGGTCGAGTACATCTCACCGGTGCTGCGCTGGGCACGCGAGGAAGACCCGGCTGCGACGTTGACGCTTAATGATTATGGGCTTGAGCCGGGGCGGAAGGAATTGTTTTCCAAGCAGACCGGCCAGCGTGTGGACGATCAACTGCAACGCCAACGGATGGTGGCATTGGCCAATGCGTTGCGTGCGGTGGGCACGCCTCCTGATGCGCTGGGCTTGCAGGCCCACACGTCCGGCTTCTTGAACGGGGCGCAATGGCATGGCATCTGGGATGAACTGGCCGAGGCTGGGTTGCCTTTGCATATCACCGAGTTCTGGGTGTCACGCGACATTGCGGTCGAGGATGAGCAGGAGCGCGAAGCGATGAAGGCAGCGTATGCACGCGATGTGCTGACGCTGGCGTTCGGGCATCCTGCCATCGAGGCGTTCTTCTTCTGGGGCTTCATGGGCCAGGCCATTCAATGGGGCGCCAAGGGCACGACCAGTTCGGGGCATGAGTTACTGCCGATGTTTGATGCAGTGCATAACTTGATTCATGAGACCTGGCAGACGCGCGAACAGTTGGTGACAGACGATCAAGGTGTGGCCAGTTTCCGAGGCTTCACCGGGGCGTATGCATTGCGATATCAGCCGACGGGATCAGACAGCGCTCCGATGATGGGTATGGATTTCGCCGTCCCTCGCGCAAACCGAGGCCAGCACGCGTTGCATATTGCGATGACGAGATGAAATCTATCATTGATAAAAATGAATAAGATGTTGATTCATTCATGTACCTTCAATGCATCGACATCTTCGGCAACGATGGCTTCCCTGGCGTCTTGCTTACGTGTGCGGGCATTGAAGTTGATTAACTTCAGGCCTTCGACATGCCGGGCATAGAGTGCGTAGGCAGGCAATTGTTTCTGCGTCTTTTTGGTAAACATATTCATCTCAGGATACTGGTCGCTGTTCTCAGGGACAGGCGAGAGCACATCTTTCTCCTGTATGCCCCCTTCAAGGTTCAATTCAATATCTTCCAGCGTGATTCGACGGATAGGCCTGCCGGGATAACCGGTAATTGAAGATGTAAACTGACCAACTGCATAAGCGCGAAGATTTCGGATTGATATATCTTCGGCGATGCCTTGTGGGGTATCTTCTTCTTCTTTGAGTCGGCGGTCAAGGCGGTTCCCTAGTTTGATGAAGATGGGCGCGAACACGCCGTCTGCGATCAGCCCATCGATGTGGATGTTGCGCATGGTTCCCCCATCAACACATTCCAGAGCGCAGCCGGTAATCACAGGGCGACCATCGGGGTAGCCTTCCATCGGGTCAGGCTGGCGCGAGGGGGTGATAATGCATTGGCTGACCATGATGTTTTCAAAGCCGCCGACGGATTCCGTGCCGAACTTCAGGCCGTGACAGTTTGAACGAAGCCGACACTGCGTGACGATGATGTTTCGGCAAGGTCGCGGACCGGTGCTTTTAAAGACCAGGGCATCATCATGGCTGTCGATATCACAATCGCTGATGCGCACATCGGTGCAACCATCGATGTCCAGGCCGTCATTCGTGCGGTTGCCATGGTTCCAGACCTGGATGCCTGTAATGCGCACCTGCTCACAGCCGTGGTACTGCTGCATCCACGAGCCTGCATTGCGCAGGGAGACCTCTTTCACAGCCACATCCTTGCAATGGATGAACTGGAGATTCTGCGGGTGAGCCTCGGCCCCGCCCGTCTTGGCCTGCCCGCCACAGCCACCATCGCCATCAATCTGGCCTAAGCCTGTGACCGCGACATGCTCGCATTGACTGGCCCCGATCAGACGCCGCGGCCCCACGCGCCTGGAGCAGGCCACCCCTGCATCAACCGCATCCCATGCGGGATAGTCCTCGATTTGATTGGTGCCCTTGAGCACAGCCCCTTTTGCCAGATGCAATTCAACGCCTGACCGCAGCCAGACTGTGCCCGTAAAAAACACGCCCGGCGGAACGATGACTCTGCCACCCGTTGGGCCAACGGCGTCGATGGCTTGTTGAATCTGGCTGGTTTGCGGGGCGGGGTTGGAGGATTCGGCACCAAAATCGGTAATGACGGCCTGCATCCCGTGAGTTTAG
>CAZJJN010000039.1:0-32078 GCA_964546335.1 uncultured Phycisphaeraceae bacterium
GGCAGTTTGACTGGGGCGGTCTCCTCCTAAAGAGTAACGGAGGAGTGCAAAGGTCGGCTCAGCACGGTTGGAAATCGTGTATAGAGTGTAAAGGCACAAGCCGGCTTTACTGCAAGACGGACATGTCGAGCAGTTACGAAAGTAGGTCTTAGTGATCCGGCAGTTCCGTGTGGAAGGGCTGTCGCTCAACGGATAAAAGGTACCCCGGGGATAACAGGCTGATCGCGCCCGAGCGTCCATAGCGGCGGCGTGGTTTGGCACCTCGATGTCGGCTCGTCACATCCTGGGGCTGAAGGCGGTCCCAAGGGTTGGGCTGTTCGCCCATTAAAGTGGCACGCGAGCTGGGTTCAGACCGGCGTGAGCCAGGTCGGTCCCTATCTGCTGTGGGCGTAACAAGTTTGCGAGGAATCAACACTAGTACGAGAGGACTATGTTGGACAAATCCCTGGTGCGTCAGTTGGTCCGCCCGGACCACCGCTGAGTAGCTAAATTTGGCAGAGATAACCGCTGAAAGCATCTAAGCGGGAAGCTCCCCTCAAGATCAGACTTGTAAGACCCCCGAGAGACGATCGGGTTGATAGGCCGCAGGTGTAAGGGTAGAGATACCTTAAGCTGAGCGGTACTAACGGTCGAACGCTTCAACATACCGACCACGAATCGCTCCCAACCCGCGATTCAAATTCGGTAAAACCAACAAGCTCAACAAGAGCAACACAGATTCCCGGCTTCAACCGGACCCTTTGTCTGACATCCACCATCAAGATGGATGTCATGGGTGAAAACCCCTGACATCTTTTGTCGGTGACCATAGCAGCGAGGAAACACCTGATCCCATCCCGAACTCAGCAGTTAAGCTCGCCGCGCCGATGATACTGCAACTGCGGGAAAGTAGGTCATCGCCGACTTTATGACGTCTTCAAGCCTAAAGCTTGGAGACGTCTTTTTTTGCGCCGACATTATCAACCGAGATTTGATGAATCAGCACGACGGTCTGTTCAATCTGAAACGTCCTGTTCGTCAAGTTACTCACCTGTTACAGCTTTAGCCAATTGCTCCGACTAGACTACAACTAGCGGCCAATATCTGGGGCCCTATCTGAAGGAAAGGCACGTTGGCTGTGTTTTGCTGGTTTCTCAAACATGGAAGGTGGACTGTGAAGCACCAGCGTTTCTGGCTTTTGGTTTTATTCAATGGATTGGCCCAAATTTCGGGCTGCCATGTTCAGCAATTAAATCACCAGGAATTTCATCTCATTGATACCGATCTCACAGTTGATATTGATGTGGCGGAGAATGACGGCTTACTTATGATCGCTGGTCACATAACCTCCATTGAATGGGTTGGCCATCCACCTCAGGTCTATCTCGTCGGTAATAACCTGTTTCTTGTTGATGACTCTCTTTATGGCAGAAAACCTGAGCTTTACCTGTGGGATCAAGACACCAAACAAGCGACTGCAATTGAAGGATCGTTTTTCCGGGTCGGGCGAAGCAATGCTGTCATCATCCACCGCAACAAATTTACGAGAAGTGAGTTGGCGGTGATGACTATCAACCCAAAGACAAGACAGGTTGAAGATATTTGGCGAGATGAGGCAAGACTCGACCAGAACATTTATCCGATGGGTCTTGATCAAGGCAAAATGTACTTCTCCGTTCGTCGTGGTGAGTCAGCATCAATTCTTGTTCTCTCGCCAGATCAACCGCCGATTGAGATCGAAGCTGATTTCCCATATTCCCCGGCAAGTTCTGGCGACTCAGTCAGGGGTGACCTTTTGCTTCTAGCGAAGCCAATTGCAGTACCCAGCTGGGAGGATCCTCCTCGTGAGCAGGATATGCCGATCTACGAAATTGCCTGCTGGAACATACAAACGAAGGAACTGCGTATTCTTGGCCAAGTCAAGGGTCATTACTTTATTGGAGGGTTGGCGCATCCCTGGCTTACTATCGGTTGGTGGGACGATAAACTCGCTGAAGGACTAAAGTCAGGCGATAACCCAAAAGGCTATCGCTATCCAGGTTACTGTCATCTTGTAACGGAGTCGATGACTTTGGTAACTTTCCAGTTTCCTCGTGAAAATCAAGTGTTTGAGAAATTGGTGCCTCCTGATCAAGAGTGATATCCATATGATCGCAATGCGTGACTGCAGAGCATTGATTGCACTCAATAAAAAATGAGGTGACTGAACGAGAAACGCCCATGATCGTGCCTGAAGTAGGGCAATTCCGATTGATCGCTACTGGATCAGTTTCAAGCGGTTGGTGACAATAGGCAACGTATCGAGAACCTGTTTATCCGCAGCAGTCTTACGCGCCTTAGGCTTCAACCAGTTTCGACTCACATTCAAGATCGGCCGCTCAAAGAACCAATACGAAACTGACGCCAGACCGATGCTGACCAGAACCGCCAACAGTCCAGCCACATGGGTATGCAAGCCTGTGATCGAATCGAATAGCCGGATCGGCCCGATATGCCAAAGGTAAAGGCTGAAAGAGATCGCCCCCATCCATTTCATCAATCGCGTTTCGAAAATTCGTCTGAGCAAGCCTCGGCCATGCATCGTGGCGAAAAGTAAAAAGCCGAACATCACGCAAAACAACGGGTGGGCCAATAGCATGGCTTCGCGATCCACGTTCCACCCCATCAGCAGTCGCTGAGGCATGGGCATGGTCATGAACCAACCTGCGAGTAATCCCCAAGCCATGATTTCCATGCTCCAACGGACTGCTTGCCGATTAACTGGAGTTGCTTCCCGCTGTTGCATTCCCTGCCTGACTGGTGATGAATAACTGCCACCAGCGAGCCGGTCAGAAAAAACGAAAGGTAAGGCCAAACCTGTAACGTGTGACTGACCGGACTGATAAAACTCAGGCAACCGACCACAGCCAGGAACAGGCTCGTTGCACACAAGATGAAATGCTTTCGCAGCAAGACCACCAGCATCAAAGCCACCACTGGCAACAGCAGGTAAAACTTGAACTCCACAGGCACAGTCCAAAGCACGTTAGGCCCGGCCCGGAACGTGAGTACTTTGAATAACTGCGAACCGGGTACGGTCAAAGGCAAACCTTCCCCATTCAGTTGGCTGATGGCCAACATGGTGGTGATGCAACTGATGATCGCCACCAGCGAGAACAACGGCACGATCCGCAGCATTCGTCTTTGCAGGTAGTAAGCCCAGTGACGCCAACTGAGAAAATCGCTCCTTTGCCAACGCAGAAATTGGCTGGTCAACAGAAAGGAACTGAGGATGAAAAACAGGTACACCCCGGTCAAGGCAATCAGTCCTGCTGTGAGATGCCCACCGACGACGACCAACGCAGCCAGACCCCGCAGACCATCCAAGCCTTCGATGCGATGACTCGCCTTGTTATTCGTGAGCGCGACAGGCGCGCTGACATGGCCGACCGCGACATCAACCTTGTTAACGGCTGCTGGAGCTTTAGAAAACTGAGTGAGATTGGCTGCGCAGGCTTTCACTGCACCGATATCGGCTGGCCGTCATGACCGGTTTAATTGGTATAACCCGAAAGACCGATACAAACCCGTTTTATCTCAAAGCGCAACGTATTCCATCTCAGGCTCACGGGCCTTGTCACGGCTGGGCAGGTGCACGTCAGTCACAAACACGCCACCCATTTCCTCGCGTACCTTGGCCGGATCGAAAATCCCTTTCTCGCCAACCCCAGCCGAGGCCATGATGTCCAGCACGATCTGCCCCTCGCGCTTGGCAAACTCCGTCACGGGGATCGCCTGCTCGAAGGCTTGCAACCTGCCGTTGACATTCTCGAACGTGCCTGATTTCTCGACCCACGTCGCACCGGGCAGCAGCACATTTGCCTTGTCGCTGTAGCTGCTCTTGAGTGTGTCGATCAGCACGACAAACTGCTTCTTCAGCAGCTTGGTGAAGTCCGTCAGCAGCCAGTCACCTGTCGGGTAATTGCCCGTCAGCACGAGACCCGCCAAATTGTTCTCACCAGCCAATAATTCCGTGAACTGCTCGTAGCTGAGCACCTTTTCTGCATCACCTGCAACCAGTTCCAGAGCCCGGCGGACGCCTCGACTGTTGGGGCATTTCTCGGCTCGCACGGTGTACCCGCCGGGGAATGTCTTGTCTTCGCCCTGCACGGGCACAGGTCCGACTGCCAACACAGCCTCGCTGTCGATCCCGCGCACCAGCTTGCCCAGTACATACGCCTCTTCGCAGGAGAGCATCGGCGAAACCATCACTGCCAACGATCCGCTGCCAGCCTCTGCTGCCTTACGCAGACCAGTCGCTGCGGTGTCGATGGCTTTGTTCCATTCACATTCATTCTGCACGCCGGTATTGATCGCGCAAGGCGAAGTCAACCTTTCAGGCGAATGCACAAACTTCCAGTCGTAGCGGATTTCATCGCTGATCCACCACTGGTTTACTTCAAGATTCGTGCGAGGCTTGATGCGGTAAACCTGCCCCTCGTTGTGGTGCACCCAGATGTTGTCGCCGCTTGCGGTGATGCCATCGATGCTGGGCGTTTCCTTGAGGAACCACACACGCTGGGTAAAGAGGAAATCCTTGTCGAGCAGAGCTCCAACCGGGCAGATGTCAATCACATTGCCTGACAGTTCGTTGTTGATCGGCTTGCCGGGGAAGATGTCGATCTGCTCCTGCGCACCACGCCCGAAAACAGACAGTTCACCCGTGCCACTGACTTCGCGCGTGAAGCGCACGCAGCGGGTACACATGATGCAGCGGTCAGAGTAAAGCAGGACATGGTCGCCCACATCTTTCTTGGGCTGTTTGATCTTGTCTTCGATGAATCGGCTTTCGCTTCGCCCGTACTTGTAGCTGTAGTCCTGCAGATGACACTCTCCCGCCTGATCGCAGACAGGGCAGTCCAGCGGATGGTTAATCAGCAGGTATTCCATGACCGCCTTCTGATTGGCGATGGATTTTGGACTCTGAGTATAGACTTCCTGCCCGTCCGAGGCCGGGGTCTGGCAGGTGGGCAGCAGCTTAGGGATCAGTTCCAGCTTGTTGTCGTTCCGCGGGTTAGGCTGGGCCACCTCGGCCAAACAGATACGGCAACTGGCGACGATCGACATCCCCGGGTGGTAGCAGTAGTGCGGGATCTCGATATCGTTTTCCATCGCCACCTGGAGGATGGTTTTCTTGCCGTCGAACTCACATGTCTTGCCGTCAATGGTTAGGGAAGGCATCGTTTTTCCTGTTCCGCGTCAATGGGATCCGTATTGCCTCAGGTCGCGTCACCGACCCGCGGTAATCTGCCAATATTAGCGGCTAGGCCGATCCGGGGCGAACCGGCGGGAAGTGGTTTATCCCCACGAGCTGCGCTCCGTGAGGAAGCGGATTCTTCACGACAGCGCCCGGCAGGATTTTTTACCCATCGTTCGGAACTCTTGCTGCAGCCATGCGTCGAAATGGGTAACCACGCGTGGCCATGTGCTTTGGCTGCGCGCCAATGAAGGAGATCACAATGACTCGTCTGACCACAACCTTGCTTCTAACCTCCCTTGTTTTCGCTCTGTCAGTTGCAGCCTTGATCGCTGGGGACGGCCTGCTTGCACCGGAAAATCAGGACGCGCAGCCTTCACCCACACTGGCTCAGGCAGTCGTTGCGGAAGATGCCGGGGGTCAAGCCCTACCTGAAGCGTTGCCTGGAGCACCCGCGGCACAGTTGCCCGGCGCGGTTCCAGAAGCGTTCCCCGGACAGAATGCATACAAGGCCAGTCTGAAGAAGGCCGAGGAGCAGTACGTCAAGCAGGTGATGGAAGCGCGCAAGGCTCACGTGCAGGAAATCAAGAACTTCATGATGGTGGCTTCCATGACCCCCGCAGGGGCAAAAAGACTGGACGATGAAATCAAACGCATTGAAGCGTTGCCTCGCCCGACCGTTGACCCCGAGCCTCAAGTCAAAGCCAACCGGGAAGTCAGCATTTCCATGCAAGTACCTACCCCGTTGTGGTCGATCCATTTCTCGCAGGCGAAGGAGGTTGATGGTGAAATCTGGGTGTTTTGGCAACTCCGCCAGAAGCAGGGTGCGGGCATCATGATGATCGGGACAGCCCAGGACAAGGCCACGCTCAAGGACGTGGCGTTACCTGCTGATGCAAACGTTCAGCATTTCGTGATGGGCAAGACCTGGAACTGGGACGATGAAAACGTTGAAGCGAAGTATGTGAAGGATGAGGAAGAGATGGGCAAGAAGTGGGAGAAGGGGAAGGTATTGGATGAGGTGAAGGAGTAAGGGGGATGGCCTTCAAGGGATGCTGAGATGGGTGGCATGGTTATCGCCGCAGGCATAACCATGAAAGGTGTGTGTGATATCATGGCCATGCAGTGCGATGGCCATGCCACCCGTCATGAGAGGTGTGTGGAATATCATGGCCATGCTTCGCGATGGCCATGCCACCCGTCATGAGAGGTGTGTGGAATATCATGGCCATGCAGTGCGATGGCCATGCCACCCGTCAGGGGCAAGCTGCGTCCTTCGACTTGGCTCAGGATTATGCGGTGTCCATGCCAACCCTTATTGCTGAGAATCCGCTTCCTAACGGAGCGCGGCTCGTGGAGAAATGGAAATATCATGGCCATGCTTCGCGATGGCCATGCCACCCAGGCATTCGGATTCGATTCATGTTATCAGTGCGGGAAGGTCACCACGATCAATTGGAAGTGCGCCTTCTTTTCCATTCTCCCATGCCGCAGCACTTGACCATCGCCATTCATTTGCTCTGCGAACCAAGCCAGCTTTCACTGGATTCTGATGGATGTAATTCACTTTTTCATGAACTTCTTTCGAAGAGAAAAGATTGCGGTCATACCCTCCACCGCGTTGCCAGAATCTATGTGATTCCTTCCCATTGGGCTGTTTATCCAACATGGATTCAAGTCCGGATGGATTGTGTTTCTCTAGCCAGTTGATGCAACGGCGCGTGGTGGCCAATTTCATTCTTGCAAGAAGCTTGGGTACATCGACTCCTTGTTTTGGAAGAATAAGCAGATGGACATGGTCAGGCATGAAGACATAGGCCCAAAGTGAGAAGGGCAACTTCAATTTGGCTTCGAGCAGAGAGTCTGCAAGCCACTGGCAAGCGCGGTCGGATTTGAGAAATTTCTGGTTTCCGAAGCAGGAGAAAGTGAGAAAACGAGCATGTCCATCCAGATTGACCCGGTGTAACGGCATGGACAAAGCATAGTAAATTCTTTTGTCGCATGACGCTCTGCGATGGGTGGCATGGTTATCGCCGCAGGCATAACCATGAAAGTGAGATGGAAATATCATGGCCATGCTTCGCGATGGCCATGCCACCCGTCATGAAAGGTGTGTGGAATACCATGGCCATGCTTCGCGATGGCTATGCCACCCGTCATGAAAGGTGTATGGAAATATCATGGCCATGCTTCGCGATGGCCATGCCACCCGTCATGAAAGGTGTGTGGAATACCATAGCCATGCTTCGCGATGGCTATGCCACCCGTCATGAAAGGTGTGTGGAATACCATAGCCATGCTTCGCGATGGCCATGCCACCCGTCATGAAAGGTGTGTGGAATATCATAGCCATGCTTCGCGATGGCCATGCCACCCGTCATGAAAGGTGTGTGGAATACCATAGCCATGCTTCGCGATGGCTATGCCACCCGTCATGAAAGGTGTGTGGAATACCATAGCCATGCTTCGCGATGGCCATGCCACCCGTCATATCACCAATCAACCACGAAGAACCTGATCACATTCCTGCTGTCAGTGCTTCCAGATGCTTCACAAAGTGTTCGCTCAGGACGCGCGTATAGGTCGCAGGCTCCGCAGCCAGGAGTTGCTTCAGCGCGGTGCCCAGCGTCTTATCTGTCAGCACTGAGCCGAACGTGCAGTGCAGAATCTGTCTGCCGGGATTGGTAAAGCCCTTGCCTTGGGGGACATCTTCCCAGCATTCCAGATACAACTGCTCCAGCTTCTTGTCATCCGCGACATCAGCGGGGCCGGGTACGCCTGCGACGGTGGCAGAGACGTGATAGGTCGCTTTGTCCGTGTCATAGCGTTCCCTGCCGAAGTCGATGATCTTCCTGAACAATGCCGGATCATGAATCGCAGCGACGCGCACAGCTTCGAGGTAACTCGTGCCTGCTGTCTTCACGTGGAACAGCCCTTGCGTCGCCCGCGCGAACACCGTGTACATCGACAGCTTGTCACTGCCTGAGTGCAGGCTGAGCTTGTAGGGGCCCAAGGCCTTGGCGATGGCGGTGTGCTCGCGCATCGACAGTTCCAGAGCGGTGATGTCCCCCTTGTAGTCCACGCCTTTCTCCATCTCACCGATGAATCGCGGCGCCAGGCTGACCAGTTTCACCCCTGCCTCGCGCATGCGGTCGGCAATGATGTAGTGTTCTGCAATCGTCGTCGGCTGCTCGGTTTCATCGACCGACAATTCGATTTCGAAAGGCTGGTTTCGCTTCTCCGCAGCCTGCTGGATGTACCGGCCCAGTTCGATGGCGTGGGCAATCGCTTTGCCATACTTCACCGCGGCACGCTTGACGGTTTCCTCGGTGAACTCGATCTTCGGCCCATTTTCCACTTGCAATGTCTTGCCCAGATATTCGCCAGCCCAAGGCACCTGGCTGATCGCAGCGTACTTCTCTTCCAACTGCGTCTGGTCATAGTCGTCGGCCTTGGGATCGACATGGTCGGACGGGTCGATGGTGAAGAAGGTGAAGCCTGCATCGGCTGTGCGATCGACATCTTCAGGCGTCTTCAGGTGGTCGGCATCGGCGCCCCAGGGGTCAGCGAATTTCGCGACGGTCAGTGCTTCCACGGCTGCGGACATGACATCGTTCGGTTGGCGTTGCGTGCGCGCCATCTCGCGGATGGATTGCTGGGCGAAGATGCCTCGGATCGGGCCTCCGGCTTTGATGAGTGAGTCAAGATGGCCGGGCGTGGCGCAGCCGAGTCGGTCGCCGAAGCCGAAGCTTGGTTCGATTCCCAGTGCGACAGGTTTTGTCGAGTTCGACATCACAATCTCCAATTCATGGGGAACAAAGGTTGAGGCGTGAGTTTAGCAGGTTCGATTGAGGTTGGAGGCGCAGGGCACATCGATACGCAAATTGATGGATTGCATGAGCGTTTTGAAAAGCGATGTGATTTCGTATTGATCAGCCCCCGTGCCAGCACCGGGTCTCACCAGCGCGGCAAGCCATCACCATGCATCATTCTGCCTGCTGCAGCGCCTGTTCCACATGTTCCTGCCAATGCGCGATCGGGCCGAGTCTTGTTTCAGTCTGGCTGATATCGAGGGCAGAGAAGACTGGGCGTCGTGCGGGGCGGGGCATCTCAGCGGTGCTGCAAGGCTCCACCTGGCAGGGCAGGCGCAGCGTTTTGACGACATGGCAGGCCAGGTCGAACCATGAGGCTTGGCCGCTGTCCGTGACATGCCAGATGCCACTGTTTCCGTCAGCCGCGAGCGCGAAGCTTGTGGATGCCAAGTGTTTGGCTGAGGTCGGCCGACTGATTTGGTCATTGACGACTTTCAGTGTGTCACGTTGTCGGGCCAGGTCAGCAATGGTCAACACGAAGTTGCGAGGCCAGGGAGCGTAGAGCGAGCTGGTACGGACAAGCAGGAAGTCGCAGCCGGACTCGATGAGTTTCATTTCACCCGCGGCCTTGGTTCTGCCGTACGCATTGATCGGGCAGGGCAAGGCATCGACCGGCCAGGGTTGGTCGGCTTGGCCGTCAAAGACGTAGTCTGTGGAGTAATGCAGCAGTCGGGAGCCGTTGGCTTTGGCGCGAGCAGCCAGCAGGGCGACTGCTTCGCAGTTGAGTGCGTAGGCCTGGGCTTCTTGTGTTTCCGCGCCATCGACATCTGTCCACGCAGCGCAGTTGATGATGAGTGATGTCGCATCGTCGAATTGATTGGCCACATGCTCCGTGGAAAGCACATCGAAGTCGGGCAAGTCGAGGGCTGCGTATTCGATGTCTTTGCTTTGGAGCAGTTGCTGCCAGGCGCGGCCGAGCATGCCTTGCGCACCGATCAAAGCGACCTTGCCAGTGAAGTTCACGCCGGGTTGCTCGGTTGGGTTTGCGTCAGACATCATCGGTGTTGAACTTCCCAGTCGAAGCCTGCGATGGAGTCGAAGGGTCGGCGGTCTTCATCCGGTGCCTGCGGGTTGTAGGCTTGGGTGACGTAATAGAGCAGGCCTGTGGAGTCGGGGCCGACGGTCGCCATGCCATGCCAAAGCGTGGAGGGGATGATGATGAGGGCGGGTTTTTTTTCGCCGACGACAGCCTGCCAGGATTGGTTGGTCTGTTCGTTGTGGATGCCTACCTTTGCGTGGCCGTGGAGGACAAGCCAGAAGTCGGTCTGATGTTGATGTCGGTGCCAGGCCTTGATGGTGTGGGGGTAGACGATGGAGTAGTTGATTTGGCCTTGGGGAGAGAGGACGCCTTGCATGAGGTTCATGAGCGACCAGCCTCGGTCATCGACATGGTGGTGGAGGGGGAACAGGCCAGGCTCTACAGCAGATTTTGCGTCAGTGCAGGCAGCATCAAGGTGCTTGGCGTTACTCGTAGGGATGGATGGAATCATGGGTTTTAAGGTACAGTTTTTGACTAGTCTATCGAACTTGCGCAATGCTGACGTTAGCGTCATTTCTCATAAAATACTCATAATAGCCTAACTAGATTACGTATGTTATACGATCGTCAGTGCTGAGTTTGCTCAGCTATTCCTCACATGATCACCTTACTAAGGATCAGCGTAATGAAATCTGCACTTTATCTGTCCCCACTGCTGATGTTGACAACTGTTTTGGCTGTGATGTTCGGTTGTAATGGCGAAACCACGTATGACTCGAACAATGAAGCTTCAGATTTACAGGGTAAGGTTGAAATTGATGGGTCGAGTACGGTCTATCCCATTTCAGAAGCTGCCTCAGTTCGGTTTAAGAAAAAGTTTCCTCAAGTCAAGGTACCAGTCGCGAAGTCTGGGACCGGCGGTGGGTTCAAGCGGTTTGTCAATGGCGAAACTGATATCTCAGATGCCTCTCGACCCATCACAGCTAAGGAATTCAAAGCTGCGAAGGAGAACGGCATCCGCTTTATTGAGATTCCCGTCGCGATGGATGGCTTGTGTGTTGTCGTCCACAAGGACAATAACTGGGTGGATCAACTAACCATCGAGCAATTGCAGCAAATCTACCTGGACCACGACGGCAAGCCTGCTCCAAAATGGAGTGATATTAATCCAGGTTGGCCTGATGAGGAAATACAGGTCAGTTCGCCCGGTACCGATTCAGGAACGTTTGACTACTTCAAGGAAGTCATTCTCCCTAAGGAAGGTTCTTTCCGTGCAGACATGATGACTAGTGAGGATGACAACCAATTGGTCACAGCGATTGATCGCAACAAATTTGGCATCAGTTACTTCGGTGCGTCTTACTACTATGAGAACAAGGACAAGTTGAAAGCGATTGCGATTGTGAACCCTGACTTGGGAGAGGCTGTCCTTCCTGAGCCTAAGCACGTGATCGATGGTACCTACGCACCACTGAGCCGTCCTCTGTTCATCTATGTGAATGCCAAGTCCTATGAGGATAAGCCTGCTGTTCGTGAATTTGTGAACTTCTATCTAGAGCAGTCGGCAAACTTGGCAGAAGAAGTCCAGTATGTTGCACTTCCCGAGGAAGTTTCCGAACGTGCAAAAATGTTTGTGACCGAGACGATC
Source organism: uncultured Phycisphaeraceae bacterium (assembly GCA_964546335.1). Taxonomy (GTDB): domain Bacteria; phylum Planctomycetota; class Phycisphaerae; order Phycisphaerales; family Phycisphaeraceae; genus CAZJJN01. The sequence continues at coordinate 11,715 of CAZJJN010000039.1, forward strand.
ACGGGGACAAGCTTTCTGACACCCGACATGAAGAAACGAAGTGGTGGTGTGGGCAAGGTTTACGTCAAAGAGAACGTGGTTGACTTTGACTAAGTGTTGATGTGAGCCTTTGGCGAAGAACATGCCTGAACAAGAAATAGAAAACCAAGGCATCAACCCCTCCCTGCTGGCCAGGAAGCAGGGGGGGAAGTTGAGATCTCACTTCGTGCAGCGTGTGAAAGAAGCGGGCATTCTCAGTATTCTGAGCCTTGCCACGCTTTTTTCCGTGGTAATCACGATTGTGATCGTCGTGGTTCTCGGTTATGAATCGAGCATGTTTCTGGCACGTCCGGAAGTGACTCTTGGGGAGTTTTTTCTGGGTACAGAGTGGAATCCGCTCCTGGGGCGTGAGAAACACTTTGGGATTTGGCCCTTGGTCTCCGGCACGTTTCTGGTTGCGGGCATTGCCTTGGTCGTGGCTATCCCGCTGGGCCTGCTGACTGCGATCTACTTGAGTGAATACGCGCCTCAGCGCGTTCGTGTTATTGTGAAACCAGCTATTGAAGTCCTGGCCGGGATTCCAACCGTGGTTTATGGGTTTTTTGCCCTTGTGCTGCTGACCCCCATGCTTGAGACGGTTTACAACAACTTTCGAGGAGTCTGGAACCCACTGGGTGAGATGCTTGGCTACAACCTTTTCGGTATGGCCGAACTGCTGACTCTGGATAAAAGGCTTGGAGGTTACAACGCTCTATCGGCAGGCATCGCTGTGGGGATATTGATTTTACCGATTGTCAGTTCTCTTTCTGAAGATGCTTTGCAGGCTGTGCCTAGAGCACTTCGCGATGGTGCATATGGCCTGGGAGGTACGCGATTTGATTCATCGGTTAAAGTCGTTTTTCCTGCAGCATTGTCAGGCATTGTTTCAGCCGTACTGCTGGCCGGTGCCCGTGCCGTGGGTGAAACCATGATCGTAGCCATGGCTGCGGGTAGCACGCCTAAATTGACCATCGACCCACGCGAGGGCATTCAAACCATGACCGGATTCATGGTTCAGATGGCATTGGGTGATGTGTCCAACTACGCTACAGAATACTTTTCCATGTATGCAGTGGCCTGTATGTTGTTTGTTCTGACCTTTATCCTGACGATCATTGGTGCCATCATCCGCAAGCGCTTCCGGGAGGTGTACCAATGAGTGAAATTCCCATCAAAACGCCGAATTTCCTGACAGATAAGAAGCGCTTTCAAGCAGTTCAGCAATCACCTGCCAGGAGAAAGTGGAAAGATTCATTTTTTCATTATTTGTGTTTCACGATTTCTTTATTGACCGTTGGCATCCTTTGCCTCTTTCTTGGAGCCATCCTGTATCTGGGGGTTTCGGATCTTTCACTGGGTTTTCTCACAAATCCTCCCAGTCACCAGCCAGAGCATGCGGGGTTATTTCCTGCCATGCTCGGTACAATCTGGCTGCTCGTGCTGGTCGCTTTGTTTACCCTGCCGATCGGTGTCGCGGCTGCCGTCATCCTTGAGGAGTTTCCCCCCAAGCACTGGTTGCTGAGAGGCATTCATGGCATCATCCAAACCAACATCACCAATCTGGCGGGTGTCCCCTCCGTGGTTTATGGGATCATTGGTTTAACCATCTTTGCCAGCATGATGCCCTTGATGGAACTCGTTGACCGCTTCAGCAATCAATCCGCATCCGCATCACAGACACAACCGGCGGATGCTGAAGGTGGTGTCAGTCAACAGAACACCTTATTCGAATTCGGGATCGACTTTTACCATCAGTATTACAACGACCACAGCAAGAACAGCCTGCTCAGACCTGTGGATGGCCGTGACGCACCACGTCTGGCTCCAGTAGATGGGATGGTTGTCCGCACGCCACGTGGTGAAGAATTGAAGTTGAATGTCATTGAGCGAGGTGAACCTTATCCCAACGATCCTGAACTGGCACGTCGCACGGTGCGCGCGTCGGTCAAGCCGGACCTGATCACTCAGCCGCGCTGGTATTACATCCGCGTACCTTTTGGGCGTAGTGTATTGGCAGGCGCCTTGACATTGATGCTGGTTGTTTTGCCTATTGTGATTATTGCAACTCAGGAAGCTTTACGTGCGGTACCTGAATCCTTGCGTGAAGCTTCGCTGGGCCTGGGATCGACCCGTTGGCAGGTGGTGCAGCATGTGACCCTGCCTGCTGCGATTCCAGGCATCATGACAGGAAGTATTCTGGCGATGAGTCGTGCCGTTGGTGAAGCAGCTCCACTGCTGATGATCTCCGGTATCGTGTTTATCGCGTCACCCCCGGGAAATCTGATGGATGATTTCACTGCCATGCCTTTGCAGATCTATAACTGGGCGGGACGGCCGCAGACCGAGTTCCATGATTTGGCCAGCTCGGGTATTGTGGTCTTACTGAGTGTACTCTTATGTTTTAATGCGGTTGCCATTTTTATTCGGCAGAAGTTCAGGCGACCACTGGGATGAAAACAGGTGCTGAAATGTCTCGTGAAAGTGTTGCCACCATGGTTGAAGCTGATCATACGCCAGAGTCATCTGTCAAAGTGAAACCCGCACAGGGTGTGAGCTCTCGAAAGGTGGATGCTTTGCGCAATCACCGCAAGGTTGCGATTCAATTGGAGAACTTCAACGCCTGGTATGGCTCTGTTTCCGCTTTGAGAAATATCCAGCTATCCCTTCCCGATAACGAAATCACCGCTTTCATCGGCCCCAGCGGTTGTGGCAAAAGCACGCTGCTCCGCTGGATTAACCGGATGAATGACACCATTCCCACAGCTCGAGCCGAGGGTACGCTCAAAATTCATGGCATGGATGTGCTCGATCACTCTACAGACGTCGTCGATCTGCGCCGACGGGTGGGCATGGTCTTTCAAAAGCCCAACCCCTTTCCCAAGTCGATCTATAAGAACGTGGCCTTCGGCGCCAAGCTGCACATGAAACTATCGCGCAGTGAGATGGATGGCCTGGTTGAATGGTCGCTGCGAAAAGCCGCGCTGTGGAACGAGGTGAAAGATCGTCTCCATGAATCTGCGCTCAGCCTGTCCGGCGGGCAGCAGCAACGGTTGTGCATCGCGCGCACCATTGCGGTCGGTCCTGAAGTGCTGTTGATGGATGAGCCTTGCTCCGCATTGGACCCTAAATCGACGGCTGCCATCGAAGACCTGATGGAAGAACTGCGCGAGACATACACCATCGTCATCGTCACGCACAACATGCAGCAGGCCTCACGTATCAGCGCCTACACCGCCTTCCTTTATACAGGTGATCTGATTGAGTTCGGCCCGACCGAGCGCATCTTCACCAAACCCGCCAAGACTGAAACGGAAGATTACATCAGCGGCCGGTTCGGCTGATTAGAGCATACCCAAATCAATCGTAGCGGGGTGCCACAATTTGACCGAGTCCGCGAGGCAAACTGTGCTCTGGATGGAAAGCCGAAATGCGTCGGGTGGTTGTGTCATCTCTTGACGAATCCTGAGCTTGTCGTCGGGTGGCTGTGTACACTCTTGACCGCAGGGAGAAAGTTAACACAGATATTCTCAAACCTTGCTCATATCAAGGAGCTTTCTTACCTCTGCGTTCTTTGTGTCTTTGCGACTTGGCGTGATACTCTTTCTTCCAACGCATTGAATATCATGGCCATGCTGAAGCGATGGCCGCGCCACCCACCTTGGCATCCAGCCACGCGTAAAACCATATCTGTGGTTACGCTGCGTTGCTTCACTCCTTGCGTATCCAGAGCCAACCTGCCTTACGTCATCCATACACCTTGCGCCTCTCTCGCTCCGTCCTTCGATGGTACTCAGGACTCCGCTCGAGTGTCGTCAAGGTGTGGCACCCAGGACGCGACGATTGAACTCATCCTGATCTACAACAGATCGTCGCGATCGGACTTCTCATCCTCATGCGATGAGGCATGTTTGTCTTTTCCGTTCTGAGCCGCGTCAGGTTTCCCCTGCCACCACCAGTCCACCATGACGAACGCGAACAGGCTGCCCAGCAACGCACCGATGACCTGAGCCACCAGGTCAATCATCGAACTGGACTGGCCTTGAATCCAAAGCTGCGCCGATTCTCCCACCAGCGCGAGGATGGCAGCATCCATCGCCACGACCAATGTCACCAGCCAGCCCTGTCGGAACAGATTGACCCCAACCCAGCACTCGACAAAGCCGTAGGGCACAAAAAGGAGCATCAGCCAGAACAGGTCAATCGCAGTGCGGTCGGTCAGCGCCAGCCAGGTAACTCCCTCAGTTTCCGGATCACGTAGTTGATAGGGGTAGCACATTGCCAGCAGTGTCAGTGTCCCAGCCAGCAGCGAGAGGAGCATCAGCGATATCAGCTTTGGCCCTGGTGGGCCAGGTTCATCATGGAAGGGATCAGGCAGATTATGATTTGGGTCAGGCATGCCGTGGGGTTGTCCATCAATGTCAGTCCGATCTACGCGGACTGGTTGTCTCACTCCTGCTCGCTATCATCGCGTCCAGTTGACTCGCTGAGTCGCCGAATCCGTTCACCTCCTATACTAGGAGATCAAGCTTGAGTTCTCTAACGTCGCACGTTGATCCTACCATCGGCACCGCAGGCATGGGCAACTGCCTGATCGGACCTTACCTGCCTCTGTCTCTGGTCAGGCTCGGGCCTGACAATTTGCGCCCTCAGCCGACATCAGGCTATGACTGTCGCTACCCCATCACAGGCTTTAGCCATACCCACGTGTCGGGTACGGGGGGCAGTGCGCGCTACGGCAACATTCGTGTGACGCCTTTCGTCGGGCCTCCCCGCGCAACAGTTGATCCGCAATGGGCTGCGAACGAGCGGAGTGAAGCAGGCTATTACATGGTCACACTGAACCCCACGGGGATTGATTGTGAACTGACAAGTACGCCTCGCGCGGGTTTGCATCGATACCACTTTCCGGAAATGTCAGAGGATCGCGCGTCCGCGAGTTCACCTGACATAGGCAGCATGCAGGCAGCAGGCTACGACCCCGCGGCTGTGGATCATTTTCAAAGCATGGCCCGGGCGAGCAATGTGCTGATCGATGTCGGGGCTGCGGTGCAACGCGACTTTCGCAGGCCTGCCCAAGGCACGGGAGGCAGCATCGGCGGTTACGTGGAATGGCTGACAGAAAATGAAGTGGTTGGGCGGGGAGATTACCAGGGCGGTTGGGGCCATGATTTTCCTTACTCGGTTTACTTCTATGCGCGGTTTGATCAGCAACCCAAGCGACGGTTTGTCGGCAACCATGCGGGGATCACCAATGAACCTCACGCCAACGGGGCCAACTGCGTGGCGGTGGCCAACTTCGGCGACGAGCGCGACATCACCCTGTCAGTGGGCATCAGCTACCACTCCGTAGCCAAGGCCCGGGCGAGTGTCGAACGTGAAGCCAATGTCGGCTTTGAGGTGGCACGCAAACAGGCAATTGAAACATGGGATAAACAACTGTCGCGCATTGAAGTGGAAGGGGGCAGTGAGGAACATCGCAAGCTGTTTTACACGCTGTTTTCTCGCCTGATGTGTATGCCCAGTGACTTGGGGGTGGATGATGAATTCAACCAATGGCAGTCAGGTGTGCGCCATTTCACGGACTATTACTGCCTGTGGGATTCAGTACGCAATGCCAACAGCTTGATAGCTTTGTTCGATCCCAAACTGGCTGCGGACATGATGAACTGCCTGCTGGATATCGCGGAGCATAAGGGTTGGCTGGTCGATGCGTGGGTGGCTGGGCATTCTGCCCAGGTGCAGGGGGGCAGTTCGGCTGACATCCTGTTTTCGGAGTTCAAGCGCAAGGGGATCGAAGGCATCGACTATCACAAAGCGCTGCAGTACATGTTGAAGAACGGGCAGACGCCTTCACCTGATCCGAAACTGTATGGCCGACATCTGCATGAATACCGCGAGCAGGGTTATGTTACGACCAAGACCATCAACTGTGTGTCGCGACATCTTGAGTATGCCTACCAGGACTGGTGTGCCGGGAAACTGGCTGACGAGTTAGGCATGAATGATGTCGCCCGTGAAAAACTCGAAGCCAGTGAAAAACTCTGGAACCTTTGGCGGGAGGACATCAAACTGTTCGCCCCCAGGCAGCCGGACGGGCAGTGGGTGAATCCGTTTGATCCAAAGCATCACAGACCTGATGCATGGAACGACCCTTACTTCTACGAAGGCAACAGTTGGCAGTGGAGTTGGAATGCCCACCAGGATTTCCCGCAACTGGTCGAGCGCATGGGTGGGGCTGGTGGCTTCATTGAAATGCTGGATCGTTTCTTTGATGAAGGCATGCACTATGCCAAGGAAACCATGCTGCACGTGCCTTATCTGTATTTATACGCAGGTCGGCCTGACCGTACGGTCGATCGCGTGCGCCAGTGTTTAAGTCAGTTTTATAAAACACAACGCAACGGACTGGTGGACAACGAAGACATGGGTTGCCAGTCTGCGTTTTTCATGGCCAGTGCCATCGGGTTTTACCCCGTCATGGGCCAGGATTTCTACTGGATCACCTCGCCTGTCTTTGAGCGAGTCGCAGTGCAACTGGGTGATGCGGGTAAGCAATTGGTCATTGAAGCGCCAGGCACCAGTGATCGCAAGCGATATATCGTGGGGTTAACCTTGAATGGTGAAGCGCTGGATCGCGCCTACATTCGGCATGGCGAGATCGCCAACGGCGGGACGCTTCGCTTCAAATTGAGCGAAGAGCCTACGGACTGGGCGAAGAATGATTTGCCGACACGGGCGTGATACTGGAAAGTTGAAGCAAAGGGACACAGAGATGATCAACTTCAGCCTGCGAGCAGGAAGATTCAAATCGTCACGTCTTGGGTGCCACGTCTTGACGACGCTTGAGCGAAGCGAGAGGGGCGCAAGTTTTGTTGATGCTATAAGGTGGTGTGGATGCCGAGAGTTGGGGTGGCTGTGGATACGCTGCAACGCGAGGCACGAGCCGGGTGCCGTGGTCAATGGCCAAGTCCTGAGCTTGCCGAAGGGCGCAGCCATGACCACGAACATCATGTGCTCAATTATCATGGTTATCGCTTCGCGAATAATCATGCCACCCATCCGACTCAACTCCCTTGGCCGGTGGCATGGCATGATATTCGATGGTTGGAAGAAAGAGCATCACGCCAAGACGCCAAGACGCGAAGGACGCAGAGGTAAGAAAGTTCTATGGGTGGCGTGGCCATCGCGTAGTCCTGAGCGCAGTCGAATGGACGAAGCATGGCCATGATATTCGGTGAGATGGGAAGAAAGAGTATCACGCCAAGGCGCAACGACGCGAAGAACGCAAAGGTAAAAAAGTACCTTGACACGTGTGAATTTTGAGAATATCTGTGTTAACTCTCTCCCGATGGTCAAGAGTTTACACAGCCACCCGACGCTTCTCGGCTTTCCATCGACAACACGGTTTACCTCGCGGACTTTGTCAAACTGTGGCCCCCCGCTACGAATGTCTTGAGTACGCTCGAAGAGCCAACTCGTAGAAATGATTGTTCAATCACAGAGTTCGCAAAGAACATGCACTGAACCACCCGGATTCATAAAAAAACGTACCCCCAAAAGTGGGGGGTACGCGGGGATCAATCAAGTTGTATCTGTCTCAATTATTAGACTGGAATTAATTGTCAACCATCTTGTAATTAGTGCCTGCATTTCCGCCTTCATAAGCACCTGAAAAAAGATTAAAATTTTCGTAAGTACTGTTACCAAGTTTGACACGATCTAACTGTGCAGAATTGAAGAAATCAACGTGGCCGTCAGCGAAACCGACGTGGCCTTCCCAGTCTGAGCCAGCGCTGTCACCCCAGGCATTGCTGTCATCTTTGTTGGATGCTAGTGGCGTTGAAGCACTCGTGTCCCAACGAATCCAGCTTGGATTTGTACCGTCCAGCAACGCGTAGCCGTAGTTGTTGCCAATGTTGCTGTAGGTGCCATTGGTTTCGGTGATGTTGTCAATGTTCACACCGGAAGCATTGGGGCAGGGTGATTCCAGCAGCTTGGTATCAAGCTGAGCTTCGTTGAGCATCACGAGGAACCGGTTGCTGGCAGCGGCAACGGGGGTGTCTTCGTTGGGCAAGCGCTGTGAGCTGTCCTGGCTGGCATAGGTCGAAGCAATCTGAAGAATGCCTCGCATGTTGTTTTTGTCGGTCAGTTTGTTAGCCGCACGACGGGCGGCACCGAGGGCGGGCAGCAGCATGCCGATCAGCAGCGCGATGATTGAAATAACGACCAGAAGTTCAATGAGGGTGAAACCTTTGTGTTTCCGCATGATGACGGACTCCTTTGAAACGGGGAACTGAGTGTACCTTTCGGGCTTATTCGTCAAGACCAGCCAGTGAAGGTCCGCTTCTGCGGAGGGATGATTAACCTTAAATGGCTGTTGCGTTTCACAAACTGATCTGTTGAACGAGGCCCATTCCTTTTTACAAGTCAAACGATTTATGAGTTCTAGAAAACTCTTAGGACCGACTTCCGTTTTTGTCATGCACCTTTCGATGCTCAGCGAGATTAAAACAGCCCTTCGTGATCCATGCCAACGACCCGAAGATGGCAGCTTTTCTGCCAAACAACCTCGCCATGACTTTTCGGGGCACGTGCTTTTGACGCGACAAGAAACATCAAACGGTGAGACCAACATCGTGCCAGTTGCGTCAAAGCACTTAAGGCCAGTAAGTCGGCTTCTATTAGAAGTGTACGAGAGAACAAGGTTCTGTCAAGGGAATCAGGCTGAGGTCACATACCCTTTATCAAGCTTTCACCGTCCGTTGACTCGGCTAGGCCGCGACATATTGCCTGCCTTTCCATTGGCTGCGGAAGCCCAGGTATTGACGAATCAGCGCATACCATTGCACAGCAACAAGTAATGTGACTCCCAATGGATGCAGAATGGCCCCAAACAGGCTTTGCCTGTACCGATAGGCTGCAATCAGCCTGATCAGTATGGGCAGGAAAAATATCGGCAAAAGCCAGGCCGCTGGGGCTGGATCAAGCCAGTTCAGCAGGATCGCCAATGCACAAAGAACAGGCAGGACGTGACCACCCAGAAGCAATATTGACCAGATGCCGATGCCCCGGCTGGAAGCCATGCCTTCGGTCGCGTTCTTGGCCAGCCCCTGCCAGACCGCGGGCGCACTGTTGTACATGCGACAGGTTGCGATGTCGGTCGCGTCGAAAAGGTCCGTCTGGTAGCGGTGCTTGCGAAACAGGCGAGGCAGCATGATGCCGTCGTGCAGGGTGGCGCGGATCGGTTCATGTCCGCCGATGGCCAGGTAGGCCGGGCGCTCGGCCATGAACAGTTGGCCACATCCCGCTCCGTAACTCGGACTGTTGCTTTTGCGCATCGCCCACATGGGCAGGTAGCAAAGCAGCACCGTGTGGATCAGCGGAATCAGCAAGCGTTCCAGTAAGCCGACCGTGATCTGCCTGGGGATGCCACTGATGAGTTTGGCTGGGTTACGGCCAAGTTCGTTGGCCATGCGCGTTAAAGCGTCGTCCGACAATCGCACATCCGCATCCATGAAAACGATGGCGTCATGCTGCGCCAGTTGCCCCAGCACATGACACGCATGCTGCTTGCCACACCAACCCGTTGGCAGAGGAGGCGCTTGTGCCAATCTGACCCGACTATCCTTTTCAGCCATTTCGCGGACGATCTCCGCCGTGCGATCCGTCGAGGCATCGTCCAGGACGATGACTTCCAGATTGATGTTGCGATTAGCCAGGATGGATGCCACACAGTCGCGGATGCCAGCCTCTTCATTCCGGGCGGGAATCAGAACAGAAACCGTTGGAGGTGGATCGCTCGTTTTCGCGCGATCAACTGGCAAACGGCGGTAGAGGAGAAAGTTCACCGTGAAGACAACTGTGGGAAGCAGCGCCAACGCTCCGATCAATGCGAGCAAGATCAACTCAATCATGGGTCGGCACCTTTCCTTGTTCGCTAAGTTTCACTTGGGCATCCTTGATGCCTTGCTGATGCGAAGCCTCGAAGCGCCGGCGTGTCACCAGAGCTTTGCACTTTCGCCAGAGATCGTAGGCACCACCGACTCCCGCTGATCCGCCCATGATGGTTTCGAATCGCGCATCGTCCCGACTGATGACCGCTTCAGCCAGGCTGTCGAGATTCCGCTCGTGTCGGCTGATTAACTCGGCATGAATCGTCTCCACGGATTGATCCCCCCCATAAGCAATCACCAAAGGCTCACCAAACCGGGCCAGGACTTCAGGCTTGGATTCCTGCCAATACACTACCTCCCAGGCCAAAGGCAGCAGGCACAGTTTCTCCAGCCGACCCGCCACATGAGCGATGCCGGGCTTCAACTGCACCGGCCTTTCGCGCGGATCGGTAAAGCGCCCTTCAGCCGTCACCCAAAGCACCGCGTCCGGTTGCTTGAGGATTTGCGTTGCTGTGCGCAGAAACTTCGTGCCTCCCCGCCGACTGTCCGGCTCGATGCCAAATAAACCCAACTTTCCCAGCACGGCATATTGCTCCAAAGCCCGGGCATCAATCGGTGCGTAATGCTTACCCAAAGGCAGCAAGCGGTCGGCTAAATAGAAGGCGATCAGCGGATCCCACCAAGATGGGTGATTGACATAAATCAGCAGCGGATAATCAGGCAACACAGGGAACAAGCCATCCTTCGCCAGACGGATGCTGTGCAATTTCTTAGGCAGATACCAGCGCAGATAGCGGACAAATCCCCAGTGAAGCCAGGGGGAAATCTGAGGCAGTTTGGTGCCGCTTCCTTTGGGCAAGGGTAAATCCTTAAACGATGCCGTCTTTGCAAAGCGTGTCCGCCGCGATCCAGCCGGACATCAAAGCCATGGGCATGCCGGGCCCGGGGTGAGCTGAGCCACCGGCCAGATACAGGCCATCAATGTCCCGGCTGCGGTTGCCCGGCTTAAAGGCGCCGAGGAATTTGCCATGACTCGCCAGGCCATAGATCGCACCGTTCAGCACGTGGTAACGCTCGTGAATATCCTGAGGGGTCAAGGCATGTTCGCAGACGATGCGTTCTTCAATGTCTTCCATCCCCGCGGTGCGCTTGAGTTTGTCCAGAATCACTTGGCGGTACTCAGGCAGCATCTTCTTCCAGTCATGATCCGGGCGGAGGTAAGGGGTATGCACCAACACGTAAAGGGCTTCGCCTTGCTTGCCATCAAACTGCGGGGCGACGTCCGGTTCGGTTTTCGATGGACAGGCAAGATAAGCCGTCGGATCGGGGGCGGGGATGCCCTTGTGATAGATAGCGTCGAACTCTTCTTCCGGATCGCGCGAGAAGACAAAATCATGATGGGCTACGTGGTCGTAAGCTTCGCGCAAACCGAGATAAAGCACGACACCGGAACAGGCCGGTTCATAATTTCGGCGGTGAAGAAACGCATTGCCTTCCTGCCCAAGTAATTCGCGATGGGTGCGCACGGTGTCCATGTTGGACACGATCGCGCCAGCGTCGATGGTCTCGCCCTGATGGGTGACCACGGCCTTGACGCGCGAACCTTGCGTTTCAATGCGGGTGATGGTGGTACTGGGGCGAATCTCCACGCCAAGTTGTCGCGCGAGCGACTCCAAAGCAGTGGGGACGGCACGGGTGCCACCGATCGGGTACCACACGCCGCCATCGGTCTGCATATGGGCGATGGAAACCAGCACAGCAGGACTGTTGTAAGGGGACGAGCCAACATATTGCGTGAAGTGGTCCAGCATCTGGGCCACGCGCGTGTCAGGCACGTGCTGACGAATCACCCCAGCGACAGACTTACCCATGCGCAAGCTCATGACATCTTTCAGCGTGGAAAGATTGAAGGTATTGGACATATCAAAGGTGTCAGTCAGGCCTTCAACGGTTTTCCAGAAAAAGAAACGGTCCGACACTTCGTGCAGTTTTTTGGAGATGTTGATCAGTTGGCGATAGCCTTCGCTGCTCTTGGTGTTGGGTGAATACTCAGCCAAAGTTTTGGCCATGGTTTCAACGTTTTCATTCAGATCGAGAACGGAGCCATCCTCAAAGAAGCAGCGCCATTGCGGGTCAAGCCGGCGCAGGTCCATTTCTTCGTGAAGGTTTCGCCCGGCTTCACCGAAGATACGCTCCAGCACCTTGGGGACGGTCAGAATGGTTGGCCCCATGTCGAAGCGGAAGCCTTGATCTACCAGTACCGCGGCTTTACCTCCCAGCCAATCATTTTTATCGAATAGGATGACATCCTTGCCACGAGCGGCAAGGGTGCAGGCTGCGGCCAGGCCACCCAGCCCGGCACCGATGACTGCGACGCGGGTGGAAGTGGCGGTTGATTCTTGAGTCGTGATCAAGGCTTTGTCTCCTTGGTAAGTGATTCACTTTGCGATGATTGTTGGGGTGGTGATGGCTGACTTGCACGCTGGCGGAGCATTGGAATGAGCTGCCAGAACGAGGCAAGCCTTTGCCAGATGGTTTGGCTGTGGAACGCGCGGATGGCAGCGGAGAAGAAGGCCGCATCATCATGCCGGGGTAGGTCGAAGTGGGGTGGTTGCTTCAAGCGCTGGTGGGTGATGGCTTTGATTCGCGTCATGGCTAACAATCCTTCCTCGCCGCGCGTGACACCGAAGCCCGACTGATGGCGGGGTGAGAAAGGCAGTCGTGGATCAGAGATGGGTACGATCAGATCATTGATCGTGACACAGCCTGCATCAATTTGCTTTGCTAGTTCGCGTGCTTCCTGCTCTTGGCCAAAGATACTGCTGCCCAGGGCATAAGGGCACTGACTGTCCAGTTCGCGCGCCTGCTCGACCGAATCGACCGGGCAGAGGCAGATCACCGGCGCGAATAAATCATCACGCAGGATGGCAAGGTCAGAGATTTGCGTTGTGACAATCGTGGGGTGAAGCAGGCCTTGCTCATCAAACCCGCCAACATGAAGTTGCGCGCCGTTTGCCTCGGCTTGATCCAAGGCTTGACGCACACGTTCAAGATGGGGGCCGATCAAAGTCACTGGCTTCGTGCGCATGGTTAGTTGCGTTATAAGCGCTTCCAGCAAGGGTAATACGCGATCGCGCGATACAAAGACGCGACTTGGCGCGATGCAGGTTTGCCCTGCATTGAGCGTCATGCCAAACGCCAACGCCCGGGCAGTGCGCGCGATATCCGCGCTGGGCAGGACATAACAACTGTCACAGCCGGACAATTCCATCTCAGTCGGTGTCAGATGCTTCGCTGCCAATGCGGCCACCTTCTTGCCTGTCGCGGCTGAACCGGTGAGGATGATCTTGTCCACACCAATTGCAATGGCTGTCTGAGCAGTTTCAGGCGATTCATCCAGCACCTGCAACGCGCCTTTAGGCAGGCCAGCGGATTCAGCGAATCGCTGCAACTCATGCATCGGCTTACTGCATCCCACCGCGGGCTTCACCAGCACAGCATTACCCGCAGCAAGTGCTTGCAATGCCTGGATCGCAGGCAACATGAACGGGTAGTTTGAGGGGGCGATGATCAACACAATGCCAAATGGTTCGCGCTGAATTTCCAGCGACGTGCCCATCAGCCAGATGGGTCGGCCACGCCTTTCCCGTCGTGTCGTAAGAAGTTTGCTTGCCCGTCTCTCCAGAAAACGAATTGCCTCCAGCGTGGGCAACACCTCGGCTGAAAGCGTTTCAGCCATCGTCCGATGATTCTCACGCTCCACACTGGCCGCGATGGATTCTGCTGATGCAGCCAGCGTATGTCTTAGCTTTCGCAGAATGCTCAGTCGATGCTTGATCGACCGAGAAGCCCAATCTGTTTGCGCCGTTCGCGCAAGCTGGATCGCCTGTTCTACAGCAGCAGGGATAGCTTGCTCTTCAGGTTGAAGATTTGCCTCTGCTTCGCTTGAAGCTGGCGCGGGTTGTGAGAGATAAGCTGTCATGCGTTTGCTGCTGGTTGCAACTCCATGTCCAGTGAAGTTTGGCCGCTACGTTGCGACTTCTCTGACAAGGGCCAGTTTTCTCGGATTCCCAGGTCAGTCAGTAGCAGGCGCGAACTGATGCGCGCGGATTCATAAATCACCGGCAAACCGCTGCCCGGATGGGTACCGCCACCGACCAGATACATGCCATCAAACTCCTCGAAGCGATTCTGTGGCCGAAGGTGAAGCATCTGCGTCAGATTATGCGCCAAGTTGAACGTCGCCCCACGATAGATGGCCATATTCATGCGCCAATCGCGTGGCGTGATCATTTTCTCATAGCGGATGCGGCCACGCAGGTCAGGCAGGCCGATCTTCTGAATCTGATCCAGTGTCTTCTCCCGAAATGCCTGCGCATCGCACTCCCAGTCAATGTTGCCATGCTCATGACTCACCGGCACCAGCACATAAAGCGAAGTGTGGCCGGGCTTGGTCATGGTTGGGTCGGTCACGCAGGGATTCTGCACATAAACCGATGGATTATCAGACAGGCGGTGTGTGTCTTCGATGTCACGAATGTTCTCCTGGTAATTGCTAGCCAGGAAAATGTTGTGATGGGCGATTTCATCGCATTGACCTTCAATGCCAAGATAAAGCATGAAGGTTGAACAGGAATACTTCTTCCTGGCCAATTTAGTATCTGTGTATTTACGGCGGCGCGACTCAGGTACTAACTGGCTCATGGCGTGGGCAAAGTCCGCGTTCAATACCAAAGCATCCGCGTGGTAAGTCTCGTTTGCTGTGCGCACAGCAGTGGCGCGCCTGCCATCAAAGAGAATCTCTTCGACGGGTTCGTTCAGATGCACTTTGACGCCCATCTCCTGTGCGATTCGGGCCATGACTTGCGACACCGCACCGCACCCCCCCTTGGGATGGAAGATGCCATGCTCATATTCAAGGAAGGAAAGTATGGTGAACAGGCTTGGGCACTTGAACGGTGACATGCCCAGGTATTTGCTTTGAAAACTGAAGGCCAGCCGAACACGTGGATCGGAGAAGTAACGTTTCAGGTTGCCATCCACACTACTCCAAGGCCTAACCAAAGGCATCATCTTGAAAGGCGAATACTGCATCAGTCCCAATGGGCTCGACCAGTTACTTTCCAGTATCGGCTTGAAGCCAGCCAACTTGGCGCGATTGTCAGTTAAGAATCTTTCAAAGTGATTGGCATCGTCCGCATTCAGCTTGGCGATCTCCCGCTTCATCCGCTCGACATTGGGCGTGGCATCCAACGCTGGCCCATCTTCAAAGATCAGCCGGTACTGCGGATCGAGACGGATCATCTCAATCTCGTGCTCCAACTCTCTCCCCGCCGCTTTGAAGATCTCTTTCAAAACCTGGGGGTAAAGGAAAAACGTCGGCCCAAGGTCGAAGCGGTAACCATCCTGTTCAAGGGTCGATGTCCGTCCGCCAACGGTGGATCGCTTTTCGATCACCGTCACATCCACACCCGCTTTGGCCAGCAGCATGGCTGAGGCGAGTCCACCGGGGCCAGCCCCCACAATGATGACGCGTTTGCTCATGGGTCTATCCTGTCGTTGTCAAAGCATAGGTCTGTTGATGGCAGTTAGCTTCGCTTACCTGAACTTGTTTTTATGTCAGCAAAGCATGATGCCGGGCCAGATGCATGGTGATAAATAGCACGATTAAAAGGCGAAGTGACCACGCCACCGTGCGCAGCCAATTGGTCTGCACCAGTAAGTCAACGGAGGCTGCGGTGCGCGCCAGTTCGATACGTCGATGTAAAGGCACCTGAATGGCAAAAGTACTGAGCCAGATCGCCAGGAGTAACCCCAAGCCAACCCAGGCCATGGCCTGCAGGATGGTGTCCATCAGGACAAGAGGCAGCGCAATCGCACTGGCGACTTCCAACAGCATCAAAGGCATCACCAGCCAGGTCGTTTGTTTCATGTGGCGTTGGTGGTAGCCATGCAGCGTGACATCGCCGACATGGGCCAGCAACGGGTAATGGACGATCTGCACAAACCAGATCAGGCCGGTCATCATCCCGGTCGTCACCAACTGAATGGCCATGATCCATGAAAGCATACGTGGTTCCTTGTCAGATCAAGCACGGGTTGCCGAGGGCGCATCCGCTGGTGTGTTATCACTTTGTGCATTGTCCGTCGGGTTGATGCAACAGGCATCCTGAAAGTTGTTCTTTTCATCTGCTGCATGGTGTCGTTGCGCCCAGATGACTCGACCTTTGTGAAGGACAAACATGCCAGACATTTGAAAGCCGTCGCCTTCCATCGGGCCAAAGCCATGCTTCTTGAGGATGGCAGCCTGAAAGCCTCGCCACCAGATACGGGGGTGAAACAATTGCCAGAACGTGCCCCGATTCAACGAAAGCGCACGATAGAGTTCGGCCTGAGGATCGCTTATGAAGATGACATCCTGCAAAGCATACTTATCTGCCAAGGCTTGTAACGCGTCGCGCGAACTCATCATCGCCACCACGGCTTTCATGCCTTGCTCCTTGATCTTCGCGAGTTGCGAAGCCAGATCACTCAAAGCTTCTCGGCAGAACACACAACCCGCATGTCGCAGACAAAGAAGTAGCACCGGCTGATCCTGCGAATGTAACCACAGACTTTTCCCATTGTTGTCGGCAACTTCCTTCAATTGAGTGGAAAGTGAATCAGGTGAAGAAGCCAACGCCTTCCAGGGAGCCGCATGATAGCGCCAGGCTGCATAGAGGATGACTGCAAAGGCTGGCCACCAGACAAGATCATTGGTCAGAATCGTCAGGCCAAACTCGGGCGAGAACACCCCTTGCCAGACTGCAAAAACAAAACCGATTGGCCCGAGTATTTTGCCAATCAGGCCAACGAGAATGATGGGCCAATGGCGTAAGGGGCGCCTGGCTGCAATCAGATAACCGATGCCATACACACCCACAATCATCCCGACGCATTGCCAGATTTCAGGATAACCCGGCGGGTTCATATCAAATAATTCGAAGAACAAATTGGGGAACATAATGACCAAGCTGCCCCAGAGAAGGTTGTAGCAACCTGCCGCGACCAGCCAGTAACGCATCCAAGGCTTGCCTTGCTCGCCCAGGCTTTCATCTGTCATCACGCCGGCTGAAAGCTGACTGAAATTGACATTCTCTTTCATGAGGACACTCCCAGAACATGTCGCAGGATGCTTTCGCAATCCGGGTGCCTGAATTCAAAACCGGCCTGTTGAAGGCGATTTGGTACAACACGCATGCTGGCCAGCAAAAGTTCGTCGGCCATCTCACCAAGCATCAGACGCAACGCCAAGCCGGGGGCAGGGAGGAAAGCAGGACGATGAAGAACTCGGCCAAGACATTTTGCCAACTCGTGTTGTGGCAAAGGATTTGGACAAGTCAGATTGAAAGGCCCGGACAGATCATCGCGATACGCGAGAAAAGCCAAGGCATAGAGCACATCATCCAGACTGATCGGGCTGTACCACTGTTGACCTGACCCCAATGGGCCGCCAAGACCGAATCGAGCGGGGGGCAGAAGTTTCTGCAACGCGCCCCCTTGCGAAGTCATCACCAGGCCGATCCTCCCGTGCGCCACACGGATACCAGCGTCCGTGAGTGATTGCGTTGCCAGTTCCCAATCGTTGGCCAGCTCCGCGAGAAAGCCTTCACCAACGAGGGCTGATTCATCAAGGATTTCATCACCCCGGTTGCCGTAGTAACCGATCGCGGAGGCACCGATGAATGCGCGTGGCGGTTGATCCAGTTGAAGCAAACTCTGCGCGAGTTTTTGTGTTGCAGCAACCCGGCTGTCCCTTAAGACCTGCTTGCGTTCCTTCGTCCAGCGCTGGTCAGCGATACCGGCTCCAGCCAGGTGAATGATGGCATCGCAGCCAGTTAACTTGGCTTGTGATTCACTGCCGACGATGCCTTGATCAGGCAGCCAGCATGCTTCATCGGATGAAAGGTTGTCGCGTCGGCGAACCAGGCTTGTGACACGATGGCCTGCGGTGGTGAACAGGGCAGCCAACTGTTTGCCGACTAACCCACTACTGCCTGAGATCGCGATGTGCAATAGGCGCTTTGGCGACCAGCTTTGATGAAAGGCGAGATCGTTCTGCGTGATCGCATGACGGTAGCGAAACACACGCTGCAGGTCTCCCTCGACAAAGCCTCCAAGCAGCCAGCCTGACATCGGCTGCGCTTTCAGGTCATATTCTATGTCATCAGTAAGAATAGAAGCGGATGGATTATCCGGGTCGGCAGTGAAGCGATGCTTGTGATGCCAATGCTTGAACGGGCCTTTGATCTGGCGATCTTCAAATTGATGTGGCGGGTTGTAGCCGAGGTGCTCCACATCCCAGTCCATGGGGATCGGCCCAAGTTTCATGCGAAGTTTGCCCGTTGCTCCGTTTTGTATGGACGGAATGGGATCAATGATCTGAATGTTCTGCCAGGGCGGGAGCAGACGTTGAAATGCACCGGGCCTTCCATGCCAGGCGAAGGCCTGATCGATCGGGCAGGGCAGGTTGGCACTGGCCTTGAATTGCATGATGGATCCCTTTGCGATTGTACCTTCAGGCCGGGGTGCGAACAGTGGAGATACCGCCATCGATGCCAAAAGTCTGACCGGTCATCCAGTCATTGCCCGGCTGCAACAGAAAAGTGATGGCTTGCGCGATGTCTTCTGGTTGCCCAAGTCTACCCAGCGGATGCATTTTCTCGCTGGCTTGTTTTGCCTTTTCATTGGAGGTTATGGGTTTGGCCAGAGGGGTATCGACCAGTCCCGGGGCGATGACATTAAAGCGCAGGTTACGACGGGCGTAAGACGCAGCGGCTGACTGAGCCATGCCGATGACCGCAGCTTTGGCCCCGGCGATGACTTCGTGGTTCGCCAGTCCCACACGGGCGGCGACGGAAGAGAGCAGCACCACCGAGCCGCCTTGCTTCATGGTCTTGGCTGCAGCGCGGATGCTGGCAAACGCAGTCCATGCATTCAGTTTCATTGTTTCTTCAAAGTCTGACTCGGTTACCTGATGCGCAGGTTTAAGGAGAATCGAGCCAGCCAGGTTGACGACGCCCGTGATTGGGCCTTGCTTGTCAGTCACATCACTGAAGAGGTTGGCCAACTGCTCAAAGTTGCTGGCATCGACCTGATGGGTTGATGCGACTTTGCCTTCCAACGCCGACAGATGATCCGCGTTGCGTCCCAGAGCGATGATGGCGTGGCCTTGCTGTGAGAGTTGATCAGTCAGGGCTTGACCGATGCCTCCTGCGGCGCCGATGATGATGGTGACGGGTTGGTTTTCCATGAGTTTCCCGCATGTTGGTGTGAAAAATCGTTCAAAACGTTCAAAAAGACCTTAGGCGTCAGAAGTGGAAAGTCAATTCAGTCTGTAAACTTGCAGAATCGCTTGTAAGTGTTTGTTTGATGAAATGCTAGCGTTGATTGTCGATACGTTTCACGAGGCTATAATCGTCCAAGTTCTTGCTGAGCCAATGCATGAAGCAACTATTATCACCAAAAGAGGTCGCCAAAGCCATTGGCGTCAGCGAGTCATCGCTCAAACGTTGGGTGGATGAAGGGCGCATCACCGCCTCGCGGACTGCAGGCGGGCACCGAAGGATTTCCATTTCGGAAGCGGTTCGGCTGGTGCGCGAGACAGGCCTGCCCGTGCAGCAGCCCGAAATCCTCGGGCTGGGAGATATCGAGCAGGAAGCGTTGGCTGGGGTCGAGTGTGATGAGTATGGCCTGGTCCTTTTGGAGGCGCTCAAACTGGGGCAGGCATCCATCGTGCGGGGTGTGTTGTTGTCCGCCTATCTGGCGGGCACGGAAATCGCCGACATCTGCGATGGGCCGGTGTCTTTTGCCATGCGCGAGATCGGCAAGCTTTGGCAGGAATCGCGCGAAGGCATTTTTGTTGAACATCGTGCAACCGACCTGTGCAAGCAAGGCTTTCAAGCCCTTCGCCTGGTGATGACCGAAAGAGAACCATGTGAAAGTGTCGCGCTCGGCGGTGCACCATCCGGGGATCATCACATTTTGCCTTCGCTCATGGCTTCGGTGGTCATGGCCAGTTGCGGGTATCACGACATGAATCTCGGCGGGGACACGCCTTGCGATGTTCTTGCCGACGCTGCACTGCGGTACGAAGCCTCGATCGTGTGGATTTCCTGCACTTGCCCTCGCAAGGAATCGGAGCAGACCGAGTGCATGAAGGCAGTGGAAACGTTGCGGAAAAGATTGCCTGCGGACAAAGTCAGACTGGTGGTGGGGGGCGCTCAAACACCTGTACAGGTCAAGCGAGGCTGTATCGAGGGCGTGCTGTATTTCCAGACCATGTCAGAACTGGCTGCCTTCGCCAAGGGTTGTCTGGTGGCCAAGTCTCAGTAAGTCGGGTGGGTCCAATCGGCGTCTCGGGTGCCATCTATGAGCAAGCGTTTGTCAAGCGGGAATGTATTCGGGATCGTCT
>CAZJJN010000040.1:0-31921 GCA_964546335.1 uncultured Phycisphaeraceae bacterium
GAAATAACTATGCCAGAAGGAACATCAAATTCTCTCGTGAACCTTGGCGATATCTCAAAACCAGCCGACACGCTGATAAAGAAAGTTTCAAAGGCGGTTGGCGGAGTATTCGCCCCCTATCAAATTAAGCGGGTAGCAAAGGCAGAGGCCGAAGCAGCCATCATCAAGGCTGAGAGCGAAATACAGATTACAGATTTGCATCGGAGGGCCATGCATCGATTTGTCGAAGAGGAAGCACAGAAACAGAAGAATATTGAGGATATTACAAACAAAGCACTGCCTGAGCTCAACGTAGAGACTGACGCCGACAAGATGGAGGATGATTGGGTTACTAATTTTTTCGATAAGTCACGAATTATCTCAGACCACGAAATGCAGGATCTGTGGGCAAGAGTGCTTGCCGGAGAAGCTAACAAACCAGGCACTTACTCAAAACGGACCGTTAACTTCCTTGGTGACCTCGACAAGACAGATGCTGAATTGTTTGCCAAATTGTGTGGGTTTGGCTGGGTCATCGGAAACGTTGTGCCTTTGATTTTCGATACTCAGGCCGAAATCTATAATATGAAGGGAATTAACTTTAATACGATCAGTCACCTAGAGAGCATTGGTCTCATCCAGTTTAACCACCTCTCAGAATACCAAAGACTTAAACTCCCTAAAAGATTTGCGGTATACTATTACGGTTCACCTCTAGTCCTAGAAATGCCCAAGGAAGTAGATAATTCCCTAAGTCTAGGGCATGTTCTTTTAACCAAAACTGGACAGGAACTTGCACCTATTTGCAGTAGTCAGCCAATACCTGAATTTGTCGATTATATTAAGGAAAAGTGGAAAGCTTACACCCCCAAACCAAAGACCGAACAAGACGGAGCAGGCAACGCCTAACGGCGTGCCTGTCCTCGACGTTCAGCCGACGCTTCGCGTCGTCTGAACGTGTCCCGCGTCTGTCGCTCGCTGGTCGGCCCGCGAAGCGCGTACCGAACCAGCGGCTGCACTGGACAGCCGCTTCACAAACTCCGTTTGCTCGCGGCTACCAGTGATCCGCGGGACAGGTTATCCGCCATGCGACTTGTAGCCTCCTTATTGCTGATCGTCCTTTGCACTACAGGATGTGACCAATCGCCGGGTGCAGGCACCACCAATACCAGTCAAGTACCTGCCTATTCTCCTGAGACTTTCAGGGCAGACATTGAACGGCTGATTGGTGATCGTGATTACAGTGCAGCCGTACGACTACTGGCAGCTGCGGACGTAGCGCAACAAGTTAAGCACGACGAGTCCGGCTATATCGCAGTTGCCGAAGATATGATATTGCTGCCCGGTGTATATCCGAAAATCGAGTTCGATCGAGACCGCGACTGGCAGTTCCCCGGCACGTCCGATGCAATCGAAGATGCGGAATGGCAGAACGCAGCGACTGATTTTGCGTTCCGGTACAACCAGTTGCGAGCTGGTGGATAACCGCCGACCGCAGTTGATTCTTCGCCGCTGAAGCTTCGAAGAACGTGCCATCTTTGCTAAAGCTTCGGTGGGTAGACACGACGACACACGCGATGGATAATGGTGTGGTCGGTTTGGAGCCTGCTTCCGCGGGTGGCCGGCGAATGAGTCTTTTACGTCAGGTCAATTGACATGACCATAACCAAAGCGATCAAGTGCATTCTTGGGTCAACTGTGTTCTGTGGTCTAGCTGGACTCAGCATCGGGCTGATGTTGGGGTTGTTCGCTCCGGGCTACTACCGTGCGGTATTTAGAAACGGCCTCGACCCGCTGTTTGATCCGGTGTCAGTCGGGGTTGGCCTCGGATTGACCCAAGGATTGGTAGTTGGTGTTGTCGTTGGTTGCATCATGACGTTGGCTGTCGCCTGGTACGAGTCGCGTTCACATAAATCGGACGCGACCTAGCTGCCGGCTGCACTGGAAAGCCGTTTGACTAACTCCGTTTGCTCGCGACACCAGTGAACCGCGGGACAGGTTGTGTGAGGGAATGAGATGAAAGAATACCGAGATGCGTCCAACCGGCTATCCTTCCACTTGAGAGATCAAGACGACGATTTCACGCTATTCTCGGAGCGGATGCAGTCTCTCTACGGTAAGCCCGTTCAGACACTTCACGATTGTATGTATGAACAACGCTGGTGGGATTTTGAGGTGGAAGGCACGACGGTCGTTCTCCACACCGATGTGATGGCGGGAGTCTCGATCCATGTGGAAGACGGAACCCACGAAGGTCTCCTGCGTGAGATCGTTCATCAATTGACAGACATCAGTTCACAGAACAGCCGGGGGGCAAACGCTTGCTCATAGATGGCAACTGGTTACCGCAATTAACTACAGAGGATATTAAGAATCCGCTTCCTGACGGAGCGCGGCTCGTGGGGAGATAAGCAGCCTCAACTGTGCTTCCCCCTTCGACTCGCCCAGTTCCTCTCACGCGATACGCATTTGCGTTGCCAAATCTTCCCCCTGCCATTGTTTACAACCGCCAACCCGCTTAAACTCGCTATTAAGCGCGGAGTTCGGGTATGTCTGATATGACAAAGGGTGAATCCATCTCGGTTGCGGCTGCAAAGCTGTCACCTGAGCGATTGCATGAACGCCGGGAGCGCGTGTTCCTGATTCTCGCCGGCCTGTTCCTCGGCACGCTGGCGATGCTCAATATCCTGGGCATCACCCGGTTCATCGTTTTCGCATCATGGTCGGAAGGCAACGGTTGGCAGTGGGGGACTTGGGGTCAGATCAGCTTTGCCGTGGCGGTGGGGGTGCTGCCTTATCCGTTGACGTTTTTGTGTACCGACCTGATCAGCGAGTTCTATGGGCGGAAGCGCGCCAACTGGGTGGTCATCGTCGGACTGATCCTCAACCTGTGGGTCGTCTTTATCCTCTGGCTGGGAGGCATACTCCCCATGCAGGGCGAGTTCGTCGAGTATGGCACCAATGTCTACGGCGAGGTGGTCAAGGCCCCACCATTACCCGAGCCCCTCTACAACGACGATGGCACCTTCCTCCGCTTCAGCGAAGACTGGACGTTTTACCGCATCCAGATGCTGACCTTCGGGGCAGTGGCGGCGTCGATGGTGGCTTATCTTGCCGCTCAACTGGTGGATGTGTATCTCTTCCATTTCTGGAAGCGTTTCACCAAGGGGAAAATGCTCTGGCTGCGTAACAATGGCTCGACGGTGGTCAGCCAGTTGGTGGACACGGTGGCGGTGATTCTGATCACGCATTTTTATGCACATGCCTTGCCGATCAATCCAGACCACTCGATCTGGCCTCAGTTGGGTCTGTTCATCGCGACGGGATATGTCTTCAAGCTGGTCGCAGCTTTGGTGGATACCCCTGTTATTTATGCAGCCGTCGCGATACTCAAGCGATATCTGTATATTGACCCGACGCGCGAGCATGCAGCCGACCGCGAAGAATTGACACCCGCGACACAAGCGAAAGAGACAGACGCAGAGTAATCATGACCACGATGAAGCTAGCCAAGGATCAGGTGCGTGCCCGGTTGAAGCAATGGCGGGACGACCTGTCTCCCGAAGAGTCAGCCAGCGTGGCAGCAGAGATCGGCAAGCAGTTACTCGACCTGCATGTTTACCGTGCCGCCCGCAGTGTGTGCAGCTACATCGGAATCGGGCGCGAGGTACCCACGCTGGACATTCTGCGCGAGTGTGTAACGCGCAAGGTGGCGATCTCGGCCCCGGTGATTGTCGGCCCGGGTCGAATGGTGGCGAAAGAGATTAAGAAGCTGGATGCGCTGCCTGCCGATCCCTTTGGCATTCCCTCCCCGCCGGAGGATGCTGAGACAGTACACTCGGCTGAGGTGGTGCTGGTACCGGGCCTGGCGTTTTCTGAGGATGGCAAACGTCTGGGACGCGGTGGTGGTTACTACGACCGCTTCCTGTCGTCGTTTCGTCACACCCATCGCGTGGCTTTAGCCTATGAGGCGCAGCTCGTGCCTGACCTGCCTATCGAAAGTCACGACCAGCGTGTCGATATCATCGTCACGGAGTCGCGCGTGATTGACTGTTCCACGTTTCGTTGAAGCGCGTGATAAAGTCAGTCAACTCTCACGTTTCTTTTGATCAAGCATCGCCTGGGCCAGCATCAGGTCTGTATCACTGTCGATATCTATCGAGCGCTCGCGTGGCATGATGTATGCCAGCGTTTGCTGGGGCAGGAAGCTTCGCGTCTGGCGTAAGACATCGACGGCGATGATGTAGATCGCGCCG
Organism: uncultured Phycisphaeraceae bacterium; assembly: GCA_964546335.1. Taxonomy (GTDB): domain Bacteria; phylum Planctomycetota; class Phycisphaerae; order Phycisphaerales; family Phycisphaeraceae; genus CAZJJN01. The sequence continues at coordinate 4,236 of CAZJJN010000040.1, forward strand.
TTGATGACATAGGCCGGGGGCAAATCCTGCCTGCGGGCGTAGGTGAGGTTGTGTTCGATGAAAGGCGTGAGTTGGCTCCGGTCGTTTACTTGTTGCGTCAGATAGGGATGGTCGGTTGCTTCGGTTACGCCGACGATGGCCGGGGCGCGCTTTTGCAGAAGTAAGCCGATGGCTGCATCAATGTCCTCAGCCCTGCGGAAGGGTGAGGTGGGTTGCAGCAGGCAGAGATAGTTTGGTTGAGTGCTCTCGTGTTCCTGCCACCAGTCCAGCGCATGCAACACGACATCCATGTGAGTCGTGTCATCCTCAGCCAACTCGGCTGGTCTGAGGAAAGGCACTTCAATCCCGGCTTGCTGCGCACAGTCTGCGATGTCCTGGCCATCGGTGGAGATGATGACGCGTGAAAGAGACTTGGCAGCCAGCGCAGCTTCACAAGTCCACTGCAGCAGGGGCTTATCTCCCAATGGCAACAGGTGCTTACCGGGCAACCCTTTGCTGCCTGCACGGGCGGTGATTAACCCAAGGATGAAGGGTTGATCGGAATGATCCTGTGCGTCGGGCATCAGCTTTGGCGTCTTTCGTATTGAGCTTCGTAGTACGCGCGGTAGGAGCCATCTTTGATCCGTCGCCACCATGATTCATGCTCGCGATACCACTGCACGGTTTCCGCCAAGGCTTGGCTCCAGTCCTGATGGCGTGGTTGCCAACCCAGTTCGCGCTGAATCTTGCTTGAGTCGATGGCATACCGGCGGTCGTGGCCGAGACGGTCGGTCACATGTTTAATCATGTCTTCCCCGGCTCCGACTGCGGCGAGAATATCGCGTGTCATTTGATGATTGGCTTTTTCGTTGTTACCCCCGATGTTGTACACCTCGCCGGCCTTGCCTTGCTCGAGAACTGCCACGAGTGCTTCACAGTGGTCTTCCACGTGGAGCCAGTCGCGCACGTTCTTGCCGTCGCCGTACAGGGGCACCTTTTTGCCTTCGAGCAGATTGGTGACGAACAGGGGGATGACTTTCTCCGGGAATTGGTATGGGCCGAAGTTGTTCGAGCAGCGCGTGATGCTGGCGTGAATGCCAAATGTGTGATGGGCTGCGAGCACAAGATGATCTGCGCTGGCTTTGCTGGCTGCGTAAGGGCTGTTGGGCGCGATGGGTGTGGTCTCGGTAAAGCGCAGATCGGGCTGATCCAGAGGCAGGTCGCCATACACTTCATCAGTGGAAACCTGCACATAGCGTTTGCTGCTGTTCGGGTCAGTTCTGCGGAGGGCATCAAGCATCACTTGCGTACCCAGCACGTTGGTTTCGATGAATGGCCTGGCATCCATGATGGAACGGTCCACGTGACTTTCCGCAGCAGCGTGGATGATGCCAGTCGCTTCGCGAATCAAAGGTTCCACAGTTTGCGGGTCACGAATATCCCCATGCACGAAGCGATAACGCTGGTCGAGGTCGCTGAATAAACCTGGTAGATCGGCCAGACTTTCCGGGTTGCCACAGTAGGTGAGCAGGTCAAGGTTGGTGATGCGCCAATCGGGACGGTGCTTGAGGCACCACCGGACGAGGTTCGAGCCGATGAAACCGCAGCCACCTGTGATGAGAATGTGTTCTGCCATGCGGTGCTCCGGGTTCAGTCGTTCGCAGGCCCAGTCGCTGAGAGATTCATATGATTCGCGCCGCCTTCCGCGACCAGTCGGGTTGCACGATAAAGACTGTCGAACGTTCCTGCATCAGTCCACCAGCCCTCGAGCGCATCGTAAGTTAAGTCGCCTCGGTTGAGATAGGCGTTGTTGACGTCGGTAATTTCCAACTCACCGCGCGCGGAAGGCTTTAAGCTGGCAGCAATCTTGAAGACATCCGCGTCATAAAGGTAAATCCCGGTGATGGCGAAATGGCTGGGTGGCACACGCGGCTTCTCGATGATCTTTTTGATCTTGCCCTGTTCATCGAACTCCGCCACGCCGAAGCGTTCGGGGTCTTGGACTTCTTTGAGTAGCAGACGCGCGCCACTTGGTTGCTGACGGAACTCATCCACTGCCTTGGCGATGTTGCCTTCGATGATGTTGTCCCCGAGGAAAACGCAGACTCTGCCGTCCTCGGCAAAGTCCTCGGCTAGTTTCAGCGCGTCTGCAATACCGCCTTCACCTTCCTGATAGGCATATTCGAGATGCTTGATGCCCAGGTGCTTGCCGTTCTTAAGCAGGCGGAGGAAGTCGCCCGCATGGTCGCCACCGGTGACGACGAGGATTTCATCGATCCCGGCATTCAGCAGGGCCTGAATGGGATAATGAATCATCGGCTGGTTGTACACCGGCAGCAGGTGCTTGTTGGTCACCAAAGTGAGAGGCCTGAGCCGGGTTCCCAAACCGCCGGCGAGTATGACGCCTTTAATCATGTCGTCGCTCCGTGTCGCAGAAAGCATGAGAATAACGCAAGACCGGCCGCAAGAGAAAACGCTAAAGGATTTCCAGGCCCCTGGCGCAGCAGGCTGGAGACAGGCTGAGGTGAAACGCAATGGCTGGATGTCGGCAGGCTTGCTACGCTTCTCGCATGGCCGACTTGCCAACCATTTCGCTGGTAGTGCCCTCGCTGAATCAGGGACGATTCCTTGAAGCGAATCTGCTCAGCCTGTTCGATCAGGCTTACCCAAAGCTGCAACTGGTCATCATGGATGGCGGTTCGACGGATGAGAGTCTGGATGTCATCGAAAGGTATCGCGACCGTTGCCATGCTGTGACGGTTGGGCCTGACGATGGGCATTACAACGCCATCAACCGAGGCTTTGCTCAAACGGGCGGTGAGGTGATGGGTTGGCTGAATAGTGACGACCTGCACATGCCCTGGTGCCTGGCGACAGTGGGGGAGGTCTTCGCCCAGTTCCCGCAGATTGATTGGCTGACCACCGGTTTCTCGCTGGGTTTGAATGAGGCTGGGCGCGTGATTATCTGTCGCGGCCCACATGCTCACAGCAGTCGCGCTTTTCTGCGCGGCGAAAATTTAACGGGTGGCCATTGGCCAGCACGCAGTGTGATTCAACAGGAATCGACTTTCTGGAGGCGGTCGCTTTGGGAGCGCGCCGGGAGCAGCCTCAACGAGCAGTATGACCTGGCTGGTGATTTTGAATTGTGGACCCGTTTCGCGGGATTGACTGAGATTCACTCAGTACAGGTGCCCCTGGCTGGCTTTCGGTTTCACGCGAGGCAAAAGACCGCGACCCAAAAACAGCGGTATTTTGAGCAGGCAAAGGATGTGTTGAAGAAACATGGGAATTTGCCGGGACAGCGCAAAGGGAAACTTGCGCAGAGGATGATCAGCAGCCGATGGAGTATGTTGCGATCAATCGGTACGACGCTGGTATCGCCTGTGCCGCGCCATCTGGTTATTAGAGAAGCGCATAGCAACCAATGGCAGATGAAAACAGTGACCAACTGACGAATGGAATAAGCATTTGGGAAAGATCGCGGACAAACTGATTCACTGGACACGCCTGCTGGCGATGAAGACTCGGCCGGGCCTGTTGGATGAGCTGGCCCAGACCTGGCTGAATGTGCATCGAGGGGAGGGTGACAGTGATATGCACCGCAATGGTGAGTCGTGGGTATTGAAGCAACTGCTGACAAACTGTCGGGTAGTGTTTGATGTGGGGGCCAACGTCGGGCAATGGGCGGAACTCGCTTTGCAGATTAACCATGAACTGGTGATCCACGCTTTCGAGCCGAACCCAAAGATTCATGCACAACTGGCAGAGTCACCAGTGGCTACACAACTTCACTTACATCAGGCCGGACTCAGTGACACCCCTTCGCATGCTCAACTGCATGTGTATGACCAACATCATGGCATGACCAGCTTGTATCAAAGGCAAGGTCTCCCCATCGAGGCAACATCTCTGGCTGAGATTGAACTGACCACACTTGACCTGTTCTGCGAGCAGGCGGGTGTCGAACGCATTGACCTGTTGAAACTGGACATTGAGGGACATGAACTGGCTGCATTAAAAGGTGCGCGCGACATGTTACAACGCGCAGCCATCGGTGCGATTCAGTTTGAATACGGCGGCTGCCATGTTGATGCACGCACCTTCCTGCGCGACTTCTTCGAGTTGCTGCTACCAGCGGGTTACGACCTGTTCAAAATTCACCCAAAAGGATTGGTGAAACATCCACGATACCTTGCAGCGCTTGATAATTTCCAGCACCAGGCCTGGCTGGCGGTGCACGAGAAAGGTGAATTGGCTTCATCTGTGCGCAATATGGTGATGTGATAAAAGACCAGGGCGAAGCACTCTAAAAGAGACTGTTGAATTCCACTTTGGGAAAGACTTGAAGCGCACCATCGATGGTGGCATCCACGATTTCTCTGCCATCCTCTTCAAAGGCACGCCGAGCGAGGGTGTAGGCGATCTCAGAGCCGATCAAGTCAGGCAACTGCCATTTGACCCCGGCACCAAAGTAGTTGGCAGCAAAGTGATTGGGGTCATCGCCACCTGATGTGACAGTTTGGCCTGCTGCCCCCTTGTCGGCGAACCGGTGATCGACACCGATCATCACGACCTTGGAAAACCCCATGTAATATGCCAATTGCAGAGCAACGTAGGTCACGGTGAACCCTTCATAGATGCCTGCACATGGATCCTTCGAGAAAAAGAAGCACTCACCAAGCCCCTCTGTGTCCAACACGCCTTCGGTATTCATGAAATGTGTTCGTTCTGTCGAAGGGATCAGTTCGCGATCATTCCAGTCAAAGAAGTGTTGGCACGGTTGGCTTGCGAGTTCCTGGCCGAATTGTTCCATCACAAGTCGGTTCACACATACAAGAAAGGTGGTCGCAAAACCGATCTCATCGAACTTCAAGTAGATCCGATTCAGGCCGAACGTCACCTCATCCTTGAGTAAATGCAATGGGGTTTTATTCAGACTGGGGCCATTTCCAAGAATAAAGCAACGCTTACCTTGATACTGATCTTTCAGGGAATTTAATTTGTTGAGATTTTGTTCCCATCGCGGGTCAGACCACAAGCATCTTTCGCGATAATATCGTTTTTTTGCCTTGATCAGCGGGTTGTAGATGGATTTCGGCAAGCATCGACGAAGCAGCTTTGATCGCAGGCTATTTGAAGTAACAACGGGTTGGTTTATAGAAGACATACTTACTTATTCCCGGGCAGGGCAGCCTGATAAGCAGCCGCTGCCCCATCACGAAGAAACAGGGTGTCCATGCCAACCGCAATCAGACTGAAACCTTGTTTGATCAACTGTTGGATTCGGTCACCATCAGGTTGAACCTGATGAATCCCGGCTGTTTTCCCGGCATCATGAGCTGCATGGCAGATTTGCGTGACTGCCTCAGTCACACGAATATCATTCACCTGGCCGGGAATACCAAGCGAACCGGACAAGTCGTAGAGTCCGATCAGAACGCCATCGATCCCTTCGACGGAAAGAATCCGGTCCACTTGCTCCAGGCCTGAGCGTGATTCGATCATGGCGATGACGGCAGTGGAAGCATTGGCATTGGCAGCATACTCATCGAAATCAACACCAAAATTGTTGGCCCGGGTAAAGGCGAAGCCACGACTTCCCCAAAGCGGATATTTGGCGGAGTTAACGGCCGCCAACGCGTCTTCAGCATTGTGAATCAAAGGGACGATGATGCCTTGGACGCCTAAGTCGAGCGCGTGACGAATGGCCATGGGGTCATTGCACTTCACTCGGGCGAAAGCGTATGGGCCGTTCGGCCCCATGGCGCGTAAGTGAGCAGACAAGGTTTCATTACTGATTTCCGAGTGTTCCATGTCCACCGCCAACCAGTCAAAACCTGCACGGGCCAGAATCTCGGTTGCGGTTGGATGAGCGATTTGAATCCAACTCCCCAGCAACAGTCGCCCCGATAAAATTTCCTGGCGTAAGCCACTCTTATTCAAAGAAGCACTCCCATCTTTATTCTGGCGGATAAATCAGGATTTCGACTTCTGCGCCGAGAAAAGTATCTCCGCGACTTCAAAATCGAGCAAATCATCAATGTCCCAGGCTTCTCTCGCATCCATGGGGAAAAGCAAGGGACGATGCCCGATACGATTGTGTCGCCGTTTCAAGATTTCGCGCGTAAAAATATAGAGATTGGAATTCTCTTCATAGACCGGTGGCAAGTCCTGAGTTCGCAGCAGAATGTCTGCGTTGTGATTAATCGGGCGAGCCAACTGATCCCAGAAGCGCGTATAGCGTGGTGTGACGGCAAACAGCGAATCGTAAATGGGATACTTGGCGATAAACTCCTCAATCCCCTTTTCAATGGTGCTGGATTTGAGCAATGGGTTCGTCGAGTGGGTTTGGAGGTAGAAGTCACTCTCGATCTGGGCTGTGGCATTCATCAACACATCGTTCATGGGCACATCCCCACCCCGCAAATGATTTGGCCGATTGAGCAGATGCACCTTGGGAAAATGTTCGGTACAGGAATCACGAATCTCCGGGCTGTCGGTATCAACCACCACAGATGAAATGCTTTTGACGGCAAGCAGAGATTCAAGGATGTGAAAGAACAGAGGTTTGCCACCAAAATCACGGAAGTTTTTGCTGGGGACGCGTTCACTGTTGTGCCGCATCGGTACGATGGCGGTGATTGAGTACGACATTTCCTGCTCCTTGAGCCTTATGACAGTTCAGTCAAGTTTACACAGTAACGCGTCTCGGTGGGAGCGAACTCACCATTACGATTCTGGGTCAGTCACCAGTGATTCTTCAAAAAGGACACCACCCTTTGACAACCTGTGCAAATCCTCACCAATGTTTGCCAGAGATCTTCCAGGAAGAATGGGGTCACAATGGTTCATCCAGTAGAGGTGATACTTCAATTCTCGGGCCACGTACTCAAGGAAATGGCTGTATTGCTCTTCGGTCACTCCCTTGTCCAGGGCTTGCTTGATCAGCTCAGCCATTGAACGACCAGCGTGATACTCATAACAACACCCATGACCCGACAGTGGAATTACTCCAAGCAGTACAACAGGCTTGCGCAACGCCAGCGCTGTCTGCGCCACCTTGCTGGTGATGACAACCACAACTGATGCAGCTTGAATCTGTTCCTCCAGAGTCATGCCCTCAACTTCATCCATGTGCGAGTGGTTGACTTTTGGTTTAAGCGAGGGGGGCATGTTGGGATGTCTGCGATACCAGACACGCCAGTCGTTCTCTGCCGCACTTTGCAGAACAGAAGTCAGGGCTGTTGCGTTATCTTTAAACCAGGGAGAGGTAGCTGTTGACGCGGGATTCGACCTTGGAATCAACCCATTACCCAACAGGCCACTTTCAACGTAAAGGATGCGATTGCTTTCCGCGCCTTCTTTATTTGAAGGCTGTGGTGCTGCTTCCTCCATGCGATCAGTGCGTCCCTTCGGGGGGTGCTTGATCAAGAGCTCTGCCCGTGTGATTTCCTCGTCCGTTACAGGAAGAGATTTGAAGGTATCGACGTGTCGGACGGTATCCAATTCTGATGAGATGCCCTCACGGCCAAACAACATCGTGCCACTGATGTTGCCATATTCAGTAAACACAATGGGAATATGGTTCCTGTATGCATACTCTTTAATCATCAAGTGTGTCGGGAAGTTTGAATTGAAGCAGATGATCAGATCGTCGCGAGAAGTATTGAGTTGATTCAGGTATCGCAACTGCAAACCAAGGCCAGCGATGCTGCGGCAAATAAGTTGAGCGTTTCTCAGGCTGCGCCCCAGATACTGTTTTAATCGAACGAATACGCTTCGTTTAATCTTAGGGTCTTCTACTTCGCGATGGTGCTGGTAATCAGCCATGAGTGCGTATTTCGACTTTGGCCAGTACTTGATGAGTGCATGTAGGCCACGCATGACATGCTTGAAACCATAGCCATGGATTTCCGCCAACACAGAGAGGAATTTTGAGGATGGATGCGTGAACGGGTTGTCCCATTGAGAATGATCACATTCCAAAATCAAAGGTGGTGATTCAGACAGAGCAGGAAACACCTTGGTTTGAAAGAAGTGCTGCTTTGCTTCATTCGTCCGGTAGTAACCTGCAAAGATGATTTGACGATACCTGTTCATCTCACCCAATCACGTTAATGTCCTGGCCAGTCGATCGCGGATTATTTCAAAAAGCCAGTGATGTCCAACAGCATTCAAATGAAACTGATCAGACATAATGCCTTTGACCGGGACATCTGACATACTGATGAACCGATCACCCGCAATATCTTGCATGATCAAGTTGAATCGGTCGATGTATTCGTTTGCCTTTGGAAGTCTATGAACGGGTTCCTCGCTACGGGTAATGCCGATCCATAAGGTGCGTGGAAATGTATTATTCAATGAGAGCAATCGGCTACGAAAGACCTTTTCGCTTGTGTATCGAATCCGCCGATATTTTCTTAGGGTTGGCGCCCACCGCGATATCGCATTTTGTACATACGTCTGGCATGGCAGTATTTTGAGCAACTCCAACTCCCAACGCCTCAGAGCCCGGGGCAAAGCATCAACCACACCAAACTGAAAAATCACCAGATCCAATTCCTGCTCAGTCCAGTAGGCGGCCTGATAAACCATGTCTTCACTTGTCCCAGAACCAATATGCACTCGCGAAATATTGAAATCCGGGTTGTCAATGCTTAATAAACTCGGCCAGGTGTCTGCATAATCAAGATGCTGGTCCGGCTTGCCCCGCGGCAGGCAAAGAGAATCTGACAAGACAAGTATATTCATGTGAACCAACAGTTATCGACATCCATTTGAATAGGTAGCCAATCAGTGTACATACTCTACATTACCCGGATCAGACACGAACGGAAGTTCAGTGGCATGCTTCGGCAAACCGATCCTGCCAAAGATATCGTTTAAGCGATGCACATATGTATGCTCCCGGATGGTTCGGTCATAGCCAGCCTGAGCGATGGCTGCACGACTCGGCTCATCATCCAGTAGTTGCTTGATGCGCTTGGCGAAGCCCTTGATGCCTTCCGCGACCGCGATTTCTTCGTCGAGTTGGTAGTAATCAGCAATGTTATCTGCCACATCAGTCAAGAGCAGGCCGCCGCAGCCGGGGATTTCAAAGTTGCGCCCCTTGATCTGACGGCGATAGAGTTTGTTTTCCAAGCCCAGTTTCATCGCCAGGTTGGGGAATTTGGCCAAGCATTTGGCTGCAAAGTTGACCGGGACCGATGAATAAGCAAAGTTAAGATTCACCCGACTTTGGTTAAAGAAGGCGATCATTTCCTCCTGATCCAGTCTGCCCTCCGGCCAGCCCTGACCCCGGCAGGTGACATTCAATCCTGCACTGCGCAGTTTTTCGATCGCGCACGAGCGCCAGCCGTGCGGCTGACCGACAAAGGTCACATCATATATCAAAGGCAAGTCCAACTTGCGATACAGGAACGGATTGCAGGCCCACTGCGTACGGATGACATTTTCATACCCCATTGCATGGTACTTGGGCAGTGATGCACTATCCGTCGTGCTGACATAGCGAAACTGTGGTGCCCAGAATTGCGAGTAGTTGTCGAACCGCCAATGGTCGTCACAAAACCAGTTGAATGTGATGGTCTGGCCGGCGTCAGTAATCTCGCGAATGGATTCCTTTGGAAACTGCTCAGTAAACAAGACGGCAAAGAGCAGGTCGGGCTTTTCAGCCTTAGCGATTTCGACCAGTCGTCGACCCGCTTCCTCTCGGCCACGTTCTTTCTCAGCAGTTAACGAGTCGAAGTAGATAACATCATGACCCAGCGAGTGCAGCGTATGGAAGAAATTATGATAACCAAAGCTATAGCCTTGCTCGGGCTTGCCGTAGTCGTATCGAAGTCCAACGTAGAGGATGCGCATGGCGGGTTAGGCCTTCCTTTGGTCAATAAGTTGATGATAGAGTGATTCGTACTGGTCAGTGATGCAATCCCAGGTGAATCGACTCATCCAGGCGCGTCTGCCGGACTGTCCCATGGCCTGTCGACGCTCGGGATCGCTTGCCAGGGCGCGCAATTGCTGAGCCAGTGCATCAACATCAACCAGTGTTCGGCCGGGCGACTGTTGCGCGGTGGGAATGATGATCCCACCGCCGGTCTGTTCAGCGATTTCGTGGGCATTGCCTACTTCGCTGCTCAGGAAGGGAGTTGCGGACGCCGCAGCTTCATAAAGCACGAGTGGCGCGGCTTCGACCTGTGAGGCAAGCAGGAGCAAGTCGGCTGCGTGATACGCGCCCAGCACATCATGCCGGGGTAAGTTCACCAGCCGAATATCCAACCGCCCTAGTGATTTTATTTTCGCGCTCCAGGCCTTGGCTTTGCATTTGAGAAACTGTTTGAAGCAACCGGGCGGAGTGTTTCCGACGATAAGCAGGCAGGCGTTGTTTAGCTTTGCCTTGGCGAATGCTTCGATGGCAAACTCGTGCCCCTTCAGGCCGGTGTGGCTACCCAGGCTGAGGACAAGGAGTTTGTCATGGGCGATGTCATGCCTTTGTCGAAAATCATCTGGAAGTATTCCAAACTCATCTTTGCCGCAGCCGTTGGGAATCACGGTGCATTGGCTGGTCAGATCGTGTTGCTTAAGAAACTGATAATCCTGGTATGTCGCGGAGTGGCAGATGAGTTGATCGTAGGTTGCGAGTTGCTTGGGCAGTTGCGTGAAGAAGTCGGTATAGGCTGGCTGATTCAGGCCTGAGAAGCCACACGTCGCCAGGCAGCAGGCATAGGGCAAATCTGGGATGACCTCGAGGGCGGCATCCGTTGTCCATTGTTGGGCTGCATAATTCAGCATGATGTCGAACGCACCTTCGCGGAGAAACTGCTGATAACGCTTCACCTCGCCCTGCAAACCTAAAGCGGCGTTACCCGAGATATGAAAAGGTTCGATCGTCACGCCCTCGTGAGTCATTGCACCGCGATGGGGCATGGCCGAGGTGGCCACCGTGACTTCATGGCCACGCTGAACCAGCCGGCGTGAAATCTGGCGGATGACTTCCTGCGCTCCGCCGACACTAGGCCAGTACCACTCGGCCGTATGGAGAATCTTCATGATCGATCCTCCACCTGCACACCAGTTGCACGGGGTACATCTTCAACGATGGGCAAATCAAGCAACCAGCGTGAGGCCAGACTCAGCCCGGCTGTCCATTTGCCTTGCTGAAAGCAGGCTTTGGCTGCGGTCTTGACTTCCCGCCATCGCCGTTGGCTGAGTGATTTTCTCTCAGCATCAATGCGCAGCAATGGTTGGATGCGTTCGAGGATGGCCAGGATTGTCATGTGGTGTTGCAGGTTCGAGACGCTGCCTCGAATGCTGCTGGCCGGCTGATCGCGATAAACAACCAGCGGGGCATCTTCAAAGTAGAGCCAGCCAGATGCAGCCAATCTGAGCCAAAGGTCATAATCCTGACAGGTGCGCAGCTTGTCACTGACGCAGAAGCAGCCGACCTTGTCAATGAGTGACTTTCTTGCCAGGACGCTTGAAGTGATGACCACGTTATCCAGCAAAAGTTCGGACAATGGCAGTTCACCCATTGATCGGTCTGCGACGACGCACTGGCCTGTCGATTCGTCGCCTGCTGTGACGACTGACGCATTGGAGCAGACCAAGTCAAGTTCGGGCTGCTTGGTGATCGTCTGCCATTGCTGTTCCAGTTTGGTGGGCTGCCAGCGGTCATCGGAATCAAGAAACGCCACCCAGGGTGTGTCCGCGTGCTCAAGCCCGGCATTGCGTACGGCTGCGGGGTAGCCGGTGTGTTCCAAGGCAACAAAGTCAACGATTGGTTGGCTTTGCCTGATGTGATGGATCACAGAGGTTGTATCATCGCTTGAACCATCATCCACAACGAGAATGCGCTGCGGCTGGATTGTTTGAGCCAACACACTCTCGACCGCGGCTGCGAGAAGTTGAGCGCGGTTGAAGGTGGGGATGATGACCGTGATTGGCAGCGGTTCAGCCATGATTGAGGGCATGTTACCGCGATTGGGTGCGGCTGTATCGGTTGCGTCCCCCGACAACCTCAGCGGTGGGTGTTTGATGCAAACCCGGGCAGATTGTTGCGGACAAAGAACAGATCCATCTGCCAGAGTAATTGATCTTTGGGGCGATGGGCCACATCCACCAGGTCTGCCACGCGAAAGCCCCGTTCTTCCAGCCAGGCGACCAGTTCGTGGAAACGCAGACTGTTGTCGGTGAGTTGGAAGTTGTAAGCCTCAATGATCAGCGCCTGGGTTTGAGAAAGAGTCTTTTCCGCTCCGGCGAGGATCGGCAGCTCGTAGCCATGCGTGTCGAGTTTGATCAGATAACCTGCAGGCAGGTCACGGCAGGCGACTTCGTGGTCGATGCTGGTGGCGAGGGTGGGCTTTGAGTTTTTCCCGCTTGCCTTGGATGCCAACCCGCCATCGGGGTCACGATCATCGAAATAGACTTCGCCGGGCTGGTCTGATGCTGCTGCGAGGACGAAATCCACTTTTGCCTGCGCATCACGAAATGCCTTCAGTTCAGGTTCGTGAACTTTGTTGGCTTCGATGAGTAGATAATGGGTGTCGGGAAAGGACTGCTGGGCCAGCCTCGTCCAGCAACCATTGGAAGCGCCGATGTCGATGATGGTCTGGATCGGCAAGTTGCGGGAAGCCAGTCGCGCAAGTCCCTTGGCCATGGAAAAATCATGCCAGGCGTCGTTTCGGCGGAGGGTGTATCCCATGGGGCGTAAAACGCGATTGATGCATTCGCCAAGGGTTTGTTTCATGGACATGGCAGCATTCTACTTTTTTCAGCCAAGGCCTGATTCGCAAGCCAGCGATTGGCAAGGCATGATGTTGGGTCGATGACGGATCAAGCGACAACTTCACTCCCCAAAGTCAGCGTACTGATGCCTGTGTATCACGCGGCAGCAACACTGCATGAGGCGATCCAATCCGTGCGCGACCAAACCATGCCTGATTGGGAACTGGTCGTGGTGGACGACGGCTCAACTGATGCTTCACGCACGTTGGCAGAGCAGATCGCACAGGAAGATGCGCGCATTCGTGTCATTGCCTTGGGAGAAAACAAAGGGATTGTTGCTGCATTAAATCAAGGGTTACAGGCCTGTCGGGCGCCATGGATCGCGCGACTGGATGCGGACGATGTCATGCTGCCTCATCGGTTGGAAATGCAACTTGCTTACATGCAAGCGCATCCTGATTGTGTCGCACTAGGCACCGCAGCAGAAACATTTGATGAAGCCAGCCAGGGCAGCGTGCTTTCACAGCCTGTGACGCATCAGGCAATCTGCAAGCGGCTTAAGCGGAGCAGCAGTCTGTTTCATCCGACAGTGATGTTGCAGCGCGAGGCAGTTGTCTCGGCTGGTGGGTACCGAAGCTTTTTCCTGGATGCGGAGGATTATGACCTTTGGCTAAGGCTCTTGCACTTTGGAAAGCTAGCCAATCTGGCGGAGCCTTTGACGCGTCTGCGTGTGCACGAGCAGCAGGTCTCGCATCGCAAGGTATCTCAGCAGGTCATGAGTTCGCTGGCTGCACGGCTGGTGCATCAAATTGCATCATCGGGCAAGGACGAACCAACGCTGATATCTGGCGTCGCCACGCGCGAGTGGTTGATCGAGCAAGGCATGTCGGACAAAAAGATTGCGCGCGCTGTGGCACAAGGTTTTGCTGGCCGGGTCGGACACCTGCTAAATCTGGGTCAGGTGCAGCAGGCGCGCAATCTTGAGTCTGTCGGGTGGGAAGTCGTGCGATCTGGTGACGCGGACAGCCGTGCTTATCAGGCTGGGCTTGATTGGGCGTGGGGGCGTTATCAACTTCGTCATCAATCACCGGCAGGCGCTTTTAAGCTGGCACGGGCGGTGTTTCGAGAGCCTACTCGGCTCATGAAATTCCTTCGTTAAACCAATACAGTTGAAGGTTGTCGATTTGGGAAACTCGCGTGCACCTGAACACAAGGAAACGCTGGCGGATCATCGGACTGCCTTGTACGACCCGTACCATGTCTCAACCGGTCGAGCATTTCCTTACTATACCGGTCTGATGAGCAACTGATAAGGTAGCAAGATGAGTGACACAGCAACCCAAGTGACTTTTTGGAAGGGGGCCAGCCTGCGCGAGCGATTGTTGCGCGACGGCTCACCGACATTGTGCTGGCTGGGACAGCATGGCTTTGCTCTGGGTTGGGCCGGACAGATGGTGGTGATTGATGCTTACTTGAAAGATGAGCCACGCAGGCAGTTCCCGCCGATCACGGATTTGGCAGGTGTGGCTGCTGCTGACCTGTTGGTAGGGACGCATGACCACGCGGACCACATCGATCACACATTTTGGCCAGAGTTGACGCGACAGACCGACCGGCCGACGATGGTGATGCCTCGCGCCTGCTTAAAAACAGTGAGTGAAAAATGGCAGGTTGAAGCTGAGTCTTTCGTGACGCTTGAACCCGGCGAGTCGATTGAGGTTGGTCCATTGAAACTGACAGCCATCCCTGCTGCACACGAGTTTCTCGAAACGGAAAAGCATGATGGGTTGCACCCTTACCTGGGCGTGATGATCCAAGGCCCGGGCGGATGCATATACCACGCGGGGGATACCGTGATATACGAAGGCATCCACAAGTGGGTACGGCAGTTTTCGCCAGAGGTCATGCTGCTGCCGATCAACGGCAGGGACGCAGAACGGTATACCAAAAATATCATTGGTAACATGACTTACCAGGAGGCGGTCGATCTGGCTGGGCATCTTGGTGCGAAACTGACAGTACCCACACATTGGGATATGTTTGCAGGCAACCCCGGCGACCCTGATGCATTTGCCTCGTACATGAAAGTGAAATTCCCCGAAGTGGAAACATGGATTCCTGAGCATGGCAAGTGCATTGATATTTCGCCCTGGCTGGCGACGCGCAGTGAAGGGGAATATCAATGACTCAGGTGGATGTCAGCCCATCCGATCCTGTCGTGTCGAGTGAACCCTTGATCTCACGAATTGCCTCGCGCCGCAGTGTCTGGCAGGGATTTCAAGAGTTATACGAGTACCGTTCTTTATTTTTGTTTTTTACTTGGCGCGATTATAAGGTGCGATATAAACAGTCGTTGTTAGGCATGACCTGGGCTGTGCTTCGGCCTTTGATTCAGACGCTCGTGTTCACTGTTTTCTTCGGCGGGATGTTGCAATTGTCATCCGATGGCCAGCCTTTTGCAGCATTTGTGCTTGCGGCACTGCTTCCCTGGCAGATTTTCAGCCAAGGGGTGACCAACGCTTCTGAAGGATTGGTGGCCCATGGCGGGATGATCAAGAAAATCTATTTCCCCAGAATGCTTGTGCCTGCCAGCCGAATCCTGACCGTCCTGATTGATTTTGCTGTTGCCTTTGGTCTGTTTCTGGTCGTCGCGCTTTGGATGGGACTTTGGCCGACCTGGCATTATCTGCTGCTTCCGTTGGCGATTCTGCATGTGGTGATCTTTACCGCAGGTCTTGGCTTGTTGACCAGTGCAGCTTCGGTCTTTTTTCGGGATGTCAGGCAAGTTGTGCCTTTTACAATCCAGACGATTATGTTTGCCACACCCGTGTTTTATTCTTTCTCGGCCGTACCTGAGGACTATCAAATTTGGTATGCCTTGAATCCTTTGGTTGGCAATGTGCTGTTCTTTCGATGGATCTTACTGCCAGCCGAAGTGTTTCCAGCCGTGCCTGCGTTGATGAGTCTGGTGATATCTCTTTTGGTCGCCTTATTGGGTTTCTGGGTGTTTGAAAGGAGCGAGCGCCATTTTGCTGACGTTGTCTAAGCAGATGGCTGACGAGCATGCCAGCCGCGATTGAAGTCAACCAGATCTCCAAACGCTTCCGCATTGGTGCGATGCGCGCGGGCGGTGGTTCGCAGTCGATGCTGGGTACTACAGTCGGGTTTGCCAGGCGCGCGATTAAAACCATCACGAATCCAACCTCCAGCAGCACGGGCATGACGGATGAACTCTGGGCTTTGCGCAACATCAACTTTTCGGTAGCGCCTGGTGAACGGGTCGGCCTGATTGGAAAGAACGGGGCAGGCAAAAGCACCCTTTTGAAAATCATGAGTCGGATCACACCGCCGACCGAAGGCGAGATTCTATTGCGTGGCCGGGTCCGCTCCCTGCTTGAGGTGGGGACGGGGTTTCATCCGGAACTGACCGGTCGGGAGAACATTTATCTCAACGGGGCCTTGCTTGGCATGCCCACCCGCGAGATTGACGCCAAGTTTGATGAGATTGTTGATTTCAGTGGGGTTGAGCGTTTTCTGGAAACGCCTGTGAAGCATTACTCGAGTGGGATGTATGTCAGATTAGCCTTTGCGGTGGCGGCTCATCTGGATTGTGAAATTCTGCTGGTGGATGAGGTATTGGCCGTCGGAGATGTTGAGTTTCAGCAGAAATGTCTGGGTAAGATGCAGGAAATAACGAGCGAGGGGCGCACAGTTCTGTTCGTCAGCCACAACATTTCAGCGCTGCAGCGATTCTGTGAGCGAGGCGTCGTGTTACGTGAGGGGGGCGTTGCATTCGATGGCCCTTTGGATGAGGCACTGGAAGATTACCTCTGGCAGGGGCGCTCAGCACAAGGGGCTGAAGTTGATCTTCGTGAACACGCCGGGCGTCGTGCGGGTAGTCAAGCGATGCTGAATCATTTAAGTGTTCGATGCCGGGGCAGGACAACCAATCAAATTTTGATGGGAGAACCGGTTGAGTTTCATGTCGAGGTGACAGGCCATGAGCCTTTGTCCTGGTCCCAATTTGCTGTGGTGATTGAGAACCAATATGGCGAGATTCTCTCGACTATTTCTTCACGATACTATGGCCCGGAGTTCTTATCCGATTGCGATGCCATGCGTGCAACTTTAGTGTGTCAACTCGAGTCACTTCCGCTCGTGCCCGGGCATTACCCGGTTTCAGTTTATTTAAGGCAAAAATCGTGTGCTGATGCCGTATTGCGTGCGGCGATGTTGGAGATATTGCCTTCAGCGCAGCATGCTTCAGCTCAGGTCCCTTCGCAGGAAAAGGGAGTGATGATTGTGCCTGCACAATTCCACTATGAAACTATTTAAGAAATGGCTGGGTTTATGGTTGAAGAATCACTCACGGACAGCAATTTAATCGCAGACGATGCCTTACGTTATGCAACGGAATGCTTGGAAGTTGCCGGGCTTTCGCATGAGCATGCTTCCGTTGCTGCCGAGGCTATCTGGCATGCCTCCATGCGTGGTGTGGATTCGCATGGCCTGCGTTTGCTGCCACACTATCTACAAGGCCTGCGTGGCGGTCGGCTTAACCCTAAGCCCAACCTGACTTTCAAGCAGACAGCCGATTCATGTGGCATCGTGGATGCGGATCACACACTCGGCCACATTGCTTTGCATCGAGCGATGCAGGGAGCAATCATCCTGGCTGAAGCGTCGGGCGTGGGCATCGTGTCTGTGGCAAACTCAAGTCATTGCGGCGCGCTTGCATGGTATGCCTTGCAAGCCTGCGCCAAAGGCATGGTCGGGCTTGCCGCGACGCACGCGACATCCAAGATGAAAACGCATGGCGGGAAACGCCCGTACTTTGGCACGAACCCATTCTGTTTCGCCGCGCCGGGGCCGGGCGATGCCCACTTCTGCTATGACGCAGCCCAGACTCCCATCACCATGAACAAGGTGTATCTGAGCAGGCAGACGGGTGAATCACTTCCTGAAGGTGTCGCTGCGAATGATGAAGGGGAACTGACGACTGATGCCAATGCAGCCAATCAACTGCTGCCGATCGGTGATTACAAGGGGTTTGGCCTGGCCATGATGGTTGATCTGGTTTGTGCCTTGCTGTCGGGAATGCCTGCCGGGCGCGAGGTATCCTCGATGTTTGGCGTCGGGTTTGATCAGCCGCGCAAGTTGGGCCAAGTGGCCGTGGCTTTGAAGGTGGATGCTTTTCAACCGGTGGGTGAATTTACGCAACGGCTGGGCGATTTGTGTGATGCTCTTCGCTCCGAACCGGCGCTTGAAGGACAGCAGGTCATGGTGCCCGGCGATCCGGAAAGATTGACGTACGCCCATCGCCAAGAGTCTGGTATCCCCATGCCCGACGCGGTGCTGGTGGAGTTAAACGCCATGGCAAATGATCTTGGGGTACGACCCCCGCGTTTATTGGAATAGCAAAATGGCAAATGAAACATCAACACCTTCTGTCTGGGCCATCATCCCCGCGCGTGGCGGATCGAAGGGTATCAAGCGCAAGAACCTGCAATTGCTGGGTGATCACCCACTCGTCGGGCACACCATTCTGCAAGCCCAAACTTCGCCCGCCATCACTCATGTGCTGGTCAACAGCGAGGATGATGAGATTTGCCAGGTCGCAGAAAGATATGACGCGTGCGTCATGGGCAGGCCTGAGGAATTTCATCACGACAACTCCGTGCAGGAGGTGGATCGCCTGCTGATCTGGACGGTGCAACAACTGGAGCAAGCCGGGGAATCAGTGGAAGTTGTGGTGCTGCTTTATTCAACATCTCCATTGCGAACCGTCGAACACATCACGCAAACGGTGCAACGGGTGACCGAGCAAGGCTGCGACAGTGCACTGACGCTTTATGAAGATTCAACCTACCTTTGGCAGGTGAAGGATGGGCAGGCCAGTCCGACGAATTACGATCCGAAACTGCGCGGCCCGCGCCAGAAGGAAAATTGGAATCAATGGGCGGAGAACAAGGCCGTCTATGCCATGACCCGCGACCTGCTGTTGAACACTGGCTGTCGCCTGGGAGGGAAGATCGGCTACGTGGAGATGCCCAAGTGGCGTTCGGTTGATGTGGATTCGCCCGACGATCTGGAACTGGTGCGCAGGCTTTGGGAATTGCGCGTGGCTGGCCAGACAGGGGCGTAAAGTGACACCCGCTAATGCAGCAATCTGCATTTCAGAGTAGGCCGAATGACGTGTCAGTTACAGTTAATTGCTTTGTGTGGGCAGAACTCTATCTTACGTTTTTCACAGGCTGGTCTCAGCCTGTCCATGCTGGAGCAATCGATTGCATTGCAGACTATGCCAATCCGAAAAACTGACCCAAGCCTATGAAGGCGCGATCCGTAGCGGTGGGGCGAACTCCGAGCTTGAAGAGGGTTACCGCGTCTTCCACTGTGAAACCTGTGGCGTGGAGTTTCTTGATCCTTTCCCACCCCAACATGAAGACTTCTACGAGAGCGATGCCTACTGGCACAACCGTTTGCCTGAAAAAGAGGAAGCCCGGCTGGTTTCACGATTTGCCGATGAACAGACTGTCTGGTTTGAAGCCATTGGCTACGCAGTTTTTGCTGGCAAACGTGTCGTGGACATCGGCTGCGGTGCGGGCATGTTCCTCGATCTCGTCGGTGGGGTGGCCAGCGAGACGGTCGGGGTTGATGCGTCACCGATCTGGGAGAAGCGACTGGCAGCACATGGGCATCAGTACGTCCAGCAATTGGAGCAACTGGAGGGACGCGATCTTGAGTTGGGTGTCAGCTTCGACACGTTGGAGCATGTCCCTGAGCCGATCGCCTTTCTCAAGCAGGTGCGTTCAATCCTTGGCTCGGGAGCTACATTCTACATCGGGGTGCCCAACCAGACCGATTTCCTGAAGCAGTTGGTGCCTGATTACCTGCCTTTCTTCTACCACAAGAGTCATCTTTTCTACTTCTCCGCTACCTCATTGGCCTATGCGCTTGAACAGGCCGGCTTTGCTGTGCAATCCGTGCGCAGCATTCATAAATATGACCTGATGAACATGATCATCTGGGCCCACGATCGTCGGGGCGCTGGTAAACCCGGCAGCGATGTCTTTGACGCAACGACCGAGCGTTCTTTCCGGCTGAATCTTGAAAGACAGGGCATCGGTTCGCATATTCTGGCTGTTGCCGAAACTATGTAGTTTGGCCTCATTAACCGCGTGGATCGGATAAGATATTGTCATGCGCGTATTGATAACAGGTGGCTGCGGCATTTGCGGAACAGCATTGGCTGGCCTGCCTCATGATCTGGTGTTTGTGGATCGTCAACCAGCGGTCGCGGCATTGGCTGGCTGTGAATTTGTTCAGGGGGATGTCACCGACGCTCAGTTCATGCGCCAAGTGCTTCAAGGTGCGGATGCGTTGATTCACCTGGCTGCCGCCAGTCAAGTGGATGACACGGATGAGGCTGTGTCGCGCGACAACATTGAAGGCGTGCGCATCGCGTTTGAAGCAGCCAAGCACGCAGGAGTGCAACGCATCATCTTTGGCAGTTCGAATCATGCGGTCGGCATGTATGAGTTGGATCATGCACCACAGATTTACGAGCCCGGCCATCACATCGTGATTGACAAAGATGTGCCACCCCGCCCCGACTCGTTCTACGGCGCTAGCAAGGTGATTGGTGAAGCGCTTGGGCGTTATCTGGCAGAATCAGGAGGCTCGCGCTTTTATGCGATCCGCATCGGCTCGGTTCGGGCAGAGGGCGAGGATCACCCCTTTGCTTATGCTGAGCGTGGCGTGCGACAGGGCAGATGGTCGCGCGACAGCGGCGACTACATCATTCAGGAAAAACGCCTGAAATCCATCTGGCAGTCTCGGCGGGACTTCTGCCAGATGATTGAACGCTGCCTGTCATATGATGGGCCGGCCTTTGATGTTTTCTATGGCGTCAGTGATAACGATCGGCGCTGGATGGATATCGAGTATGCCCGAAAAGCACTGGGCTATGAGCCGCAGGACAACGCGGAAGGTTGGCTGCGCATTCTGGATGGGGCCAAAACCGCGGCAGTGCCGAGTCGCGACAAGGTGAACCTTGACGACTTGCGTGTACTGGCGATTGTGCCTTTGCGGATTCGCGCGGAAGATGACCTGGCTGCTACCAGTCAATTGTTGGGGATGACGTTGGCGCAGGTGCGAGCGTCGCGTTATATCGACCGCGTCCTCGTGGCTGCGGATCATGGTTCGCTGAAAGACATTGCGGAGCAGCACGGGGCTGAGTTTTACCTCAGGCCTGAAGAGCTGTCGGACGATCGCGTCCGCGCGGATGATGTGTTGCAGCATACACTCGACCAGCAGGAACGGGCAGGCTACCACCCGGACATCGTGGCCCCGTTGGAAATCACGCATCCATTTCGCCCTGAAGGCTTGTTCGACCAACTCATCGAAAAACTGGTCGCAGAAAATCTTGACTCGGTCATTGCGGGTTTCCCCGAATATCGGCCTTGCTGGTTGAATCAGGGGGAAGGCTTGACCCGGCTTGACGACTATTTCAAGTTGCGCACGGAGCGCGAGCCTTTGCACGTCGGCCTACCCAGTCTCGGTTGTGTGACCAAGGCTGGCAACATTCGTCGCGGGACACGCTTGGGTTCAACCGTGGGCATTTATGAAGTGACATCACCCGCAGCTCGCATTGAAATTCGCAGCCAGGCTGACCTTCAGCAACTTCAACATCAACTTTCCCTCGGTCTGGTGCGTGAAGACATCACTGGCGGGATCTAATGCTTCTTAATCTGACTGTTGTGACTCCGGCAATTGTGCAATGATCCGTTTGGTCATCTCGCGCAGGTAATCGCCACTGCGCTGGCCAAAGAAATTCATCAACGTCGTTTCATAGGTGTCATGCTGAACAGCCCGGTTGCCATCAACGATGTAGCCGATGTAATCGCTGTTGAAGGAGGTGCAGAGGATGGTCATGCTTTGGCTTTTGCCCCATTGGCGCAAGTCGAGGGCAATGCCTCCGCCTACATCGCCGGGGAAACCGACGAGATAGATACTGCCGATCTGGAGCACGTGCAATTCTGTCTGCCTTTGCTGAATCGCCAGGCTGGTCAACAACGGGCTTAAACGCCAGCCTCGTTTGTAGCTGACGCGCGGGTAGGATAAATCTATCGGCACGACCACGGAGCGTAACACGACACGCGTCTGCCAGTCTGGTTGTTTTTCGCTTTGAAAGTAGCGAAGTAGGATTGAGCCGATGTGTCTGCCCATCATGTGGGCGCGGGCGGTTTCCGTTGGCCTCGGCTCCCAGTTCGGCGAAGCATCGCCAACCGCTCCAGCAGCAAACATCGGATGATCCGTCCATTTCAATTCGTGAGCATATTCATAGAAACCGCCGGGATAATCGGGCGATAACTGATGATTCTTCGGCGTCGCAGCCGTGGCATGGGCAGCGAAGATGCCAAGGATGGCCGGGTAAGGCCGCCCAGGTTTGTCTCGCTCATCACGAAGCAATAAGGCATGTAAATCGGAATCTGTCGGCAGGTCATGATCCAGCCGATTCCAGATGTGATACGACGCATCCTGTGACACTGCAGCGACGCTGACCGGGGTGAGTGATTGC
This sequence comes from uncultured Phycisphaeraceae bacterium, assembly GCA_964546335.1. Classification (GTDB taxonomy): domain Bacteria; phylum Planctomycetota; class Phycisphaerae; order Phycisphaerales; family Phycisphaeraceae; genus CAZJJN01. Next base: position 26,524 of record CAZJJN010000040.1, read on the forward strand.
CGAGATTGCATGACTGCTTCACTCAATCGGTCAGCCAGCCAATTGAAGTAGGCCGGATCGCGCTGGCCCAGTGCCATGTCTTCCAGCAGGTTGCTGCCATACCCACCCGGGCCGCTGTGGGTATGTGACGCGGTGAAATAAATCGCTTCACGAGGTAGTTGTGTGCGCTCAAGGATGGCATCGCGCAGGGATGGCGTAATCAATGTCAGGTCACAGGTCAAGATTGTGACGGTGGTGTTGTCTGAAGAGAGCGTCAGTCCTCGCGCGTAACAGCGCTCGGCGATGCCTTGGTTGGGTTCACCATACCGCGCGATGTAACCCGCCAACGCGAAGTCATTGGATTGAGGTGTGAGGTCCACTTTCGATGTGCCAGCCAGTAGCTGCGACATCTTTGCAGCGGGGATGGTGAGCCGGGCGATGCGGTGTTCTGTCTGCTGACGGAAAGAGCCTTGATCTCCCATGTCCCACTCGGGCCAGGGGCCTACGACCAACAGCACGATCGCGACTGTCACGACGATGCCCACGACCATGCGGCGCAGCAGGCGTTTTAATTTGCCTGGTTTTGGCTTGTTTTCGGGTTGGTTTTGAAGTTCAGTCACGGGTTCATCTTAGTTCGTGTCAGGGGAAGGGTTTTGCTCTTGCTGATTGGTTGCGTCAGGAGCATCATATCTCGCGTCAGGCTTGCGGAACGTGAAGGAAAGGATGTTGCGGGGATAATCGATGCCCGACGGGATGGCCCCCATTGGCAACTCTGAGATCTCACCCAAGTTCATGATCTTCTCCCACTCACTGCGATCCCGTGCAGGCAATGCGATATACATCGGCTGTCTGCTTTGCTCTGGCGTGATTTCATCAACATCAAGCACCCGCCGACCCGCCAGCAGTTGCGCGTAATGGCGAATCATGCCGTTCGTTTTCCCGCTCACAGGCGCATCAGGCCAAAGGATGACCGCGTCCTTCGGCAAATTCTCGCTGGCCCATCGGCCAAACGCATGAGGTGCGACTAACCAGCCCGGCTTGTCGGCATCACCTCGGTAGATTCTCTGGAAGGGGGCCTGCCTTTGCTCGACAATCAACCCGCCGATCACCACCAGATTGGGTAGCGCCCACAACGCGATGAGACCCGCTGCAGGCAGCCAGCGAAGACGCTTGCCTGGCCAATGCTGTTCCAGCCAACCGATCAACATCCAGCAACCCAGCACAAACATGGGCAGCAACACGATGAAGTAACGGTCGGCCACCCACCAGAGCAGTTGCTGGGTGGTGATGGCGAAAACAAGCAAGCCCCACATCGGCCGCACACGAAAAGTCCATAACCCGACGGCCAGCATCAATATCGCGATCGGCCCGGCAGCGTACCACGCAACATCCAATCCGATGCATGCTTCCGAAAGGGACTCGCCCAACAGTAATGGCAAGTTGCGATTGACCAATTGGCTCCACATCGTCGGCAACTCGCGCGTCAGCCGCAGCAGAATGTCATGCTCATCACGATTGAGCATGAATGGATGATCCAGTCGGGGATCGAAAACCCGGGCGACGAGTAACACTGCGCCCAAAGCCAGTGCCCCCAAGCCAAAACGCCAAGCCAATTTACCTCGCTGTGGACTTGTCGCGATGGTCCAGAGCGCGGTCAGCACCCCCGCCCCGACTACTGTGATCACCACACTGCGAAACAGTGCCATCGCAACGAGCCCGACCAAAGCCAACACCAACCCCCACCAGAAGCTGTGCCCCTTCTCGCGCACAAGCTCCAACCCCAGGAGAAAGGCCAGCAACCCCACCATGAAAGGCATCTCATTCAGCAACTCAAAACTGAACAGCAGGTAGTTCTCGGTCACGCCGACCAACAAAGTGAGCACAGCCGCGTGCTCAGGTTTAGCCACACGCTTGAAAAGCTGATACGTCAGTACCAACCCAAGCAGGCCCAGCCCCCACATCAACAACACCGCAGGCCAGGGTGCTGCGGCGCCAGTCAGCGAGAAGCTGAACGCCATCAGCCAGGGCAGGCCCGGCTGCAATGCTTCCAACTGGTCATGAGCCAGCAGATCGACTGGAATAGGCGTGTCCGGGTGCAGTGCCTTCTGTGCGACGAACGCATTCTGCAAACCGTCCGGCCTGACGCGCCATTGCCCGTTCAAAGGCAGCAGATACAACACACCCAGTGCGACAAACAGCCAGAGGCGATGCTCGTGGCACCACTGCGCGATGCGTTCGCTGCTGCGAATCATTGGCCTGGGAGTGGTCGTGGTGACGTCGGACATGCAGCCATGATAGTTGCTTGGCGAATCATGCGGCGAGTTGATCGGTATCATGCGGTCATGTCCACGGCTTTGGTTCATGAATGGCTCACCACCCCCGCCGGCTCAGAGGCGGTTCTTGCCGCGATTGCTGAGCGCTATCCCGATGCCCCGATCTACACCATGGTGCATGATCCGAAAAAGATGGCCGGCCACGCCCTGGCTGGCCGAACGATCCACACCTCATGGATACAGAAGCTGCCGGGCAGCAGAACGCGCTATCGCAGTTACCTGCCCTTGATGCCTTTCGCGGTGGAGTGCCTTGATCTTGATGACTACGACCTGGTGATCTCCTCGAATCACGCAGTCGCTAAGGGCGTGGTCACGCGCAGCGATCAATTGCACATCAGTTACGTGCATTCGCCCATTCGTTACGCCTGGGACTTACGCTGGCAGTACCTGAAAGCCAAGGGATTGCACCGAGGTTTGCGCGGTTTGATGACTCAGTATTTGCTGCATCGCCTGCGCAAGTGGGATCAACTTTCAGCCAATCGCGTGGACTTGTTCATTGCCAATTCCAATTACATCGCGCGCAGGATTTGGCGGGCGTATCGCCGACGTGCGTTGACGATCTATCCGCCTGTCGAAGTGGAGCATTTTTCTCCTGCTGAGTCGCGCGAGGACTACTACATCACCGTTGGTCGATTCGTGCCTTACAAACGCACGGACCTGATCGTTGAAACCTTCAGCAAGCTGGACAAGCCTTTGGTAGTCATCGGCGATGGTCCCGGCAGCGAACAACTCAAACAGCGTGCGGGGCGCAATGTCACCTTCCTCGGCTGGCAGTCTCGGTCAAAGATCGCGGAGTATTTGTCGCGCGCTCGGGCGTTCATCTTCGCTGCGGATGAAGACTTTGGCATCGCCCCGGTCGAAGCGCAGGCAGCCGGCTGCCCGGTCATTGCTTACCGCAAGGGTGGGGCGATGGAAACCGTCGTCGAAGGTGAAACCGGCGTTTTCTTTGACGAGCAATCGCAAGCTTCACTCTCTAGCGCTGTTGAAACATTTGAAGAAACCCGCAACAGCTTTGACTCCGGCGAGATCGCGGCCCATGCCCAGCAATTCTCTTCTGAGCGTTTCAAGCAACAGTTTGCTGCGGTGACAGACCTGGCCCAGCAAGCCTTTGCCCAACATCGTGATATGGAAACGGCAGATTACCAACCCGCACTTGAGATTTGATGCCATAGCCGGGTCTGGGACAATGGGCTGGACGCGAATCGACTCGAAGCCAAACAAGGAGCCTTGTGAGCGGAGCCATTTCACAACCTGCGATCTCTGTCGATTCTGGCAGTGTGTCCGACGCGATCAACGCCATCCGCTCGGTCACGCGCCCGGGGCTGACCAAGCTGGTCTTGATGTCAGGCGACGCGATCATCATCACGGTGGTGTTTATCGTGACAGTGTGGGTTCGCCGATTGGCTGGCGGACAGTACGAGTTCAGCCAGTATTGGCAGCTTTGGCCTTTGCTGGGAGCTTACTTGTTGTTGCTGGCGGCGACGCGCTCTTACTCGATCCCACTGGGCCCTCCCGAGGAACTCCGCCGCATCTTCTGGGCGACGGTCGCCATGTTCGCAGGCCTGGGGACGATCGCTTTCCTGTCACGCGAGGTGGAGGCTTACTCGCGACTGGTTTACTTGTTCACAGGTTTGTTCAGTGTGCTCGGTTTGGTGTTGGGGCGATCCACGATCCGCCTGCTGCTCAGTCGGCAGAACTGGTGGGGCAAGAGCATGATCGTGCTGGGGTGTGGTAAGTCCGGCAGGCGTTTGCTGCGCGTGCTCATGACCCAGCCTGAGCTGGGCTTGAAGCCGGTGGGCATTCTTGATGACCGCAGACATCACAAAACCGCCTTCGCTGGGGTTCCCATCCTCGGGGACACCTCGCTCGTACCTCGGCTGGTGGACAAAATGCCCAAGCTTTGCCTGGTTGTTCCCGCAGGCGAACTGGACAACCAGCGGATGCAGAACTTCCTTGCCTCGGAGCAACAATTGTTCCGCCAGGTCTTTGTATTGCCCGACTTGCATGGCATCACCAGCCTGGGCGTTGAAGCTGTGGACTTGCGAGGCCTGCTGGCCCTATCCGTCAAACAACGCCTGCTTGATCCGGTTCAGGCATTGACCAAGCGCATCCTGGAGTGGGTCATCATTCTGCTGACCTTGCCTGTGTTGCTGCCGATGATGGCGGTTATCGCCTTGCTGATCCGCTTCGATTCAGCGGGACCGGTTTTCATCCGCCATCAACGCATCGGCGTGTATGGCAGACACTTCCGCTGCATCAAGTTCCGTTCAATGGTGCGCGATGCAGATGCCGTGCTTGAACAGCATCTAGCCAACGATGATGAGGCGCGGAAGGAGTGGGACCGTGACCACAAACTGCGCGAAGACCCGCGCATCACCCGGGTCGGCCAAATACTCAGGCGAACCAGCCTGGATGAATTGCCTCAGCTTTTCAATGTCATGTGCGGGCAGATGAGTCTGGTCGGCCCGCGCCCGATCATTGATGAAGAAGTGAAACGCTACGGACGATGGTTTGATCTGTATTGTCGCGTCAGGCCCGGCATCACCGGGCTTTGGCAAGTGTCCGGCCGAAACGACCTGCCTTATCAGGAACGCGTCCGCCTGGACATTTACTATGTGCGAAATTGGTCCGTCTGGATGGACCTGCACATCATCGCGCGCACCATCGTTGCTGTGCTCTTCACCCGCGGGGCGTATTGAGTTGTCCAATGGGGGACTTCATTGAGAAAGGTTGAATTAGTGATGGCACACCTTTATAAGCTACTAGTCACGTACAAGCTATATGTATTGTCACTAATATTATTGTTTGTCGTGCTTATCTGTGGGTTATTGTACTACTACAGTACCAGGAGTAATGAATATGATTATGTAATGACATTACTTAACACTGCACAGGACACCTTTACGCCACAGCACGAACTGGAACGCGTAGCCAGATATTTAACTAACGAAGCGGCAATTACTAACCTGTCAGATTCGAAAAGACATGCACTCGTAGAAGCAGTGTTTGGGTATACCAACCGAGTTAAGAGTTGAGCTTCCCCCGTTTAGACGGGCGCGGGGAATTGGTGGAGGATGGTGCTTCCT
>CAZJJN010000041.1:0-31707 GCA_964546335.1 uncultured Phycisphaeraceae bacterium
ACGCAGACCCACCTCAACACGGACCAGACAACTCCGATGAATAATCCAGGTTAGGCAAGATGGATAAATCTGTTTGGAAGGTTCGGCTGAATCGGCCAATAATGATGTCGCTGTTGATGCTATTGGTGTCGTTGCCGATTGTGGATGATTAGGAAGCGCAGATGATGCGCGAGGAGGAATCTTGCGAGAATTCTCACGCGGCTCGTTGCATTGATTGGCCCAATTGCGACTTGCCCATCAATAGCGACACGTAATCCTGCGTGGCATGATACCATTGGCATGTTTGCATCGCTTGTCGTGCGTTTTGACCCATCTTTCGAGCCATTTGCGGATCATTTTGCAAAGCCAGGAGTTGGCAACCCAAATCGCGCGGTTCATGGGAATCGACCAGCCAACCGGTTCGGCCATGCTCGATCAGTTCATCGTTGGCTACCAGCACAGGTCGGCTGGGGTTGCCATCGCGCCTTCGGCCAAGCACTGCCCTGCCCGCGGCCATGGCTTCGCGCACCACGTTGCCGAACGGCTCATAAACCGAAGGCAGAACCATCACATCCATCGCCAGGTAAGCCGCCAACGGGTCAGCCAAATTCCCTGCCCAATGCACGCGCTGCGACAGCCCAAGTGATGCAGCGAGGGCTGCCAATCGCTCACGCTCCGGGCCTTCGCCTGCGATGAGCAAATCAGCTTTAATTTTTGAGTCGCTGGACAAGGCGTGCAGCAGAAATGCGAAGTCCTTCATCGGGTCAATGCGCGAAACTGATCCAACCAAAAATCGATTTGGCGCGATGCCCAGTTTTGCGCGCAGTGCCTCGCCTTCGGATGGATCCAGCTCTGGCAATTCCACGCCGTGATGCACGACATGCACCTGATCGCGTTGACCCAGCGTGTCGAAATATTGCTGTCGAAGGTTGTCTGAGGCGGTCACAACTTTCGCGCTTCGGCGATACACCCAGCGCTCGATCAACCGCAGCAGCAGGCGTGTCTTCTGGGTCCAAGCCTCAGGCCTGGCTTTGTAAACCCGTTGCATCATTGCTGCACACCAAGGCGGGTTATACACCAGCCGATCACCGCGCCCAGCGAGGATCGCGCCTAGAGCAGAGACTGGTTCCGTCGCCCAGTACCAGCCATCAGATGGATGTTGGCGAATGAGCGAAGCCCAATGACGGGCCGCGACCCACTCGCGCCAGCGCCATTGCCAACCTACGTTTGGCTGGGGGTAGCGATACACCTTGTAGCCGGGCGATTGGCGGTCTTCGCTAGGTTTTGCTTCGTGATGCAAGGTGATGACGGAAGTGGATAAGCCAGCACCGGTGAAGGACTCGGCCATGTGTTTCGTTCGCCGTTCCACCCCGCCAAACGCATCAGGCCAGAACATCCGCGTCAGCAAGGTGATCTCGCTGGCAGCATGATTCAGATTGGCGCGATTCATGGTCACCTAAGCGGCCTTCCTTTGCTCAGTCTGCTGTGCTTGTAGGGAAATATCGCGCTCAATCTTCGGCAATGTTTTTTCATATCGGCGAAGGGCCAACCAGCCTGACCATTGATACCAGCACCAATGCAGGTTGAGGAAGACGCCCAGTAAGCCATCGCGGTAGCCTTGCTTCCAGAGCATCTGCAACTTGAACTGGTGGAAGGCATGCGAGAAAGCTTTGCGCCAGGTGAAGCGTTGGCCTTGCTCATAGCGCGATTGGCCTTCGTGTTTGAGGTAGCGCTGGTGCTTGGCGATCAGATGCCAAAGCGAGCTGACCCAATAATGAGCCAGCAGATCGCGCTCTTCATCTCCTAGTGGGAAGAACGTATCGGTAAATCCCGGGCGGGGTTGGTAGCCAGCATGGACGGTTGAGCCGATGTTCACGCGGTCACGGTGGAAACCCAGCGTGCAATGATGGATGCCCCCCCACTTGCCAAACTTCAGCGGGTAACTTTTGAAGTAGTTGCGCGCGTAAGCGCGGATCACGCCTACATTGAGATTTTCAGCAATGAAGGCTTTCAGTTCCTCACCTCGATGGGCTGGGAAGACCGTGTCAGGATCAACAAAGAGAATCCAATCGTTGGCTGCCTTCTGCGTAGCATATGCGCGGACTTGTTCGACGATCGGCACGCGCGGGTGGTCGATGATTTTCGCGCCCAACGATTCAGCCACTTGCCGGGTGTTGTCCTCGCTTTGCAGATCCACCACCAGCAACTCGTCGCAGAATTTGAGTGCATTCAAACACGCTGGCAGCAGATGGCCTTCATTGCAGGATACAACGATGGCGGTGATCGCAGGTTGGTCCAAACCTTCCTTGGTTCGGGCTGTTCGATTCATGAGAAACATCCGATCAGTAGCCGGCCTTGCTGGCTTAGTTCATCGCGTGAATCTGTGGTTTACATCGGGTCGCGCAAGCGCGATCCGTAACCGCACCTTAGGCCACCCGCCAACCTTCGCCCGATAAGGCTTAATTGATACATCCGATTCAGACGGCCCAATCGTCAACCGATGAAAACACGGGAAAGGTTTGGCAAACCAAGCCAGCCCTGCCGCAGCAATATCGCTGCAAAACAAGCCCCCACAGAGCTTTAGCTCTGAATGACTTGCGAGGCCAAGCCCCGCGAATTGAGTTGCAGTCATGCCCATGATCGAGACGCCCCAACCCGCGACCGACACAGCGCTGGCAGGATCAGCTGCGATCGCGTCACCCAGCTACACCACCGAAGAACCTTACCTGCGCATCGCGCCAAGGAAAGGGCTGATCGGCATCAACTGGCTGGAGCTCTGGCAGTATCGCGACCTGCTCATGATCCTGGCCATCCGCGACATCAAGGTCCGATACAAGCAAACACTCATCGGGGCCGTCTGGGCAGTGCTTCGCCCGTTGTTGACGATGGTGGTCTTTACCATCCTCTTCGCCGCCTTGATGGGTAAAGGCAAACAACCTTCGCCAACGGGCATCCCCTATCCCGTGTCCACTTTCTGTGCTCTGCTGCCCTGGCAGTTTTTTGCTCATGCCTTGACCAACAGTGGCAACTCACTGGTCGCCAATCAGAAACTGGTCACCAAGATTTACTTTCCCCGATTGCTCATCCCTGCCACCTCGGTGTTCAGTGGCTTGGTGGATTTCGCCATCTCGTTTGGCATCCTGCTGATCCTCATGATGGTGTATGGCATCGCACCGAGTTGGGGCATCCTGGCCATGCCCGTCTTCATGCTGCTGGTCATCATTACCGCACTGGGCATGGGACTCTGGCTGGCAGCGCTCAACGCGCTGTATCGCGACATTCGCTACATCATTCCGTTCCTGGTGCAGTCGATCATGTTCATCAGTCCGGTGGTGTATGACGCGCAGAGTGTCATCAAGCATTGGCCCAACTGGGCAGCCACGATTTACATGTTGAACCCTGTCGCTGGCGTGGTGGAAGGTTTCCGCTGGGCATTGCTGGGGGCTGCCTCCCCACCGATGACATTACTCGCAGCCTCGGCTGTGGGTTCCGTGGTGCTTTTCCTGGGCGGCGCGATTTACTTCCGCCGAATGGAACGTTCCTTCACAGACTGGATTTGATCGACGGAGTTTTGCATGAGTGACATCGCCATCCAATGTGAAGGTTTGGGCAAACGCTACCGACGCGGGGATCGCGCACCATATGACCGTTTGGGTGAACTGGTCGCAGGCCTGCCTCGCAAGGTTGTGCTAGGTTCAGTGAATGGATTGAAGAAACTCGCTGGCTTGAAAACGGCTATCTCGCCACAAAAAAAAATCACTGTCCAACAAGACGCCACCATCCAGCACGACTGGTTCTGGGCACTCAAAGATGTCAATCTTGAAGTCAAGCAAGGCGAAGTGCTGGGCATCATCGGGCGCAACGGAGCAGGCAAATCCACCCTGCTGAAACTACTCAGCCGAGTCGCAGAACCGACCACAGGTCATGCTGATCTGTTTGGTCGAGTCGGTTCATTGCTCGAAGTAGGCACCGGTTTCCATCCTGAACTGACAGGCAGGGAGAATATCTATCTCAATGGTGCTGTGTTGGGCATGACCCGCACGGAGATCAACAAAAAGTTCGATGAGATCGTGGATTTCGCTGGTGTGGAAGCGTTTCTGGAAACGCCGGTGAAGCGATACTCCAGTGGGATGCAGACCCGGCTGGGGTTTGCTGTGGCCGCTCATCTTGAGCCAGAGATTCTAATCGTGGATGAAGTGCTGGCGGTGGGTGATAGCGAATTTCAACGTAAATGCCTGGGCAAGATGGATGAAGTGGCGCAGCGCGGCAGAACCGTGCTTTTCGTCAGTCATCAACTGGCCATGGTCGATCGGCTCTGCACCCGTGCCATACTGATGCAGGATGGCCAAATCGCAGCGACAGGCCCGACGGAACAGGTCATCGCCCAGTATCAGCAGCAGGCCTTGGATCTGGCAGCAGGCGTGCCGCTTGACCAACGCAAAGATCGGTCAGGCACTGGCTCGATCCGCTTTCAGGAAGTCTCCATCGCCGGGCCTCTTGGACCAGCCACGACAGGCCAACCTTTGACGATCCAGGCGCGCATCGCGGTGCCTGAAGGCCGCATCGAGGGCAAGGTTCGCGCCTCGATGACTTTCCTGGACGCTCGATCACGTATCAAGTTTCTCTGTGGCAACAAATTTTCGGGTGAGTCCATCACGATCCTTGAGGATGGGCAATCTCTGACATGTCACATCCCGCGTCTGCCCCTGACGCCGGGCAAGTATTTCATCAATCTCTGGTGCTCACTGGACAGCGCGATCAGCGATGTCGTGGAGTCGGCCGTCTCCTTCGAAGTCGGGCCCGGCCTGTACTACAAGACCGGCCAATTGCCTCCCGCTGAAAAAACCAACAGCATGTTGGTCGATTATGCCTGGGAAGTATGCGAGGAGGTGGCGCTTGCTGCCTAACCTGATCATTCCCGGTGCCCAGAAAGCAGGAACATCATCGCTCTTTGAGTGCTTGAGTCAGCATCCTCAATGTGCAGGTTCGCAGCCCAAGGAACCCACGTTTTTTTCTTTGATTAGGCAGGCCGACGACCTGACTGCGTATGCGTCTTACTTTCCAAAGGAAGATGCAGAGAAGCGGATCACGTTTGAAGCCAGCACCAGTTACCTGGCTGAGTCCTATGTGCCGCATCGCATTCACCAGGCTTTGGGAGATCAGATCAAGTTTCTGATTATTCTGCGTCAGCCTGTGGAGCGCGCGATCTCAGCGTATTGGCATACCGCCAAACGATTGGATGAACATCGCCCGATTGATGAGGTTTTTGATATCAACGCCACTTCATTGGAAGAGGCTTGTGCGATTGAAGATGCGAGAGTTGAGCAGGCGATTCGATCAGGCCGCATCAAGCTGTCGCGTTATATCAAAAGGTATGACGACCCAGCCTGGCCGTTCCGTTATCTGCAAAACAGCTTCTATACCCAAGCGCTTGGCCGTTACCTGGAGTACTTCTCCAGATCATCGCTACACATCGTCACGCTGGAAGCCTTCAAGAGCGAGCCAGCATCTGTCTGGGCCGGGATCAGTCAGTTCCTGGAAATCAACCCGATCGATCTTGGCCGGGGATTTGCCCAGGCCAACACGACGCGTGTGCCACGTAATCGCTTGCTGACACAGGTTGTCCGCAGCATTCCAGCCGGGGTCATGCCTCGACAAGTCAGGCAGCGTATGGAGCAGGCCTTGAGCCAATCCAAGCCTGCGATGGCCCCCGCTTTGTGCGCGCATTTGAACCAATTATTCGAAGATGAAATCGCTGCACTCCAAGCCCGGTTTGATATTCGTTTCTCGCCAAAGCAAGCAAAGACCCAGGCCTCAAATTTCGATCAGACACCCCAATTGGCAGGTATGAGTCATGGATGAACTTCGCCGCTCACTGACCGAGCAGAAATATCGTCTTCCCTATCACTGGATGCGTGATCCGCTGGAACTGTATTCCCTTCCATATTTCGGCTACATGCGTTTGGTATTGGATGAACTACCCTCTGCCCCTTGCAAAGTGCTGGACGCAGGTTGTGGCGACGGGCGCATCACGGCTGAACTGGACAAGGCAGGCTATGAAGTGGTCGGCCTGGAACTGATCGAGCAACAACTTGAATATGCCCGCGCCCTGGTGCCCAATGCCACGTTCTGGCAGGCGGACTTACGCGAGCCCTTGGCTGTGCAGACGGGTATGCAACCGGGCAGCTTTGATGCCTGTCTGCATGTTGAAGTGTATGAACACATTCCCCCTGAAGATGCACGCCGTGTGTTGCGCAATATTCATCAGATGTTGAAACCCGAGGGGACTTTGATTCTCAGCGTGCCTTCACTGCACCTGCCGATGAGTAACCTGCACTACCGCCATTTCAGCGAAAGTGATATCAGGCAGGAAGTATCGGAGGAAGGCTTCAGCATTCGTTCGATCATCAAGCAACATTCACTGGATGCTTTGAGTCTGCTTTGCTTCAGCAAGGCCTTGGATCGCGCCTTGCAGAATGCCGTGGCCGACCTTCGTATCCTGCGCAAGTTCCGTAAGCGCTTTTATATGAAGTTCCTCAACCGGGCGCAAAGCAGCAAACGCTTTGGCCGGTATATCGTCGTGGCTGAGAAGGCTTGACGTCACTTCAGGAGATTCGCCATGTTTTCATCGCTACTGAAAAAGTCCGCTCCCCAAAGTGACTTTCATATTCCTGAAGGTTTTCAGGCTTTCTTTGATGGGCTGAACAAACATAGCGTCGTCATTGATTGCGGGGCGAACGTGGGCAAGGTCTCCCATTACCTGGCATCAACCGGGGCACAGGTGCACGCTTTCGAGCCTAACCCTTATGCCTTTGCCAAACTGCATGATCGACTGGAACGCTACCGCAACGTGCATCTGTACCCGGCAGCAGCGGCCGACCATGAAGGTGAGATGAAGCTTTACCTGCATGAACAGAACGAGCTTGACCCCGTGAAATACTCGACCGGCTCATCCCTGCTTGAGCAGAAAAATAACATCTCAAGTAACTCGTATGAGCTGGTACGTGTTGTGGATATCGCTGACTTCATACAGAAACTGGGCATGCGCATTCACTTGATGAAGATTGATGTGGAAGGGGCTGAGATCAGCATTGTTAACCGTCTGCTGGAGTCGGGCCAGATCGACATGATTGATCGGCTGCTGGTGGAAAGGCATGACGCCAAGAACCCGCATCTTCATGAAGCAACTGAAGACATCATCCGCAAGGTCAAGCAGGCGAACCTGCCGATGGTCAGCTTTGATTGGATATGACCAGCCGAGCAACAAAAAGTCATCCTGAATATGGCGAATAAACAGAAACATCTTGTATTGGTCTTCACACAGGGCGTGTCCCTTGCTGAGTGGGTCAACGTCGGCATGTTTGATCGTGAGATTGCGCTCTATCAACGCTTGGCCGAGGCTGGCCTGAAAATTACGCTGGTCACCTGGGGCAGCGCGCAAGACAAAAAGTATGTGAAAGATATTCCGGGCATTGAGGTGGCATGCAACGCATGGAACCTGCCGGATCGCTGGTACACCAAGGCGATCCCCTGGCTGCACCGCGGTGTCTTCCGCACAGCCGACGTCATTAAAACCAACCAGGCGCCGGGCAGTCTGGTGGCATTGGCCGCAGCAGAGAAATTCAACAAACCCCTGAACGCACGCTGCGGCTATCTCTATTCCGACTTTGAAGCCAATGCAGCCGGCGAAGAATCCGCCAGAGCCTGCCGAGCTCGTGAGATGGAAGACAAGGTCTTCAACCGGGCACAGGTCGTGACAGTCACGACACAGGCCATGCGCGAAACCATTCAACAACGTTATGGCATTGCGCCAGAGCGCATTCGCATCCACCCCAACTTCATTCAGACTGACAGTTTCTACCCGCATGCTGATCGTCAGCCAGATGTTGATGTCATCGCGGTTGGCAGACTCTCTGAGCAGAAGCATCCTGAGTTACTGCTGCAAGCCTTGAGACATCTGCCCGGGGTCAAGGCTCGTTTCATCGGAGCAGGACCAAAACTCGCAGCCTTGCAGGAAACGTTTGCGGATGTCATGGATCGCGTTGAATTTGCAGGGAATGTGCCAAACGCGGCGTTGCCTGAGCAGTTGAATCGCGCCCGCTGTTATGTCATGTGCTCGCGCTATGAAGGTCATCCCAAAGCGTTGCTGGAAGCCATGGCCTGTGGCTTACCCGTCATCGGGACGCGCGTGCCGGGTGTCGAGAATGTCATCCATCATCTTCGCGACGGCCTGCTCTGTGACGAAACACCAACTGCCTTGGCGGGGGCCATGGATTCAGTCTTGCAGAATCGGAGATTGGCTGAATCCTTGGGCAATCAAGCAACCCGACACATCCAGAATGAACTTTCGCTGGATCGCATTGTGGAGATGGAACTGGAGTTGTTCCATCAATTGACAGGTCGCAAGTTATCGAGCGCTGATAAGTATCCCATGGAAGTTTCACCCATGGAGTTCAGACAGGCTGCGTAAGCAGGGATCAACTGGAGTTAGACGATGGAACAACCCAAAGTCAGCGTGTTGATGCCTGTGTATAACAATGGGCCTTACCTTGACCAAGCGATCCAAAGCCTGCTCGGGCAAAGCTATACCAATTTTGAAGTGATCCTCATCAATGATGGCTCAACGGATGATTCCAAGTCATGCCTGGATCAATGGAGCCGGCGCGATGCGCGCCTTCGTGTCATTCACCAATCAAACCAGGGCCTGACTGCATCTCTCAATGAGGCGGCGAAGCTTGCAACAGGCAAATATCTGGCGCGCATGGATGGGGATGACATCTGCGAACCAGAGCGTTTCGAGTTACAGGTCGCGCGTATGCAAGCCTGCCCGGAGTTGGCTGCGGTAGGTGCATGGAGTGTGCGGATCGATCAGGATGGTTTGCCCTTTGGTGTCAGACGCTGGGAGACCGATCGCAGTCGGCTGAAGCAAAGATTGCTGGAAGGCAAAGGAGGCTTGTGCCATCCCCTGGCCATGATCCGCAAGAGTGCTTTTGAGCAGGTTGGCGGTTACGACACACGCTTTCAAACGTCTCAGGACAAATTGCTCTGGCTGAGATTGCTTCAGGTCGGCCCGTTGGAGAATTTGCCTGATTGCCTGCTGCGCTATCGCGTGCACGGGCAAAGCATCAGTCAGGCTCGATCTGCCCAGCAGGCAGCCGACTTACAGCAGATCGTGGCTGAGGCACGCAGGAAGCATGGACTGCCTGATCTTAAGATCAAGACGGGCAAGGTTGTCTCGACGAGAAAAGTCAACACCAGCCGCGCCTTAAGTGCTTACCATAACGGGTTTAGTGACTCTGCGACTGTATATGCCCGTCGCGCCTTGGCAGCAGGTGAACTGGCTGGGATGGGTCGCCGACGCAAAGGTTTGTTACAAGCCTTGGCTTCGCACACATGCATCGCCAAGGCTTTGACTTGGCTTAATGGACAGCAAGCCCAGCAGCCAGTTGAACCGACTTTTTCTCCTCGAAAAGCAGCTTGAGCAGGAAAAACGCCTGCCCGAAATGCAGCAAACTTTCAAAAAAGCTGGACTTCGGGCAAACTTCTGGTAATCTTATTCTTGAGAGGTTGTAGCATCTCGCTACAGCGGGTTAAGAGAGAAGAGATTGCACATGATATCCCGTCGGAGACTGTGGCTATGTGGTTGTGCATTGCTGACCGCGACCCAGGCGTCGCAAGGCTATGTTGTCACTGCGCTGAGCCCCTCACTCTACGACAACACCCCGCAAACCATGAACGAAAACCTGGGGCTGGATGATGCCTTCATCGAGGACTTCGAAGACACCACGCTGATTGCCCCCCTTTCAATCGAATGGCATGGCTCAGATTTCGGCCCAAGCAATGTCCTGCCTCGCCTGTTCAACCCCACCACCGATTTCCTGCCCCAGTTGGGTGGCCCATTCCCAGGCAATCTCTGGGATGGGTCGCACGCCCTGACCAACGGCAGAGATCCAGCGGACAATGTCAATTTCTTCGGCCCAGACTTTGCCGACCGCATCACCTTCCACTTCGATGGCAACCCTCACATGGTGGGCTTTGGCCTATCCAATTTTCAGGATTTCATCAGCGTCTTCTATCAGAACGAACTGCTTGAGATCAATCTTGATCTGCCCGTGTGGATCAACGATCCAACTGGCACATCAACGCCTGTGATCGCGAACCTGGGTGACTTCGCGGATTTCGTCAATGGTGCCCCGGTCAGGAATCTGTACCTGAAGATTGCCGTTGAAGAAGGCGAAGTGATTGAATCCGTCACCTTTGGCAACCCATCCTTGACCGACACCGGCGGAGGCATTCTTGGCCTGGTGTTTGACCATGTGGCATATGATCAGGCACCGCCAGTCCCTGAACCGGCTTCTATTACCATTCTTCTAATCAGTGGGTTAATCTTAACCCGCCGCTTCTAACAATCCCAAACTGAAGCATTAGTTTGTTGTTTGATCCTGGTGCGCTTGGCCATTGCATTCGGAGCAGTTTTCACATTCGTCAAGCGTCACATTCTTACCTTTGACGACGCAACAATGCGGTCATGCTTAGAGTCAGGAGAGCAAGGCTTGCTGGCTCAGGGATGGGTTGGGTAGGGACAGATTGGCCGTAGTTGGTGGCGAGAATGGCAAGATCGAGTACATCGGTTACAGAATCTGCGTTGTAATCGGCGGTGTACCACTGAGTGCCACTGGATCCGTAGTGGGTTGCGAGGATCGCCAGGTCCAGGACATCAACAACGCCGTCCAGATTGGCATCGCCTTCGATGACATCGATTTCCTGAGTGTCAACGACACGCCAGACATCGAAAAAGAGTCTGCCTTGATCAGCATCCTCGTCAATCCAGGCTGGCACATCAGAAAAATTGCCTAGTGGTACGAGTGTTGGATTATCCGGATCGGTTGCTGCGATGTAATCGTAAAACTGATAAGACGTGGGACCGGGTATGGGGCCTGCCGCGGGGTTTGTACTGAAATCATGATCGGAATAAGCCGTAATGGCCCGGAACCAGTCAAGACTAGTGTCATCAATGATTCGAGCGAAAGGTTCAAATCCGCCGTTACTGGCTGTGGCATTGTTATTCGTTCCCGGATCCAGAAAGGCATTGTCCACGAGATTCACAAAAATCTGGTTGGTCGCACTGTCAGGATTACTCGTTTTGGCGTAAGAAATATAGCCTGGCGCATTCGAGCGCGACACCCCATTGGCTCCAAATTCATCTGGCACGGTTGGGTTGGCGGTACCTGAATCACCATCTAGATCAACGCGATCTTCGACGGTATAAAACCGACCTTGGCCATCACCTGCTACCCCGGGGTAATAGAACCCACCAAACTGGACGACAAAATCCTCAATACCACGGTTCAGGAAAATCCCATCCCATAAGTCGTTGTTGAAGTAATCTATGAAGTTCGCCTGAGCCAAAGGCTTATCATCAAACAACTGAATTGTTGAAGTGAATTGATACACTTGGCCGGGCACGGGTTCAGACTCGAAAGTAAATTCTACGAAACGATGGGCCTGAACAGCCGTGGCAGCAGACAGCAAGGCAATGACAGCGATGGATGAACGATAAGCAATGGGCATGGTGCGCTCCTTCTCGGCTCCAGCAACCCCAACGTAGGGATTATTCAAGCATATCGCTGATTTGGCTCAAGGCAAGCGTTTTTACACGTTCCTCATCACCTGCTTCCTTCCCAACTTGCCTGAACCCTACAGGCGACCCGAAACCCGAAGAACATTATCATGCCTGCATGATCGCCAGAATCACAGGCCAACTCGACGCCCTCCAATCGGGCAGCATCATTCTCACGTCCACCGCAGCGCCCGGCCAAGTCAGCCTGGCTTACGAAGTTCTCACGCCTGAATTCGTCCTGGCCAGGTTGGCGGGAAGCATCGGCAAGCCTGTGACGCTGCATACATTGCATTTTCTCGAAGGGCAAAATCAGGGGGCGATGTTCCTCCCCAGGCTGGCTGGCTTTCTCACTCCAGAAGACCGGGCCTTCTTCAAGGTCTTTACCGAAGTCAAAGGCATCGGCTACCGCAAAGCTTTACGTGCCTTGACCCTCGACACCGCGACCCTCGCGGCTGCCATCGCCAACCGTGACACCAATTTGCTGCAGACGCTTCCCGAAGTGGGCAAGCGAACTGCCGAGACCATCGTCGTCACGCTTAAAGACAAGGTGGATGCCTTCCTGACTCAGCCCCGCTCAAGAATCGATGGCGACGCTTCAGACTTTAGCCCCGCTGGGCCGACCGGCATCGCCGGTGAAGCCCTTGGCGTACTGGTGCAATTGGGTGAACCTCGCCAGGATGCTCTCCGCTGGATCGAGTTGATCCTTTCTCAGGATGACCCGCCTGAGGATACCGAGGCTTTGGTCGCAGCCGTGTTCGCAAGAAGAGGAGGGACTTGATGTCCTTCAAAAGCGCGTGAAACTGAAGCGTCGTCAAAAGAATCATGTGTTTAGAAGAAGGTTTGTCCGATGTGCCGGGATAATGTAAATCCGTTATCCTTCTTCTCCCATGTTGGAAAAGATCACCGAGCTTGAAACGCAGGCCAAGGCCGACCTCGCTGCTGTCCAGTCCGCCAGTGAACTGGAGCAGTTTCGCATCAAGTATCTGGGCAGCAAAGGGGCTGTGAAATCGCTCATGGGTCTGCTCAAGGATGTCCCCAAGGAGCAGAAGCCTCAGTTCGGCCAACAGGCCAACGCCTTGCGCCAACTCCTCGAAGCGAAATATGAAAAGCTCAAAGGCGATCTGGGTTCCGCAGCACCTGCCAAAGCCCAAGGCCCGTTGTTGGACATCACCGAGCCGGGCCCGGCGATCAAACTGGGCAGGCGACACGTCATCACACAGACAATTGATGAGATCACCGAAGTGTTCGGCAGAATGGGTTTCGATGTCGCCACCGGCCCGGAAGTGGAAGATGAGTACCACAACTTCGTGGCTCTGAACATTCCCCAGCAACACCCGGCCCGTGACCCGCTGGACAATTTTTACCTGACCGATCCGGACGGCGACAACCCCGCGCTGATGCGCTCGCAGACTTCAACGGTGCAGATTCGCGTGATGGAGAACACCAAGCCTCCGGTGCGCATCGTGTCGGTCGGTCGCGTGTATCGGCCGGATGAACATGACGCGACGCATTACTCGATGTTCCACCAGGTCGAGGGGTTGTATGTGGATCGCAATGTGAGCATGGTCGACTTGAAGACCACGCTGATTCAGTTCGTCCATGCCATGTTCGGCGAGGATGCGGACGTGATGCTGCTGCCCAGCTACTTCCCGTTCACGGAACCCTCGGCTGAGCTTTACGTGAAGATCAACGTCGGGGGCAAGACCCAGTGGATCGAGATCGGCGGGTGCGGCATGGTCGATCCGGCAGTATTCGAAGCCGTGGGCTACGACCCGGAAGAATGGACCGGCTTTGCCTTTGGCTTGGGCATCGAACGTCTGGCCATGCGGAAGTATGGCATCAGCGATATCCGCTGGTTGTTTGAAAACGACGTCCGGTTCCTCGAGCAGTTTTAGTTTTTCAATCAGATTCGCTAGGCGTGTTTTTCTCTTCGACTTCTACCTCGACTGCAATGATGTAATCCGTCACATGGCCGATGCCTGAGACTGGGATCGTACGCACGCGGGTGGTGCTGCCAATGGTTTTGACCTTGTCCAACGGGGTCAGATCATTCATCAGACTGCGCGGCAGAAACACGATGGTGGATGTAGGAGAGTCAGCCAATTTCGCGCGCAGGCTTTGCTTGTCTGCAAGCAGCACCGGCGGCTGCGGGCCGAAGTACATGAGGTGATGCTCAGGGAGACGGTAGTAAAGGACGGGCTGGCCTGTCTGCTGGGCGCGTTGTCTGATGGATCGACCAAAGTCTGCCTGCTCCGCGTAACTGTCGATGCGGGGCATGATGAAAATAAACACAACCCAGGCTGAGATCGCAGTGGTGAGAAGCAAGCTGGCAGCATAGGCGTTACCCCATCGGCGGGTCTGAAAAAGGATAGCCAGGCATAACCCGCAGCCGACGGTCAGCGCGAGCAGGATGGTTGGCAGGGCAAAGTCGGGAGCGAGGATGACGCCGGTGATAGCCGAGGCAATGGCAGCGAAAGCGACGGCAGGCAACGTCCAGCGCCAGTTGAGCCAGGCTGGCGGCGAAAGCATCATCTGGCGCAGGCCTGCCGCAGAAGCGATGGCCACGGGTGGCAGGATGGGGATGATGTAATGCTTATGCTTCCAACTGCTGGCAGTGAGCAGCGCGGTGCCAGCGATGAACCAGCACCAGAGCAGCAGTTGCTGGCGCTTGCGAATCTTCAGGCCAACGGCAACCCCCACAAGCAGGAATAAGACGCAGCCAACCTTAGCGCTGCTGCTGTAGCCGATGGCCAGATCAAGCCCAGCCAACGCCCCGGCCAGGAGCAGCGCGACACCAATCAGGATTTGCTGCGAAGCGGGTAGATGGCGTCCCGCTGCGAGTAAGAGAAAGGGAGACCAAGGCAGCAGTAACGCGAGCGCAGTGTAAAGGTAATAAGGCGTCGGTTCGGTGCCTTCCATGTCACCCATCGTGCCGGAGAATCGGCGAAGGTTGTGGTAAGACCAGTATTGCCAAAGATCAGGTTCGATCTGTTGTGCTGCCAACCACCACCCGCCGACGATAGCAAGAAGAATCAGCCAGCCGATGGGAGAGATGGCTGCATGCCAGAGTGGTTGGCTGCGGTCGCCTCGCAGGTAGAGCAGCGTGGCGAACAGGAGTGCCCCTGTCGCGACAAAAGCTGGCCCGGGGATCCATTTGGTAAGAAATAGCAGGCCGAGAGTGAGGTAGAAAACGTAGATAATGCCTCGCCGACGCCAGATTGACTCTCCTGAGGACAAAGCACCGTCCCGCTTCTCAGATTCTGGATGCACTTCTTCGTGATGGACGCGCGACCCCTTTTCAATCAGCCAGTAAGCGAAGGCGACGCCCAACGCCAGCAGCATGTCTGCCTCTGCCAACCGCGCCTGCATCAGCAGCGCGAATGAGCAGGCGTAGATCAATCCCGCGAGCAGGCCGACGGCTCGACCCGCAGCAGCAGCCCCGATGGCCCCGACCAGCACACAGGTCAAAGCACCAGCCAGCACACTGGGTAGTCGCACAGCCCATCGAGATTCCGCGCCTGTCAGCCAGGTGCTTAACGCGATGGACAGGTGCATGATCGGCGGTTTGTGCAGACTGGTTTCCCCCGCGTAGGTGGGCACCAGCCAATCGCCGGATTGCAGCATCTCCCGCGCGGGTTGAGCAAAGAGCGTTTCGTGATGGGTCAGTTCCCGGCTGGCCCCCAGATTCACAGACAGAACCACCAGAGCGAATACAAATATGCCAACGCCCGACCAGAACCCCAACCTGTTGGCCTTGGGCCCCAATTCGTCGGATAATTCACGCATGCCAGCGGGGTCCACATCTTCATGTTGTTTTGACCAACGACTCACAGGCAACAGAATCACTCATTCAGGCCGAGTCGTCCACTTCCACCCGTTTGGATTGCTCTGTAACAGTTTGGGATTTGGCAGGATTTTGGCATTGACCCGTCGGTTCACATCCGTAAGATGATTCAGAGGGCTGGTTCCATCCGCCCCTCACCCGCAAGCCGTGATTCATAGCTTTCATAACTTGGTTATATTACGGTAGCCGCGTCCGACGGAATGCGTCGGCCTGTATGCAGTCTGTGACCGTGTCTACCCGCCGGGTAGGCCGCCTGGACTGCCAGCCCAAGTAACCTGGGAGGTGCCGCAATGGCAAATCGCAACAGTGCATGGGGTATCGAAGTCGGTGCCAACGCGCTCAAAGCTGTTCACCTCGTCCGCAGCGGTGACAACATCAATCTGGCTCACTACGAGGTGATGCCTTTCAAGCAGATCCTGACGACGCCTGACCTGAATGTGGATGAGCAGATTCAGCTCATGCTGGACGAATTTCAGACCAGGCATGACCTGACCAAGAGTAATGTGCTGGTGTCGTTGCCCGGCCACAGTGCGTTTGCCCGATTTGCCAAGTTGCCTCCCGTTGAACCGAAGCAGATTCCCAGCATTGTGAAGTTCGAGGCCCAGCAGCAGATTCCTTTCCCGATCGATCAGGTTGAATGGGACTATCAGGTTTTTCAGGAAGAGGATTCGCCTGATGTGCAGGTGGGTATTTTTGCGATCACCAAGGATCGCGTTGCTGAGGTTTTGAATAACTACCGGGCATCCAATCTGCGGATTGATGGCATGACGCTGTCGCCTTTGGCGGTTTACAACGCCCTTGCGTTCGACTGGGACCTGGATGAGGATTCAGCCGGTCTGATTCTGTTGGACAT
This sequence comes from uncultured Phycisphaeraceae bacterium, assembly GCA_964546335.1. Taxonomy (GTDB): domain Bacteria; phylum Planctomycetota; class Phycisphaerae; order Phycisphaerales; family Phycisphaeraceae; genus CAZJJN01. Next base: position 16,297 of record CAZJJN010000041.1, read on the forward strand.
CGGCACGACCAGCACGGACCTGATCATCGTCGAGCCGGGCGGCATCTGGCTTCGCACCATGCCCATCGGTGGCACGAACTTCACCAACGCATTGATGAAGGCTTTCAAACTACCCTTCACCAAAGCTGAAAAACTGAAGCGCGAAGCACGCACCAGTAAGTATGCCAAGCAGATTTTCCAGGCCATGCGCCCTGTCTTCGCCGATTTCGTTCAGGAAATTCAAAAATCACTGGGTTACTACCAGAGCATCAACCGGGATGCCGACCTGAAACAACTGGTTGGCATGGGTTCAACCTTCCGCCTGCCGGGCATGCAGAAATTTCTCAAGCAGCAGTTGCAACTGGACATCATTCGGATCGAGGAATTCAAACAGGTCGAGGTGGATGAAAAAATCGCAAGTAATCTGGCCGAAGATGCGATCAACCTGATGACAGCCTATGGCCTGGCTGTGCAGGGGCTCGACCTCGAAGAGGTGGACGCCAACCTGATCCCCAAAGCCACGCTCAAGCAACGCGTCTGGAAATCCAAGCAACCGTGGTTCCTTGCAGCATCGATCCTGCTGCTGCTGACCGGGATCGGTGTGATTGTTTCCGAACAGATCAGCAAGGCCCGGTTTGAGCAGGGCTTCGAGCAAATCGTTCCGGGCACGCAACAACCGATTTCCGACTATGTGAGTCAGGTCATCAGCAAGGGTAATGAATATCAGCAGAGGATTAACACCATCCAGGCCAAGGACAACCGCCGTCAGATCGAACAGTTACGCGAGTTGGCTTTGTATCAGGACCTTTGGCCGAAGATCATTGAAGATATCAGTCTGGCGACTCAGCAGCTTGAACCAGATGATAAAACCTTGTGGTCATCCAATTACAGCGCATGGGAGTCGACTGACTTCAGCAAGAGCAAACGCATTTTCATTACGGAATTGAAACCGACGTACAAGCCTCCGCAACAACAGATGTATGGCGCACCGGCAGCACCCGGCGGGAATCCCAATATGGGGAACCCCAACAACATGGGCGATCCGTCCATGCAGCCGGGTATGCAACCGGGACAGCCAGGCATGCCAGCCACACCCCCTGCTGCTTCAACGGGCAATCAGCAACCGACCTACACAGTGGTCATCAAGGGGTTTCATCTGAATACGGAGCGCTACGGCGAAGCCTTGACCGAAGAATTCAAGAAAACACTGAGTGAAATCAACACAGGCGATTCTGCGAAGGCACGTTTGTACCGACCCTACGAAATCAAGAATGTGGAAGTCATCGCAGGCCCGACGCAGATGCCCTATGCACCTATGGAAACGACCGGCACCGCAACGACCAAGCCGAGAATGGGTGGTGGTTTTGGTGATGAGGATCGAAGATTCGGCGGCGGCGGTTTTGGTGATGAACCAGGTCAAAATAAACCCACCATTAATCTCGACCCGGCTGAAGTCATCAACTTCAACCGACAGATCGAACGGGCCAGCCAGATCATGTACAAGCAGGATGGCACCCCACGCGATGTTTATCGCTTCACCATCAGCTTTGATGTGGTGATTGAATCGAAGGATGAAGTCAAGCAGGAAATCTCGAAGGCACTTCAACCGGCTGAAGATACCGAGCAGACTGATCCCGAAACTTCGACAAGTTTGAAAACCACCCCGACCGACCCAACCCGACAAGGAGGCCGGCTATGAGTACCTTCCTGTATCTGATCAAACAGTACATGCTGACCACGATCTCTGTCGTCATCACGCTGTTGGCTTTGATTGTTCTGTGTTACGGTGTTTTCATATCAGGCCCATCGACAGTTGACGCGATGAACGAGCGTGTTCAGAAGCCTATCGGGCAGATTCAACAGATTCGCAACACGACGGTCCGAGTGCCCTCCAAGCAGATCGATATGGATTGGATGCCGAAACAGGTCACGCCAAATGAGAAGATTATTAAAGATCTGGAAGGTGTGAACGAGCATCTGGAGAGCCAGTACAAGAAGATCCAACGTGAAGTGCAGACGATCAACCGGAAGAATCGTCAGCCTATGATGGGCAGACTTTTTCCCGAATCCGACCGCACCACCCGGCGCATTGCCAGAAATGAATACCGGGATCGTCTGCTGAATTTGCTTGAGCCCTACAACAACAATATCGGGGTTGGATTGAATGCAGGCCTGCCCTTCACCCCTGATGAACAGAAGCTGAAACTTGAGGAAGTGAAACGCGAGTTTTACACCGTTCGCAAGATTCCTCAGGATCGACCAATTGATCAACTGACCCGCAAGGAACAGCGGGACTTGAAGCTGGCTTTGAACACCAAACTGCTCGAAGCCATCCGCCAACGGGCTCAGAATCATGGCATCTATGTCAGTCATCGTGAAATCCCCAAAGTCAGTACCGCTTTGGGGGGCGCAGCAGCTCCCGCCGCGACTGGCCAGGGAACGGGCAATGTGAATCAGATCGCCAGTGAATATCCGATCGCTGTGCCCAACTGGATTTATCAGGATGACCCAGCCATTGAAGACATCTGGGAAAGCCAGGTCAATCTGTGGGCGTATCAGGACATCGTTCGAGCCATGGTGGCGATGAACAAAACCAATAATCAGGGAGGCAACATTCTCCAGGCGCCGATCAAGCAATTGATCCGTCTCGAAGCTGTGCCGGGATACGTGGGTAAACAGACCAAGGGTGGCGTAGTAGGAACTGGCACGAGTCCCACAGATCAGAAAACCAATGAAATGGCTTTCGTCGATCCAAACCAGCCAACCGACCCATTAAGCCTGACGCCGACCGGACGCATCAGTAACGACCAGTATGACGTCCGTCATATGAAGCTGGCAATCATCATGGATATCACCCACCTGCCGGAGTTATATGAGCAGCTAAAGACAGTGGGCTTCATGACAGTCTTGCGAACAGAAATTTCGCCCATCAATGAGTTTGACATGCTCAAGATGGGATATGACTTTGGCCCACCCACCCTGGAAGATGCACAAAAGCCTCAAGGCGACATCGTGCGCGTGGACTTGGTGATCGAAACCATCTGGCAAAGAGAATGGACCGTGGGCAAAGGGTCAGCCGGGGAAACAGGCTATATGCCTGCCAGTGTCCGCCGGTCACTGGGCATTGGATTAACCGCAGCACCCACGGGTGGAAACACCATGTCCAACCCGACACCCGGCACCGGCATGCCAGCAGAAGACAGGCCAGGCATGACGCCACCCCCACCCCCGATGCAGTAACACACGGACCAGAAGCCCCGAAGTTCGTCCTGTAAGAGACGGCACACCAAGGAAGACCCACTATGAAAATGAAGCACGCTTCCTTTCTTGACCTTTACCTGGAGAAGATCATCCTGGCGGTGGTCGTTGTCCTGAGCATCATCATCCTGCTTTACTACAGCTTTGGCTCGCCCTTCACAGTCAGCTTTGACACGCGTGGTAATCTGAAGATGCCTCCCAATGAAGCTGCCCAACAACTGCGTATGCGGGCCATGCAACTGGAGGGTGGCCTGAACAATTCAGAGGATAACACCATTCCGGAAATCGCCATCGACTATGTTCAGAGTCTGCAGCAGTCGCTGAAACTGCGTGTGGCCGACTCCAGCCGAATCGTTCCCTGGGATATTCCAGGCCTGCCCTTTATCGACATCGATGTCACGCCAGTCATTCCCAAGTACATCAGTCCCGTGCCCAACTCACCGGAAAAACCCGTCACCGTCGTGAGCAATTTTGTTCTTGGGGACGGCATTTCAGGCCAGGTTGAGCAGGCTGTTCGTCGATTGATCGGCCCAGCCGATCCGCCCGACTTCTTTGCCGTCCGCGTCGTCAGCGATTGGGATGCACAAGTCTGGTCAAAGATGATGGCTACCCCCGCCACCGACCTGCAAGCGATTCCCGAATCCTGGCGCGATCAGACCGCAGGCTATCTCGTCGATGTGATTCTCGAACGGCAGGAGATCGGGCCTGATGGGTCGCCTGTCGGGAGTGTAGTCACCCTTGCCCCCCTGCCGACCAATCAGATGCAGATCAGCCTGCGCGAGATGAATGGCAAGATCAATCTGGATCAAGGCACTCAACTGGAACAGATGATCAAGCAATCGCAAAGCCGAATTCGCAAGCCAATGATGCTGCCCACCAAACGAGGCACCTTTGAAGGTGCGGTTGCCTTGAATGAAGCTGAGAAGAAAAGGCTGGCCGAGATTGCCAAGGAATTGGAAGATGTCGAGCGTACCATCAGTAATCTGCAGAAGCAGCTTGGTGTGGAGGATACGAGAGAATTTCGCAGGCCGGACGATCGTTTCGAAGATGGCCCACCACCTGAAGATGATCCGCGAATGAACCCCACGACGAATCCGCGAGAAGAAATGCTGCGAAAGCAATTTCAGGATCGCATTCAGCAGAAGAACCAGTTGGAAATCGAACGTGAACGTATCATGGAAGCAGCCCGTGAGCGAGCGGGAAATGATTCCGCTGGGGGAAATGAGCGTGATCCACGAACGGAACGCCCATTCCGCGATGAAGGCGATCCGAGATTCGAACGACCTTTCCGCGACAACCGGTTTGAAGATGGCCCCCCTCCGGGATTTGATCCGGATCGCGGTGAACGTGATGACCCCCGGCTCAACAACGGAGGAGTCGCGGCTGGCAAATCGCTGGGTGAGATCAAACACCCCATCTGGCGTTACGATGTGACAGCCAGACCTGGCAAAACGTATCGCTACCGCATGCGCATAGTGGTCTTGAACCCCTTCTTCAATCGCCATGCCCTGCTGCACAAAGACCAGAAAGATCTGGCTGACTCCGTGAAGATCGTCGGCGAACCCGGCAACTGGTCCGAGCCGACAACCATCCCGATGATGAAACATTACTTCGTCATGCGTGCCTCGTCAGGCCGGGCTGAAGTGGAAGTCTGGCGCATTTCGGATGGCATCTGGCAGAATCACAAGTTCACGGTCATGCCCGGTCAGCGCATCGGTCAGATCATTGACAAGGTGGACTACCGCACCGGAGCCATCCTCGTCGATATCCTGCCCGGTCAGCGGGGAGCCTCGACAGCACTCGTCCTGGAAACCGGTGGCGAGAAACTGTCCAACCGCGACCCAGGCAAGGAATCGCGCGATCCGCTCCGCAACGACATCCTGCGCGAACGCAACGAACAGTTACGACGTGCCAGTGATGCACTTTCCTCGCGTGAACGTTGAGTTGGTCTACAAATGACTCGTTGAAAATGCGTCCAATAGGTAGGATGGGTTAGGCGAGTCTTCGAGCCGTAACCCATCAACTGACGACACTTGGTCATAGGCCTTATTGATGGGTTATGCTCCGCCAAGAGGCTTCGCTAACCCATCCTACACGAGGCACGTGTTATCCTGACATTGACTCCAACTGAGTGGATTCAGTTCCGCTCTTTGGCGCGTCGTTGCAACTCTGCATCGATGAAGCCTTGCAGGCTGCCATCCATCACGCGCTGAGGGTTGCCTTCTTCGTAGCCGGTGCGGATATCCTTGACGCGATTGTCGTAAAAGACATAGCTGCGGATTTGCGTGCCCCAGCCCATTTCCAGCTTGCCCCCCTTGGCTGCATCGAGTTCCTTCTGGCGTTTCTGTTCTTCAAGCAGTTCAAGCTTGCCTTTGAGGATCGCCATCGCTCGCTTCTTGTTCTGCTCAAGTTTTCGCTCGTTAGAACAGACGACGGTCAGACCAGTCGGCTTATGGGTCATCCGAATCGCAGTCGCGAGTTTGTTGACATTCTGACCACCGGGACCTGACGACCGAGCGAACGCTTCAATCTCCAGTTCGTTTTCATCGATCTCGTAACCGCCGGTGTCATCAAACTCAGGCACGATTTCCACAGCAGCAAAGCTGGTCTGCCGTTTGCCCTGTGCGTTGAAAGGCGACACACGTGCCAGTCGATGCGTCCCGCGCTCGCAGGACAGGTAGCCATAGGCGAATGGGCCTTTGATGTAGAGCGTCACATCCTTCAGCCCAGCTTCCTCGCCATAGTTCTTGTCCACTTCCTCAGCTTTGAAGCCAGCCGACTCACAGTAATGCAGATACATCCGCATCATCATCTCAGTCCAGTCCTGCGCTTCAGTTCCCCCCTCGCGGGCATAGATGGTCACATAGCAGTTGCGATCATCGTACTTGCCACTGAGCATGGAAAGCTGTTCCAACCTGTCGAGATCCTTCTCCAGGCCAGCCAGCATCTTGTCCACTTCGTTGCGGGTGTCTTCATCGTCAGCATCCTCAGCCATCTCCCAAAGTTCCTTGATATCCGTAAGGGTATCTGACGCCTCTGTGAGTGGCTCAACCACGGATTTCACGGTTTTGAACTCGGAAACAACAGCGTTGGCCTTTTCCTGGTTGTTCCAGAAGTCAGGCGCATTCATTTTCTCTTCAAGTTCTTTGAATCGGGGTTGCTGATGGTCGTAGTTAAAGAGAGTCGCGGACGTTTACCAGCCGCGCCTCGACTTCTTCAATGATCTGGGGGATATTTTCACGCATGGGGTTTCCTCTTCGGGCCGGTAGTGTAAACGATTCGGCCTTGGCATGTGCGGATAGGCTGGATGCCGTATTCATGGGTTATGTAACGAATCGCGCGGGAATTGACCTGGAGCGACTATAATGACAGCAAGGTGAACCCCATGATCCATAAACTGCCCCTTATCGCTTTACTCCTGATCGCTTTTGCCATGCCTGCCGTCTTGCTGGCTGAAAAGACTGGCCCGGATGAATCCGTCCAAGGCAAGGATGAGACTGCCTCAAAAGAAACGCCTGCACAAGACAACCCAAACAAGCAGGAATCTGTTGAAGCCAAGGAGCAGCAGAAACAGGACAAGCCCGGCGATCAAGCGGATCAAAACAAACCCGCTGACCAACCACCAGCCAACCCAGCAGAGGCAAAGAAGGCGCGCTTCGAACAACAGAAGGACGCGGTCAAAGCCAAGCTGAAGCTGGATAAATTCTCCGAGCCGATGAACGACGTGCTCAAGGATCTGCTGGCCGAGGCCATGGTCGGCTGGACCGTCAACGGCAAGTGGCCACGCGATAAGGCAGACTACGCAGCCAGTCGTCCCGACATCAAACTGGACAATAAGGAGTTGATCCAGGTGATGACGATGAAGATTCATGCTTCGGCCATGCTCGATGGCTATGTGCGCTGGCAGCTTGCCAGTTTTGAACCCGATCTCTCGATTCTCACACCCGCACAACGGCTGGAGTACGTCAGGCAGATGCCTCGGGTCTTGCGCGAGCCTGAGCCGCGCGTCAAGGAAATGAATAAAGCCATACGGGTTTACATTGAACGCGTGAAGGCCGCTGCCAAGTCAGGCCAGCCGACGTATCACGTCTCCGGCGCTTCAGCCATGAGCATCGGTCCGGCACCGGGCGGGATCGGTTTTCAAAGTTTGCGGGTCCCCGTCCATCAGGCCTATTTCATGGATTTCGATGGCGACCCGATCGGCTTCCAACCCACCTTGAGTGTGTTGAATACAGGCACCTCCCTGACTGTCGGTGGCACGGTCTCTGCGGATGGTCGCTACGTCACACTCACCGTCCAATCGCTGAACAGCACGCTCAGTCAGATTCGCGAATTTTCCACCGCTGCTGCGACGGCTTCGCGCAACTTGCGCGATGATGTCGTCGCTGATTTGCCTCGTGAAGGTGGGCTGCGGCTGGCAGGACTGATGCTCGATTTGCAGAATCGCCTGGCCGTCGGCCATCGCTCCGCTGATGAGGTGGCAAAGAAAGCTGTCGAAGAAGCCAAGGCCTTACGCAGTGACCCCAGCCTGACCAAAGCAACCCGCGACCAGTTGATCGATCTCTTGCGCGACCTGCAACGGGAAAGATCACAAATCATCACCGGCGTGACAGGCAGCGTGTCCAAAGGATTTACTGCCAAGACTGAAACCATCGAACTGAGCAACAGCGACTACAACGCCATGAACGCGTACCTGCGTGGCAGGGAGTATCGGGGCCAATGATTTGGATGTGTGATGGTTCGAAAGACGAGAGCATGTCCAAGTCATTCATCGCGGGGTGCCACAGTTTGACCGAGTCCGTGAGGCAAACAGTGCTATCAATGGAAGCCGAACCGCGTCGGGTGGCTGTGTAAACTCGCGACGAATCCTGAGCGAAGCCGAAGGAAGAGGTAGAGAGTTAACACAGATATTCATAAACCTTGCTCATATCATGGCCATGCTGAAGCGATGGCCACGCGACCCATAGCGCTTTCTTACCTTTGCGTCCTTGCCGTCTTTGCGCCTTGGCGTGATACTCTTTCTTCCAACCCATTGAATATCATGGCAATGCCACCCGCCGAAGAGTCCGCTCCCTTACGGATCGCGGCTCGTGGGGATAAGAAAGTGGTTACGCTGCGTTGCTTCATTCCTCGCGTTCCACAACCACCTCACCGTACAGCATCCACACACCTTGCGCCCTTCTCGCTCCGCTCGAGTGTCGTCAAGGTGTGGCACCCAAGACACGACCATTGGAAACATCCTACTTTAAGCCGCTTCCAATGCGGGAATGGAACGATAGATAGGCCGGGTTGGGTCCAGCAGTTGCAACTGCTCAGCCACAACATTCTGCACATTGCCCAAGTGCCCGACATACCAGCCTGCCACCGAGGGATGTTGCGTGATGCGATGCACCGCATCAGCCAACTCCTGCTCGGGTCTACCTTTCGGATGAAGCGGGACGGACTGGATCATGAAGACGCCAGCACGATCGGCCGCGTCGAACAGCGTGTCCGTCGCATAGTGAGCACGCACAACCAACAGCGTGCTGCCATCAATGGGTAGAAAACGATTTTCCGCTTCCGGGTCAATGGGAACCACCTGGCGGGCGTGATATTCCTTGCCGTTGACAAGCAAGTGCGATGGGCGTGGCATTTCCTTTTCAGAGGAGCGCACGGAAGTAACCCCGAACGTGCATGAGGCTTGCTGTCCGTTCTTTCGCGCACCTCGGCAATTCGGCTGTCGCCAGGTCACTTTCAGGTCATAAAGCGCCTGCTCACCGAGTCCCGCCGGCCACCACCTTTCAGGCGAGGCAATCTCGATCTTGAAACAACCCACACCAAAGTGTTCCGGCACGGGCCTGAGTTTGGAAACACCTTCGTCATACGATCCGTCGGTACCAGCCAGGCGATACTCCACCTCGGCTGGCAGAGGCAAGCCTTGCCCGTCGATAACCATCGGCAGCACCAGATAGGCTTCAATGATGGCGACATCTTCATCAACGTAACGCGTGACGGGGTACATCACAGGGCGGGCACATGACATGGCTACTTCTCCTTGTCTGAATAATGCGACGACAAGGCCAAATATTCATATCGGCCAAGAGGCAATCAGGCAAGAGAAAATTTTCATCCTGCGTAAAAAACTTGATTTGACCATGCTGATCAATTTCGCATTACGCGACATCTTCAAGAATTTCGCGCTTGGTAAATTCAATGCCGATGCGGTGCTTCACACCACCGATGCTGACACAACTGCGCACCTGCCCGGTGAGGATCGGCTCATGAGGCAGCGCCTTGAACCGTGCTGCCAGACACGTGCCGACATGCAAGAATTGATTGAAATGAAAGGCAAACCCGCCCAGTGAAATATCAATCGTCTGGACTTTGATCAACCGTTGCTGGGTCATCTCCCCCTGCTTCTCAATGACAACAACTTCGAGATCGACCGCCCATTTCTTGCGGGTATGCTGCCTGCGATCATCTTCCTCAAAATTTTCACCACGCTGGGCAGCCAGTTGTTTGACAACCTGGCCGGGTGTGCTGGTGCTTTGCATCGGCCAGTTCGCGCCAGCAAAAAGCATCGTCGTTCCCAACGTGTCCAAGGTATGTTCCGTGATGCGGGTGCCGGTACGAATCATGATGCGGCCATGCTCATCCACAATATCGCCCGGTACGACAATGCCAGGTTTCAACTGATCCTTGGGAATCGGTGGCCGAGTGAATTCTTCTGTCGTGTTTGCCATCAGTAACTCCTGCCCCCCACGAAATTCAGGCAGCAAAGACGGTATCGGCAGTAAATCACCTGAGAAAAGCCTGTTTTCCACCAACTGCAATTATTACAGGCCGATTTGTTCAGTTTGTAACGACTGCCCAGAAAAGAAAAAGCTGCCCACAGGATGGACAGCTTCATTGCGAATTCGCTGGCCCATTATTGCGGCCGATTATTTCCCGCCGGAAAAGAAGTTCTTGACAGCCTGTATGGTCGTGTCGCGTCCAGCCTTGGCGATGGCGATCGTCAAAGGCACTTCCTTCGGGCAGACTTTCACGCAGTTCTGCGCGTTGCCACAATCCGTAATGCCTCCTTCACCCATGATGGATTCCAGGCGATCCTTCTTCAGCACCTTGCCCGTTTCGTGCATGTTGAAATACACGACCTGGCCGATGGCGTTGGCGCCAACAAAGTTATTGTCCAGCAGGAACTGGGGGCAGGCCTCCAGGCAGCAACCACAACTCATGCAACGCGAAAGGTCATAACGCAGTTCCTGCTCTTCCGGCGATTCCTTCGGGCCTTCACCAAGATCGTGCGTGCCATCGATTGGCACCCAACCTTTGATGCGCTTCAGGCCTTCAAACAAACGGGCACGATCCACCCAAAGGTCACGCACCACGGGGAATTTGGACATTGGCTCCAGCGTGATCGGCCCATTGCCTGTTTCTTCCAGCAATTGGTCAATCAAGGCCGAACAGCTCTGCCGAACCGTGCCATTGATCACCATCGAGCAAGCCCCGCACACTTCTTCGAGGCAGTTGCAGTCCCAGACGACAGGCGTGGTCTGCTTACCCTCCGTAGTCACCGGGTTTTCCGCGATGTACTGCAGGCAACTGATGACGTTCATGTTCTCGCGATAAGGCACCGCGAAAGACTCCACATAAGAAGCCGAGTCGCGACTGTCCCGTCGCTTGATGTTGAAGATGATCTGCTTTTCGTTCGACGCAATCATGGAAACCTCGTCGGGTTGTTTGCTGTTAATGAATGCTATCCATCATCGGGTGGCCAGGCGATCAGGAGCCGGCACCCACTGTTTCTTTCTTTTCTTCTTTCTTAGGTTCAACGCTGCCATACGTCCGTGCCCGAGGCTCAACCATCGGCTGAGGCACATCCTCAAACTCCAGAATGTGGCTGTCGTTGGCTGAGTCATACTTCGTCACCGTGGTCTTGAGGAACTGTTCATCCACGCGTTCGGTGAAGTCATCACGGTAATGGCTGCCGCGCGACTCCTTCCGCTCAATCGCAGCCACCAGAATCGCCTCGGCATAAAGCAGCATGTCACCCAAGGCCCGGGTAAAGCTCAAGTTCTGGTTCGTCCACATGCCCGTGTCCGACATCTTGACGCTCTTGTATTTCTCTTTCAGATCACGGATGACTCGCAGTGCCTCGTTCATCCCCGCATCGTTGCGGATCACGGTGCACTTGTCCGTCATGATGTCGCCCATCTGACGGGCCATGGTGTAAGGATTGTGCTCACCATCGTTGGCGATCAGCCGCTGCATCTTGTCTTCTTCCTGCTTGACATACTTCTCAAACAGAGTGTCGGGAAGTTCGGTCGTCAGCTTGCCGATCACAGGCTGGTCACCACCGGCTGCCAAAGGTTTGCCATCGGCTCCGACCCGGCGGACATAATTCACCACCGAAGTGCCGCAGAACAGGCCGTCGAAAATACAGGACAGCAGAGCATTCGCCCCCAGTCGCGTACCGCCGTGGTATTGGTAGTTCACCTCGCCAAAGGCATACAAGCCGGGGATGTTGGTCATCATGTTGTTGGGCGCGCCATACTTCATGCCGCGACCAACCTTGCCGTTGGGTGACTGCTCATCCACATCGCTCTGCGTGTAGATGGTGTACATGCCCCCCATGGTGTAGTGCACTGCCGGGAAGATGCGCATGGCTGTGTCGCGCGGATCATCACCGGTGAACTTCTCATAGATTTCAAAAATGCCAGCCAGCTTGTTTTTCGTCGCGTCAGGCAGGTGCGTGCAGTCCAGATAAACCATACGCCCGCCACCGATGCCGAAGCCTTCCTGGCATTTCCAGAAGATTTCACGCGTCGCGATGTCGCGAGGCACCAGGTTGCCGTAGCTGGGATACTTCTCTTCAAGGAAGTAGTAGCGCTCGTTCTCGGGGATATCGCCCGGCCGGGCACCCGCATTGGGGTGAGGTTTCCACTGGCCGTTGGCATCTTTCACAGCAGGGACCCAGACGCGTCCACCTTCACCGCGAGCCGACTCACTCATCAGTCGGCATTTGTCTTCGCCGGGGATCGCTGTCGGGTGTACCTGAATGAATTCAGGATTGCCAAACCAGGCGCCTGCCTGATAACAACGGGCTGCCGCCCCACCGGTGCAGATGACGCTGTTGGTGCTCTTGCCGAACACCAGGCCGTTGCCACCCGTGGCCATGACCACGGCTTCACCGCGGAAGGCCTTGATCTCCATCGTCCGCATGTCCTGCGCGATGATGCCCTTGCATTGGCCATCATCATCAATCACAGGCCAGAGGAATTCCCAGAACTCATACTTCTTGACCTTGCCCTCGGCTTCCCAGCGTCGCGTCTGCTCGTCAAGTGCGTAAAGCAATTGCTGGCCGGTCGTCGCACCGGCAAAGTGGGTCCGCTTGTAGAGGGAACCACCAAACATGCGCAGGTCGCGCTCCCCCTCAGCCGTGCGATTGAAAGGCACGCCCATGCGGTCGAGCAGATCAATGATCTTTGGTGCCCAGTGGGCCATGCTGAACACAGGAGGCTGGTGATTGAGGAAGTCACCGCCGTAGAGTGTTTCATCAAAGTGCTGCCACTCTGAGTAGCCCTGCTGGCGGGCCACCTTATTGCAGGCATTGATGCCACCCTGCGCACAAACGCTGTGGGAGCGTTTGACGGGGACCATGGAAAAGAGATCGACGGGCAGGCCGTTCTCAGCGATTTTCACCGCTGCTGCGAGTCCTGCGAGTCCGCCACCAACCACAATGATTCTGGGCAATTCTGCCATGATGCTTTACTCAACTGTTCGCGTTTGTCTTCGCCTAATTTCCTACTGAACGTTAGCCTTCATCGCCTGTGTGGTCATCGCCATGCCCGTGCTTGAGCGAGGCTGGATCGACGATCATGTCTTCCTTGATGAACTTGGCTAGTTCCGGGTTCAATGCAACGGTTTCGCCCTTGTCCACGCCGTGCAGATCAATTTTCACACCAGCCCTGTAAACCTCGACCATATAGTTGTAAGCCTTTTTCTCGGCTTCCGGTGCGTCGTAGATCACAGCCCCAAGAATCGCTCCGCCACCAGCACCTGCCAGCCCCAGGCCGATCAGAATGCAGACATAGCCCCACTGCTTTTGGCCGCGAGGGGTGATGGTCACGCCCCAGGTGATCGCCGCTGTCCACAAGCCGTTGGCCAGGTGGTAAACGATCGCTGCCATGCTGATGACATAGGCCGCCAGCAGCAACGGATGCAGTACAGCCACGTGGGTCGAGAGGTGACTCAAAGGCACGACCACACCGGCTGCATTCTCACCGGTGCCCGTCGGGGCAACGCCGGTCACAAAGAAAGGCGTGTACCAGCCAAAGATCTGCCAACCCCACCGCAATGTTGCCACGTGCAGGAAGATGAACAGGAATGCAATGATGCCGGTGACGCGTTGAAGCGTGTACCGCCAGTTGTCTGCATATTTGTACTTCACCACATTGCTCTTGCCCGACACGGTGTACCACACGCCGAGGATGGCATGGAACGCGATGGGCAGCCAAAGCCCGAAGATCTCAATGAAGAGCAGCGCAGGCATGTTGTGGATGAATTCCACTTCGTGCTGGAAATCGCCCACCAGCATCTGCATGTTGGTGAACAAGTGGAAGAACAGGAACACGCCGACGGGAACAATGCCCGACAGCGAGTGCAGTCTTCGAAGCAGGAAGTGAAGCGGGCTTGGGGTGGGTTGGCCGGTGGAGGCTGCGGCTTGACTCACGGGTATGGTTCCTTACTGGGTTCCTTGGGCCGACCTCGGCAGCGGGTCCGCCGGGTCGGGGATCATCTTCGGCACATAAAGGTACAAAACTCCGAAAATTGTTCAACTCGGGGCATGCGCGCGACGGCCGATCCGAGCAGGTCGATCAGGTCGTTTAGCAAAAACTCTGTGACAGCGGGATATGTGAGCGGGTTCGGCGGCGTGGTCGGCGCGTAAGAAAGCCCATGCCCAGATGCTTCGGAAAGTTGCTGGAACCTTCGCGTGTTCTGCCCGTCCAAAAGCAAGTAGTGCCGGCCTATTCGTGTTGGTAAGGAGTCGATGAATGGTCAGGTTGCCTTGCATTTTGGCAATGCTATTTCTTGTAGCAGGATGCGGAAATAGCGAAAGGGACGGTCAATTGTCCGGTGGTGACCAGGCGCAACCCCCGTCAACGACGCCCCGGCCTCTGCCATCCAGATCAAGTTTGACCAGCCGTCATACACGTTCTTGCACCCTCTACATCTGCAGCCGAGGCGGAAGTGTCCCAGGGGTGGCGGGCCGAACGGGTGTTTTGCTGAATGCAGTGCGCGTTACTATGGATGCACCAGAGGCAGGACGACGTCGCGTGGGCCAACTTGGCATCGTCTCCTACCCTCGCACGTCTTAGATTGGAGCGAAGAAGTGGCAAGAATCGCAGGTGTTGATGGATGCCCCGGTGGATGGTTGTGCGTCTCGTTGGACACAACCTCGAATCGGTTCGAGGTGAACATTTTCCGGATGGCAACGGAGCTTCTGGCACACGATCCATTCATCGAGATCATGGCTGTAGACATGCCGATTGGGCTCCCGGCTAGTGGGCGAAGACGCTGCGACGAGGAAGCCCGAACGCTGCTGCAAAACCGCCATCCATGTGTCCAGAACGCACCTATTCGACCGGCCCTTTATGCTCCGTCGCGGTTAGCAGCATCCGCCATCACTCAATCGAGAGCCGACCGCGAGGTAGGCGCGCACGAGTGGTCGTTGTATCCCAAGATCATCAACTTGGACTTGGCAATCACTCCACTGCATCAGAGGTGGTGCTTTGAGATCCATCCCGAGGTAAGTTTCTATGCCTGGAACAACAACACACCTCTTCCAGACGCGAAGAACACCGACGCCGGGCGACAGTCGAGGGAGGACTTAATTGCGCAGATGTGGCCGAACGCAAGGCCAACCGTCGTCAACTCGCTGGAGCAGCGAAACGATGTCAACGGCCATGACTACGAGGGTGACGACATCAATGATGCATTTGCGGCGCTGTGGACAGCGCAAAGGATTCTGAACCAGCAGGCACAGCGCATACCCGCAACTCCACTGATCGATGATCGGGGTCTCCGGATGGAGATGTGGTATTGACGGGAGCTTGTGATCGGTGAGGGCGGGACTTGATCCACTACTGTCCGGGACTTTTCGTTGGAATCCTAACCATTATCTAACACTGGCGC